>NZ_JBIVUY010000032.1:0-1214 GCF_044757425.1 Streptomyces sp. NPDC091281 | reverse complement strand
AACACAGTGGACGCGAGCAACTGAGGACAAGCCCTCGGCCTATTAGTACCGGTCACCTCCACACGTTACCGTGCTTCCAGATCCGGCCTATCAACCCAGTCGTCTACTGGGAGCCTTACCCCATCAAGTGGGTGGGAGTCCTCATCTCGAAGCAGGCTTCCCGCTTAGATGCTTTCAGCGGTTATCCCTCCCGAACGTAGCCAACCAGCCATGCCCTTGGCAGAACAACTGGCACACCAGAGGTTCGTCCGTCCCGGTCCTCTCGTACTAGGGACAGCCCTTCTCAAGACTCCTACGCGCACAGCGGATAGGGACCGAACTGTCTCACGACGTTCTAAACCCAGCTCGCGTACCGCTTTAATGGGCGAACAGCCCAACCCTTGGGACCGACTCCAGCCCCAGGATGCGACGAGCCGACATCGAGGTGCCAAACCATCCCGTCGATATGGACTCTTGGGGAAGATCAGCCTGTTATCCCCGGGGTACCTTTTATCCGTTGAGCGACGGCGCTTCCACAAGCCACCGCCGGATCACTAGTCCCGACTTTCGTCCCTGCTCGACCCGTCGGTCTCACAGTCAAGCTCCCTTGTGCACTTACACTCAACACCTGATTGCCAACCAGGCTGAGGGAACCTTTGGGCGCCTCCGTTACTCTTTAGGAGGCAACCGCCCCAGTTAAACTACCCATCAGACACTGTCCCTGATCCGGATCACGGACCCAGGTTAGACATCCAGCACGACCAGAGTGGTATTTCAACGACGACTCCACCTGAACTGGCGTCCAAGCTTCACAGTCTCCCACCTATCCTACACAAGCCGAACCGAACACCAATATCAAACTGTAGTAAAGGTCCCGGGGTCTTTCCGTCCTGCTGCGCGAAACGAGCATCTTTACTCGTAGTGCAATTTCACCGGGCCTATGGTTGAGACAGTCGAGAAGTCGTTACGCCATTCGTGCAGGTCGGAACTTACCCGACAAGGAATTTCGCTACCTTAGGATGGTTATAGTTACCACCGCCGTTTACTGGCGCTTAAGTTCTCAGCTTCGCCACACCGAAATGTGACTAACCGGTCCCCTTAACGTTCCAGCACCGGGCAGGCGTCAGTCCGTATACATCGCCTTACGGCTTCGCACGGACCTGTGTTTTTAGTAAACAGTCGCTTCTCGCTGGTCTCTGCGGCCACCCCCAGCTCGAGCAGCAAGTGCTCTCACC
>NZ_JBIVUY010000030.1:0-1490 GCF_044757425.1 Streptomyces sp. NPDC091281 | reverse complement strand
CCCCCGTTATGTTTTCCGCGGTCCTGCAAGAGGGCCGCTGGCCTCCGGGCCCGGCATGACTGTTCCCCCCTGTCGAAGGCATGACCTGGGGGGTGGTGTCACCGGGTCCGAGAGGCGCCGTTGGAGACGCTGATGAGAGGTCCGACTACCGCCTGGCCTGGCGCAATGCCCGGCCGCTCGCGGGCGGCAGGTCTGCATAACGTGGATGCGCGCACGACGCCAACGCCGAGGCCGGCACCGCACAACCCCGCATCGGAGGACGGCTTGATGGAGTACGACGAGATAGGCGTCTTCCTGGGCCTGGACGTCGGCAAAAGCCACCACCACGGCCACGGACTCACCCCGGCCGGCAAGAAGGTCTTCGACAAGCAGCTACCCAACACCGAACCGAAACTGCGGGAGGTCTTCGAGAAACTGAAGACCAAGTTCGGCGCTGTTCTGGTGATCGTGGACCAGCCTGCCTCGATCGGAGCCCTCCCGCTGACGGTGGCCCGCGACACCGGCTGCGAGGTCGCCTATCTGCCCGGCTTGTCCATGCGGCGGATCGCCGACCTCTACCCGGGCGAGGCGAAGACCGACGCCCGCGACGCGGCCGTGATCGCGGATGCGGCCCGCACCATGCCGCACACCCTGCGCTCGCTGGAACTCACCGACGAGATCACCGCCGAGCTCACGGTCCTCGTCGGCTTCGACCAGGACCTGGCCGCCGAGGCCACCCGCACCAGCAACCGGATCCGCGGCCTGCTCACCCAGTTCCACCCGTCCCTGGAACGAGTCCTCGGCCCCCGGCTCGACCACCAGGCCGTCACCTGGCTCCTCGAACGCAACGGATCCCCTGCCGCCCTGCGAAAAGCCGGCCGCCGCAGACTCGTCGAGGTGATCCGGCCCAAGGCCCCCCGCATGGCCGCGCGGCTGATCGACGACGTCTTCGACGCGCTCGACGAACAGACCGTCGTCGTCCCCGGCACCGGGACCCTCGACATCGTCATCCCCTCCCTGGCCCGCTCGCTCGGCGCCGTCCACGAACAACGCCGGGCCACAGAAGGCCAGATCAGTGCCCTGCTGGAGGCCCACCCTCTTTCCAAGGTCCTGACGTCGCTGCCCGGCGTCGGCGTCAGGACGGCCGCCACCATGCTGGTCACCGTCGGCGACGGCACCGGCTTCCCCACCGCCGCTCACCTCGCCTCCTACGCAGGACTCGCCCCGACCACGAAGTCGTCCGGGACCTCGATCCACGGCGAACACGCACCCCGAGGCGGCAACCGGCAGCTCAAACGCGCGATGTTCCTGTCCGCGTTCGCCGCCCTGCACGACCCCGCCTCCCGCACCTACTACGACAAATGCCGGGCCCGAGGAAAGACCCACACCCAAGCCCTCCTCCGGCTCGCCCGGCAACGGATCAACGTGCTGTTCGCGATGCTCCGCGACGGCACCTTCTACGAACCCCGAACCCCACGCCTCGCTTGACGAAAGACATAGAGGCACCCCCC
>NZ_JBIVUY010000029.1:0-1791 GCF_044757425.1 Streptomyces sp. NPDC091281 | reverse complement strand
ATCTGCAGGCCCCGATCCACGGACAGGGCCGCCAGGCGTTCCGGTCCCGCGCCGAGAGTGATCAGGTGGTGGGCCAGGCGGTTGGCCGCCTCGTCCAGTTCCTGGTAGGTGAGCGTGACGTCCGCGCAGGACACGGCCACCGCGTCCGGCGTGAGGGCGGCACACGCGGCGACCCGGTCGTGGATCGTGCCCTCCCACGGGGCGGAACCGGGCGTCACCGCCCACTCCCGCACCACGCGCTCCCCCTCACCCGGGGCGAGCATCGGCAGCTCGGAGACCGGCCGGGAAGGCTCGGCCACCGCGGCGGCCAGCAGTGTGTTCACGTGCTCCCCGAACCGGGCGACGGTCGGCGCGTCGAACAGTTCGGCGCTGTACTCGACCAAAGCCCGCAGTCCGCCCTCGTACTCCTCGAACTCGACGGTCAGGTCGAACAGGGCCGAGTCCCGCTCCAGCGGGTAGTCGCAGACGTGGACCTCGCCGAGGCTCGGCTGCATGCCGGGCGCGTTCTGCAACACCACCATCGCCTGGACCAGCGGCGTACGGCTAGTGTCGCGCTCCGGACGCACAGCCTCCACCAGGCGCTCGAACGGTACGTCCTCGTGGGCGAACGCGTCGAGGACCGTCTCCCGCACCTGCCCCAGCAGGGTGTCGAAGGGAGTGTCCGGGTCGATGTGCGAGCGGAGCACGACCGTGTTGACCAGGAAGCCCACCAGTTGTTCCAGCCCGGCGCCGCCCCGTCCGGCGGACGCCGTGCCGACAGCGATGTCCCGCTGGCCCGTGTAGCGGGCGAAGACGGTCTTGACCGCGGCCGTCAGCGCCATGAAGAGCGTCGCGCCCCGGGCGCGCGCCAGCTCCTTGAGCCCGTCGACCGTGGCCGCCGGGATGTCGAAGGCGTGCACCCCGCCCTTCGACGAGCGCACGATGGGACGCGGCCGGTCGGTGGGCAGGTCCAGCGGCGCGATGCCGTCGAGTCGGGTGCGCCACCAGTCGAGCTGCTCCTCCAGCAGTCCGCCGTGCTCCAGGCGGGCGCGCTGCCAGGCGGCGAAGTCCGGGTACTGGACGGCGACCTGGGGCAGGCGGTGCTCGCGGCCCTCGACGCGGGCCGCGTACAGCTCGCCCAGCTCCCGTGAGACGACCCCCATGGACCAGCCGTCGGTGACGATGTGGTGCATCCCGAGGACGCACACGTGCTCCGCCGCGCCGAGCCGGACGAGGAGCACCCGGACGAGCGGACCCTCGCGCAGGTCGTACGGGCGGGCCAGCTCCTCCTGCGCCAGGTCGCGTACCCGCCGCTCGTCCGTGGCCTCCTCGACCCGCCACGCGGGCTCCAGCACGGGGTGGACGATCTGGACACCGCGTCCGTCGACGACATCGAAGGTGGTGCGCAGCGCCTCGTGCCGCGCCACGAGGTCGCCGACCGCGGCGCGCAGCGCCGCGGTGCCGAGGGGGCCGGTCAGCCGCAGGCCGACGGCCGAGTGGTACTCAGTCCCGCCCCCGTTGAAATCCTCCAGGAACCACAGCCGCTGCTGGCCAAAGGACATCGGCAGCAGACCGTCCCGTGGCACGGCCGGGATCAGCGGGTCGTCCACCGGCTCCCCGGGCGCCACGGCGGTTGCGAGCTCGGCGACCGTCGGCGCCTCGAAGAGCAGCCGCGGCGAGAGCTGTCCGCCGAGCGCCTGGCGGGTGTGGGAGATGGTCTGGATGGAGAGGATGGAGTCGCCGCCGAGTTCGAAGAAGTTGTCGTGGATGCCGACTTTCTCGAGGCCGAGGATGTCGGCCCAGATCGCTGCG
>NZ_JBIVUY010000028.1:0-2623 GCF_044757425.1 Streptomyces sp. NPDC091281 | reverse complement strand
CCGCTACGACAAACGCCCCGACCGCTACCTCGCCGCCATCACCCTCGCCAGCACCCTCATCTGGCTCGACACATGATCGACAAGACACGCCCTAGACGGGCGGCACGAACCCGGTCACCGATCCCGTGCCCGAAGGCCCGTCCTCGGCCCTGACGGGCACGCCCGGCTCGACAGGCTCACCAGCCGCCACGGACCCGGCGGGCGCAACAGGCCCGACCGGACCGCCAGACTGCTCCACGGCCGCCACAGACCCGCCGACGGCACCCGCCCCGACACCCCCGACACCCCTGCCGTCTCCGAACGCCCGCCGGGCCTCCCGCACCTGCCGCTCCTGCAACACCGCCGCCAGATACGCCGCGGGCGGCACCCCCGGCGGCACCCCGACCCCCGTACTCGCGGCCAGATCACCGGCCAACCGCTCCGCCATCGCCCAGCTCACCCCCGGATCGAGCTGCCGCATCCGCGCCAGGTACTGCCGGACCGCCAGCCACAGCCCGTCCGGCACCCCCGACAGATCGAGCCCCGCGAACCGCCCGGCCAGCCAGGGCGGAGGCGGCGGTACGGCATCCGCCCGCGCCGCGGGCACCCGCTCCCGCACCACGAGCGTCCCCGCGAACACATCCCCGAGCCGCCGCCCGCGCGCCGACACGAGCGACGCGACAACGGCCACCACTCCCGCCGTCAGCAGGATCTCCACCACCCCCACCGCACCCCGCACCAGCGCGTGCCGGAACCGGATCGGCCCCCCGTCGTCCCGCACCACCCGCAACCCGCACGCCGCCTTCCCGAGCGACCGCCCCCGGGTCAGCGTCTCCACCGCGATCGGCACTCCCACCAGCACCAGCAGGAACGTCGCGATCGACACCGCGACCAGCGCCGCGTCGTCCAACGAGGCCGTCACCGCCGCCAGCCCCACACTCACCCCCACATAGGCGGCCACCACGACGGACAGGTCCAGCAGCGTGGCCAGCCCCCTGCTGGGCAGCCGCGCGGGCCGCAGCTCCAGCGCCACCGCCTCACCCGTCACCAGCTCACTCACGCCCGCCGCCCTTCCCTCACCTGCCCCGACCAGCGCCAGTCTGCCAAGCTGAGGGCGCATCCCGCCGCAGTACGACAAGCTGACCCCCACCGGCCGCCGACGCACAGCCGAGGAGCAGACCCCCCGATGGACCTCGACGTCTTCGTCGCCGCCCACCGAGCCGAGTGGGACCGTCTCGACGCCCTCCTGCGCCGCCGCGACCTCACCGGCGCCGAAGCCGACGAACTCGTCACCCTCTACCAGCGCACGGCCACCCACCTGTCCCTCATCCGGTCCAGCGCCCCCGACCCGCTGCTCACCGGCCGGCTCAGCCAGCTCGTCGCACGCGCGCGCAGCACGGTCACGGGAACCCGGCGTGCCTCCTGGCGCGACGTGACCCGCTTCCTGACCCACGGATTCCCGGCCGCGGTCTACCGCGCGCGCCACTGGTGGATTCCCACCGCGCTCGTGTCCACGGCGGTCGCGGCCCTCCTCGGCTGGTGGATCGGCACCCACCCGGACGTCCAGTCCTCGATCGCCGCCCCCGCAGAACTGCGCGAACTGACCCGCCCCGGCGGCCAGTACGAGGCGTACTACTCCAGCCACCCGGCCGCGTCCTTCGCCGCCCAGGTCTGGACGAACAACGCCCAGGCCGCCGCGATGTGCCTGGTCCTCGGCGTCTTCCTGGGCCTCCCGGTCCTCTGGATCCTCTTCCAGAACATGCTCAACCTCGGCATCGGCGTCGGCCTGATGTCGTCGGCCGGCCGCCTCGACACGTTCCTCGGCCTGGTCCTCCCGCACGGCCTCCTGGAACTGACCGCCGTCTTCGTCGCCGCCGGTACGGGCCTGCGCCTCGGCTGGACCGTCATCGACCCCGGCCCCCGCACCCGCCGTACCGCGCTGGCGGAGGAGGGCCGATCCGCCCTCGGCATGGCCATGGGCCTCGCCCTGATCCTCTTCGTGTCGGGCGCCATCGAAGGCTTCGTCACCCCGTCCGGCCTCCCCACCTGGACCCGCATCACCATCGGCATCACCGCCGAACTGGCCTTCCTGGCCTACGTCTACGTCCTCGGCGGCAGGGCCGCCCGCGCGGGGGAGACCGGCGACCTGGACGCGGCCGAACGCAGCGCCACGGTGCCCACCGCAGCCTGATGTGCAACCACGCCTGCCGGACTGCTAGTCTCCTCTTCGCCCCGCAAACACCGTTGACACGGAGTATGCGGGGAGGTAGATTCGAACAGTTGCCTAGAACTGGTCAGAGACCGGTCGGCGACAGGTTAGTATCTATAAGCCTCCTGGAAATCGACTTCTCGATTCCGAAGAGGCACCCCCCGATCAATCGGAAAGAAACAGCCGGTCAAACCGGCCCAGAACTTCTGATAAAGTCGGAACCGCCGGAAAGGAAAACCGCGAGAACGAAGCGGGAAACCTGGAAAGCACCGAGGAAATCGGATCGGAAAAGGATCTGATAGAGTCGGAAACGCAAGACCGAAGGGAAAATGCCCGGAGAAAAGCCTGAGCCGGTTGGCTGGGGTGAGTACGAAGGAAGCGTCCGTTCCTTGAGAACTCAACAGCGTGCCAAAAGTCAACGCCAGATATGTTGAT
>NZ_JBIVUY010000027.1:0-3194 GCF_044757425.1 Streptomyces sp. NPDC091281 | reverse complement strand
CGCCCCGCCGACCTGGGCGCGAAGACCAGCAGCTACCAGCAGTGGGCGCAGCGCCTGGCCACACACGTCCGCTCCGGCGCCCTGGACCACGAACTCGACCACTGGCGCTCGGTCGACCCGGACGGGGCTCCCCCGCTGCCCGTCGACCACCCCGACGGCCGCAACGTCACGGCTGCCGAGCAGACGGTCGAGGTGCGCCTCGGCCCCGAGGAGACCGAGGCGCTGCTGCACCGCCTGCCGTCGGTGTACCGCACGCAGATCAACGACGTGCTGGTCACCGCACTCGGCCGCGCCCTGGCAGACTGGACGGGCGCCGACCGCCTGGTCCTGGGCCTGGAGGGGCACGGTCGGGAGGAGCTGTTCGAGGACCTGGACCTGTCGCGCACGGTCGGCTGGTACACCACCCACTTCCCGGTCGCCCTGACGCTGCCCGCCGGACGCGACTGGGGCGAAACGGTCAAGTCCGTCAAGGAGCAGCTGCGTGCCGTGCCGGGCCGCGGCCTCGGGTACGACGCGCTGCGCTTCCTGTCCGCACCGGGCACACCCGGTCACGCGTTGCGCGCGGACCGGCTCCCGCCCCTCAGTTTCAACTATCTCGGCCAGTGGGACGGCACGACGGCGCGGGACGGGCTGGTCCGCGACCGCCTGCCCGCCCTCGGCCATGACCACGCCCCGGACGAACCCCGCCCGTACCTCCTCGACATCGTCGGCATGGTCGAGGACGGCCGCCTCGGCTTCACATGGATCTTCTCCGGTGAAGTCTTCGACCGGCCGACGGTGGAGCGCGTGGCGGGTGAGCACGTGGCGGCGCTGCGCGCCCTCGTGGACCACTGCCAGGACCCGGCGGCCGGCGGCGCGACGCCGTCCGACTTCCCCCTCGCCGGGCTCGACCAAGTGGCCGTGGACCGCATCGCCGGCGACGGCCGGGACGTCGAGGACATCTTCCCGCTCACACCCATGCAGAGCGGCATGCTGTTCCACACCCTCGCCGAACCGGGCTCCGGTGCCTACTTCGAGCAGATGAGCTTCGTCCTCGACGGTGTGACCGAGCCCGGTCTGCTGGAGCGGGCCTGGCAGCACGTCACCGACCACCTGGAGGTTCTGCGCGGAGCCGTCGTGTGGGAGGGCGTCGACCGCCCGCTGCTGGTGGTGCGCCGGCACGTCACGACACCGGTCGTCCACCTCGACTGGCGCGACCTGAGCGCCGAGGAGCAGGAGCGCGCGCGGGAGCGCTACCTGGCGGAGGACCGGGAGTGCGGCATCGACCTGTCGGCCGCCCCGATGGCGCGGATCGTCATCGCCCGTACCTCGGACGCCTCCGTACGGGTAGTGCGCACCTCGCACCACGTGCTGCTGGACGGCTGGAGCACCTTCCAGATGCTCGACGAGCTGGCCTCGGCGTACCGGGCACTGGCCGCCGGTGAGGAGCCGTCGCTGCCCGCGCGGCGCCCGTTCAGCGCGTACGTGGAGTGGCTGGAACGCCAGGACCTGTCGGAGGCGGAGGCGTACTGGCGTGCGCTGCTGGACGGGTTCGACGAACCGACCGCGCTGCCGTACGACCGCCGTCCCACCGCCAGCCACCGCGCGCAGTCCACGGAACGCCTGGTGACGTGGCTCTCCGCCGACGCCTCACGACGCCTGTACGCGTTCGCCCGGACTCATCGGCTCACCGTCAACGCGGTGGTGCAGGGCGCCTGGGCGTTGCTGCTGTCGCGGTACGCCGGTGAGCGGGACGTCGTGTTCGGCGCCACCGTCTCGGGTCGCCTGGCGGATCTGCCGGGGGCCGACTCGATGGTGGGCATGCTCATCAACACCCTGCCGGTGCGGGTGTCCGTCGACGGCGACGCGCCGGTCGCCGAGTGGCTGGCCCGCGTGCAGGAAGCCCAGGTCGAGGCGCGCCAGTACGAGTACGTGCCGCTGCCGCGCATCCAGGGGTGGAGTCCTGTCGAACGCGGTACGAACCTCTTCGAGAGCCTGGTGGCGTTCGAAAACTTCCCCGTGGACGGCGACACCGGGAGGAGCGACGACGGCGTCCGGCTGCGGGAGCTGGAGGGCGCCGACGTCACGAACTTCACGTTGAACCTCGTGGCCTACGCGGGGGACGAGCTGGCGTACGCCCTCGCCTACGACCCGGAGCTGTTCGACGCGGCCACGGTCGGGCGGATGGCCGGGCACCTGGACGCCCTGCTCACCGGCATGGCCGAGGACCTGGCGCGGCCGGTGTCGGCCCTGTCCATGTTCGCCCCGGGGGAGGGGGAGCGGGTGGTGCGGGAGTGGGCGGTGACGCCCGGTTCCGCCCCGTGGGAGGGCACGATCCACGACCGGGTCGCCGCGTGTGCCGCCCACACGCCGGACGCGGTGGCCGTGACTTACGCGGGCAAGTCCCTGACCTACCGCCGGCTCGACGAGGCGGCCAACCGCCTGGCCCACCACCTGATCACTCTCGGCGCGGGACCGGAACGCCTGGCGGCCCTGTCCGTGGATCGGGGCCTGCAGATGGTCGTGGGCCTCCTCGGCATCCTCAAGTCCGGCGCCGCCTACGTACCGCTGGACCCGGCCTATCCCGCCGACCGCCTCGCCTACATGCTGGAGGACTCCGGCGCCACGATCCTCGTCACCCACCGAGGACTGAGCACGGGCCTGCCCGTGGACGGTGTCCGTGTGGTGGACCTGGACGCAGAGGCGGAGGTGATCGCCGGTCGGCCGGGGACTGCCCCGCAGACGGGTGGGTCGGCTTCGGAGCTGGCGTACGTCATCTACACGTCCGGCTCGACCGGCCGTCCCAAGGGGGTGGCGGTCGAGCACCGCACAGTCATGCATCTGATGGCCAACTCGCGGCCACTGTATGACTTCGGGCCGGAGGACGTGTGGACGGTGTTCCACTCCTACGCCTTCGACTTCTCCGTCTGGGAGCTGTGGGGAGCCCTCATGACCGGCGGCCGCGCCGTCGTCGTCCCCCACGACACCGCACGCGACCCCGAAGCCACGTGGGATCTGCTGCGCGACGAGCGTGTGACCGTCCTCAACCAGACCCCGTCCATGTTCCGCGAGCTGGCCGAGCAAGCCGCGCAGTCCTCCGCGCCCACCCTTCCGGATCTCCGCTGGGTGATCTTCGGTGGGGAGGCCCTGGAACCCAAACACATCACAACCTGGTTCGAACGCTACGCCTCGACCGGCACCCGCCTGGTCAACAT
>NZ_JBIVUY010000026.1:0-7937 GCF_044757425.1 Streptomyces sp. NPDC091281 | reverse complement strand
GGGCGGGCAAGGAGCGGCGGTCGACCTTGCCGCTGGGGGTGAGGGGCAGCCGTTCCAGCGGTACGTACAGCGCGGGCACCATGTAGTCCGGCAGCAGCCCGGACAGACGGGCCCGCAGGTCGGACGTGTGTATCCCCGCTTCGGCGTCCTCGCCCACGACGTACGCCACCAGACGTCTGCGGCCGGTGTCGTCCTGCCAGGCCAGCACCACCGCGTCCCGCACGTCCGGGTGGGTCAACAGGGCGCTCTCCACCTCGCCCAGCTCGATGCGGAAGCCCCGGATCTTCACCTGGTCGTCTGCGCGGCCCAGGAACTCCAGGTCCCCTGAAGCCAGCCAACGCGCGCGGTCGCCGGTGCGGTAAAGCCGGTCGCCCGGCACGAAGGGGCTGTCGACGAACCTCTCGGCGGTCAGCTCCGGCCGTCCGTGGTAGCCGCGCGACACACCTTCGCCACCGATCCAGATCTCGCCCGGCACACCCGGCGGGACGAGGCTGCCGTGCGCGTCGAGGACGTACACGCGCGTGTCGGGCAACGGGCGGCCGATCGGCACGTACACCCGGCCGCGCAAGCTCTCCTCGGTCGGGACGAAGACCGTCGAGTCCACGGTCGCCTCCGTGCCGCCGTACGCGTTGACGACGACGCAGTCGTGCTGGACGCGGCTCAGCAGGGGACGGCAGTCCTCCACACGCCAGCCCTCGGAGCCGACGGAGATCAGCCGCAGCGGCGGGAACGCCTCACCGCGGCGGTCCACTTCCTGGAGGACGGCGTTGAGCAGCGACGGCACGATCTCCAGGCCCGTGGCGTCTGTCTCGGCGATCAGGTCGAGGAGCGCCGACGGCTCGGTGGTGACGTCCTTCGACGCGATGATCAGCGCACCGCCGAAGGGGAGGGAGCGGATCAGGTCCGCGAAGAACAGGTCGACGGAGAGACTGGACACCGACAGGAAGCGAAGCTTCAGCTCCTCCAGTCCGTACCGCTCGTCCCAGGCCATGAGGATGTGCCGGACATTGCGGTGCTCGACGGCGACACCCTTGGGCTCGCCTGTCGAACCGGAGGTGTAGATGACGTACGCCAGGTCGGTCCCGGTGACGGCGGTTCGCGGCGGGGTGGCGGGCAGCCGACCGATCGCGTCCAGCTCCGCGTCCAGGTCCACGACCCGCAGTCCCGGCCCGGCGGGCAGGCGCTCGTGCACCGCCGACTGACCTACGACGATCCGGGCACCCGAGTCCGCCAGCATGGAGGCGAGGCGGTCGGCCGGGAAGCCCGGGTCGAGCGGCACGTACGCGGCGCCCGCCCGCAGGATGCCGAGCAGGCCGACCGCCATGGCAGAGCCGCGTTCCACGCTGAGCCCCACCAGGGAGCCGGGGCCGGCGCCGAGCGCGATCAGGTGGTGGGCGAGCCGGTTGGCGCGCTCGTTCAGCTCTCGGTGGGTGAGCGTGGCGTCCTCGGCGATCACGGCGACCGCGTCCGGGGTATGTGCGGCCTGCTCCGCAAGCCGCTCGTGGATCAGGGGGCCGTCGCCCGCCGGCAGTCGCGTGGCGTTCCACTCGATGACGACCTGTCGGCGCTCGTCCTCGGTGAGCAGCGGCAGCGCCGCCACGGGCCGGTCCGGGTCGGTCACCGCGCCGGCCAGCAGCACGCCGAGGTGGCCGGTCAGCCGGGCCACCGTACGCTCGTCGAAGAGCTCGGTGCTGTATTCGACCAGGCCGTGCAGGCGCCCGTCCCGCTCCTCGAACTCGAAGGTGAGGTCCGACAGTGAGGCGTGGCGTTCCAGCTGGTACGGGGAGACCGTCGTGCCCGGCAGGTCCAGGGTGTCGGCGGGGGTGTTCTGCAGGACGACCGTGGCCTGCACCAGCGCCGTCCGGCTCGGGTCGCGCTCCGGCTGCACCGCCTCGACGAGCTTGTCGAACGGCACGTCCTCATGGGCGAACGCGTCCAGGACCGTGTCCTTCACGCGCCCCAGCAGCTCCGCGAACGTCAGCTCCGGGTCGACCTGGGTACGCAGCACGACCGTGTTGACCAGGAAGCCGACCAACTGCTCCAGTTCCCGGTGCCCGCGCGCGGCGGAGGACGTTCCGACGGCGATGTCCTCCTGACCGGACCAGCGGGCGAAGACCGCCTTCACCGCGGCCGTCAGCGCCATGAACAGGGTCGCGCCGCGCTCACGGGCCATCTCCTTCAGCCCCGTGACCGTGTCGGCGGGCAGCTCGAAGCCGTACACTGCGCCGGCCGACGAGCGCACGGCGGGCCGCGGCCGGTCGGTGGGCAGTTCCAGCGGGGCGATGCCCTTCAGCTGATCACGCCACCAGCCGAGCTGTGCCGCCAGCAGTCCGCCGTCCTCCAGCCGGGCTCGCTGCCAGGCGGCGAAGTCCGGGTACTGGATGGGGACGTCCGGCAGGCCGGGCTCGCGGCCCTCGGTGTGCGCCGCGTAGAGCACGCCCAGTTCGCGGGCCACGACGCCCATGGACCAGCCGTCCGTGACGATGTGGTGCATCCCCAGCACGCAGATGTGCTCGTCCTTGGCCAGGCGCACCAGCAGCACGCGGACGAGGGGGCCGGACTTCAGGTCGTACGGCCGGGTCATCTCCGCCCGAACGGCCTTCCGCGCGGCGTCCTCGTCGGCGGCGGCGGTGCTCAACCAGTCGGGGTCGAACCGGTCGTGGACGACCTGTACGCCCCGGCCGTCACGGGAGTCGAAGGTCGTCCGCAGCGCCTCGTGGCGGGCCACCAGGTCACGGACGGCGGTGCGCAGTGCCTCCGTGTCGAGGAGCCCGCTGATCCGCACGGCCAGCGCCGAGTGGTAGTCGGCCCCGCCGGGCGCGAAGTCCTCCAGGAACCACAGGCGCTGCTGGCCGAAGGACAGGCGCAGCTCACCGTCGCGCGGCACCGCCGGGACCCGGACCAGTGGCGCGGCTGCGGCGGCCCCGCCCTGGCCGGCCAGCCGCTGGGCGAGCACCTCGCGGAGTCGTTCGGGAAGGGCGGCTATCCGGTCCGCGCGGGAAGGCGGCGTGTTCATTGGCGGGATCCCCCAGGGAATTGCTGGTCAGCAGGTCGAGAAGGCGGCCCGTCCGGCCGCCGTGGCAAGGCGGTGGCCAGAAGCGGGTGGCCGGAACGAGGCGGCACGGCTCAGGCGGAGGCACGCAGACTGCGCGGGCGCATGTCCGTCCAGTTCGCCTCGACGTGGGCGAGGCACTCCTCGCGGGGCCGGTCGGCGAGAACGACCTGCCAGCCGTCCGGCACGGCCGTGCCCGTCGGCCACAGCGAGTGCTGACCCTCCCCGTTCACCAGGACGTCGTACGAACGGTCGGACTTCTCGAAGGGGTTGGACATGGTGGGGCCTTTCCACGTGTGGGGTGAAGGAGATAGAGGTGGCAGGTGGCTCAGGACGTCCCGGCGGCCGCTTCCAGCTCCGCCAGGACCAGCTCCTCGACGCCGGCGGCGGTCTCGGCGACCGTCGGCCTCTCGAAGAGCGCGCGCGGCGACAGATCGGTGCCGAACAGCGCGTTGATCCGCGACACAGCGCGCAGGGCGAGCAGCGAGTCGCCGCCCAGCTCGAAGAAGTTGTCGTGGACCCCGACCCGTTCGGTGCCGAGCAGTTCTCGCCACGCCTCGGCGATGAGCTCCGCGGTGGGCGTCGCCGGGGCCTCGTACTCCGTGCCGGTGACCAGGCGCTGTTCCGGCGCGGGGAGCGCCCTGCGGTCGACCTTTCCGTTGGCGGTCAGCGGCAGTGCCTCCAGCGTGGTGAACACCGCCGGGATCATGTGGTCGGGCAGCGACGAAGCCAAGTGTGCGCGCAGTTCGGCCGCGCTGGGCACCCGCGTACCGCCGGCCGGGACCACGTGCCCGACCAGGGCGGTACGGCCCGACGCCGGGTCGGTGTGCGGGACGACGGCCGCGTCGCCAACCGCCGGATGGGTCATGAGCGCGGCCTCCACCTCGCCCGTCTCGACCCGGAACCCGCGGATCTTGACCTGTCCGTCGGCGCGACCAAGGAACTCCAGTGTCCCGTCCGCCCGCCACGCCACCAGGTCCCCGGACCGGTACATCCGGGTACCGGGGGCGCCGAGCGGGTCGGCGACGAAGCGTTCGGCCGACAGTCCCGGCCGCCCCAGGTAGCCGTGGGCCAGACCGTCGCCGGCGATGTACAGCTCGCCCGGCACACCGATCGGCGCGGGGGCGAGCTCCTCGGTGAGTACGTACACCCGGGTGTTGTGCAGCGGTGAGCCCAGTGGCACGGAACCCGCGCCCGGAGCACCGCCGTCCACCGAGCCGCGCACGTCGTGCATCGTGGTGAACGTGGTGGCCTCGGTGGGGCCGTACCCGTTGGTGAGCCGCAGCGCGGGGTGGGCGTCCAGGACACGGGCGCAGTGCTCCGGGGAGAGCCGGTCACCGCCCGCGACGAGCTGCCGCAGCCCCGCGAACGCGTCGATGTCGTCGTCGGCGACCTGGTGAAACAGACCCGCGGTGAGCCACAGGTGTGTGACGTCGCGCTCCTTGAGGAAACGGCCCAGCTCTACCGTCGTGGGCAGCCCTTGCGGGTGCACCGCGAGCCGCGCCCCGCGCAGCAGGGCCGTCCACACCTCGAACGTCGACGCGTCGAAGGACAACGAGGCGAACTGGGCGACCGTGTCGCCCGGGCCGACGTCCGTGTACGCCACCTCGTGCACCAGGCGGACGACGGCCCGGTGCGGGGTGAGCACGCCCTTCGGGGTGCCGGTCGAGCCGGAGGTGTACATGACGTACGCGATGTCATCAGGGCCCGGATCCGCCGCGGGCGCGGTCGCCGGCCGCGCGGCGACCGTCGGCGCGTCCCGGTCAAGGTCGACGGACCGTGTTGAGCAGGACAGCAGCCGCTTGCGCGTCCTCTCCTCGGTGACCAGGAGCTCCACCCCGGCGTCGCCGATCATGTAGGTGAGGCGGTCGGCCGGGTAGCTCGGGTCCAGCGGTACGTAGGCGGCGCCGGCCTTCAGGACGGCGAGCAGCGCGGTGATCGCGTGCGTGCCGCGTTCCAGGCACAGGCCGACGAAGGTGCCGGGGCCGACCCCCAGGGACACGAGGTGATGTGCGAGCCGGTTGGCCCGTTCGCCCAGCTCACCGTAGGTCACCTCCTCGTCCCCGTACACCAGGGCGACGGCGTCAGGGTGCGCGGCGGACCGGGCGGCGAACAGCTCCGGGAGAGACACCTCGGGCAGGTGCCTGGCAGTGTCGTTCCAGGCCCTTACGGTCAGTTCGGCCTCTGCGGCAGTGAGCATCGGAACCCCGGCCACCGGCGACGCGGCCTCGCCGGCGGCGGGGAGCGCGGTCAGCAGGGCCTCCAGGTGGTCGCACAGTCGGGCCGCGGCGTCCTCGTTGTACAACGCCGCGTCGTACGCAAGGGTGTAGGCCAGCTCGTCACCGCCGTAGGCGATGAGGTTCAGCGGATAGTTGGTCGCCTCGGAGCCGCTCAGGCCGCGGACGCGCAGCCCGTGGGCGGCGGCGGCCTCGTCGTCCATCGGGTAGTTCTCGAAGACAACCAGTGTGCGGAAAAGCTCCTCTCCGCCCTCCACGTCGCCGCACGCCTGGACGCGCGGCAGCGGAACGTGCTCGTACTGGCGTGCCTCGACCTGGGTCCGCTGCACCTCTGCCAGCCAGTCGGCGACCGGCGCGGTCCCCTCGACGCGGATTCGTACCGGCAGCGTGTTGATCAGCATGCCGACCATCGACTCCGCGCCCCGCAGCTCCGCTGGCCGGCCCGAGACGGTGGCGCCGAACAACACGTCATCGACACCGGCGTGCCGGGCGAGCAACAGAGCCCAGGCACCCTGGAGCACGGTGTTCACGGTGAGCCGGTGCCGGCGGGCGAAGTCGAACAGCTCGCGGGAGACCTTCGGCGGCAGGCGGCGAGCGATCCGCGCGGTGGAGCCCGTGCGGTGGCCGGGCGCACAGTGCCGGACGACGGGAAGCGGCGTCGGTGCCCGGAAACCGGCGACGATCTCCCGCCAGTACGCCTCCGCCCCCGCCAGATCCTGCCGTTCAAGCCACTCCACGTACGCGCCGAACGGCCGGCGTGCGGGCAGCTCGGGTTCCCGCCCGGCCGCCAGGTCCGCGTACGCCAGGTAGGTCTGGGTGAGGACGTCGAACGCGGACCAGCCGTCCAGCAGGATGTGGTGGAAAGCGCACACCAGCCGCACCGACGTGTCCGACAACCGCACCAGGGTGAGCCGCATCAACGGAGCGGTGGTCAGATCGATCGGCCGGGAGCGGTCTTCGGTGAGGAGGCGACGCACCGCCTCGTCCCGTTCGGCGGCCGACAGGGCACGCCAGTCGAGGTGGGTGACGGGCAGCTCCGCCCGGCGGTGGACCACCATCAGCGGGCGCTCGACATCCCGCCACTGCAGCGAGGCACGCAGCACGCCGATGCGGTCGGACACCGTCTGCCAGGCACGGGCGAGCAGCATCGGGTCGCTCACGCCTTCGGCTTCGAAAGACATCTGCTCCGCGTACGCGCCCGGGTCGGACAGCGTGTGGAAGAGCATGCCGCTCTGCAGCGGAGTGAGCGGGTGGATGTCCTCGACGTCCCGGCCGTCGCCGGCGATCCGGTCCACGGCCGCCTGGTCGAGCCCGGCGAGCGGGAAGTCGGACGGTGTCGCGCCGCCGTTCTCCGGCCGCAGACAGTGCTCCACCATGCCGTGCAGCGCGGCGAGAAATGCCTCAGCGAGCTGCCGGACGGTAGTGGTGCGGTGTACGGCGGGAGCATGGATGCAGTCGATGCGCAGTTCGCCGTCGTCGACGGCGGCCACGATGTCGATGACGTGCGGTCGGGGCTGCTCGGGCTCCTGGTCGGCGCCGAGCGCGGCCAAGCGGGCGCGCACCAGGCCGCCCTCACTGGTGGCTCCCTCCCATTGACCGAGGTAGTTGAAGCTGACCTCGGGCTGCGGGACGGTCGTCAGGGAAGTGTGCGCGGGGCTCCCCGGCCCAGACAGGTGACGCAACGCCCCGTAACCGATGCCGTGGCCCGGGACCGCCCGCAGTCGTTCCTTCACCGACTTCAGGGCCTGCCCCCAGTCACCCTCCGGGACGTCCAGCGTCACAGGGTGGATGGTGGTGAACCAGCCGACCGTACGGGACAGGTCGATGTCGTCGAACAACTCCTCGCGGCCGTGGCCCTCGAGGGCGATCGTGACCGGTGCGCCCGCCAGGTCACCCAGGACGCGGCCGAGCGCGGTCAGCAGTACGTCGTTGATCCGCGTGCGGTACGCGGCGGGAACCCGCTGCAGCAACGCCTCCGTCCCGGCGCGGTCCAGCCGTACGGAGGTGACCGCCGCGGCGCCGAAGGTGTTGGCGTCCCCGTCCCCGTCCCCGTCGCGTGGCAGAGGGCGGACGGCGGCGGCCGCGTCCCGCCAGTGGTCTAGTTCGTGGTCCAGGGCGCCGGAGCGGACGTGTGTGGCCAGGCGCTGCGCCCACTGCTGGTAGCTGCTGGTCTTCGCGCCCAGGTCGGCGGGGCGCCCGGCGGCGAGCTGTGCGTACGCCGTCGCCAGGTCCTCCAGGACGATCCGCCAGGACACCCCGTCCATGACGATGTGGTGGACGGCGAGGAAGAGGCGGGGCGCGGTGCCGTCCGCGAAGCGGAACAGGATGCCCTTGACGAGGGTGCCGCTCGCCAGGTCGAGGGAGCGCTGCGCCTCCAGGGCCGCCTCGTGCAGGGCGGCGTCCCGTTCGTCGTCGGTCAGCGCGGACAGGTCCCGTACGGTCAGCCGCTGCGCGTCGGCGTCACCGTTGCCG
Organism: Streptomyces sp. NPDC091281; assembly: GCF_044757425.1. Lineage (NCBI taxonomy): Bacteria > Bacillati > Actinomycetota > Actinomycetes > Kitasatosporales > Streptomycetaceae > Streptomyces > Streptomyces sp. NPDC091281. The sequence continues at coordinate 176 of NZ_JBIVUY010000026.1, read as the reverse complement.
TGTTCCTGTGTCCAGTTGTTGTCGTTGTGGGTGTAGTGCGTCTGTAGTGCGTCGTGGTGGGCGATGACTGTGTTGAGTGCCTGTTTCAGCAGGGTGGTGTCGGTGTCCGGAGCGAGTTCCAGGTGCGTGGACATGGCGTAGTGGTTGGGGTTGACGGTGTGTTCGGTGAAGAACCA
>NZ_JBIVUY010000025.1:0-14171 GCF_044757425.1 Streptomyces sp. NPDC091281 | reverse complement strand
CGGATCAACGTGCTGTTCGCGATGCTCCGCGACGGCACCTTCTACGAACCCCGAACCCCACGCCTCGCTTGACGAAAGACATAGAGGCACCCCCCCACGTCCTGGAGGCGCCATGCGCATCAGACGACCCCTGGCGGCCCTGGCCGTCCGTGCCGCCCTGCCCGTCCTTCTCTCCGCGCTGGCGGCGCTGGTCCTGCCCGCCACCACGGCCCACGCCGAGTCGAACGGCGGGGTCCGCATCATGCCGCTGGGCGACTCCATCACCGACGGCTTCAACGTGCCCGGCGGCTACCGGGCCGACCTCTGGCAGTACCTGGCGGCCGACGGTCACCGCGACGACTTCGTCGGCTCGCAGTCCAACGGGCCCGCCCGGCTGGGCGACCACGACCACGAGGGCCACTCCGGCTGGCGCATCGAGCAGATCGACGCCCGTGCCGCCGAGTGGGTGCGCGCCACGTCACCGCGCACGATCCTGCTGCACATCGGCACCAACGACATGGTCCAGAACTTCGACCCCGCGGGAGCGCCCGCGCGGCTGCGCACCCTGGTCGAGCACCTCACCGCCGCCGCGCCCGGCGCCGACGTGTTCGTCTCCGACCTCGTCCCGCTGGCCGACCCGGCGGGCGCCGCACGCGTGCAGCGGTTCAACGCCGCGGTCCCCGGCGTGGTCTCCGGCCTCGCGGCCGAGGGGCGTCGCGTGCACTTCGTACCGATGGCCGGCGCGCTGACCCCGGCCGATCTCGCCGACGGTGTGCATCCGACGGCGGGCGGCTACGCGAAGATGGCCGCGCGCTGGTACGCGGCCCTGGTCTCCTCCCCGGTGACGCGCTGGGAGGCCGAGAACCCGGCCTACGCGACGCTGAACCACGGCCGGATCATCGACCACCCGGCGGCGTCCGGCGGTCGGAAGGCCGGGTACATCGACTACGCCGACAGCTACCTGGAGTACCGGATCGACGCTCCCTACACCGGCGGCTACCGCATGTACGTCCGTGCGGGCAACGGGATGGGCACCGACTGCGGACACCGGCTGACCGTCAACGGCGCGGCGCGCGACGTCACTTACCCCTCGCTCGGCTGGGACGAGTGGACGCTGACCGGCGTCGACGTGACGTTGCGGCAGGGCGCCAACACCCTGCGGTTCGCCAAGGGCGACTGCTACGCGGAGATCGATTCCGTCGACTTCGCCACCCTCGGCGCACCCGCGCCCTGGATCTGACGGAACGTCACCATCCGTGTGAGGCGGGGAGGCCGTGTTCCGGTGGCCTCTCCGCTCAGCGCACCCGTCCGCGGGGCTTCAGCGGTGTCGGCGGCAGGTCGGGGGCGGGCAGGGGAGCGCCGTCGTAGCCCTTCACCTGGCCGAAGCGGGTGCCGGTCGTCCAGTCCGCGCGGGCCTGTTCGATCTCGGCCTGGGTGCGGGCGACAAAGTTCCACCACATGATCAGCTCCTCCTCGAACGGTTCGCCGCCGAGGAGCATGAGGCCCGCGTCGGAGGCGGCGCGCAGGGGGAGTTCGGTGCGGCCGCAGCCGAGGTAGAGCATCGAGCCGGGCAGGACGGGGACGCCGTCGACGTGGGCCTCGCCGGACATGGACAGCACGCCGTACTCGAAGTCGGGGTCGAGGGGGAGGCGGACGTCGGCGCCGCGGGTCAGGGCGAGGTCGGCGCCGACGAGCGGGGAGTACGTGGTGCCGGGGGAGCGGCTGCCGTCGAGGGTGCCGAGGATGACGGTGGCGGTGAGGCCGGGCGCGGTGACGGTGGGCAGGTCGGCGTGGTGCTCGAAGTGCGGTTCGGTGTGGCGGTGCGCGTCGGGCAGGGCGACCCAGAGCTGCGCGCCGTGCAGGAGGCGGGCGTGCGGGCGGGGGCTCTCCTCGGAGTGGCTGATCGCCCGCCCGGACGTCATCAGGCCCAGTTCCCGGGGGCGGATCGTCCGGAGGCTGCCGGTGGAGTCGCGGTGCAGCACCTCGCCGTCGTGGAGCCAGCTGACGGTCTGGAGGCCGATGTGCGGGTGGGGCGGGACCTGCATGCCGGGTTCGTCGGCGATGTCGTCGGGGCCGTAGTGGTCGACGAAGGCCCAGGCGCCGATCATGCGGCGGCCGAGGTTGGGCAGCAGTCGGCGTACCTCGGTGGACTCGCCGAGCCGGACGTGCCGGGGGCTCAGCAGTTCCCGTACGGGCTCGGCGACGACGAATCCGCGTCCGCCGCACACGCTGGGCACGGGCGAGCGGTCAAGGTTGCTCATGGCGACAACCTAGCGGCTCACCGCTCGGTGAGGGTGTCGGCGAGTTCCCTGCTCGCCCGGACGAGTTCACGGTCCGGTTCGTCGAGGAGGTGGCGCAGGACGCCCCGCTGGGCGTGCACGGCGTGCCGGGCGTCGCGTTCCCACTCCACGTACCGTTCGCGGCGGCGCAGGAGTTTGGGGTAGGCCTCGGCGGTGGTCTCCCACTGGCGGGCGTCGGCGATGCTCTTCAGCAGATGCAGTATCTCGACGCGGCAGGTGACCTGCGGCAGCCGGACCAGTTCCCAGAGGAACGGCACGGTGGCGGCGGTGGCCTGGCCCACCACGAACCCGTACTGGCAGATGCGCTGCCGGAGTTGGCCCAGTGCGGGGCCCGCGGTGTCGGCGTCGCCGACGGCGACGGTGGTGAGCAGGTCGGGTATGGCTTCGGCGGAGCCGGTGGAGTCCGTGATCTCGGGCCACGGCACGTGGCCCAGGTCCTCCAGCGGGGTGGAACGGTCGGTGGCAGTCATCTCAGGTGGTGGGGCGGGTCGGCAGCATGGCCCAGACGGTCTTGCCCACGGGGACGCGCCGGGTCCAGCCCCAGTGGTGCGAGAGGGCTTCGACGAGGTGCAGTCCGCGGCCGAAGTCCAGCAGGCTGTCCGCTGCATGCGGAGGTACGGGCAGGGTGTCGCTCGGGTCGGTCACGGCGCACATCAGCAGTGAACGGCGCAGGCTGAGGCGGAGCCGGGCGCCGGGCACGGGGGAGGGCGCGCAGAGGCGGTGCCGTGTCGACGGGAGGGACGGCGGAAGCGGGGACGGTGCGGAAGGGGAGCCGGGTGCGGGGTGGGCCGCGTGCGGGGAGTGCGCCGGGCGGGGCGCGTGCTGGGTCGGACGGGGTGGGTGCGCCAGGCGCGCCGGGTCCGACAGGGCGTGCAGCACCGCGTTGGAGGTCAGTTCGCCGACCACCGTCAGCGCGTCGTCGGTGCAGTGCGCCAGCCCCCACGCGTCGAGCGTGCGCTGGGTGAACTCCCGCGCCTCGGCGAAGCCTTCCCGGCTGTTCCTGAGGGGGAGCACGACCGTCCGGGACGGGACGTCGACGGGCGGGGGGCTCCGGAATCGCGCAGGTGATGACATGGCATCTCCCTGAGGCAGCGTCAGAACGGTTTCGGTGAAGTGCGGTTGACGGCACGGCTATTATCCACGCTGACGATGTCCTCGTGCAATTTCACGGGAAATTGCGCGTACTCAGCGAGGAGAGTGCAGTGTCGTCAGTACCGAACGGAACGCGCGCGAGCGCGCTGGGTGTCCAGTGGATCAAGAGCAGCCACAGCAACGCCGAGGGCAACTGTGTCGAGGTGGCCGCCCTGGACGGGGGAGGGGTCGCCGTGCGCAACTCCCGTGACCCCGAGGGTCCGGCGCTCGTCTACACGCCCGCGGAGATGGCGGCGTTCGTCGCCGGGGCCAAGGGAGGGGAGTTCGACCACCTGCTGTAGCCCCTCCCCTCCGGTCTCTCGCGGATTGCGGGCTCCTGCGGTCGCGGGAGGCCGACGCGTGGCCGGTGCGGCCGGTCGCCGGGGCGGGGCAGCGAGCAACTCCCTTGCCCCGTGCGGCCGGAGGTGTTCGGGTGCGATAATCGCGGGAACTGTGAAGGCACAGTCCGCCGGTCCACGGGGAGTCAGGATGTCCGCCGAGTCACCTCGCGTCTCCCGCCTCGAACCGTATCTGAACCGCCCGGAGCCCGCGCCGACCTTGCTGAAAATGCTGGTCGGCGTGCAGCTCGCCGGGATGCGTGAGGACGCCGGGCTCGCCCAGGAACAGGCCGCGCGCCGGCTCGGGTTCAGCCCGGCCAAGCTGTCGCGGATCGAGGCGGGCAAGGGGCGCCGCCCGCCCACCGAGAACGACGTCCGCGCGCTGCTGGCGCTGTACGGCGCCGAGGAGTACGAGGCGTCGGTCCTGCTCCAACTGCTCCGACAGGCCGGGGAGCCCGGCTGGTGGCAGCGCTACGACAAGCGGCTGATGCCCGAGTGGTTCGACCGGCTGGTGGGCCTCCAGGAGGCGGCCACCGCCATCCGCACCTTCGAGATCCAGTACGTGCCGGGCCTGTTGCAGGTGCCCGCGTACACCCGTGCCGTCGTCGAGCGGGGCCTGCCGTCGGCGCCCGCCCGGGAGATCGAGCGCCGGGTGGAGCTGCGGACGCGGCGCACCCAGTTGCTGGCGCGGCCCGACGCCCCGCGGTTGTGGGCCGTCGTCGACGAGTCGGTGCTGCTGCGCGTCCTCGGCGGCCCCGGGGTGATGCGGGACCAGCTCGCGCACCTGGTCGAGATGGCCGCGCTGCCCCATGTCACGGTCCAGGTCGTGCCGTTGGACGTCACCCACGCCTCCGCGCCCGGCATACCGGTCACCTATCTCCGCTTCGGCGGCTCGGATCTGCCCGACGTGGTGTACCTGGAGCAGATCAGGAGCGCGCAGTTCCTGGAGGACCGGGACGAGACGGAGGAGTACCGGGTCACGCTGGACCGGCTGGCCGACGAGGCGCTCAACCCCCGTGAGTCCCTGGCCCGGTTGAGGGACACCATGGAGAGCCGCTACCCCGCTCCCTGACCGGACGTACGCCCGCTCCTGAATCCCGTTCCGTGGCCGGATCTCGCCCGGTGATCCCGTGCGTCCGCCGCGTCGTGTGCCCGCGGACGCGTGCGGTCGGGGCGGGGGCGGGTGAGGTGGTGCGCGGTGGAAGTCGGGGACCGGTCACCGGCCGAACCGGGGCGCGCGCCCCGGTCGGGCTCCTGCGGGCGGGGCCGGTCGACGTCAGGGCAGGCGGGCCACTCCGCCGAACTCGATCCACTCCGTGGTGAGTTGGCGCGGTGCCACCTCCGTGTCCGGCCGCCAGGTGGAGACCTCCACGAGCCCCGGTTCCAGGATCTCCGTGCCCTCGAACAGCGCCCGGACGTCCGCCTCCTGGCGCACCCGCCCCCAGTGGCCCTGCGTGGCCTGGTCCATGAACCCGGTCACGAAGTCCCGTACCTCCTGGTCCTCGCTGACGAGCTGACACATCACCAGGAAGCTGCCCGGAGCGAGGTGTTCGACGACGCGGCGGACCACGGCGGCCGGTCCGTCGGTGTCACTGTCCGGGATGCAGTGGAAGACCGAGTTGAACAGCACGGCCACCGGCTCGGAGAAGTCGATCAGCCGCCGCGTGTCGGGGTGGCCGAAGATGGCGTCGGTCTCCCGGAGGTCGGCGTGGATGACCGTGGTGCGCTCGTCCTGCTCCAGCAGGGCCCGGCCGTGGACCAGGACCATCGGGTCGTTGTCGACGTAGACGACACGCGCGGTCGGGTCGATGCCCTGCGCGACCTGGTGCACGTTGTCCTGCGTGGGCAGGCCGGACCCGTGGTCGAGGTACTGCCGGACACCGTGCTCCCGCGTCAGCGTCCTCACCACCCGCTGGAGGAAGCGCCGGTTGTTCAGCGCGAGGGCGCGGGTGCTGGGGACGACCTTGTCCAGTTCCTCGCAGGCCGCCCGGTCCGCCGCGTAGTTGTCCTTGCCGCCCAGATAGTGGTCGTACATGCGGGCGGCCGTGGGCACCGTGGCGTCGATGGACGTGGACAGCTGCTTGCCAGGCTGCATCTCTTCCCCCAGGTCCGGGCCCGCGCCGAGGGCTGACGCGGTGGGCAACCCATCCTAGGTAAAGGCCAATTGACGTTGCCACCCTTGGACCGGCCTCGGCGGCGGGCGCGTGGGGAGGAGCGGGGCCGGCAGGTCCGGTGCGACGGGTGAGGCCCCCGGAACCGGTGGTGTCACTCCGCGGCGGACCATCACTCCGCGGTGGCCGGAAAGCAGCGGTGCGCGTGGGCGGCAGCGTTCCGGCGGCGGGCCCCCATCCGTGCGTTCGCCGGACTGCCCCAGCCGCCGCGCGTTACCGTACGAGCACACAATGTCGCTCACGGTGACTTCAGGAGGAACCCGGTGCAGCCCTCACCCTGCGACCCGCAGTACGCCCCCGCCGGTGACGTGGGAACCGCGTTGATGGCGATCGACTCCCGGCTGCGCTCCATCTACGGCAACAACACCGAGTCCGACCCCGAACACGCCCAGCTGATCGAGCAGTTCACCGCCTCGCTCGGCCCGGCCGAGGTCGAGGACCTGGTGGACGGCGCCTGCACCCTCGTCTACATGTTCATGCAGTGGCTGCGGGCCGCCTACGACCACCACGACAAGGACGTCATCGAGTACGTGCTGCCGGGATTCGTGGCCTCGTTGCGCATGATGCCGAAGAGCGTGCCCGCCGAGGCCGTCCCCACCATGGCGGGCCTCGTCGTCGCCGCGGGCACCGGACTGAGCCCCACCCTGTGGCGCAAGCAGTACGGCGACTGGACCGGCGAGGAGATGAACCCGCTCGAAGCGACGGCCCTCCTCCTCGCGGAACACATCAACCGCCTCACCGACGACCGCGACTTCGCCACCCGCCTCATCGCCGAGGCGCTGGGCGCGGACCAGGACTGACCGGCCCACCGTCCCCCCGGCCGACCGCCGCACCGTCCCCCGGCCCGGGTGTCGGTGGCGGGTGATGGGATACGGAGAGCCCGAACCCCCGGGCGCCCGACGAGGGGGACGCTCCGATGTCCATGCACGAGATCGAGGACCTGGTCGCGGACTCCGTCCGCCTGCTCGACACCCACGCCGCCCCCGGCGACCCGGGCGTCCGGGACCGGTTCGCCGCGCTGTACGCCTTCCAGAGCGGCTACGACTGCTCGTTCACCCACTTCCGCGTCATGGACGCCCTGCTGCGTCGCCGCCACACCTACCGTTTCCCGCTCGACCGCCACCCCGACCACGCCGAGCGGTCCGCCTTCTTCGACGCGCTGACCGGGTTCACCGGCCTGCGGACCTTCGACGAGGAGGCCCCCGACTTCGACGGCTACGACTCCTGGCTCCAGGACGGCTACGTCGACCCGCCGTATCTCTACTGCGACGCCGGAACCGACCTGTGGCGGCGCATGGTCGACGCCGGGGAGCTGACCGGCCCCGACGCCGTCCCGCCGCGCCGCGTCCCCCTCGTCGACGTGGTCCGCGACGTCGCCCTCGCCGCCGAGAAGGAGGGGGACACCGACCTCGTCGCCCTCTGGTTCGCGTTCGGCTGCGAGACCCTCGTCGGCGGCCCCGTGGGCTGTCCGTACGACGTCGAGGAACTTGCCGAGCTGCCCGCCGTACGGGAACTGCGCGCCGTCGTCCGTCGCACCGGGGCGCTGGACGCCGCGCGCCGGTCGCCCTACGCCGCCCCGCTGGAGTTCGCCGCCGACCAGGACCTCGAACGCTGGTGGTGGACGCTCTGAGCCCACGGGCGCGGGCGTGGTCCGTCCGCGCCGCCGCCGATCCCCGTGACCGGCCGTTGCCGCCCCCCGAGCCGTCCTCGCTTTGGACGGTCTGTCCAAGCGCTGGATTTATCGTCTAACCTGGAGATGGCGGTGAAGCGAGCGGTGGGGAGACGTGCGGATGGCGGGCGACGAGCGGCTCGACAGTGAGCGGGACGCGATCCTGCGGGCGCTGCGGCCCGTCGTGGACGGGATCGCGGCGACCTTCGGGCCGGTCTGCGAGGTCGTGCTGCACGACTACCGGCGGCCCGAACGGTCCGTCGTGGCCGTCGCGGGCACGGTGACCGGCCGCAGCGTCGGCGGGGCCATGAGCGAGATCGGGCTGCGCGCCCTCGCCCGCGGCGACCGCGCCGCCGACGAGCTGAACTACCTCACCCGCACCGCCGCCGGACAGCTCGTGAAGTCGTCGACGATGCTGCTCCGCGACGCGTCCGGCTCGGTGTTCGGCGCCCTCTGCGTCAACGTCGACGTCACCGAGGTCGACCGGGTCCGCGCCCTGCTCACCGCCCTCGGCGGCGGCCCGGCCCCGGAACCGGACCCGGGGAGCGCCCCGGCCCGCCCCGCCGCCGAGCCGCCCGTGACGACCTTCGGCGACGACATCGACACCGTGCTCGACGCCCTCCTCGACGCGCACCTGCCCGGCCGGAACCGGCCCGGCCAGGACTGGGCCGGACTCGACCGGCCCCGGCGCCTGGCACTGTTCCGCGCCCTCGACGAGCGGGGCGTGTTCGCCGTCCGCCGCTCCGTCGAACAGGTCGCCGCCCGCCTCGGCATCTCCCGCGCCTCCGCCTACAGCTATCTGTCCCAGGCCCGGACCGGCCCCGACGGCCGCCCGGACGACACCCCTCAGGGAGCCCACCCGTGACGACCGCACCCCCGCCGATCACCCTCGACGACGTCCGCGCCGCCGCCGCCCGGCTGCACGGCATCGCCCACCGCACCCCCGTCCTGCGCTCGCGGACCCTGGACGCCCTCGTCGGCGCCGAGACCCTGCTGAAGTGCGAGAACTTCCAGCGGATCGGCGCCTTCAAGTTCCGCGGCGCCTACCACGCGGCCTCCCGCCTCACCCCGGAGCAGCGCGCCCGCGGCATCGCCGCCTACTCGTCCGGCAACCACGCCCAGGCCGTCGCCCTCGCCGCCCGCGAACTCGGCACCAGCGCCGTGATCGTCATGCCCGAGGACACCCCCCGCTCCAAGCGCGCGGCCACCGAGGCACTCGGCGCCGAGATCGTGACGTACGACCGCTACACCGGCGACCGTGCCGCGATCGCCGAAGCCCTGGCCGCCGCACGCGGACTGACCCTGATCCCGCCCTACGAGCACCCCGACGTGATCGCGGGCCAGGGCACCGCCGCGCTGGAACTCCTGGAGGACGAGGGGGAGGTGGGGGCGCTGGTGGTGCCGGTGGGCGGCGGCGGGCTGATCGCGGGCAGCGCGACCGCCGCCAAGGGCCTCCACCCGGGAATCCGCGTCGTCGGCGTCGAGCCCGAGGCCGGGGACGACACCCGGCGCTCGCTCGCCGAGGGCCGGCGGGTCACCGTGCCGATGCCGAGGACCATCGCCGACGGGCAGGCCATCGACACCCCCGGCGAGCTGACGTTCTCGGTGAACCGGCGGCTCGTCGACGCGATCGCCCTCGTCACCGACGACGAGATCCGCGCCGCGATGCGGTTCGCCTTCGAACGGCTGAAGATCGTGATCGAGCCGAGCGGCGCCACCCCGCTGGCCGCCCTCCTCGCGGGCCACGTCCCCGATCTCCCGGACCGCGTCGGCGTCATCCTCTCCGGCGGGAACATCGACACCGACCGCTTCGCCCGGCTCTGCGCCGACGGCGACTGAACCGCCCCGGCGGGCCCGCACCCACCGGGTTCACCCGAATGGCGGCGCCCGGGGTGCGGGCGGACGATGGACGTGGGGTGCGGCCGCCGCCGGTGACGTCCAGGGCCGCCGGGGGACCGGCCCCGGGCCGCGCGCGGACGCGGCCGGAAGGGAGGAGGAGCGTCATGCTGGAAGTGAAGACGCTCGACAAGCCCGACGAGCGGCGCGATTTCCCCCGCGGCCACCTCGAAGCCGTCCACATGACCGGCCTCGACTTCGCCGTGGCGACCTTCGAACCCGGCTGGCGCTGGTCGGAGTCGGTCGGCCCGATCGTCGGGACCGACAGCTGCATGGTCCACCACAACGGCTTCATGGTGCAGGGCCGCATGCGCATCCGCATGGACGACGGCGGCGAGAGCGAGATGGGACCGGGCGACGCCTTCGTCTGCTCCCCCGGACACGACGCCTGGGTCGTCGGCGACGAACAGGTCGTCGTCTACGACTTCGCCGGACAGATGGCCACCGACTACGCCCGCCCCAAGGACGCCTGACAGGCCATCAGCGCGTGCCTCCGGTCCTCAGACCGGCAGCAGCCGTCCGACCAGTTCACCCAACTGCCGTGCGGTGCGGCACTCGTGCATCCCGGCCACCGCCGCGTACTCCGGTGCCGCCGAGTCGCCCGTGCCCCACTGCGCGCGCGGCTCCGGATTGAGCCAGTGCACCCGCCGTGCCCGCCCCGCGATCTCCCCCAGGGCGGGCAGGTTCGGGTCGGCCATGTTCGTCCGGGCGTCCCCCAGCACGAACACCGTCGTCCGGGGGCCGACCGCGGCGCCGTACCGCTCCGCGAACTCGCCCAGCGCGGCCCCGTAGTCGCTGCTGTCGTGCCAGGCCGTAAGCGACGCCTCGGCACGAATCCGGGACCCGAGCCCCGCCGGGTCCGCCGCCCCGCGCCGCAGCAGACCGGTCACCTCGTCGACCCGGTTGACGAACGCGAACACCCGCACCTTCGAGAACTGGTCGTGCAACGCCTGCACCAGCAGCATCGTGAAGTCGGAGAACCCCGCCACCGAGCCCGACACGTCGCACAGCAGCACCAGTTCGGGCCGGGCCGGACGCCGACGGCGCAGCACGGGCCGCATCGGCACCCCGCCCGTCGACAGCGAACCGCGCAGCGTGCGCCGCAGATCGATCGCGCCCCGCGAGGCCCGGCGCCGCCGCGCCGCCAGCCGGGTCGCCAGCTTGCGCGCCAACGGCTGCACCGTACGCCGCAGTTCGGCCAGCCGGTCCTTCCCCGCGTACAGGAAGTCCACCCGGTCCGCCGTCCGGGCCACCGCACGGCGGGCGATCTCGTCCCGGCCCCGCCGCTCCGCCACCCGGCGCCGCGCCTCCACGGCCACCAGCGCCCGGAAGGCGTCCACCCGCCGCCGCACCTCGTCCTCCAGCAGCCGCCCCGTGAACCCGGCACCCCCGCCCCGCTCCCGCAGGTCGTCCCGGACCCGCGCCACCAGCGTCTGCGGCCGCAGCCGTTCCAGCGTCTGGTACGCCGACCAGCCGTCCGAACCCGGTGAACTCCCGTAGCCGCCGAAGCCGTCGACGGCCTCGATCGCCAACCGGGCCAGCGCCGCCCGGTCGTCGTCGGCGAGCGCGGCGGCCAACCGGTCACGCAGCGCCGCCCGCCCGTCGCCCCCGGCCGCCGCCGACGGGCCCGGAGCGCCGACCGCGTGCGGGAAGTACAGGTCGAACACGGCGTCGAACACGGCCCGTTGGCCGGGGGAGTGCAGCAGCGTCGCGGCCAGCCCCTCCCGCAGCACCCGCCGGTCCGCGAAGCCCAGCACCGCCGCCGCACCGGCCGCGTCCACCGTCTCACCCGTGCCGATCCGCACCCCGTGCGCCCGCAACGCCGCCACCAGCCCGGTCAGCCGCGCACCGACCGCACCGTCCCCCGCACCCGCACCGTCCCCCGCACCCGCACCGTCCCCCGCACCCGCACCGGGCCCGGCAGCTCCGCCGGGCCCGCTTCCGGCGCCGCCCCCGCCCGTCATCCGGCGTCCAGGCCCAGGCTCACGTCCAGCTTCGCGGCGGCCTTCAGCACGTCCTCCTGGTGCTTGAGGATCACCCCGAGCGTCTCCCGCACCAGCGTCTCGTCGAGGGTGTCCGCGCCGAGCGCGAGCAGGGTGCGCGCCCAGTCGACCGTCTCCGCGACCGACGGCGCCTTGCGCAGGTCCATCGCCCGCAGCGCGGCCACCACCCGGACCACCGACGCGGCCAGCGCCTCGTCCACCTCCGGCACCTTCAGCCGGACGATCCGCCGCTCCAATTCCTCCTCGGGGAAGCCGATGTGCAGGAACAGACAGCGGCGGCGCAGCGCCTCCGACAGCTCACGGGTCGCGTTCGAGGTGAGGACCGTGAACGGGCGCCGGGTCGCGGTGATCGTGCCCAGCTCCGGCACCGTGACCTGGAAGTCGCCCAGCACCTCCAGCAGCAGCCCCTCCACCTCCACGTCGGCCTTGTCGGTCTCGTCGACCAGCAGCACCGTCGGCTCGTCGCCCCGGATCGCCGTCAACAGGGGGCGCGGCAGCAGGAACTCCTCGCTGAAGATGTCCGTACGGGCCTCGTCCCACGTCTCGCCCCGGCCCGCGCTGATCCGCAGCAACTGCTTGGCGTGGTTCCACTCGTACAGCGCGCGGGACTCGTCGACGCCCTCGTAGCACTGGAGGCGGACCAGGCGGGCGCCCGCGACCCGGGCGACCGCCTTCGCGAGTTCCGTCTTGCCGACCCCGGCCGGGCCCTCCACCAGCAGCGGCTTGCCGAGCCGGGCGGCGAGGAAGACCGTCGTGGCGACGGCGGGCGAGGCGAGGTAACCCGCCTCCGCGAGGCGGGTGGAGACGTCGTCGACGGACGTGAACAACGGGGCCTCCGGCGGTCGGGTGCGGTGCGGTGCGAGATCCCGCACTATCTAAGCGCTTGTTCACCCGACTGTCACCCGCCGCGCACCACCCCACCGGCCGATGTCAGTGGCCCCCGCTAGCTTTCCCCCATGGGCGTCTATTTGGTGAGCATCGACCGGCGGCAATGGTTCGGCGAGGAGGAGGGCGGGCAGGCGGCTGTCGCCGCCGCGCTGGACGGCGTGCTGCGCGGGCGCGGCCTCCCGCCGTTCGAACCGTCCGCCTCCGAGGACCCGCCCGGCTGGTTCGAGGAGAAGATGGCCCCGCCCATGACCGGGTTCGACGCGCTCTGCCGCGCCCACCTCACGCCGCCCGAGCAGGACGCGCTGCTCGGCTGGACGACCCTCGTGCCGCTCTCGCTGGACACCCCGGTCACCCTGCCCCTCGGCTCGGCCTACGACGACGAGACCGTGATCGCGGGTGCGCCCCAGGCCCTCGCCGCGGCCCGGCGACTGGCCGGAGCGATCGGCCTGCCCCTGGACGCGATACCGGCGACCGGCGGCAACCTCGGCCTCACCCTGTGGTTCCTGGAGGGCGACGCGCGCCGCACCGCGCCCACCCGCCCCGGCCCCTGGACGGACGACCTGGACACCGCGTTCTACGTCGCCGTGCACCTCCGCGCCGCCGAGTACTCCCTGCGGCACGGCCGCCCGATGACCTACAGCTGAACCGACGCCGACGGCCCCGCCGCCTCCTCCGCGGGGGCCTCGGCCGGGGGACCGACGAGGATCACCTCCAGCACGCGCGGCCCGTGCACCCCCTCCACCCGGTCCAGCTCGATGTCGCTGGTCGCCGACGGGCCGGAGATCCAGGTCGACGGGCGGACCGGGTCCAGCCGTTCGAGGGCCAGCGGCACCGACGCGACGACCTGGTCGGGCACCCGCACGACACACACGTGGTGGTCGGGGATCAGGGTGATCCGGCGCCGCCCCTGGTCGGGGCCGCCGTCCAGCACGAGCGTGCCCGTCTCGGCCACCGCCAGCGCGCAGGCCGTCACCACGCTGTCCACCCGGTCGAGCGCGTACGGGCTGCTGCCGGGGTCGTCGGGCACCCGCTCGGCGCCCGTCTCCGCCAGCCACGCGGGGTCCAGACCGGGCGGCACCAGGACGGTCCGCGCACCGCGCGCCGCCAGCGTCGCGGCGACCGTCGCCGCTAGACCGTCGGGCGTACAGCGGTGCACGACCGCCCGGTAGTCCGCCAGGTTCTCCGCCAGCAGGTCCACGGTCTCCGCGGCACTCCGCTCCCCGTGCTCGCGCAGATAGTCCCGAGAGACCTCCGCCGCGTACGCCTTCTCGTACGCGCCCCGGTCCGACTCCCCGGACGACGACCCGTCCGGCGCCTCTCCGTACGACGGTGTGTCGCGCGGTACGTCGGCCAGGGCGCGGCGGACCCGGCCGAGGACGCGTTCCCTGCTGCTCCCGCTCACGCCGTACCTCCCTCGGTGCCGCTGTTCGTGCGCTGCCACCAGTCCCGGAACGGCTCGGGGGGCGGCTCGGGCAGGTCCCGGGCGGCCGTCCACGCCCGGCCGGGCCCCGGCAGGGTGCGGGGCCGCAACCGCCGGGCGCGGGACGCCAGCCGCTGCCCGGCGCGCAGGACACCGGGCCGGCCGAACGCCCACCCCGCCGCGCGCATCGCCGCCCGCTCCGCGGCGTGCCCCTTCGCGGGCCGCAGGACGACCTTGCTGCCGTCGCGCGTCGCGGGCCCGCCCTCGACCACCCGCTCCCTGAGGTGGACGAGGATGTCGGGGATGTCGATGGCGACGGGGCAGACGTCGTAGCAGGCGCCGCAGAGGGTGGAGGCGTAGGGGAGGGAGGCGTCGA
>NZ_JBIVUY010000024.1:0-15667 GCF_044757425.1 Streptomyces sp. NPDC091281 | reverse complement strand
GGCGGCCCCCCGGGGGGGGGGGGGGCCCCCCCCCCCCGGGGCGGCGGGGGGGGGGGGGGGGGGGGGGGGGGGGGGGGGGGGGGGGGGGGGGGGCCCCCCCCCCCCCCCCCCCCCCCCCCGCCCCGACGTCATCCTCTGAACGCGGTGACGGCCGCGGTGGCGGGCCCGCGGTCATCATCCGAAAAACTTTCTCGTGTCCGAGGGGTTGCCGGACCAAAGACGTCATCAGTTAAATCAAGTCGTGAACTAAGCGCCTTCCGGGGCTTGTTCGCATGTCACGTTACGGCGGGATCGCGGCGACGCGGTTCCGTACTTCCACGTTGCGCCCTCAGCAGTTCCTCAGCACCCGCATCCAGCGCAGGGAATCAGCATGAGACTCAGATCCCTGGGTGTCTCGCTAGCCGCCACGGCAGCGTTGCTCACCCTCCCCACGACCCAGCCGACGGCCGCCGCGGCCGATCCGCTCCTCTCCCAGGGGAAGACGGCGACGGCGTCCTCGTCCGAGAACGCCGCGACCGGTGCCGCCCTGGCCGTGGACGGCGACCTGGGCACCCGGTGGTCCTCGGCCGCCTCGGACAACCAGTGGTACCAGGTCGACCTGGGCGCCTCCGCCACGGTCAGCCAGGTCGTCCTCCGCTGGGAGGCCGCCTACGGCAAGGACTACAAGCTCCAGATCTCGCCCAACGGGACCTCCTGGACCGACCTGAAGACCATCACCGGCGGCGACGGCGGCACCGACACCGTCGACGTCAACGGCCAGGGCCGCTACGTGCGGTTCCAGGGCGTCGCGCGGGGCACTCCGTGGGGCTACTCGCTGTGGGAGTTCCAGGTCTACGGCACCACGGGCGGCACCCAGCCCACCGCCTGCGACGCGGCCAACGCGGCCCAGGGCAAGCCGGCCACGGCGTCCTCGACGGAGAACGGCGGCACCCCCGCCTCCGCCGCCTTCGACGGCAACGACGGCACCCGCTGGTCCAGCGCGGCCTCCGACCCTCAGTGGGTCCAGGTCGACCTGGGCTCGGTGCGCAGCCTCTGCAAGATCGACCTCAACTGGGAGGCGGCGTACGGCCGTGACTTCCAGATCCAGGCCTCGACCGACGGGCAGAGCTGGAACACCCTGCGCAGCGTCACGGGCGCGACCGGCGGCCGGGCGAGCTACGACGTGAGCGGCCAGGGCCGCTACGTCCGTATCAACGGCACCGCGCGCGGCACGGCCTACGGATACTCGCTGTGGGAGGTCGGCGTCCACACCGGCTCCGGTCCGACCAACCCGCCGATCGAGGGCGGTGGCGACCTCGGTCCCAACGTCATCGTCGTCGACCCCAGCACCCCGAACCTCCAGCAGAAGTTCGACCAGGTCTTCACCCAGCAGGAGTCGGCCCAGTTCGGTTCCGGGCGCTACCAGTTCCTGCTGAAGCCGGGCACCTACAACAACATCAACGCCCAGCTCGGCTTCTACACCTCGATCTCCGGCCTCGGTCTCAACCCCGACGACGTGCAGATCAACGGTGACGTGACGGTCGACGCGGGCTGGTTCAACGGCAACGCCACGCAGAACTTCTGGCGTTCGGCGGAGAACCTGGCGATCACGCCGTCCAACGGCACCGACCGGTGGGCCGTGGCGCAGGCCGCGCCGTTCCGCCGTATCCACGTCAAGGGCGGCCTCAACCTGGCGCCGAACGGCTACGGGTGGGCCTCCGGCGGCTACATCGCCGACTCGAAGATCGACGGCACCGTCGGCCCGTACTCGCAGCAGCAGTGGTACACCCGCGACAGCTCCGTCGGCGGCTGGACCAACGGCGTGTGGAACATGACGTTCACGGGTGTCCAGGGCGCCCCGGCCTCCAACTTCGAGACCGGCCCGTACACCACGCTGGACACCACGCCGATCTCCCGCGAGAAGCCGTTCCTGTACCTGGACGGCAACGAGTACAAGGTGTTCGTGCCCGGCAAGCGCACCAACTCGCGCGGCGTGTCGTGGCCGGCGAACGCGGGCGGCTCCTCGCTCCCGCTGAGCCAGTTCTACGTCGTCAAGCAGGGCGCGACCGCGGCCACCATCAACGCGGCGCTGGCCCAGGGCCTGAACCTGCTGTTCACGCCGGGCGTCTACCACCTGGACCGCACGATCGAGGTCAACCGCGCCAACACGGTCGTGCTGGGCCTCGGCCTGGCGACGATCATCCCGGACGGCGGCGTCGACGCGATGCACGTCGCGGACGTCGACGGTGTCCGGCTGGCCGGCTTCCTGATCGACGCCGGGGCGTCCCGCTCCAACACGCTGCTCCAGCTCGGCCCGGCCAACTCCGGCGCGGACCACGCGGCCAACCCGACCACGATGCAGGACGTGTTCGTGCGGATCGGCGGTGCGGGCCCCGGCCTGGCCACCGACTCGGTCGTCGTCAACAGCGACGACGTGCTGATCGACCACACCTGGATCTGGCGCGCCGACCACGGCGAGGGCGTCGGCTGGGAGACCAACCGCGCCGACTACGGTCTGCGGGTCAACGGTGACGACGTCCTGACGACCGGTCTGTTCGTCGAGCACTTCAACAAGTACGACGTGGTGTGGAACGGCGAGCGCGGGCGCACGATCTTCTTCCAGAACGAGAAGGCCTACGACGCCCCGAACGAGGCCGCCATCACCCACGACGGCATCGTCGGCTACGCCGCCTACAAGGTGGCCGACTCGGTCAACACCCATGAGGCGTGGGGCCTCGGCAGCTACTGCAACTTCACGTCCGACCCCACGATCGTGCAGCAGCACGGCTTCCAGGTCCCGGTGAAGCCCGGGATCAAGCTGCACAACCTCCAGGTGGTCTCGCTCGGCGGCATGGGCCAGTACCGCCACGTCGCGAACGACACGGGGGCGCCCACCTCGGGCACCAGCACGATCCCGTCGAAGCTCACGCAGTTCCCGTAGGCCCGGCCCGGGGAACCGGGTAGGACCCACCTGAAAGAACCGGCCCGTCCGCGTCAGCGGACGGGCCGGTTCCGTGTGCGGTGCCCCGTGCGACGTGGCGTCGGCGGGGGTCAGGCGTCGGCGGAGCGGGTCAGGACGTCGGTGACCACGCGGCGGACGCTCGCGCGGGCCTCGGCGGGCAGCGCGCCGAAGTCGGTGCGCTCCAGGAGCCGTACGGCGTCCTCGGGGTCGCCCTCGTAGGGGAGGCTCTCGCTGAGCACCTCGTAGCCGTCGCGGGCGGCGACGCGCAGGGTGCGGCGGCCGTCGCCCCGCGCGTGGACGGCGGCGCCCACGACGAACGGCGGCGGGCCGCCCGCGTCGGCCGCGTCCTTGTGGTAGCCGCTGACGACGGGATCGCGCCAGCGCAGACCGAGCAGCAGGGGGCGCTTGGCGACGACCTCCGCGAGGTCCGTCTCGTACACGCGGTCGGCCTCCAGGACCGTGGCGCGGGCGTCGAGGACGAGCGCGGCGGGCAGCAGACAGCGCAGGGTGCTGCCGACGACGTTGCCGCCGACGGTGGCGCTGCGGCGGACGGCGCCGGTGCCGATGGTGGACGCGGCGCGGCGCAGCACCTCCGGCATCTCCTCGCCGACCCGGGACAGGGTCACAGCGGCGCCCAGGGTGCCGGGCGCGACGGCGTTGGCGGCGGGCAGTTCCCGCAGGGACATGGCCAGTTCGGGGAAGCCGTCGCGTTGCCAGGTCGCCCAGACGAGGGTGGCGCCGCCGACCGGCACCGCGCCCTCCGCGAGACACTCCTGCGCTTCGGATATGGAGGTGGGAAGACGCACCAACACCGCAACCGACCTGCCTTCCCGGGACGTGGGCGGGGTCCGGAACCGACGCCTCCGCCCGGTGATCACTGGCACTGGCAATTCTGCCCAGGCACGCGGGGGCGCGTACAGGGCTCACGCATACGGAATGTGCGCCCCTCGCGTGGGTGGCGGCCGTACGACGTCCGTGCGAAAACCCGTTGCGAGCAGCGGTCCTCCGCCGGACGCTGGCCCCATGTCCTACGCCCTGCGTCCCGCCACGCTCGCCGACGCCCCCGCCGTCACCGCCCTGCTCAACGCGATCGACGTCCTGGAGATCGGCCGCCCCGAGACCGATCTGCACACGGTCGAGGCCGAGTTCAAGCATCCCGAGACCGATCTGGCGCGGGACTCCTGGCTCGCCCACGACGGGGAGACCCTGGTCGCGTACGGGCTGCTGTGGGACGAGTCGGAGGGCGAGCGGATCGACATCGACCACTACGTGCTGCCCGAGCACCAGGCGGCCGGGGCGCTCCTGCTGGACACGATGGAGGCGCGGGCGCTGGAGAAGGCGCGGGAGAACGGCGCCGCGCGGGCCGTGGTCCACCTCCACCTGAACGTGAAGCCGACCCTGGACACGGCGCTGCTGCGCGGCCGGGGCTGGGACACGGTACGGCGCTACCACGTCCTGCGGCGCGCCCTGGACCCGGCGGCGGACCGGGCGCCGGAGATCCCGGCGGGCGTACGGCTGCGGCCCTGCGCGGACGAGGCGGACCGGGAGCGGGTGCACGCCCTGTACCAGGCGACGTTCGCCGAGCACTTCGACTTCCAGCCCCGCGCCTACGCGCAGTGGCTCCAGGACATCGACGGGGCGGGCCTGGACTGGTCCCTGGTGTGGATCGCCGAGACGGACGCCGCCGGGGAGGCCGGGTTTCTGATGGCGCGCGACGACCGGGAGGCGATGGGCTGGATACGCAGCATCGGTGTCACCCGTGAGGCGCGCGGGCAGGGCCTCGCGGGGCTGCTGCTGCGGCACGCCTTCGCGGTCTTCGCCGCGCGGGGCCGCGACACGGTCGGCCTCGGCGTCGACACCTCCAACTCCACGGGCGCGCCCCGGCTCTACGCCCGCCACGGCATGTCGGTGCACTACGCGGTGGACACGTGGGAGGCGGTCCTGAGCCGACCCTGACGGGGGTGGCAGGGCGGCGCGCGCCGATCAGGGGGCGGCCGGTTCCGGCCCAGGCGGCGGACCGGCGGGGGGACCGGGCGGGCCCGAGGGGGCGTGGTACGGCGGCGGGAACCCGGCTGCGGAACCGTACGGTCCGTACGGGGCGAACGGGCCGTAGGGGGAGCCGTAGGCGGGCGGGGGGAGCGGCGGGGCCGGGGGCGTCGCCACGGCGGTGCGGGCGGGCGGACGGCGGCGGGCGAGCCAGAGGACGGCGGCGACGTACAGGGCGACGCCGGTCAGGTCGGTGAGGACGACCGCCCAGGGCGCGTCGGCGGCCGTCTCGTCGCTCGCGAGGCCGTCCACGACCGCCGCGGAGACGCCGAAGGCGAAGAGGTTGTTGACGACGTGCAGCCCGATCGCGGCCTCCAGTCCGCCCGTGCACGCGGTCAGCCAGCCCGCCAGAGCGCCGTAGACGAGCAGGTCGGCGAAGCCCCAGGGGGTGCCCCAGCCGTGGGCGGCGGCGAACAGGACGGCCTGCGGCAGCGGGGCCGCCCACGGCGAGCGCACGAACGCGCCGACGGCCTGGAGGAGCCAGCCGCGGAACAGGTACTCCTCGGCCGCGGCCTGGAACGGCACCAGCACGAGCAGCAGGACGAGCGCGGGCAGGAACACCTCCCAGCCCGCCCACACGGCGGGCGGCTCGTCCGCCGGGGCGGGCAGCAGCAGCACGGCGCCGCCGCTCAGCGCGAGCACGGGCAGCGCGACCAGCAGGCACCGTCCCAGCCACGGCCACCGCAGCCGCCCGGTCACCGAGGAGACGGTGCCCGCCGGACGGCGGCCGGTCCAGCGCACCGCGAGGAGGACGACGGGGAGGAAGGCAGCGATCAGGAGCAGGTCGACGGCCGTTCCGGAGAGGGGGCCGAAGGCGACGGTGCCGTCCGGGGCGTCGGGGTAGCCGTGGGCGGCCCCGGCGGCCGAGGTCAGCACGTCGAGGAGACCGACGACGAGGACGTACGCCACCAGCACGAACAGCGTGCCCAGCAGCGGCCGCCACCAGCGGTGGCGGCCCGTGACATGCGCGAGACGGTGGAAGCCGAGCCGCTGCCCGGGGGCCGCGGGCGCCGGGGCACGGTCTGCCGCCGGGCCGGTGAACGGGCCCGAGGGGTACGGCGGACACGGCGAGTACGGCGGCGGCGCGGCGGGCGGGAACGTCATGCCCCCAGCATCTCCCGCGGCCCCGGGGCGGGCATCGGCCGCCCGCAGGAACGGGCCCTCCACCCTCGGGTAGAGGCGGGTCCGGTACCGGGGGTGGGGGTCGCGGTCCGGGAACCGGCCGTAGGGTCGAAGCGACATGGAGACGACACGGAACTGGCTGCTCCCCACCCTGCTCGCGGCGGCGCAGCTCGCCTGGCTGGGGCCCGCCGCCGGTCCGGCCGGGGTGACACCGCCCGGACCGGCGGCGACGGCGGCCGTGCTGGTGGCGATGGCCGTGGAGACGGTGGCCCTGGGCCGTCGGCGGCGGGAGCCGGTCCAGGCGCTCGCGGGCGCGCTGCTCGCCGTGGCGATCGGCAGCACGGCCTGGGACGCGGGCTACTTCGGGGTGAGCCCGCTGATCGCCCTGTACTCGGTGGCGGTCCGGCGGCCGGTCCCGGTGGCGCTGCGGGCGCTCGCGGCGGCGGTCGCGGTGGAGTGGCTGCTGTCCCTGGCGCGCCTCGGCGCGGGCGCCGCGGTCCTGCCGGAGTGGGCGATCGCGGCGCTGGTGTACGTGGGGTGCGCGGCGGCCGGTGAGGGGCGGCGGCAGTGGCTGGGCGGCCGTTCGGCGGCGGCCCGCAGACTGGCGGGCGCCGAGGAGGCCCGGCGCCGGGCGGGCGACCGGGAACGGCGGCGGCTGGCACGCGAGTTGCACGACGTGAGCGCCCACCATCTGACGTCCGTCGTCATCTCCGCCGACGCCGCACTGCGGTTGGGCGGGTCGCGGCCCGAACTCACCGCCGAGGCGCTGGCGTTCGCCGGACGGACCGGGACGGAGACGCTCACCGCGCTGCAACGCGTCGTCGGTCTGCTGCGCGACTCCGACCGGGAGCACGGACGCCCGATGACCGAGCGCGTGGTGGAACTGATCGCGGGATTCGGCCGGTTGGGGCCGCCGGTCGCGACGGAGCTGCCCGGTGACCTGGCCGGTCCGGCCGGGGAGGCGGTGCACGGCATCGTCCGGGAGGCGCTCACCAACGCGCTGCGGCACGCGCCGGGGTGTGCGGCACGGGTGACGGTGCGGCGCGGCGACGGCGTCCTCGACCTCACCGTGGAGAACGCCCCGCCGCGCTCCCCCGCGCCGTCCGGGGCGGGCGCCCTGGGCTCGGGGCGCGGGGTCGCCGGGATGCGGGAGCGGGCGGCGGCCGTCGGCGGCGAACTGACCGCGGGGCCGGGACCCGACGGCGGCTGGCGGGTCCGGGCCACCCTGCCCGACAGCTCCGGGCCGCCGCCCCTGCCCGTCGCGGAACAGGCCTGGTGGGGTACGGCGTTGCGCGGGCGGCGGCTCGCGGACCCGGCGCTGGCGTTCACGGCGGTGGCGGTGCCGCTGCTGCTGGCGCTGATCGGCGTGCAGGACTGGGACGGCGTGGACCCGCGGGGGACGGTTCCGCAGCTGCTGCTCCTGACCGTGCTGCTCACCGCGCACAGCCTGCCGCTGCTGTGGCGGCGGCGCGCCCCGTGGGCGGCGCTCCTCGCGGTCCTGGCCACGGCGTGGGTGTGGCCGCCGATCGCGGCGGTGACGGGGCTGCCCGGCCGGGTCTCGGAGAACCTCGCGGGCGGCATGCTGGCCGAGTTCCTGGCCGTGTACGCGGTCGCGGTGTACGACCGCGGGGGCTCGCGGACCTGGCCCGCGTGGGTGGCGGGGGCGGTGTCGGTGGCGGGGTGGCTGATCGGGACGGCCGCCGCGGACGGCGAACTGTCCGACGAGGTCCCGGCCCGGGTGGTGGCCGCCTTGCTGTTCGTGCCGTTGGTCCTGGTGCTGGCGGCGCCGTTCGCCGCCGTCTGGGGGGCCGGACTGGCCGTGCGGCGCCGCCGGTTGCGGGTCCTCGACCGGGACGACCACGCCCTCACCACCGCCCTCTGGCTGGCGGAGCGCGCCGCGGACGCCGAACGGGGGCGGCTGGCGGCCCGGTTGCGGGACGCGGTGCTGCGGCACACCGCGGCGCTGGTGCGGGCGGCCCACGACGGCCGGCTGACGGAGGTGGCGGAGGAGGCCCGCGCGGCGCTCGCCGCGATGCGTGAACTCCTGCGCGGGCTGGGCGAGTCGGAGGACCCCGCCGGGCGGCTGACGCCGGTGCCCGGGGTCGCGGACCTGGACACGCTGTGCCGGACGCTCGGCGGGTCCGGCCGGGCGGTCACGCTGCGCGGGCTGCCCGAGGCGGGGCGGGACCTGCCGTTCACGGTGGCGCTGTCGGCGTACCGGATCGTCGAGGCGGCGCTCGCCGCGGGCGACCAGGGGCCCGCCCGGGTCGTCCTGCGGCGGCGGCGCGACACCCTGCGGGTCACCGTGACCGGGGTGCCGCTGGCGGTGGTGGGGCCGGTGGCGGAACGGCTGCGGGTGCAGGTGGGAGCGGGGCCGATCACGCTCGAACCGGCCGGTATCGTACGGGTGTCGCTGCCGGTCGCGCCCGGCCCGGAGGCCGCCCCGCCCGCCGGGGCGAGCGGGTCCGCGGTGCCCGTCCGGTCCGTCGAGGAGGAGTACCCGTCGTGATACGCGTGATGGTCGTCGACGACCAGGCGGTGGTGCGGGCCGGTTTCGCGGCGATCGTGGACGCCGAGCCGGACATGACGGTGGTCGCGGAGGCCGGTGAGGGGGCGTCGGCGGTGGAGCTGGCCGCCGCCGGGACGACGGACCTGGTGCTGATGGACATCCGGATGCCCGGCATGGACGGCCTGACGGCGACCCGCCTGGTCACGGCGGCGCCGGGCGCGCCGAAGGTGCTGGTCCTCACCACCTTCGACCTCGACGCGTACGTGTACGACGCGCTGCGCGCCGGGGCCTCCGGGTTCCTGCTCAAGGACGCGCGCCCCGAGGAACTCCTCGCCGCGATCCGGGTGGTGGCCGCCGGGGAGGGCATCCTCGCCCCGACGGTGACCCGGCGGCTCATCGACACGTTCGCGCAGGGCGCCCCGAGCCCGCCGTCCGTCACCGGCGCCCTGTCGGCGCTGACCCCGCGCGAGCGGGAGGTCCTGCTGCACGTCGCGTCGGGCCTGGCCAACGCGGAGATCGGCGTGGCGCTCGGCGTGACCACGGGCACGGTGAAGACCCATGTCAACGCGGTGCTGTCGAAGCTGGGCGTCCGCGACCGGGTCCAGGCCACGATCCTCGCGTACGAGTGCGGTCTGGTCCGGCCGCGGGGGACGGCTGCGGGCGCCTGACGGCCAGGGCCTGTCCGACGCCCGCCGCCCTGGGTGCCCGTGGTCGCCGTCAGCGCAGTTCGACCAGGAGGTCGCCGCCCTCCACCTGCTGGATGCGGTGGATGGCGAGGCGGGCGATCCGTCCGGTGCGCGGGGCCGTGATGGCGGCCTCCATCTTCATCGCCTCGATGGTGGCCACCGTGTCGCCCGCGGCGACCTCGTCGCCCTCGGCGACGGCCAGGGTGACGACGCCCGCGAACGGGGCCGCGACCTGGCCGGGGTCGGAGCGGTCGGCCTTCTCGGTCGCCGGGATGTCGGAGGCGGCCGCCCGGTCCCGTACCTGGATGGGCCGCAACTGGCCGTTCAGGGACGACATCACGGTCCGCATGCCGCGCTCGTCGGCCTCGCCGACCGCCTGGAGTTCGATGAGCAGCCGCACACCGGGTTCGAGGTCGACGGCGTATTCCTTCGCCGGGCGCAGCCCGTAGAAGAAGTCCTTGCTGTCGAGGACGCTGGTGTCGCCGTAGGCGTGGCGGTGGGTGTCGAAGTCCCGGGTCGGGCCGGGGAAGAGCAGGCGGTTGAGGGTGGCGCGGCGGGTCTTCTCCAGTCCCTCGCGGTCCTCGTCGGTGAGGGCGGTGACGGGCCGGGGTTCGGCGCGGCCCTGGAGCGCCTTGGTGCGGAACGGTTCGGGCCAGCCGCCGGGCGGGGTGCCCAACTCGCCCCGCAGGAAGCCGATCACGGAGTCGGGGATGTCGTAGCGGTCCGGCGAGGTCTCGAAGTCGGCCGGGGAGACGCCCGCGCCGACCAGGTGCAGGGCGAGGTCGCCGACCACCTTGGAGGACGGGGTGACCTTGACGAGGCGGCCGAGGATGCGGTCGGCGGCGGCGTACATCGCCTCGATGTCCTCGAACCGGTCCCCGAGGCCCAGCGCGACGGCCTGGGTGCGGAGGTTGGAGAGCTGCCCGCCGGGGATCTCGTGGTGGTAGACGCGCCCGGTGGGCGAGGCGAGGCCCGCCTCGAAGGGGGCGTAGATCCGGCGGACGCCCTCCCAGTACGGTTCCAGGTCGCCGACGGCCTGGAGGTCGAGGCCGGTCGGGCGGGCGGAGTGGTCGGTGGCGGCGACGATCGCGGACAGCGACGGCTGCGAGGTGGTGCCCGCCATGGAGGCGACGGCGCCGTCGACGGCGTCGGCGCCCGCCTGGATCGCGGCGAGGTAGGTGGCGAGCTGCCCGCCCGCCGTATCGTGGGTGTGCAAATGCACCGGCAGGTCGAACTCGCGGCGCAGCGCGGTGACCAGGGTCGCGGCGGCGGGCGCGCGCAGCAGTCCGGCCATGTCCTTGACGGCCAGGACGTGCGCGCCCGCCTCGACGATCTGCTCGGCCAGCCGCAGGTAGTAGTCGAGGGTGTAGAGCCGCTCGGACGGGTCGGACAGGTCGGCGGTGTAGCAGAGCGCGACCTCGGCGACGGCGCTGCCCGTGGCGCGTACGGCGTCGATGGCGGGCCGCATCTGGCCGACGTCGTTGAGGGCGTCGAAGATGCGGAAGATGTCGACGCCGGTGGCGGCGGCCTCCTGCACGAACGCGTCGGTGACCTCGGTGGGGTACGGGGTGTAGCCGACGGTGTTGCGGCCGCGCAGCAGCATCTGGAGGCAGATGTTGGGCACGGCCTCGCGCAGGGCGGCCAGCCGCTCCCAGGGGTCCTCGGCGAGGAAGCGCAGCGCCACGTCGTAGGTGGCTCCGCCCCAGCACTCCAGGGAGAGGAGTTGCGGCAGGGTGCGGGCGACGACCGGGGCGACGGCGAGGAGGTCCTTGGTGCGGACCCGGGTGGCGAGCAGCGACTGGTGGGCGTCGCGGAAGGTGGTGTCGGTGACGCCGAGGGTGGGCGACTCGCGCAGGGCGCGGGCGAAGCCCTCGGGGCCGAGGTCCACGAGCGACTGCCGTGATCCGGCCGGGGGTTCACCGGCGGGGAGCGGGGGCAGCTTGGTGACCGGGTCGACCAGTTCGGGCCGTTCGCCGTGCGGCCGGTTGACCGTGACGTCGGCCAGGTAGGTGAGGAGCTTGGTGCCGCGGTCGGCGGAGGAGCGGGCGGTCAGCAGGTACGGGCGTTCCTCGATGAAGGACGTGGTGACGCGCCCCGCCTGGAAGTCGGCGTCGTCCAGGACGGCCTGGAGGAAGGGGATGTTGGTGGCCACGCCGCGGATGCGGAACTCGGCGACGGCCCGCCGGGCGCGTCCGATCGCGGCCGGGAAGTCCCGTCCCCGGCAGGTGAGTTTGACCAGCATCGAGTCGAAGTGGGCGCTGATCTCCGTACCGGCGTGGGTGGTTCCGCCGTCGAGCCGGATGCCGGAGCCGCCGGGGGAACGGTAGGCGCTGATGCGGCCGGTGTCGGGGCGGAACCCGTTGGCGGGGTCCTCGGTGGTGATGCGGCACTGGAGCGCCGCGCCGCGCAGGGTCACCGTGTCCTGCGACAGGCCGAGGTCGGCGAGGGTCTCCCCCGCGGCGATGCGCATCTGGGCCTGGACGAGGTCGACGTCGGTGACCTCCTCGGTGACGGTGTGCTCGACCTGGATGCGCGGGTTCATCTCGATGAAGACGTGGCGGCCCTCGCGGTCGAGGAGGAACTCGACGGTGCCCGCGTTGCGGTAGCCGATGCGGCGGGCGAAGCGGACGGCGTCGGCGCAGATGCGGTCGCGCAGCTCCGGGTCGAGGTTGGGCGCGGGCGCCACCTCGATGACCTTCTGGTGGCGGCGCTGCACCGAGCAGTCCCGCTCGAAGAGGTGGATGACGTCGCCCGTGCCGTCGGCGAGGATCTGCACCTCGATGTGGCGGGGGTCGACGACGGCCTTCTCCAGGAAGACGGTGGGGTCGCCGAACGCGGAGGCCGCCTCGCGGGAGGCGGCCTCGATCGACTCGCGCAGCGCGGCCGGGTCGTCAACCCGGCGCATGCCGCGCCCGCCGCCGCCCGCGACGGCCTTCACGAAGACGGGGAAGCCGATGTCGTCGGCGGCGCGCACCAGTTCGTCGATGTCGTCGGAGGGCGCCGACGAGCCGAGGACGGGCACTCCGGCCTCGCGGGCGGCGGCCACCGCGCTGGCCTTGTTGCCGGTCAGTTCCAGCGTGCGGGCGTCGGGGCCGACGAAGGTGATGCCCGCCTCCTCGCAGGCGCGGGCGAGTTCGGGGTTCTCCGACAGGAATCCGTAGCCGGGGTACACGGCGTCGGCGCCGGCGCGGCGGGCCGCGGCGACGATCTCCGCGACGGACAGGTACGCCCGGACCGGGTGTCCCGGCTCGCCGATCTCGTAGGCCTCGTCGGCCTTGAGCCGGTGCAGGGAGTTGCGGTCCTCGTGGGGGAAGACGGCGACCGTGCGCGCGCCCAGCTCGTATCCGGCGCGGAACGCCCTGATCGCGATCTCGCCTCGGTTGGCGACCAGCACCTTGCGGAACATCGTGAATCCCTTCAGCCTGCCGGTGACGGCACCATGGTGTCGGTGTCGTCACCGGAGTGCCATGTGAGGAGTGACACTCAACCGGCCTCTTCCGTATCGCCGGATTCCGGTAGCGCGGTGTGGTCGGGGTGGCCGACGGTCCGCCGGGCCTCCTTGAGTTCGGCCTCGTAGAGGTGGTCGCGGCCGCCCGCGAGTGCGTCGACGGCCGCCCGTTCCAGGTCCTTGAACGCCTGGTAGTAGGTGCGGTCGTAGGCCTCGACGATCTGGTACGTCCAGTGGCCGGGGATGACGTTGCGGCCGACGATCTCGGTGACCAGGCGCTCGGCCCACGCCACGTGTCCGGCCTCGCGCAGCAGCGCGACCGCCTTGTCGAGCTGGAGGTCGGCGGTGCCGGTGAGCTGGTGGAAGCCGTAGAGGTGGCCGCGGGCGCGCTCAGTGGTCTCCAGGGCCCTGGACAGCGCGCCGAGCGCGTCGACGGTGGCGTCGTCGACGCCCGCGGGGCGGCGGTGGCGGGGATCGGGGACGTCGGGGGCGTCCGGGGCGTCGGGGTCGCCGTGCTGTTCGGGGTGCGGGTCGGAGTGCGGGTCCATGGTGTCGCCTGTCCCCCGGACCCGGCCGGGTAGGCCTGCGGCGGGCCGGGTGGTTCGGATGGGGCGGGTGGGGCGGTCCGTGCCGGAGGGGTGACAGCCGAGAGCCGCACCCCTGGGCGCCGGGAAGGGCGCGGGAGGGTGCGGCACTGGCGTCCCGGTGATGCGGGGCACGGGTCGTGGGCGGAGGGTTCGGAGGAGGGGGTGAGGGGCGGGGGTCGGTGGCGGGCTGCGTCGGGGGCCGTCAGGCGCGTTCCGGGTCCAGTAGCGTCTGCAAATGGGCCATGCAGGGCGTGCAGTGACGGTCGGTCTCGTTGGCGGCCGTCACGCCGGTGGCGGAGACAACGGTGCCGCACAGGCTGGTCCCGTGGTGGGGGATCACCACGTGCCACACTTGCTGCTCACCGCCACCCGACGCGAGGCCCACCTTCATCTCGTACACGGCTCGTCCCTTCTGTCGGGCGTGCCTCCAGAAGACCCCGGACGGCGGGCCGGGGCCCGTCGGGGCGGGCCATTCGGGGGAGCCGGTAGCCCGTCCGCCCGACCCGGGTGGCGGGATCGGGCGGACGGTGGCAGAGTCCCGGCGCCGCGAGCGTGCGCGGGCCGGGCCCAGGGGACGGTGCGGGTGGGGGGCCGGGTCAGCCGGCTCGTTTCTGCGGCCGGTGGACGGTCAGCGACGCCACTTCGTACGCCATGCGCGTCGCCCCGGGCTCCGGGGCCGGGTGGTAGCGGCCGGCGCAGACCGACAGGTTGACGATGAGGTAGGCGGACCAGGTGCGGCCGACGCCGCGGCCGTCGGCGAAGACGGTGGTGCCGTTGAGCGACCAGGTCACGTTGCGTACGCCGAACTCGACGCCGAGGTCGATCCAGGCACCGGGCCGGACGGCCTCGTCGCGGTGGTAGAGCTGGCCGCCGCGGACGTGGTTGGTGAACTCCAGCAGGTCGGGGTTGTCGGGGTGGTACTCGAAGACGTCGATCTCCTGGCCGCCGTCCCGCCAGGTCCACACGGCGGGCCAGGCCCCCATCTCGGTGGGCAGCCGCACCCGTGTCTCCAGCCGGTCGCCCGCGCGGACCCGGAAGTCCTCCTCGCTGCCCTCGGTGGTGAGGAGGCCGGTCTTCCAGAGTCCGTCGCGGCGGCGGGTGGCGCGGAAGGTCCCGCCGCGCGAGTAGGCGGGGTCGGCGGTCAGGTGGTCGAGTTTGTTGTCCCCGGGATTGACCGGGCCGCCGTCGGGATAGGCCCAGGAACGGCCGGCCACCCACTGGCTCTCGGAAGCGAAGTCGGCTCTGAAACAGACGTCGGACATCGGCGTACTCCTCGCCCTCACGTGCCCTGGACGGGGAGCCTCCCCTTTGCACTCGCACCCATGCGGCGGCGACCACGGGAGGACGGCGCGGCCACCCAGGTGGGGGACGCGAAATCCGTACGGCTGTACGGAGGGGGAACGTACGCGCACGCCCTGCGGTGCCTACGACGTGCCTCGGCGGCCGGGCGGGCGGCGCCCTCGGGAAAGTAGCCGGTCCGACGGCGTGCTGGCGACCTGCTCGGCGACCGCAGGCCGGTCAGGCGCCGTCCTCGGGGTCTTCCGCGCCGGTCTTCCGGCGCAGCCCCGTGCCCTTGCTGTACGCGTACAGCAGCGCCAGCCCCGCGACGGCGGCCACGGCGGTCCCGGTCGCCAGGACGGCGCCGGTCGGGAGGGCGGGCCGGGTGGTCCGGGGGTGCCGCAGGGAGTCGGGGACTCCGGCGCCCGTCGCGGTCACGCCGAGCCAGGAGCCGACGGAGGCGACGGAGGCCGCGGAGCCCACGGACAGCACCGACAGCCAGCTGCCGACGGACCCGACCGACAGGGCGGAGCCGACCGAGCCGACGGAGAGGGCGCTGCCCACCGAGCCGATGGACAGCACGCTGCCGACGGACCCGATGGACAGGAAGCTGCCCACGGAGCCGATCGACAGGGCTGACGTGCCGGACCCGCTCGCGGACCGGGCGGCCGGGGTGCGGGCGTGCTTCTTCGTCATGCTCCGATCCTCGCAGAGCCCGCGGCGGCTGTCGTCCGCTCGGGTGACGCGGGCCGCCCGCGCGGACGGCCGACTAGGGCCTTTCTTTCGGATCTGGTCGGCCGCGAGGTGCGGTGCGTCCTGGCCTGACCCGAGCGGGGTCTGGTGCGTGCAGCTGCAAGGCGGAGGAGGGCGTCAACGCGGAGCGTTGGCAACCGACGACAACGCGGCAGATGTGCGTGCCAGACCCCGCGACCGACGGCAAGATCCGAAAGAGAGGCCCTAGGCGTTGTCTTCAAATGATCACGGTTGGTGGATCATGGTGTCGTGATACGTCGTCATGAACTGTCCGACATCGAGTGGGAGTTCGTCCGG
>NZ_JBIVUY010000023.1:0-31476 GCF_044757425.1 Streptomyces sp. NPDC091281 | reverse complement strand
CCGGACGAACTCCCACTCGATGTCGGACAGTTCATGACGACGTATCACGACACCATGATCCACCAACCGTGATCATTTGAAGACAACGCCTAGGGGTGAAGGGGGTTCAGCAGCCACCCTCTAGGGGCGCGGGGAACCGCGCACGGTGCGTGCAGGGCCTCGCGTCACAAGACACTTGGCGGAAGCCGACCCGAGAGGGGGCGCGGGGAACCGCGCACGGTGCGTGGAGGGCCTCGCGTCGCAAGACACTTGGCGGAGGCCGACCCGAGAAGGGGCGCGGGGAACCGCGCACAGAAGGGGGACGGCCTCGCGTCGTGATCACACCTGGCGGAGGCCGACCCGAGAAGGGGCGCGAGGAACCGCGCACAGGGCCCGCAGACGCCCCGCGTCACAGGCACCCCCCGCTACAACCACCCCGCGAACTCCAGCAGAAGCTCCGCGTCCGGGCGGCGGCCGACCCGGCGGGCCCGTAGCCCGGACTCCACCGCGCGGAACAACGTCCACGCCCGCAACCGCTCCTGGTCGACCTCCAGCGACTCCGCGAGCCGCTTCACCCGCCGCCGCGTGATCACCGCGCCCGACGGGGACGCGATGAGATCCTCGACCCGGTCCCGCACCAACCGCGCGAGATCGAACGCGCACTCACCCACCACCGGATCGGGCCCCACCGCCAGCCACGGCATCCGCTCCCCGGCCAGCACCTTGCTCTGCCGGAACGTCCCGTGCAGCAACCGCCCCTCCGGCGGAGCCACCAGCAATTCCTCGCGCGCCGCGAGCGCCGCCTCCACCAGCCCGCTCACCTCCCCGTCGGCCCCGGCCCGCATCGCCGCCGCCTGCCGCCCGGTCCGCTCGGCCACCGTCTCGAACCCGTGCCCGGCGGGCGGCTCCACCCACAGCCGCCGCAGCGTCCCCGCCGCCTCCAGCAGCGCCTTCGCCTCCGGCAGCGACCGCACCGACACGTCCGGGTGCAGCCGCTCCAGCAGCAGCACCCCCGCCTCGGCGGCCGTCGGCTCCAGCAACTGGACGGCACCCAGACCGCCCCAGTGCGCCAGCGCCGCCCGCTCGGCCTCGGGCCGGAACCGCGCCGGGGCCAGCTTCAGGACGGCGGGGCCGCCGTCGCCGTACCGCACCAGGGCCACGAGACTGCTCCGCCCGCCCGGCACCTGCACCCGCTCCACGGTCAGCCCGCGGGCCGCGACCGCCTGTCCGAGCGTCTCCGGCAGCTCCGCCAGCCAGCGGTCACCGTCCGGCGCCGTCTCGCCCAGCGCCCTGACCAGCCGCCGCGGCGGTTCGAAAGCCATGCGAGAGTCGTTCCTTCCAGTCGCTCCGGTCACGGCCCGCCCGCCTGCTGCGCCTGCCGCCGCTCTACCCCGTCGGTTCCTGCGTCCTCGACGCCTCCGGGCCCGCCCCGGTGGCCGCCCCGCCCGTCTCCGCGCCGGTGTCGGCACCCGTGCCGGTCCCGCTCCGCTCGGCGAGCCCAGGGAAGGCTACGCTCCCGTTCCGCCAGCGCGCCGCCCGGACCGCCGCCTCCCGCAGCGCGGTCGCCGCCTCCCGGCGCCGGGCGCCCGCCGTGGCCCGGACGAGGTCCGAGTAGACCCCGGCGACCCGGTCCTCCAGCTCGGCGGCGAGCCGCACCGCCGCCGCGGAGTCCGGCACCGCGAACGGCAGCGCGTACCCCGCGCTCGCCGCGATCGGCTCCGCGCCCCGCCCGCGGACCTCGCGCGCCAGCGCGTCCCGCCGCGCCCGGTGCGCGTCGTACGCCGCGCGCGCCTCCGTACGCCGTCCCTCGCGCACCCGGCCGCCGACGACGCCGTAGCCGTACACCGCCGCGTGCTCGGCGGACAGCGCCGCCTGAAGTGCCGTCAGCTCGGCCGGCTTCCGCTCGCTCACCGGGCGTTCCCCTCCGTCAGCAGGTAGGCGTGGGCCGACCCGGCGGCGGCCACCGAGGCCAGCAGCCGGGCCAGTTCACCGGGTACGTCCGCGTCCGCCAGCGCCGTGATCCGGCGGTCGGACAGCGTCCGCTCGACCCCGGCCAGGGAACCGAGGGCCCCCTTCTCGTCCACCGGGACGACCGGCGAAGGGGAGGAGGACGGGGACGACGAGGGGGAGGGCGTCCCGCCCGGGGTGCTCGTGGCCGCGGTCGGCGCGGGGGTGACCGTCCGCGCCGGGGCCCCGCCGAACGCGGACACGTGCCGGACGACCTCCGCCCGCAGCGGTGTCAGCCGCGCCGTCAGCGCCGGATGGGCGGCGAGGACGGCGTCGTAGCGCGTGAGCAGGTCGGCGCTGTCCCGCGCGGCGGCCTTCCGCACCCGGTCGGCGGCCGTCGGCCGCGCGCGGCGCTCCTCGGCGGAGTCCTCGCCGCCGGAGCAGCCCACCAGCAGGGCGGCCCCGGCGGCCGAGGCGAGCAGGGTTCTTCGACGCGGCCCGGAGGGGGTGCGCGGCAGCGAGGGGAACGGCACGGCAGACGACCTCGTTGGACTCGTACGAAAGGAAAGCGATCATCATCGGTCATGGGCGGGCAGGCCCGTGATCACCGTACCCGCGTGCCGCCCCCGCGCCGGGCATCGGCACCGCCCGGACCGGGCCGGTGTCCACTGGGCCGTCCGGGTGGTCCGGCGGGCCCCGGGGTGGACGGCAACACCCCCCGCGACCGGATACCCTTTGAGCAGACACGCGATCCATCCCACAACAGCACACGCGGCCGAGGAGTCACCCGGATGAGCACCACCCAGAGCGAGAGGCTGCGAGAGCTGCTGGAACCGCTCGTGACCTCCCAGGGGCTCGATCTCGAAGAGATCGCCGTGGACTCCGTAGGACGCAAGCGCGTGCTGAGCGTGGTCGTCGACTCCGACACCGGTGCGGACCTGGACCAGATCGCCGACGTGAGCCGCGCGCTCTCGGCGAAGCTCGACGAGACGGACGCGATGGGCGACGGCGAGTACACCCTCGAGGTCGGCACCCCGGGCGCCGAGCGCGCCCTCACCGAACACCGCCACTACGTGCGCGCCACCGACCGGCTGGTCCGGTTCCAGCTGCGCGAGGGCGGCGAACTCGTCGCCCGCATCCTCGCCGTGGACGAGGACGGCGTCGACCTGGAGGTGCCGGGCGTGAAGGGCCGCAAGGCCACCGCCCGCCGGATCGCCTTCGCCGACGTCGACCGCGCCCGCGTCCAGGTCGAGTTCAACCGTAAAGACAAGCAGGACAAGCAGGACAAGCAGGACATGCACGACGTGCAGGACAGCCAGGACGTCACGGAAGAGGAGGAGGCGTAGCCATGGACATCGACATGAGTGCCCTGCGGGGTCTGGTGCGGGAGAAGGAGATCTCCTTCGACCTGCTGGTCGAGGCGATCGAGTCGGCCCTCCTCATCGCGTACCACCGCACCGAGGGAAGCCGCCGCCACGCGCGCGTGGAGCTGAACCGGGAGACCGGCCATGTGACGGTCTGGGCCAAGGAGGACCCGGAGGACCTCGACGAGGGCCAGGAGCCGCGCGCCTTCGACGACACCCCCTCCGACTTCGGCCGGATCGCCGCCACCACCGCCAAACAGGTGATTCTCCAGCGGCTGCGCGACGCCGAGGACGACGCCACCCTCGGCGAGTACGCGGGCCGTGAGGGCGACATCGTCACCGGTGTCGTCCAGCAGGGCCGCGACCCGAAGAACGTGCTGGTCGACATCGGCAAGCTGGAGGCCATCCTGCCCGTGCAGGAGCAGGTCCCCGGCGAGACCTACCAGCACGGCACCCGCCTGCGGTCGTACGTCGTCCGCGTGGCGAAGGGCGTGCGCGGCCCGTCCGTCACCCTGTCGCGCACCCACCCCAATCTGGTGAAGAAGCTGTTCGCGCTGGAGGTGCCCGAGATCGCCGACGGTTCCGTCGAGATCTCCGCCATCGCCCGCGAGGCCGGTCACCGCACCAAGATCGCGGTCCGCTCCACCCGTTCGGGCCTGAACGCCAAGGGCGCCTGCATCGGCCCCATGGGCGGCCGGGTCCGCAACGTGATGGGCGAACTGAACGGCGAGAAGATCGACATCGTCGACTGGTCGGACGACCCGGCCGAGATGGTGGCGAACGCGCTGTCACCCGCCCGGGTGTCCAAGGTCGAGGTCGTCGACTTCCAGACCCGCTCCGCGCGGGTGACGGTCCCCGACTACCAGCTCTCCCTGGCCATCGGCAAGGAGGGCCAGAACGCCCGCCTCGCCGCCCGGCTCACCGGCTGGCGCATCGACATCCGCCCCGACACCGAGCAGCCCGAGCGGGCCGAGCCGACCGGGCAGTAGCCCCGACCCGCCACGGAGCCGGGCCGGGGAACAGATCCGGACCCCGGCACGCTCAGATCACGTCAGTTATACGCGCGGCAACCGATCACCCCAGGACCCGAAGGGGGGAGGTCGCCGCGGGGAGGTAGACTTAACTGTGTCTGGCCGGACGCACGCCCGTGCATGCCCCGAACGCACCTGTGTGGGGTGCAGGCAGCGAGCGGCCAAGACGGAGCTGCTGCGCATCGTGGCGATCGAGGACGCCTGCGTCCCCGATCCAAGCGGTACGCTGCCCGGCCGGGGTGCGTACGTGCATCCCGCCCTGGTCTGTCTCGACCAGGCGGTCCGCCGCCGGGCGTTCACGAGGGCGCTGCGTGCCCCGGGAGCGCTCGACACAAAGGCGTTGCGCCACCACGTCGAGCAGGCGACCGTTGCCGATGAGGCAACACCGTGAGAAGCGTCGCGCGGAGCGTCCGTGCGGCCCAGGTACCCCGCGAGTTGGAAGTAGGTCGAGATTGCGATGAGCACTCGATGAGCACGCGATGAGTACGCCCATGAAGTAGCGACGGTCCGGACGCACCCGGACCTAAAAGGAGCGAAGTGGCTAAGGTCCGGGTATACGAACTCGCCAAGGAGTTCGGCGTGGAGAGCAAGGTCGTCATGGCCAAGCTCCAAGAACTCGGTGAATTCGTCCGTTCGGCGTCTTCGACCATCGAAGCGCCCGTCGTCCGTAAGCTGACGGACGCCTTCCAGGGCGGTGGCAGCGGCAAGTCCGCCAAGCCCGCCGCCCCGCGCAAGGCAGCCCCCAGGCCCGCGGCGCCCTCCCCGGCGCAGTCGGCCCGTCCCGGCCCGGCCGCACCGCGGCCGGCCGCCCCCAGGCCCGCGGCGGCCCAGCCCGCCGCACCCGCGGCTCCGGCCGCCCCGTCGGCGCCGTCGGCCCCCGCGCCGGCCGCCGCCGGTCCGTCCGGCTCCGGCCCGCGTCCGGGCCCGCGGCCCGCGCCGCGTCCGGCCCCGGCCGCCCCGGAGTTCACGGCCCCGCCGGCCGCTCCGGCCGCGCCCAAGCCCGCCGGTCAGCAGCCCCAGGGCCAGGGTCCGCGCCCCGGCGCGCCCCGTCCCGCCGGCCGTCCCGGCCAGGGTCAGCAGGGTGGCCAGGGCCAGCGCCCGGCCGCCGCGCAGGGCCAGCGTCCCGGCGCCGGCGCCCCCCGTCCGGGCGGTGCCCGTCCGGCCGGTCCGCGTCCCGGCAACAACCCCTTCACCTCCGGCGGCAACGCCGGTATGGCCCGTCCGCAGGCCCCGCGCCCGCAGGGCGGTCCCGGCGGTCCGCGTCCCGGCGGTGCCGGTGCCCCCGGCGGCGGTCCCCGTCCCCAGGCGCCCGGCGCCCAGGGCGGCGGTCCCCGTCCGCAGGCTCCCGGCGGCAACCGTCCGTCCCCGGCGGGCATGCCCCGTCCGCAGGGCGGCCCCGGTGGCCCGCGTCCCGGCGGCCCGCGCCCGAACCCCGGCATGATGCCGCAGCGTCCGGCTGCCGGCCCCCGTCCCGGCGGCGGCCCCGGCGGTCGCGGTCCCGGCGGCGGCGGTCGTCCCGGTGGCGGCGGCGGTCGTCCCGGCGGTGGCGGCGGCTTCGCCGGCCGTCCCGGTGGCGGCGGCGGCTTCGCCGGTCGTCCGGGCGGTCCCGGTGGTGCCGGTGGCGGCGGCGGCTTCGCCGGTCGTCCCGGTGGTCCCGGTGGCGGCGGCGGTCGTCCCGGCTTCGGTGGCCGTCCCGGCGGTCCCGGTGGCCGCGGTGGCACGCAGGGCGCCTTCGGCCGTCCCGGCGGTCCCGCGCGTCGCGGTCGCAAGTCGAAGCGGCAGAGGCGCCAGGAGTACGAGGCCATGCAGGCCCCGTCCGTCGGCGGCGTGATGCTGCCTCGCGGCAACGGCGAGACCATTCGCCTGTCGCGCGGTGCGTCCCTCACCGACTTCGCGGAGAAGATCAACGCCAACCCGGCGTCGCTCGTCGCGGTCATGATGAACCTCGGCGAGATGGTCACGGCCACGCAGTCCGTCTCCGACGAGACGCTCCAGCTCCTCGCGGGCGAGATGAACTACCAGGTTCAGATCGTCAGCCCGGAGGAGGAGGACCGCGAGCTGCTCGAGTCCTTCGACATCGAGTTCGGCGAGGACGAGGGCGACGAGGACGACCTCGTGGTCCGTCCGCCGGTCGTCACCGTCATGGGTCACGTCGACCACGGAAAGACCCGCCTCCTCGACGCCATCCGCAAGACGAACGTCATCGCGGGCGAGGCCGGCGGCATCACCCAGCACATCGGTGCCTACCAGGTCGCCACCGAGGTCAACGACGAAGAGCGCAAGATCACCTTCATCGACACCCCGGGTCACGAGGCGTTCACCGCCATGCGTGCGCGTGGTGCGAAGTCGACCGACATCGCGATCCTGGTCGTCGCGGCCAACGACGGCGTCATGCCGCAGACGGTCGAGGCGCTCAACCACGCCAAGGCGGCCGACGTCCCGATCGTCGTCGCGGTCAACAAGATCGACGTCGAGGGCGCCGACCCGACCAAGGTGCGCGGTCAGCTGACCGAGTACGGCCTGGTGGCCGAGGAGTACGGCGGCGACACCATGTTCGTCGACATCTCCGCCAAGCAGGGTCTGCACATCGACTCCCTGCTGGAGGCCGTCGTCCTCACCGCCGACGCCTCCCTCGACCTGCGGGCCAACCCGAACCAGGACGCGCAGGGCATCTCGATCGAGTCCCGGCTCGACCGCGGCCGCGGTGCCGTCTCCACGGTCCTCGTCCAGCGAGGCACCCTGCGGGTCGGCGACACGATGGTCGTGGGCGACGCCTACGGCCGGGTGCGCGCCATGCTCGACGACAACGGCAACAACGTCGCCGAGGCCGGTCCGTCCACCCCGGTCCAGGTGCTGGGTCTCACCAACGTCCCCGGCGCCGGTGACAACTTCCTCGTCGTCGACGAGGACCGCACCGCGCGTCAGATCGCCGAGAAGCGCGCGGCGCGTGAGCGCAACGCGGCCTTCGCCAAGCGGACGCGCAGGTTCTCCCTGGAGAACCTGGACGCCGCCCTGAAGGCCGGCGAGGTCCAGCAGCTGAACCTGATCATCAAGGGTGACGCCTCCGGTTCGGTCGAGGCCCTCGAGTCCTCGCTGCTCCAGCTGGACGTCGGCGAAGAGGTCGACATCCGGGTCCTGCACCGCGGCGTCGGTGCGGTCACGGAGTCCGACGTGGACCTCGCGATGGGCTCGGACGCCATCGTCATCGGCTTCAACGTCCGCGCGGCCGGCCGCGCGGCGCAGATGGCCGAGCGCGAAGGCGTCGACGTCCGGTACTACTCGGTCATCTACCAGGCGATCGAGGAGATCGAGGCGGCCCTGAAGGGCATGCTGAAGCCGGAGTACGAGGAGTTCGAGCTGGGCACGGCGGAGATCCGCGAGGTCTTCAAGTCGTCCAAGCTCGGCAACATCGCCGGTGTCCTCATCCGCTCGGGCGAGGTCAAGCGCAACACCAAGGCGCGCCTCATCCGCGACGGCAAGGTCATCGCGGAGAGCCTCAACATCGAGGGACTGCGTCGCTTCAAGGACGACGTCACCGAGATCCGCGAAGGGTTCGAGGGCGGTATCAACCTCGGCAACTTCAACGACATCAAGGTCGACGACGTCATCGCGACGTATGAGATGCGGGAGAAGCCGCGGGTGTGACACCCACGGTGCGCACCGGCCGGCGGGGAAGCCTCCCCGTCGGCCGGTGCGGCGTCCGGCGGCCGGCCCGGCGGGGAAACCCCGTCGAGCCGCCGCCGCGATCGTTGTACCGTTCCTGATGCCCCTGCTCCACGCGGAGACCAGGGCCATCGATCCCGGACCGGCGGGTGAACCGGTTGCACATGTACGTGGGGACCCTCTCCTTCGACCTGCTCCTCGGCGACGTCCACTCGCTGAAGGAGAAGCGCTCCGTCGTCCGTCCCGTCGTCGCCGAACTCCAGCGGAAGTTCGCGGTCAGCGCGGCGGAGGTGGACCACCAGGACCTCCACCGCAGGGCCGTGATCGGCCTCGCCGTGGTGTCCGGGGACGCCGAGCACCTGACCGACGTACTGGACCGCTGCGAGCGGCTGGTCGCCGGGCGGCCCGAGGTGGAGCTGCTGTCGGTGCGGCGCCGCATCCACGGGGAAGACGACTGACGACCGACGCGGGCACCCGACGCCCGACGCCCGGCAGGGGCCGGGCCGGTACGGGCCGGACCCACCGGCCGGAGGGCCGGACCCCCCCAGCACGCATCAGCACGACAACGCACGAGCAGAAGCCCGAGCAGAGAAGAACGGGAGACGGACCAGTGGCCGACAACGCGCGCGCCAAGAGGCTGGCGGACCTCATCCGAGAGGTGGTGGCCCAGAAGCTGCAGCGTGGGATCAAGGACCCGCGGCTCGGCTCCCACGTCACCATCACCGACACCCGGGTCACCGGTGACCTCCGGGAGGCGACCGTCTTCTACACGGTCTACGGCGACGACGAGGAGCGGGCCGCCGCGGCCGCGGGCCTGGAGAGCGCCAAGGGCATCCTGCGCTCCGAGGTCGGCCGCGCCGCCGGGGTGAAGTTCACCCCCACCCTGACCTTCGTCGCCGACGCCCTCCCGGACAGCGCCCGCACCATCGAGGACCTCCTCGACCGGGCGCGCCAGTCCGACGAGAAGGTGCGCGAGGCGTCCGCGGGCGCCCCGTACGCCGCGGGCGCCGACCCGTACCGCAAGGCCGACGACGCCGACGGCACCGACGACGCCGACGGCTCCGACGGGACGGACGCCACCGCCGGATGAACCGCAAGACCACCACGCCCGACGGCCTTGTCATCGTCGACAAGCCGTCGGGCTTCACGTCGCACGACGTCGTGGCGAAGATGCGCGGCATCGCCCGCACCCGCCGCGTCGGCCACGCCGGCACCCTCGACCCGATGGCCACCGGTGTCCTCGTCCTCGGCGTGGAGCGCGCCACCAAGCTCCTCGGGCACCTCGCCCTCACCGAGAAGGAGTACCTCGGCACCATCCGCCTCGGCCAGAACACCCTGACCGACGACGCCGAGGGCGAGATCACCTCCTCCACCGACGCCTCCGGGGTCGGCCGCGACGCCGTCGACGCCGGGATCGCCCGGCTGACCGGCCGGATCATGCAGGTCCCGTCGAAGGTCAGCGCCATCAAGATCGACGGCGTCCGCTCCTACAAGCGGGCCCGCGACGGCGAGGACTTCGAGATCCCGGCCCGCCCGGTCACCATCTCCTCGTTCACCGTGTACGACGTCCGTGAGGCCGTCGCCGAGGACGGCACACCCGTGCTCGACCTGATCGTCTCGGTGGTCTGCTCGTCCGGCACCTACATCCGCGCCCTCGCCCGTGACCTGGGCGCCGACCTCGGCGTCGGCGGTCACCTCACGGTGCTGCGCCGCACCCGCGTCGGCCCGTACAAGCTGGACGCCGCCCGCACCCTGGACCAGCTCCAGGAGGAACTGACGGTGATGCCGGTCGCGGAGGCCGCGAGCGCCGCCTTCGCGCGCTGGGACGTCGACGCCCGCCGGGCCCGCCTCCTCCTCAACGGGGTGCGGCTGGAGATGCCCGAGGCGTACGCGGGCGTCGGGGCGGTCGCCGTCTTCGACCCCGAGGGCGTCCTGCTCGCCCTGGTCGAGGAGCAGAAGGGCAAGGCCAAGAGCCTCGCCGTGTTCGGCTAGGCCCGGTCGGGCGGAGATTCGGCTCCGGTCCCTGGTGACGGACGGGCCCGTGGGGCGGCGGACACGGGGTGGTGCTCGGCCGCCGCCCCACGGGGTTTCCCCCCTCGGTTCCCCCACCCTCAGGTCTGTCCACCGCACCCCGCGGATTCACCCGTCCGGACGGGCGCTCGGAGTGAACCGAGGGAGCGCAGGGGGGCGCGTTCCGGTCTCCGCCTGCCCCGCCGATCATCCCGCGCCTACCGTCGTCCGGGAGACGCGCGCGGTCGCCGCGCGCGGGCGGGCCCGTGCGCGGGCCCGTTGTCGAGGGCTGGCGGGCTGGAGGTACGGCGGTGGCGGGACACGAGGAGCGGACACCGGACACCGGAGCCGCACCGGGACCCGACCACTCCACCGGCCCCACCGGCCGGGCCGATCATCACACCGACGCGGCCTTCGCGGCTGAGGGCCCGTACGCATCTGTCGCTCCCGATGGTCCCTACGCGTCCGCCGAGGCTGACGGCCCGTATGCGTCCGCTGTCCCCGATGGTCCCTACGCGTCCGCCGAGGCTGGCGGCGGCCCGTACGCGTCCGCTGTCCCCGATGATCCCTACGCGCCCGCCGGTCCCGACGGCCCTCACCCGTCCTCCGTCGCCGACGGTCTCCACGCGTCCGCCGCCTCCGCCCCGCCCCCCGCACCCGCCGCACCCCCCGTCCCCGACCGTGCCCTGGTCCGTATCCGGGACCTCGCCGGGCGTCCGCGCGGCACCGGGTTCGTCGCCGACCACCACGGCACCGTCCTCACCAGTCACGAAGCGGTCGCGGGACTGTCCCACCTGGTGCTGAGCGTGGCCGACGGCCCCGGACTCGTCGTCACCGCGCACGCCGTCACCCCGCTGCCGGAACGGGACCTCGCCCTCGTCCGCACCCAGGGCCTGGACGCCGACCCCCTGCCCGTCACCGCCCGCGACCGTGTGCCCGCCGGAACCTACGTCCAGCTCGCCGCCGGACGCTGGCGCGCCGCCCGCGTCCTGGCCGAGACCCCCGTCACCTACACGGCCGCCGACCGCTTCCACGCCCTCGGCCGCTGCCTGGAGCTGGCGATCGGCACCGACGGCCGGGACGCCCTGCGCCTCGGCGGCGGCGCCGCGGGCGGACCCGTCCTCGACTCGGCGACCGGCGCCGTCCTCGCCCTCCTCGGCACCGCGCTGCGCTCCGACCACCACGACACCGGCTTCGCCGTCCCCCTGCGCCCCGCCCCGCCCGCGGGCCCGCTCGCCGAGCTGCTCGCCCGCAACGCGGCCACGGTCCCCGCCTACGGCGTCGACCTCAACCTCGCGGGCGTCCTCGAACTCACCGCCACCTCGACCGGCTCCGACGGCCCGCCCCTCGGCCACTGCGCCCCGGCCGTCGAACGAGCCGCCCCCGCCCGCGCGTTCGCCGCGTTCACCGCGAGCCCCACCGCCGTCCTCGGCCTCGTCGGCGCCCCCGGCAGCGGCCGTACGACGGAACTCGCCGCGCTCGCCGCCCGCCGCGCCCAGGGCGCCGCGCCCGCGCCCACGCTGTGGCTGCGCGGCGCCGACCTGCGCGCCGGGGACGGCTCGGTCGCCGACGCGGCCCGGCGCGCGCTCGCCCGCGCCGCCCGGATCGTCGCCGCCTCCCGCCCCGGCGCCGCCGCCGAGGCCCCCGACCCCGACCGGCTCGCCCGCCTCGCCCACGCCGCCGGACGCCCGCTGCTGCTGCTCCTCGACGGCCCCGAGGAGATGCCGCCGCTGCTCGCCCACGCCCTCGCCGCCTGGACCGACGGCACGGCGCTCTGGCTGGCGGAGACCGGTGCGCGGCTGGTCGTCGCCTGCCGCCCCGAGTACTGGGAGCAGGCGGGCCCGCGCTTCCCCGCCGCCCTCCTGTACGGCCACGGCGAGCGGGGCCTGCCGCCCCGCGTCCCGCTCGGCGACCTCACCCCGGACGAAGCCCGCGAGGCCCGCGCCCGCCACGGCGTCCCCGACACCGCGCTCACCCCCGCCGACGCCGGACACCCCCTCACCGTCCGCCTCCTCGCCGAGGTCCGCGCCGCGCTGCCCGACGCCGACCCCGGCGGCCCGCTCGACCGGGACGCCGTCCTCGCCGCCCACCTCGACCTGATGTGCCTGCGCGTCGCGGTCCGGCTGGCCGCCGAGAACGGCGTACGCGGCACCGCCGTACGACGCCTCGCGGCCAAGGTCGCCGGGCAGGTCCACGAGGCCGCCCGGCGCAGCCTCGGCCCCGGCCAGGGCGAACTCGACCGGGCCGCCTTCGAGGCGGTGTTCCCCTGGGGGCCCGCCCCGCTC
Organism: Streptomyces sp. NPDC091281; assembly: GCF_044757425.1. Classification (NCBI taxonomy): domain Bacteria; kingdom Bacillati; phylum Actinomycetota; class Actinomycetes; order Kitasatosporales; family Streptomycetaceae; genus Streptomyces; species Streptomyces sp. NPDC091281. The sequence goes on along the minus strand of NZ_JBIVUY010000023.1, from coordinate 19,197 downwards.
GCCCTCGGCGGCGGCACCGGCTGGGCGTCCGCCGTCCTCACCGAGGGACTCCTCGTCCCTGCGGGCGGCGGCTACCGCTTCGCCCACGAGGAACTCGCCGACTGGATCCAGGGCCTCCACCTCGACGTCGACGCGGCCCTGCGCGCCCTGGTCCACCGCCGCCGCCTCCCCGACGGCGGCCACCCCATGCCCGTCCCGCACCACCGCGTCGGCCCCGTCGCGCACGCCCTGCTGCACCTCGCCCGCCAGCACGGCCCCGGCCAACTCGCGGCCCGCCTCGCCGAGTTGACGTACGCCCTGGAGGTCGACACCGACTCGTGGTGGGCCGCCCGGCTGCTCGCCGAGACCCTGCCCCGTGTCCCCGACGCCACCCCGTACACCGCGGTCCTCGGCCCGCTCGCCGACCTCATCGCCGCCCGCCGCGACCGCCCCGGCCGGCTCACCGAGTTCACCCCCGCCTTCTGGGCCGCCCTGCCGCTCCCGCCCGCCGCCCACCTCGACCTGCTCCGCCGTCTCGTCCTCGCCGACCCGGGCCCCGACCCGGACACGGCCGCCCCGGCGCGGGAGACGGCGGAGCCGGACACGGACGCCGAGGGCGCGGCCTCCGACCCCGCCCGGCCGCCCGCCCCCCACCGGCACCTCGACACCGTGGCCCGGCTGCTCGCCGCCCACCCCGTCGCCGTACAGCCGGAGCTGATGCGGTGGTTCGACGACGAGCGGCCGCTGCCCGGCGCACCGCACGCCACCGTCGCGACCGCCGCGCAGGCGCTCCTGCACACCCACCGCCACCGCGCCCCCGACGACCTCGCCGAGGCGCTGGCGGACCGGGCGCACCCGCGCGCCGACGAACTCCTCGTCGTCCTCGCCGAGGAGGAGCCCTCCGCGCTCTGCCGGGCCGTCGACCGCTGGGCCCGCGACGACCGGCCCGCCCGCCGCGCCGCCGCGATGACGTACGCCCTGCGCGCCGCGCCCCACATCCGTACCGGCGCCGACGCCGAGCTGCTGCGCTTCGCGGCCCTCGCCGTCCTCGACCGCCGCGCCGACGGGCCCGCCGACCGCGCCCTGCACACCCAGGCCCTCGCCCTGCTGGTCCGCGACCCGCACACCCGGGCCCGCCATCTCCCGCAGGCGGTCGAGCGGTTCGCGGCGGGCGCCCCGCTGCCGCCCGGCGCGCTGCTCACCGCCCTGCCCACCCACCCCGAGCCCGTCCTCGACGCCTTCCGCGCCCGGCTGGCCCGCCCCGGCACCGGCGCGGGCCCCCTGCTGCGCGCCCTCACGGACGCGGTCCTCACCGTCGACGTCCCCTCCGCCCTGGTCCAGCGGGTCGCCGACGTCCTCATGGAACTGCTCGCGCGCCGCCCGCACGCCTGCGGGGACCTCGCCGCCCACCTCGACCGGCGCCTCGACGCGGCCCCGCCCGCCCCGGCCCTCGGCCCGCTCGTCACTGCCCTCCTCGCCACCGGCACGGAGCCGCTGCGCGCCGCTCTGGCCGGGGTCCTGGCCGCCCCCACCTCCCGGCCCGCCGCCGTCCGCGCGCTCCGCCGCGACCTGGTGGAGTCCGTCCTGGCGGACGAGCGCGACCCGGCCGTCCTCGACGCCCTGCTGCGCGCGGCGGGCCGCCACACCGGCGAGGACCTGCGCGACCTCGTCCACCGCACCGCCCTCCTCCTGGTCCGCACCCCCGAGGGAGCGGCCCGTTTCGACCGGGGCCTCGTCGACCTCGGCCGCCACGTCCCGGGCTTCGCCGCGCGGGTCACCGGCTGGCTCGCCGCGTACCCGGGGGAGTGGGCGGTGCTCGTCGGACCGACGGCCCGCCGCACCGTCGAGGGCCTCGCCCGCCCCCGCGTACCCGCCTGACCGGCGCCCCGCACGTGGGCCGGGTCACAGCCCCCATGCCGATGCGGGCCGGGGCCACCCGGCATGGCACCCTTAGAGCTGCGTACGCGCAGAGCCGCGCACGCGGGCGTGGGCAGACGCCGGTGGACGTGGACGGACGCAGGTGGACATCGGCAGACGCCGGTGGGCACCGGCAGCCGTCCCGCACCGCGGGCGGCGCGCGTCGCGGGGCAGGGTCAGAGACAGACGAAGACAGTCACGGACAAGGGTTCGAGGAGCGGTCACAGTGCAGCGCTGGCGTGGCTTGGAGGACATCCCCCAGGACTGGGGGCGCAGCGTCGTCACCATCGGTTCGTACGACGGGGTGCACCGCGGCCACCAGCTGATCATCCGGCACGCCGTGGACCGCGCCCGGGAGCTGGGCGTCCCCTCCGTGGTCGTCACCTTCGACCCGCACCCCAGCGAGGTCGTCCGCCCCGGCAGCCACCCCCCGCTGCTCGCCCCGCACCACCGGCGCGCCGAGCTGATGGCGGAACTGGGCGTCGACGCCCAGCTGATCCTCCCCTTCACGACCGAGTTCTCGAAGCTCTCGCCCGCCGACTTCGTCGTCAAGGTCCTCGTCGACAAGCTGCACGCGCGCGCGGTCGTCGAGGGCCCCAACTTCCGCTTCGGCCACCGGGCCGCGGGCAACGTCGAGTTCCTCGCCGAGCAGGGCAAGGTGTACGACTTCGAGGTCGAGGTCGTCGACCTGTACGTACGCGGCGAGGCGGGCGGCGGCGAGCCGTTCTCCTCGACCCTCACCCGCCGCCTGGTCGCCGAGGGCGACGTGGAGGGCGCCGCCGAGATCCTCGGCCGCCCGCACCGCGTCGAGGGAATCGTCGTGCGCGGCGCCCAGCGCGGCCGCGAACTCGGCTTCCCCACGGCCAACGTCGAGACCCTTCCGCACACCGCGATCCCCGCCGACGGCGTCTACGCGGGCTGGCTGCACGCGAACGGCGAGGCGATGCCGGCCGCCATCTCGGTCGGCACCAACCCCCAGTTCGACGGCACCGAGCGCACCGTCGAGGCGTACGCCATCGACCGCGTCGGCCTCGACCTCTACGGCCTCCACGTCGCCGTCGACTTCCTCGTCTACGTCCGCGGACAGGCCAAGTTCGACTCGCTGGAGGGCCTGCTGGAGCAGATGGCCCTGGACGTCCAGCGCTGCCGCGAACTGGTGGCGGCATCCCGCTGACGCGTCTGCCACGAAGAAGGGCGGCCGGTGTCCTGAGGGACACCGGCCGCCCTTCTCTCACGCCTGCGGGGGCGCCTGCGGAGGCTGCCCCGGCGGCTGGGGCTGGCCCGGCTGCGGCTGCCCTGGCTGCTGAGGCTGCTGGGGATACGGGTAGGGGTACGGCTGCTGCTGTGCCTGCGGGGGCGGCGGCGGGGTCTGCTGCGGGTAGGGCCCGCCCGGGTACGGCTGCCCCGGAGCCTGCTGACCGGGCACGTACGGTCCCGGCACCTGCGGTCCGGGAACCTGCTGTCCGGGGAACGGCTGACCCGGCAGGGGCGGGGCGGCGACCGGGGGCGGGTTGCCGTCGTTGGTCCACAGGCCGTGCATCTGCTGGTGCCGTACGAAGTCCTCGGCCACCAGCGCGGCGAGGGAGAAGTAGGCCTCCCGCACCTTCGGCCGCATCATGTCGAGGTCGACCTCGGCCCCGGCGGCGAGATGCTCGTCGAACGGCACGACCACGACACCCCGGCACCGCGTCTCGAAGTGGGACACGATGTCGTCGACCTTGATCATCTTGCCGGTCTCCCGGACCCCCGAGATGACGGTGAGGGAGCGCGAGACCAGCTCGGCGTACCCGTGCGCGGAGAGCCAGTCCAGCGTGGTGCTCGCGCTGCTGGCGCCGTCCACCGACGGCGTCGAGATGATGATCAGCTGGTCGGCCAGGTCGAGCACCCCGCGCATCGCGCTGTAGAGCAGGCCCGTGCCCGAGTCGGTGAGGATGATCGGGTACTGCTTGCCCAGGACGTCGATCGCGCGCCGGTAGTCCTCGTCGTTGAAGGTCGTGGAGACGGCCGGGTCCACGTCGTTGGCGATGATCTCCAGCCCGGAGGACGCCTGCGAGGTGAACCGCCGGATGTCCATGTAGGAGTTGAGGTACGGGATCGCCTGGACCAGGTCGCGGATGGTCGCCCCGGTCTCCCGCCGCACCCGGCGGCCGAGGGTGCCGGCGTCCGGGTTGGCGTCGATGGCGAGGATCTTGTCCTGGCGCTCGGTGGCCAGCGTGGAGCCGAGCGCGGTGGTCGTGGTCGTCTTGCCCACACCGCCCTTGAGGCTGATGACCGCGATCCGGTAGCAGGACAGCACCGGGGTGCGGATCAGCTCCAGCTTGCGCTGCCGCTCGGCCTCCTCCTTCTTCCCGCCGAACTTGAACCGGCCCCCGCCCGCCGCCGGACGACTGCTCTTCGCCTTCTGCCGCTTGGTGTTGAGCAGCCGGTCCGAGGACAGTTCCACGGCCGCGGTGTAACCCAGCGGCGCCGCCCCCGGGTTGACCGGCTGCCGCTGGTCGTGCCGCACCGGCTGCGGCCACGCGGCCCCGAGACGGGGATCGACGGGGGGCTGGGCCGGCTGCGGAGGCGCAGGTGCCTGGGATGCCTGGGGCGCCTGGGGCGCTTGCGGAACCTGAGCCTGAGGGGACTCCGGAGCCTGGAGGGGCTCAGGAGCCTGCGGAGCCTGCTGGGCTTGCTCCGGCTGAGGTGCCTGGGGGGCTTGCGGCGCCTGCGGCTGCTGCGGGATGCCGGGGTGGGGCTGCGCCTGCGTCTGGGGGAGGGGCTGCTGCCCCGGGTGGCCCTGCGGGGGCTGCGGCTGGAACTCCGGCTGGAGGTGCGGCGGTTGGGGTGCCGGGGGCGGCGGGAAGCCGTAGCCCGCGGGGCCCTGGGGCAGCGGCGGCTGGGGGAAACCGTAGCCGGGCTGGGGGGCGGCGGGGGGCAGGGGGCCCGGCTGGTGCTGCGGCTGAGGGAAGCCGTAACCGGGCTGCGGTGCCGGGGGAGTGGGCTGCTGCGGCGGGGCGGGGGGCTGCTGCGAAGCAGGCTGCGCCACCTGCGGCGCGGGCTGCGCGGGCGCGGTGGGTTGCGGGTGCGGCTGCGCGGGCCATTCGGCGGCGGGGGCGGGCGGTACGGGCTGCGCCGAGGCGGGCGCGTAGGCGGGCGGCAACGGCGGCAGCGCCCCGCTCGGCGGGGTCACCGGGGGAGTCCAGGCGGGCGGCGCCACGGGGGCGGGCGCGTCCTGCGGCCCCACGGCGTCCTCGGGAGCGCCCTCTGGCTCGGCATCGGTGGGCTCCGCGTCGGTGGGCTCCGCGTCCACCGGTACGGCGTCGGCGGGCTGCGCCCCAGCCGGTACGGCGTCCTGCGCGGCCTCGGGTGCGGGGGCCTCGGACGCGTCCTCCTGGACCGCCGCCTCCTCGTCCGCCGTGTCCGCGGCGGCGTCGGCGGGGTCAACGGCGTCGTCGGCCTCGTCGGCGTTCGCCGGGTCCGACCGTTCGGCTGTGGCCTCCGTATCCGCCGACCCCTCCGTCTCTTCCGGCGGCGCGGCCTGCTCCGGGCCCGCCGCGCCTTCCGGGTCAACCCGCGTACTCGCCCCGACGGGTGAACCGTCCTCCGCCCCGGCCTCCTCACCGACCGCCGCGTCCGCCGCTTCCGGAGCCGCCTGTACGGCTTCCGCCTGACGCCGGAGGGCGACCGGCGAGAAGCGCATGGTCGCACCGCTCTCCAGGTCCCCGGTCTCGTTCCCCTCGTCCCCGGCGGCCGGAGTCGCCGCAGCGGCCACCGGTTGCTGCGGCACGGAGGGCACCGGAGGCGCTGAAGCCACCGGAGGCACCGGAGGCTCGTCAGCAACCGGAGGCTCCTGCGAGGCCTGCGGCACCTGCGGCTCGAACCCGCTGCCCACCGGCAACCTGGGCACCGCGACCGGCACGCCGTACGGCGCTCCCGGAGGCGCGGGCGGCACGGGCGGCGCAGCCGAGACGGGCGGCGCAGCCGAGACGGGCGGCGCAGCCGAGACGGGCGGCGCAGCCGAGACGGGCGGCGCGGGCGGGGTGAACGGTGCTCCAGGCACGGGCGGGGTGAAGGGTGCCCCCGGCGCCACGGGCGGCAGCGGCGGTGTGTGCGGCGCGCCGGGCGCCACGTTCGCGTGGGCGGGCGGGGCCAGCCCCGGAATCGGACCGTCCGCGGGCGGCGTACCCGTACCCCGCGGCGCCACGGGCGGCGGCCCGGCCGGGTCCGGTGACGCGCCCCCCTGCTCCGCCGGGGCGGCCCGCCGCTCCGCCGAGGCGTTCTGCGTGTACCAGGCGGGCGGCGCGTAGTCGAGGGTGAACTCGCCCGTGGTCTCCACGGAGGACTCCGCGTCGGGCTGGTCGTCGCCGGGTGTGGCCCAGCCCCCGCGGTCCCCGTCCCGATCGCTGCTCACAGTTCCTCCGTGTCGTCCGACGCCGTTCCGAGCCGGGGCAGTGCGAGCGGTCCACGCCCGGGTACCGGGTGCCGGGTGCGGCGTACCGGGTACGACGGGCCGTGCGTCCACCGGCTCTCCCCCTGGGACGCGGGACACCTCCCCCCGGGTTTCCGGGTTCCGGCGCCGCGCCCGCGTCCAGCCTAATCACCAGGGAGCCGCCCCCGGCAGGCCCGTCCCGTCCCACCCTGCCCGGAAGTGCCGTACCCGCGTGGGCCGTCGGCAAAGACACGGACCGCCGGCAAACCGTCCGGGCCCGCCGTCCGCGGCCGTCCGGACAGACGGAGGGGCGGGTCCCCAACTTCCGGAACCCGCCCCTCCGCCGACGACCGTGAGCGATCGTGACCGCTACCGCTACCGCTACCGCTACCGCGATCGTGACCGCCACCGCGACCTCGTCGTCGGATGTCCCTACGCGTCCAGCCCGCCGTTGTGCGGAGCGGGCTCCAGGTCGAACTCGCCGTCGCGCGCGCCCAGCACGAACGCCCGCCACTCCGCCTCCGTGTACCGCAGCACGGTGTCCGGGTCCAGCGACGAGCGCATCGCCACCGCCCCGCCGGGAAGGTTCGCGATCTCCACGCGCTCCTCGTGCTCCTCGGTGCCCGGCGCGCTCTGCCACTCGACGCCCGAGATGTCGAGCGCGTACAGCTCGTCCCGCTCGCGGTCCTTGCGCGCCTTGACCTCCGCCGCGCTCTCGGCGCTCCCGGAGCCGGGGCCGCCCGCGGCACCCCCGGTGCCCGCAGTGCCCGTGCTGCCCTGTCCCACTTCCTCCGTCATGGCGGAGCGGCCCCTTCCGACGTCCTGGCGGTCCGGTCTCCCGGCGCTTCGGTGATCCAGCGGTTCACCCTAGTGGCTGACTCCCCGTCCGCTCCGGGAAACCGGAACCGATGCGGGCGGGGCCCCTGCCTGCTGGTACGCTGTCTGTCGGCCGTTTGTGTACGCACCCCCGGAGCACGCGCTCCAGAGGCCGCGCTCAACGGATTCCCGCCTCACGAGTTGAAGAAGCTCCCCCGAGACGCAGACCGGGGGCACTCGGTGGCCATCCACAGATTTTCGAGGAGTATCACGTGCCGCTCGACGCCGCAGTGAAGAAGCAGATCGTCTCCGAGTTCGGTACCAAGGAGGGCGACACCGGCTCCCCCGAGGTCCAGGTCGCGCTGCTCTCCCGTCGGATCTCCGACCTGACGGAGCACCTCAAGACCCACAAGCACGACCACCACTCCCGCCGTGGCCTGCTGATCCTCGTCGGTCAGCGCCGTCGCCTTCTCCAGTACCTGGCCAAGAAGGACATCCAGCGCTTCCGTGCGCTGGTCGACCGCCTCGGCATCCGCCGCGGTGCGGCGGGCGCCAAGTAACACGCTGTGGAGGGAGCGGTTCCCCGTGCTGATCGGGGACCGCTCCCTTTGCCGTACGTACGGAAGCCCTCGCGCTCCGTACGGAAACGTGCGGACTGTCACTCACGCTTTGTAGTGTGGTAGCACCCGGCATCACCGAACGGGCACCCACGACCGGCACCGATGACCAGCCGCACCGATCAGCACCACCGATCGGCGGACCTGGCCGACGGCACCGGCCGGGAGTACCGACCGGCAGCGCCGAGCAGCAGTACGCAACGAGCACCACCACAGGAGAAGCACACCTCGCCGCCGCCGGTCCTCGGTAGTGGCCCCCGGGCGGAGCGAACCCCGGAGGCTTCGATCGAAGACCGGCCCGCACCAGACGGAACGCCTCTCCGGCACGGTCCCCCCGCCACACGGGCGAGGCGGGACGAAAGACGAACAGACGACAAGTAACGGAGAAACCCCTAGTGGAGAACGAGACCCACTACGCCGAGGCCGTCATCGACAACGGCACCTTCGGCACCCGCACCATCCGCTTCGAGACGGGCCGCCTCGCCAAGCAGGCCGCCGGCTCCGCCGTGGCGTACCTGGACGACGACACCATGGTGCTGTCGGCCACCACCGCCTCCAAGAACCCCAAGGACCAGCTCGACTTCTTCCCCCTCACGGTGGACGTCGAGGAGCGGATGTACGCCGCCGGCAAGATCCCCGGCAGCTTCTTCCGCCGTGAGGGCCGCCCCTCCGAGGACGCCATCCTCACCTGCCGCCTGATCGACCGCCCGCTGCGCCCCTCCTTCAAGAAGGGCCTGCGCAACGAGATCCAGGTCGTCGCCACGATCATGGCGCTCAACCCCGATCACCTGTACGACGTCGTGGCGATCAACGCCGCCTCCGCGTCCACCCAGCTGGCCGGTCTGCCCTTCTCCGGCCCGATCGGCGGCGTCCGCGTCGCCCTGATCAGCAACCAGTGGGTGGCGTTCCCGACGCACACCGAGCTGGAGGACGCCGTCTTCGACATGGTCGTCGCGGGCCGCGTCCTGGAGGACGGCGACGTCGCGATCATGATGGTCGAGGCCGAGGCCACCGACAAGACGATCCAGCTCGTCCAGGGCGGCGCCGAGGCGCCCACCGAGGAGGTCGTCGCCGCCGGTCTGGACGCCGCGAAGCCCTTCATCAAGGTGCTCTGCAAGGCCCAGGCCGACCTCGCCGCCAAGGCCGCCAAGCCGACCGGCGAGTTCCCCGTCTTCCTCGACTACCAGGACGACGTCCTGGAGGCGCTCTCCGCCGCCGTCCGCCCCGAGCTGGCCGCCGCGCTGACCATCGCCGGCAAGCAGGACCGCGAGGCCGAGCTGGACCGCGTCAAGGGCCTCGCCGCCGAGAAGCTCCTGCCGGAGTTCGAAGGCCGCGAGAAGGAGATCTCCGCCGCGTACCGCTCGCTCACCAAGCAGCTGGTCCGCGAGCGCGTGATCAAGGAGAAGAAGCGCATCGACGGCCGCGGCGTCACGGACATCCGTACGCTCGCCGCCGAGGTCGAGGCCATCCCGCGCGTGCACGGCTCGGCGCTGTTCGAGCGCGGTGAGACCCAGATCCTGGGCGTCACCACCCTCAACATGCTCCGCATGGAGCAGCAGCTGGACACCCTCTCCCCGGTGACCCGCAAGCGCTACATGCACAACTACAACTTCCCGCCGTACTCCGTCGGCGAGACCGGCCGCGTCGGCTCCCCGAAGCGCCGCGAGATCGGCCACGGCGCCCTCGCCGAGCGCGCCATCGTGCCGGTCCTGCCGACCCGCGAGGAGTTCCCCTACGCGATCCGCCAGGTCTCCGAGGCCCTCGGCTCCAACGGCTCCACGTCGATGGGCTCGGTCTGCGCCTCCACCATGTCGCTGCTGAACGCCGGTGTGCCCCTCAAGGCCCCCGTCGCCGGTATCGCCATGGGCCTGATCTCCCAGGAGATCAACGGCGAGACGCACTACGTCGCCCTCACCGACATCCTCGGTGCGGAGGACGCCTTCGGCGACATGGACTTCAAGGTCGCCGGCACCAAGGAGTTCGTCACCGCGCTCCAGCTCGACACCAAGCTCGACGGCATCCCCGCCTCCGTCCTGGCCGCCGCCCTCAAGCAGGCCCGCGACGCCCGCCTCCACATCCTCGACGTGATGATGGAAGCGATCGACACCCCGGACGAGATGTCCCCCAACGCCCCGCGGATCATCACCGTCAAGATCCCCGTGGACAAGATTGGCGAGGTCATCGGCCCGAAGGGCAAGATGATCAACCAGATCCAGGAGGACACCGGCGCCGAGATCACGATCGAGGACGACGGCACCATCTACATCGGTGCCCAGGTCGGCTCGCAGGCCGAGGCCGCCCGCGCCACGATCAACGGCATCGCCAACCCGACCATGCCGGAGGTCGGCGAGCGCTACCTGGGCACGGTCGTCAAGACGACCACCTTCGGCGCGTTCGTGTCGCTGCTGCCGGGCAAGGACGGTCTGCTGCACATCTCGCAGATCCGCAAGCTCGCCGGCGGCAAGCGCGTGGAGAACGTCGAGGACGTCGTCGGCGTGGGCCAGAAGGTCCAGGTCGAGATCGCCGAGATCGACTCCCGCGGCAAGCTCTCCCTGATCCCCGTGATCGAGGGCGAGGACACCCCCGAGGACAAGAAGGACGACGCCGACCAGTGACGTCCCGTGGCTCCCGGGCGACGGCCCGCACCTCCTCGGAGGCGCGGGCCGTCGCCCGTACCCAAACCCTGATCAAGGGCGAGAACGGCATCGGCACGGTCCGCAAGACCACCCTCCCGGGCGGCCTGCGCATCGTCACCGAGACTCTCCCCTCGGTCCGCTCCGCGACCTTCGGCATCTGGGCGCACGTCGGCTCCCGCGACGAGACCCCCGCGCTGAACGGCGCCACCCACTACCTCGAACACCTCCTCTTCAAGCGCACCGCCCGGCGCAGCGCGCTGGACATCTCCTCCGCCCTCGACGCGGTCGGCGGCGAGATGAACGCCTTCACCGCCAAGGAGTACACGTGCTACTACGCGCGCGTGCTCGACACCGACCTCCCGCTCGCCATCGACGTGGTCTGCGACATGCTGACCGGCTCCCTCATCCTCGAAGAGGACGTCGACGTGGAGCGCGGCGCGATCCTGGAGGAGATCGCGATGACGGAGGACGACCCCGGCGACTGCGTGCACGACCTGTTCGCGCAGACCATGTTCGGCGACTCCGCCCTCGGCCGCCCCGTCCTCGGCACGGTCGACACCGTCAACGCCCTCACCGCCGACCGCATCCGCCGCTTCTACAAGAAGCACTACGACCCGACCCACCTCGTGGTCGCCGCGGCCGGCAACATCGACCACGCCAAGGTCGTCCGCCAGGTCCGCGCCGCCTTCGAGAAGGCGGGCGCCCTGCGCGCCGACGACGCCACGCCCCTCGCCCCCCGCGACGGCCGGCGCGCGATCCGCACCGCGGGCCGCGTCGAACTCCTCGGCCGCAAGACCGAGCAGGCGCACATCGTCCTCGGCATGCCCGGCCTGGCCCGCACCGACGACCGCCGCTGGGCGCTCGGCGTGCTCAACACCGCCCTGGGCGGCGGGATGTCCTCCCGCCTCTTCCAGGAGGTCCGCGAGAAGCGCGGCCTGGCCTACAGCGTCTACTCGTACACCTCCGGCTTCGCCGACTGCGGCCTCTTCGGCGTCTACGCGGGCTGCCGGCCCAGCCAGGTGCACGACGTGCTGAAGATCTGCCGCGACGAACTCGACACGGTCGCCGCCAACGGCCTCACCGACGACGAGATCGCCCGCGCCATCGGCCAGCTCCGCGGCTCCACCGTCCTCGGCCTGGAGGACACCGGCGCGCTGATGAACCGCATCGGCAAGAGCGAACTGTGCTGGGGCGAGCAGATGTCGGTCGACGACATGCTGGGCCGGATCGCCGCGGTCACCCCGGACGAGGTCCGCTCCGTCGCCCGCGAGATCCTGGGACGGCGGCCGTCGCTGGCGGTCATCGGCCCGCTCAAGGACAAGCAGGCGGCCCGCCTCCAGGACGCCGTCGCCTGACCCGCCCCTCCCCACCCGCCCTCGGAACCCCGACCCCGGTCCCCGGGAACTCGGCACTCGGTACTCGGTACTCGGTTAAGGAAGCAAGAGACATGAGCAAGCTGCGCGTGGCGGTCCTCGGCGCCAAGGGCCGCATCGGTTCCGAGGCGGTACGGGCGGTCGAGGCCGCCGAGGACATGGAGCTGGTGGCCGCCCTCGGCCGCGGCGACGACCTGGCCGCGCTGACCGACAGCGGCGCCCAGGTCGCCGTCGAACTGACCACCCCCGCGTCGGTCATGGACAACCTCGAACACTGCCTCCAGCACGGCATCCACGCCGTCGTGGGCACCACCGGCTGGACCGACGAACGCCTCGCGCAGCTCACCGACTGGCTGTCCCGCTCCCCGGAGACGGGTGTGCTCATCGCGCCCAACTTCTCCATCGGGGCCGTCCTCACCATGAAGTTCGCGCAGATCGCCGCGCCGTACTTCGAGTCCGTGGAGGTCGTCGAACTCCACCACCCCAACAAGGTCGACGCCCCCTCCGGCACCGCCACCCGCACCGCCCAGCTGATCGCCGAGGCCCGCCGCGCCGCCGGCTGCGCCCCGGCCCCGGACGCCACGGCGACCGCCCTCGACGGGGCACGCGGCGCCGACGTCGACGGCGTCCCCGTCCACGCGATCCGGCTGCGCGGGCTGCTGGCCCACCAGGAGGTCCTGCTCGGCGGCGAGGGCGAGACCCTCACCGTCCGCCACGACTCCCTGCACCACAGCAGCTTCATGCCGGGCATCCTGCTCGGCGCCCGGCGGGTGGTGACGACTCCGGGCCTCACCTTCGGCCTGGAGCACTTCCTGGACCTCGGCTGAGGCTCCCCGTGCGCGCCAAGCTCTCCTACGCCCTTACGGCCGCCGTCCTGGTCGTCTACTTCGTCCTCGTCGGCAGCCGCGGCGTCCTGCTCGTCCAGGCCGGCACCCCGCTGACCGTCACCTTCGGGGTGGCGGTGCTGATCCTGCCCGTCATCGGCGTCTGGTTCCTGTGGAAGAACACCGAGTTCGTCCGCCGCGCCAACGCCCTCGCCGCCGAACTCGACGCCGAGGGCGGGCTCCCCGTCGACGAGCTGCGGCGCACCCCGAGCGGCCGCGTCGACCGGGACTCCGCCGACGAGGTGTTCGCCCGCCGCAAGGCGGAGACGGAGGACGCGCCCGACGACTGGCGCGCCTGGTTCCGGCTGGCGGTGGCCTACCACGACGCCCGGGACACCCCGCGCGCCCGCAAGGCCATGCAGCACGCCATCCGCCTCCACCGCACCCCGCGCCACCCCGCCGCCTGACGCGGGCGCACACGAAGGGGCCCGGTCCGCAACCCCGCGGACCGGGCCCCTTCGTGTCAGCGCCGGGTCCTCAGGGCGCCCGGTACTCGTCCGCCCACACCTCCACGGCGTCCGCCGCACGGTCGAACGCCTCGAACCGCGCCAGGAAGTCCGCCCCGTGCGTCGTGAACAGCACCGCGGGCCCGTCCTGCGCCCGGTCGCGCCGTACGAGCGTGAGGGCCTGGCCCTGCACGGTCCGCGGCAGCCCCAGCCAGCGCACCGGCTGCTGCGCGGTCCGTACGGCGGCCACCCCGTTCCAGGGCACCGTCCGGGTCCGCAGGAAGCCGACGCGGCGCAGCCCGCGCGAGCTGACCCAGACGCCCATCCGCAGCAGCCGCAGCGCTCCGCCGATCACCAGCAGGGAGACGCCGAAGATGACGCCGGCCTCGGAGACCGACCCGGTCAGCGCGATGACGACCGCCGCGAACAGCACGTACGAGGCGAGCAGGAGACAGACCGCGGCCGCCGCGACCCGCCAGGGGCCGGGCCGGTAGGGGCGCCGCCAGCGCTCCTGGTCGTCGTGGGGCAACGCGACGTCGTCGTCCGTCGCCTCGAACGCGCGGTCGGCCGTCAGGAAGGGCAGGGGCACGGTGGTCCTCACTACGTTCATGCGGGGGCTGTGCCCGGTGAGGCTATCCGCCTGTGTCCCCGCTCACCACCTTCGGGGGTCCCGCCACCCGTTCGGCGTGCCGTACGGAGCCCGTCAGCGTCCGTCGGCAGCCTGCGACGGCTGGGTCCGCGCCGAGTGGTCCAGGGAGAGCGCCGGCATCCCGATCACCAGGGACCCGACCAGCGCGGCGACGATCGTGACCCCCAGCAGCCAGCGCCCGGCCGTCTCCCCGGCGGAGGACCGCTCGCGCGGCGGGGGAGTCACATTGCCCCGGAAGCCGTCCGCCTCGGCACGGTCCGTCTCAGCACGGTCGGCCTCGGCGAGAAAGGCGGAGGGGACGGGTTCACGTCGGCGGAACATGGGAGGAACCGCTCCTTCCGGAAGCTCGGATCGCGTGCTGGTATCGAGTACAGGCACCGAGTGATCGAACGGATCACCGTCACCGGTACAGACGAGCGGACGCCCCGAATGGTGCCCTCATTCACCCGTTTTCTTCCGCGAGAGTGATGAGCCCCGGCGCGCCGTAGAGTTCCTGGCGCGCCGTAAAGTGGCGTCGCCGTACGCCCAGCTTGGGAAGGACCCTCCGCACGTGACCCCCACCCCCGACGACGAGCCCAAGATCGACATTCGGAGCGACGTCACCGTCGAGCTGGTCAAGCACACGGCGTCCGACGCCGACGTGCTGTTCGCGGCCCGCGTCTCGACCGCGGGCGAGCAGTCCCTGGCCGAACTGGACAAGGACCCCGAGCGCTCCAAGGGCCTCATCAACTACCTGATGAGGGACCGCCACGGCAGCCCCTTCGAGCACAACTCGATGACCTTCCTCGTCAGCGCCCCGATCTTCGTCTTCCGGGAGTTCATGCGCCACCGCGTGGGCTGGTGCATCGCGGGAGACACCGAGATCACGCTGGAGAGCGAGGCGGGCAACCTCCGCCGACGCACGATCGCCGAGCTGTACAAGCTGTGGCACATGGGCGTGGAGGACCGCCTTCCGCACTCCGCCGGAGGAGTCACCTGGCACAGCGGGGCGGGCAAGTGGATGGCCCAGGTACGACGCGGCGACACCAACCACTACCTCGGCCTGTACGAGAACAGGGAGGCGGCCGAATCGGTCGTCGCCGAGTTCCGCGAGGCGGACCCGAGCACCCGTCTGCGGAAGCTCGAATCCGTCCGGCGCAACCACGTGCGCTGCTACGACGAGGAGACGCTGCTCGCCCAGCGGGCCAGGATCGTCGACGTGATCGAGTCGGGCGTCAAGCCGCTGATCAAGATCACCACGGCGTCGGGCAGGACACTTCGCTCGACGGTCGATCACGCCGTGTTCACCCCCGAGGGGTGGCGCAAGGCGGGCGAACTGGCCGGCGGCGACGCCGTCATGGTGGCCGGAACCGCGCAGGCCCCCTCCCAGGCCCTGATCCCCCCGAGTCTGCGGCGCGGCATCGGCGTGTGGACGTCCATGCAGCACGAGCGGCTGATCAAGGACGTCGACGCCTGCCACCTGTGCGGACAGGACCTTCCCCGCGACCAGCTCGCGCTCGACCACGTCGTGCCGGTGGCGGGCGATCTGACCCTGGCGCTGGACGAGAAGAACCTCGCCCCCGCCTGCGAGCCCTGCCACTCTGCGAAGAGCGGCGGTGAGCAGGCCCTGGCCCGGCGCGGCGGCAAGGTCGCCAAGGCGGTTCCCGACCCGGTCGTCTCGATCGAGGCGGACGGCGAGGAGATGACGTACGACCTCTCCGTGGAAGGACCCTGGCACAACTTCCTCGCGAACGGCATCGTCGTCCACAACTCGTACAACGAGGAATCCGGCCGCTACCGCGAGCTCCAGCCCGTCTTCTACGTCCCGGACGCCTCCCGCAAGCTCGTCCAGCAGGGCCGCCCCGGCAAGTACGTCTTCGTCGAGGGCACCGAGGAGCAGCTCGACCTCGTCTCCCGGACCATGGAGGACTCCTACCGCGAGGCCTACGCGGCCTACCAGGAGATGCTCGCCGCGGGCGTCGCCCGCGAGATCGCCCGCGCGGTCCTGCCCGTCGGCCTCTTCTCCTCCATGTACGCCACCTGCAACGCCCGCTCCCTGATGCACTTCCTGGGCCTGCGCACCCAGCACGAACTGGCCAAGGTCCCCTCGTTCCCGCAGCGGGAGATCGAGATGGTCGGCGAACGGATGGAGGCCGAGTGGGCGAGGCTCATGCCCCTCACCCACGCCGCGTTCAACGCCAACGGCCGGGTCGCCCCGTAACGCGGACCGGCGGCGGGGACGTATGTACGGATCAGCCGTGCGAAGTGTCCGTATTGCGGCATTTAGAGAAGTTCATCTAGCCTGATCAAACGGACCCGGCACTGCTTGAACCCCCGAGCAGGCAGTGCCGGGCTCCACCTTTGTCATGACTTGTCACCTGCCCCTAGGGCAGACCCCGGCCTGAGCAGCGAGTAGCGTGTCACCCATGGCTCCGACCTCCACTCCGCAGACCCCCTTCGGGCGGGTCCTCACCGCCATGGTCACGCCTTTCACGGCGGACGGTGCGATCGACCTCGACGGCGCACAGCGGCTCGCCACCCACCTGGTGGACGCAGGCAACGACGGCCTGATCGTCAACGGCACCACCGGCGAGTCGCCCACCACGAGCGACGCGGAGAAAGCGGACCTGGTACGAGCCGTTCTGGAGGCCGTCGGCGACCGGGCGCACGTCGTCGCCGGAGTCGGCACCAACGACACCCACCACAGCGTCGAACTGGCGCGCACGGCCGAGCGCACCGGCGCACACGGCCTGCTGGTCGTCACGCCGTACTACAACAAGCCCCCCCAGGAGGGCCTGTACCGCCACTTCACGACGGTCGCGGACGCCACCGGACTGCCCGTCATGCTCTACGACATCCCCGGCCGCTCCGGTGTCCCCATCGGCACCGAGACCCTGGTCCGGCTCGCCCAGCACCCTCGGATCGTCGCCAACAAGGACGCCAAGGGCGACCTCGGCCGCGCCAGCTGGGCCATCGCCCGCTCCGGACTGGCCTGGTACTCCGGCGACGACATGCTGAACCTGCCGCTGCTCTCCGTGGGCGCGGTCGGCTTCGTCTCCGTCGTCGGCCACCTCGTCACCCCCGACCTGCGCGCCCTCGTCGACGCGTTCACGGCGGGCGACGTCCAGAAGGCCACCGAGATCCACCAGAAGCTGCTCCCGGTCTACACGGGCATGTTCCGCACCCAGGGCGTCATGACCACCAAGGCCGCCCTCGCCCTCCAGGGCCTGCCCGCCGGACCGCTGCGCCTGCCCATGGTGGAGCTGACCCCCGAAGAGACCGCACAGCTCAAGATCGATCTTGCCGCGGGCGGGGTACAGCTCTGACAACAGACTTCACAACTGAATACGGGCAGGCCACCGGTGCCTGCGCCTTCCACACGACAACTGCTTTCTGCACGAACGTCACGCGCGCCACGTGCCCGACCGGTACGTGGCGCGTGTGTTTGAGGAGAGTCTTTTGAGTCATCCGCACCCCGAACTGGGCCCGCCCCCGAAGCTCGCCAAGGGCGGCCTGCGGGTCACCCCGCTCGGCGGCCTCGGCGAGATCGGCCGCAACATGACGGTCTTCGAGTACGGCGGCCGTCTCCTGATCGTCGACTGCGGTGTGCTGTTCCCCGAGGAGGAGCAGCCCGGCATCGACCTGATCCTGCCGGACTTCACGTCCATCCGGGACCGCCTCGACGACATCGAGGGCATCGTCCTGACCCACGGCCACGAGGACCACATCGGCGGCGTCCCCTACCTCCTCCGGGAGAAGCCGGACATCCCGCTGATCGGCTCCAAGCTGACCCTCGCGCTCATCGAGGCCAAGCTCCAGGAGCACCGCATCCGTCCGTACACCCTGGAGGTGGCGGAGGGGCACCGGGAGCGCGTCGGCCCGTTCGACTGCGAGTTCATCGCGGTCAACCACTCCATCCCGGACGCCCTCGCGGTCGCCATCCGCACCCCGGCCGGCATGGTCGTGCACACCGGTGACTTCAAGATGGACCAGCTGCCGCTGGACAACCGTCTGACCGACCTGCATGCCTTCGCCCGGCTGAGCGAGGAGGGCATCGACCTCCTCCTCTCGGACTCGACGAACGCCGAGGTCCCCGGCTTCACCGCGCACGAGCGGGACATCTCCAACGTCCTGCGCACGGTCTTCGCGGGCGCCGGCAAGCGGATCATCGTGGCGAGCTTCGCCAGCCACGTCCACCGCATCCAGCAGATCCTGGACGCCGCGCACGAGTACGGCCGCCGGGTCGCCTTCGTCGGCCGCTCGATGGTCCGCAACATGGGCATCGCGCGCGACCTCGGCTATCTCAAGGTCCCGCCGGGCCTGGTCGTGGACGTCAAGACCCTCGACGACCTGCCCGACCACGAGGTGGTCCTGGTCTGCACGGGCTCCCAGGGCGAACCGATGGCCGCCCTCTCCCGCATGGCCAACCGCGACCACCAGATCCGGATCGTCCCCGGCGACACGGTGATCCTGGCGTCGTCCCTCATCCCCGGCAACGAGAACGCGGTCTACCGCGTGATCAACGGCCTGACCCGCTGGGGCGCCAACGTCGTGCACAAGGGCAACGCCAAGGTGCACGTCTCGGGCCACGCGTCCGCGGGCGAGCTGCTGTACTTCTACAACATCTGCCGCCCGAAGAACCTGATGCCGGTGCACGGCGAGTGGCGCCATCTGCGGGCCAACGCCGAGCTGGGCGCCATGACCGGCGTCCCGCACGACCGGATCGTGATCGCCGAGGACGGCGTCGTCGTCGACCTGATCGAGGGCAAGGCCAAGATCGCCGGCAAGGTCCAGGCGGGATACGTGTACGTCGACGGCCTCTCGGTCGGCGACGTGGGCGAGCCCGCGCTGAAGGACCGGAAGATCCTGGGCGACGAGGGCATCATCTCGGTGTTCGTGGTCGTCGACTCCTCGACCGGCAAGATCACCGGCGGCCCGCACATCCAGGCCCGCGGTTCGGGCATCGACGACTCAGCGTTCGTCGACGTCGTCCCGAGGATCAGCGAGGTCCTCGAACGCTCCGCCCAGGACGGCGTGGTGGAGCCCCACCAGCTCCAGCAGCTCATCCGCCGCACCCTCGGCAAGTGGGTCTCCGACACCTACCGGCGTCGGCCGATGATCCTCCCGGTCGTCGTCGAGGTCTGACCCTCGGACACCCTCCCGTACACGGGAACCAGGAGCGGGGCCACTCGATTTGCATCGAGCAGCCCCGCTCCAGTACGTTTACGGCTCCGCCAGACCGGGAACCCGGAACGCCACGCGTCCCGGAGCCACTTCCGAGAGGGGCCGGAAAATCCGACTCAGAACCTCTGATAAAGTCGGAACCGCCGGAAAGGGAAACCGCGAGAACGAAGCGGGAAACCTGGAAAGCATCGAAAAAATCGGATCGGAAAAAGATCTGATAGAGTCGGAAACGCAAGACCGAAGGGAAAATGCCCGGAGGAAAGCCTGAGCCGGTTGGCTGGGGTGAGTACGAAGGAAGCGTCCGTT
>NZ_JBIVUY010000022.1:0-86478 GCF_044757425.1 Streptomyces sp. NPDC091281 | reverse complement strand
CCCGCGGAGCGGGTAAGAGGCTGCTGCGCAGCCTCCCAGCGCAACGCCCCCGCTTCGCGGGGGCGTTGAACCGATCCGCGTTGCGGATCGGGCCTGGCTTCGCCAGGCTAGCTTTCTCTCCGCTTCGCTTCGAAAAAGCCCGCCCCCTGTCATCTTCGCTGACAGGGGGCGGGCAAATCGCTTCGCTCTCTTGCCCGCCGAGCTTCCGGCTCCGCCTCCAGCTCAAAGCCCCGCTCACGCGGGGCTGGCTAGCTACTCAGGCGGTGTGCTGCTTCCTTCGTTGAAAAGTTTCTGTGTTTCCGGTTTTGGGGCGAGTGCCTCCCCCGCTGCCTCAACCAGGGCGCAGCTTTGATCTTCGCGTCACTTCGGACTTCTCGCCGATGCCGCCCGCACGAGCGCTTCGAGATGCCCGGTCTCCAGGCTGCGATCAGGTACGCGGCTGCAGCTTGACCAGACGCACGGGCTCCCCGTCGAGAAGGAGTTCGTCGATCAAGCCGTCGGTGATCTCATCGTGTTCCCCGACCTGGGTCAGGCCGAGGGTGAGGTGGAAGTCACGGAGGGCGGCCCGAATCCGGCTTGGAAGAGTTGCGTAGTCGGGGGTCTCGGCGGGGTCTGCGGCAATGGTCAAGCGCGCCTCGCGCGGTGCATCGATCCCGGTGACGCCCACATTGAACCGTTCCGGGTTCCGTAGAGAGCTCAGATGTTGGGTGTGACCTGGGGTTTCGTGGTGCTGAGGTAGTGGTTTGCTTCGCACTCGATGGGCGGGATGTGCCCTATCTCACCGTGGAGTCGACTGTGGTTGTACCAGTCGATGTACTCGGCGGTGGCGAGCTCGACCTGGGAGAGCGTTCGCCACGGCCGCTGGGGCTTGATCAACTCGGTTTTGTAGAGCCCGATCGTCGATTCCATCAGGGCGTTGTCCAGGGCGTCCCCGACCAAGCCGATGCTCGCCGCGATGCCGGCGGCATCCAGATGGTCGGCCAGCTTGAACGACGTGTACTGCGACCCGGCGTCCGAGTGATGTATCAACTCGCCTCGAACGTGGGGGTGTTCGTCGCGGTCGCGTTGCCACAAGGCCATCTCCAGCGCGTCCAGGACGAGCCGGGTCTCCTTCGTGGTGGCGGCCGACCAGCCGACGATGCGGCGCGAGAAGGTGTCCACGACGAAGGCGACGTAGACGACGCCGGTCCAGGTCGCCACGTGGGTGAAGTCTGCGACCCAGCAGCGGTTCGGTGCGTCGGCGACGAAGTCGCGGTCGACCAGGTCCGGTGCCCTGGGTGCGGTGGGGTCGGGGATCGTGGTGATCACCTTCTTGCCGCGGACGGCGCCGGTGATGCCGAGTTCGCGCATGAGGCGTTCGACGGTGCAGCGGGCCACGAAATGGCCTTGTCGGTTCAGGTGGCGCCAGATCTTTCTGGCACCGTAGACACGGTAGTTGGTGTCGTACGCCTCCTTGATCAGGGGCTTCAGTTCGGTGTCGCGGACGGTGCGGGCCGCGGGGGCGTCCTGGCGTTTGCGGTGTGCGTAGTAGGTGGAGGGCGCGATCTTGCAGTCGTGGTCGGTGAGGACCCGGCAGATCGGCTCGACGCCGCCGAAGCGGCCCTTGTGCTCGTCGATGAACGCTACGAGCGTGTGTGTGGCCGGTCGAGCTCGGCCGCGAAGAAAGACGCTGCTGCCTTCCGGCCGGGCGCCGGCGTCGATCTGGTCCTGCCGCACCCACTTACGCAGCGTCTCGGTCGTGCCGATGCCGAGTTTCGACGCGACGGCCTTCATCGCGGACCACTCGGTGTCGTATTCCGGCCGCACCTCGGCGACCATGCGGACAGCTCGTTTGCGCAGCTCTAGCGGGTACTGGGAAGGACGTGCCATGACTCGATCCTCTCAAATGATCGAGCCCCTACCGAACCCGGAACGGTTCAGATCGGCCTGGGCGAGGTAGTTGTTCCCGGCCCGGCCGACCGGGTCCTCGTGCACGATGTACTGCAACTCCGCCCCCTCCGCCTGCTCGTCTCGGCGAAGATCGTCCCATGGCATCGGCTGGCGAAGCTGATCGGGTGCGCTACTACTGCCTGCCCTTCTGTTCCGCCCTGGTTTTGGAGCGGGCCAGGCGGTAGGACTCGGTGCCGGTCTCGATGAGGGTGGCGTTGAAGGCGAGCCGGTCCACGATCGCCGCGCAGAGCCGTGGATCAGTAAAGGTCCTGCTCCAGCCGGTGAACACCTCGTTGGAGGCGATCGCGATACTGGACCCGCTTGGGAGCCAACCACATCTCCGGCCTCCGCGCACTACGGGCGGCCGGAGCCGTCCATCACCGACCAACTCGACGCTGCGGAGCGGTGACCCGCGCCGATCCGACCAAGGGCCCCGCTGGGCTGTCCCGGCCTGGTCATATCAGCAGGGCACTGCCTCTGCCACGCGTGCCGTGGACGACCCGCTGCCACCGCGGCGAGGCAATCTCTGTCACAAACAGTGTGTCCAGTGCTTCCACTCCCCCGTCTCTGACAAGGTCGGAGACTTCTTCTTCCAGAGGGAAGTCTCCTTGCAGGGCGTCACAGTACAAGCAGCCATTGCTCAGATAGAGCTGGCTGAGCGTGGAGCTCCACCGGGGCTTGATCGAAGCAGCCAGGCGGGTGAATCCCTGCTCGTGCAGCAGTTCCTTGACCCAGGCTCGAGAGGACTCGTCCACGGTTCTCGGTGAGCCCTCAGCGGGGGACGGTCGCTCTGGATGCAAGCCGACGATGCAGGTGGTGGCTTCGCCGCACTTCCAGCACGGGCGAGTCAGGGCCAGCACACGTACCGGAAGCGTCGATGCGCACCCAGCCGGGATCACGTCTGTAATCCACGGATCGGTTCCGAACTGATCCTTTTCATTCCAGCGTTCACACCGGAAGGTAACGTCCTGACAGGTAGGGCACTGGACGCGCCGCTTGCCGTCCTCGCAGGGGACCAGCACTCCGGCGCCGGCCGCGACCGGCACTGAACACTCCACACACAGTCCGGCAAACCGGTTCGTGCCGTCCTGGACCACCTGGCCTGCGGGCCGGGGCGCGTCCAGTTCCGGTTTGCTTGCGTCAGCCGAGTCCAGTTGAGGGGCGTCAGCTGGGCAGTACACCTGCCAGCGGTCGTTGAGTCGGGTGCGGACACCGGCACCCGGCTGTACGTACACGGAGCAGTGGTCGGCCGCGCAGACGGCCCCGTACTTGTTGGAAGCCATCCGGCTCACCTCCTGCTCACCGCGCACGGGCCTGTTCCGCCGGATCGGCGGTCCTCCTTTTAGCTTTTGACCTTGTCACCCTAACCTCAGCAAAACCGCAGGCCACATGGGGGATGTCCGGATGCCCCGGCGGGCTCGTTCACAACACCACTGTGGGCACCACGCTCAGCCTCAGTAGCCACTGCCGGATGTCATGGAGGGCAGGAGTCCGGTGCGCCGGCCGTTATGTCCGCGAGCAGCGCGGGAAGAAGGTCCTCCTCGTAGGCCGGTACGCGGTGTTTGCGCATCGCGGGTACCAAGTGCTCGTCCCAAGGGGCGTCGGCATCCTGCAGGTGCAGAGTGTCGGTGCCCGTGACAGCGGCTGCGAGATAGTCGGCTGTGCTCATCCGCCACGTGATCGCGGCTGGTGCCGCAGCGAGGAGGGCGCGTACGTGGGCGAGGCCGGCCTGGTCGAAGTCGGCTCGGACGGCGACGTTCCAGCCTGCGTCCGACAAGGCTGCGACGGCGTCGCATTCCTGCTGCGAGGGTGTGCCGGCGGTGCAGATCACTCGCGGTGTCGCGGGACTGTCCTGGGTTATGGGGTGGTTGCTGGCTGCGGCCAGCACGGACGGGTTCTCGGTGACGAAGGCCCACCGGTCGGGTCTGCCGGGCGGCTCCCAGTCGATGCGGGCCAGTTCTCGGGGCGGCAGGGTGTAGGTCGCGCCGGGCGGGATCCGCCAGCCGCGGGGGGTGATGCCGGTGATGATGAGTCCGCCGAGCAGGTCGTCGAAGTCCACTCCCAGGCGGGCCCAGCCCGAACGCGCGGGGATGCCGGAGGAGCCGGTCAGGGCCAGCACCAGTGCCGGCAGTGCGCCCGTGTCGAGTGCATGGGGGTTTCCGGGTACCAGGAGGCGTCGGTCGATGCGCTGGCCGGGCGGCGGTAGTTGCGTGACGACCTGCACTGCCTGGCCGAGGAGTGCGGACGGATCCGGTGCGTTGAGCAGGCGGGTGATCCAGCCCTGAGTGCGCAGACGGGTGAAGACGGTATCGGGGCCGATGAGTTCACGGACGTGGCGGGGCAAGTCGGCTGCTGTTCTTTCGAGTCGAGTGCGTATCACGTCGGCTGCGGCGGTCTGCTGGGCGCGGCGGCGGGCGTTTGCTGCCAGTCGTCGGTTCGAGGCGTGGGCTGCGACGGCGCCGGGGGTGAGGCGGGGGCCGCGGGTGGCTACGGCGGCTGTCAGTCGTTCCAGGCTGACGCGGCGGTTTTGGCCCGGTTCCAGCTGTCCGTCGATGAGTCCGGCTGCGGCGGCTCGTTGCGCCGGTTCGGCGGGGAGTGTCACGGTCACGGCGGGTCCGCTGGTGAGGGATTCGTCTCCGCGGCGGTCGGCTGCTGTTGCCAGGGCCTGCCACAGCCAGGTGAGTTCGGGGTTGAGCAGCGGAGCCAGGTCGGCTCCGTCGCATGCTCCGTCGCACAGAGGGCAGTTCATGCCGCTCCCCCGGCCTTGGGTGCGGTATCCGTGTCTCCGGGCAGGGCTTGGGCTGTGCGGATGAGCATGGGGAAGGCGACGACGGTGCCGTCGGTGCCGGCTTCGAGGTCGTGGGCGTCGATGCCGTCCCAGGCGCCGGGTGCTCCGTCCCAGAGGTAGGAGGTGCACAGGATGTCCAGGTCGAGTTCGGCGAGATAGCGGGCGAGGCCTTCGCGGCCTCGTTCGTCTACTTCGGCGGGGACTTCGTCGAGTGGGACCAGGCGCAGGCCGGTGTGGGTGAAGCGGTCGTAGCTGGCGGCGATGGCGGCGAGCATGGGGGCGAGGACGACCAGGCGTCGTTCGCCGCCGGACAGGCCGGTGCGCGAGCCCCACTGGCCGGTGACTGGGCTGCCGTCGGGGCCGGGGCGTTCGACGAGGTAGCGGACTTCGACCCAGTTGCGGATGTCGACGGCGGTGGCGAGGCGTTCTTTCATGGTGGAGCCGTCGGCGGCGGCCAGCAGGGACTGCAGTGCCTGGCCGACTTCTTCCTTCTGCGTATCGGTGCGCAGGGCGTCGCCGACTTTGCAGGACAGTTCGTGCACGGTGCGGGTGGCGGCGTCGAGGTCGCTGCGCAGCTCGATCTGGACCTGTACGCCGACGCCGGAGGATGCCTGAGCTGCCCGCATTTTGCGGTTGACGGTCTTCTTCCAGCCGGTCAGGGCTGCCCATGCGGTGCCGATGGCGGAGGGCAGGCGGCCGATGACGAAGTCGCGCAGTGCTGCCGCTTCTGCGGCGTCGAGTGCGGCTTTGGCGCGGTCGGCGAGGGTGCGGGCGCGTTGGGCTGCGGTGAGGGGGTCGTGGTGGGTTTCGGCGTGGGTGAGGACAAAGGTGTCGAGTTGGTCGATGCCGGCGGGCAGGTCGTCGCGGGCGATGGTCCAGGTCTGGGCGAGTTCGGCGCGGACGGCGTCGTAGCGTTCGCCGAGGGTCTTCTTGGAGGCGGTGGGACGGCGGGCGAGCAGGGCGTCGACGGAGGTGAGGAGGGTGGCGGTGTCCTGGGAGGGGAGGCTGGGGTCGACGCCGAGGGCCTGGGCGAGTGGCGGCCAGGAGAGCAGGGCGGTCAGGTGTGCCCGGGTGGTTTTCTGCAGGGGGAGGGATTCGTTGAGGCGTTCTTGGGCGGCGGTGAGGTTGCTTTCGCAGGTGCTGAGGTGTTTTTCGGCGGCGAGGGTCTGCTCTGTGCCGTGTTTGAGCTGCTGGTGGAGGTCCTTGGTCTGTGCGGTGGCCTGCTCGTAGCGGCGTGCCGCGTCGTCGGCGTCGCCGTGGGACTGGGCTTCGGTGAGTTCTGCCTGGGTTTCGAGCACGGTGATGTGCATGTCCTGGGCGGTGTGCTGGAGTTCGGCGAGGTGCTCGGTGAGGGCGGCTTCGGCGGGCAGGGTCTGCACGATGCGCTGGATGCGGGGCAGCAGCCGGGTGGCCAGCTGGATTGCGCAGCCGTTCAGCTGCTGGACGGATGCCTGGCTCGTGTCGATCAGCTGGGCCAGGCCGGCGGGGTCGGCAGGCAGTCCCAGGCTGCGGGCGCGGGTCTGCCAGGCGGTGCGCAGGCGGGTGTGTTCGGCGGCGGTGTCATCGGCCCGCTGGCGCAGGGTCCGTGCGGTGCGGTGGCGTTCATGGGCTGTCTTCGCGGTGCGGGAACGTTCGGCCTCGGCGGTGGTCAGCTCGTCCCGTGGGGGGAAGCTGCGTCCTTCGGCGCGGAGGGCGTCGCGTTGCTGGCGGCGTTCGTCGGCGAGCCGGCGTTCGTTGGCGGCGCTGGTCTCGAGTTCCTGGGCGGTGGCGTCGAGTTCGTCGGCCCTGGCTTGTGCCCGGGCCAGGCGGGTTCGGGCTCCGATGTGTGAGGCGGCGGGGATCTGGTGGTCGGCGTCGCGCAGGGCGGTGGCGGGGTCGGCGGTGAGGGGGCCTGCGGTGAAGGTGCCGTCGCGGCCGATGACGAGCGCTGGTGCGTCCCGGCGGTCGGCGGCGGTGTCGGCCAGGGCGATGCGCTGCAGGACGGCGTGGGCGATGCCGGCGTGCGGGTGGCCGGGGGCGGTGGTGAGGGCGGCGGTCAGGTTGTGCTCTTGGACGGCCCCTGTGGGGGTGATGTGCCAGGTGTGGGTGGTGACGCCGCCGTTGTGCAGGTGGGCGCCGAGGATTCCGGCGCTGGCGAGGGCCAGCTCCAGCAGGGCCTTGTGGTCGTCGGCGTCGTCGAGGGCGGGGTGCCATTCGAGCAGGCTGCCGAACGCGGTGTCGTCCTCGCCCGGCCCGGCCCAGTCGGGGCGCGGCAGTGGCAGAAGCTGTCCCGAGCGCAGGTGGCGGGCTTCGGTGCGGTGCTGAGCGGCGGTGGCGGCGTGGCTTGCTGCGGTGGCGAGGTGGTGTTGGGCTGCGCTCTCGTGACCGGCTGCGAGGGTTTCGCCGGTGCGGAGGGCTTGGTCGGCCCAGGTGTTGAGTCGGTTGCGGACTGCGGCGGGTTCGGCGTGGATGAGGGAGTCGACGTCGTCGGTGTCCCACACCGTCGGCTCGTCCCCGTCCAGGGTGGCTTCGTCGTGCAGGCCCCGCAGAGTGGGATGTTCGGGTGCCCACCGCATCACCTCGGCGAGGGCCTGGCGGGCTGCCGAGCGGGCCGCCGCGGTGGCGCGGTCGTGGGCCTGGCTGGCTTCGTCGTAGGCGCTCTCGGCGCCTGCTGCCGTGCGGTGTGCGGTCGCGGCTGTTTCTTCGGCCGCCGCGACGGGCTCGTGGTCGCGCAGGACCAGCGTGGCCCGGTCGGCCGTGGAACGGTGTTCGTGGCCTCGGGCCCTCCACGTGGCGGCAAGCTGGTCGAGGCCCTCATGGTCGTGGGTGAGGGTGATACCTGGGCCCGGGTCGGCAATGCGGTCGGCGACCGGACGGGTGACGCGGGCGCGGGGGTGATGGGCGAGCAGGCTCTCCAGGGCCACCGGCGGAGAACCGGCCGTCTCGGCACGGGCCATGGTTTCTGCGAGGTCACCGATGATGTCGTCGAGGGCGTCCTGGCCAGTGCTGGTCTGGGTGCGGGCCTGCTGAGCGGCGGTATGCAGGCTGTCGTAGCTGCTGGATGCGGCGCGTTGTTCGGCGTGGAGCCGTTTACGCAGGTCGACGACGCGCCCGTAGGAGCGGAAGACGTCGCTGATTTCGATGGCACGGACGGCGGCCTGGGCCTTCTGGTGGGCCTCCTCGAGCCGTTGGACGTCTCCTGCGGCCTGGGCGGCTTCGGCGCTGGCCTTTTCCAGCAGGCCGGTGCACTGCTGGACGTGGCGTTTGCGGGTGCTGGCATCGTTGTGGGCGTGGCGTGCGGCGGTGTGGGCGGTGCGGGTGACGTCGACGGCATGCCCGGTCCATACGCGGGCGAACTCCTCAAGGAGGGTGGCGGCGTGCTCGTCGCGTTGGAACGCGTCGCGGGTGGTGTCGGATTCGGCGAGGGCCTCGGCGGTGGCGGTGAGCACGTCCTCGGCCACGCCGGGCAGGGACTGGCGCAGGGCGTCGGCGGCTGCGGCCGGGGAGACGTCGCCCAGCAGGGTGGGATTGCGCACTTCCCGTAGCCGTGAGGCGAGAAGCCTCAGTTCGCCGGAGGTGGTGGACCAGATGCGGGCGGCCAGCTCTTCGATGTAGTCCTCGGGTTCGGCGAAGACCCGTCCGCCGGCGGCCTCGACGGTGTCGGAGAACTCCTCGTGTTCCAGGGCGCTGTTGCGGGGGCCGCGCAGCGCCAGGTCTTTCAGCGGCCGGCCGGGCACGGTGAAGGGGACGACCCTGACGGCGGGGGTGGAGCTGGGCGAGTACTGCAGCCGCACACCGAAACTGACGATGCCGTCGGCTGTGCCGTCCGGCGTGTTCGATGCCGGTTCGCCGGCCGGGGCGGCGAACGTCAGCCACAGATAGCCGTACCGGCGGCCCTTGGCGGGGGCGCCGTCGCTCATCAGGAGTTTCAGCGTGGTGGGGCGTGCCTTGCCGGCGGCGAGCTTGGCTGCGTTCAGATCGAGCAGATAGGGCCACAGGGCTTCCAGCGCGGTGGTCTTGCCGGTTCCGTTGGGGCCGCGCAGCAGCAGCCGGCCCGATGCGGCGGGCAGGTCCAGGTCGCCGTAGCGCCACACGTTCGACAGCCCGGCGCCCACCAGCCGCCAGCGGCCGCCGAAGCGGCCGGTGTTGCCCGACGGTACGGGCGCCGGGGGCAGCGCGAAGTCCAGGTCGAGGATGTCGCTCATGCAGGGTGTTCCTCCGGGTTCTTGCCGGTCTCGATCGTGCTGAACAGGCCCTGCTGCGGGGAGGCCGGGGGGCTCTGTGGTGCCGGTGTGCCGCGGCGTCCACGAGTGCGGGCGGTTTTGGGCTGGGCGGTGCCTTCCTCCGCCCACCGGCCGGCGGTAGGGGCGAACCACCACAAGGAAGCCGTCCTGCCGTCGGCTGAGTGGACGGCGGGGGTCAGCCGGGCCAGGTGGGTGCCGGTGAGCAGGTCGCGGACTTCGTCAGCGAGCAGGACAGGGTCTTGGACATATTCGGTGCTCCAGCCACCGCGGCCGGAGGCGTTGCCGGCGCCGAATGCCGTCAGTGCTTGCACCACCGCTTCCTCGGTCAGACCGCGCCAGCCTGGCCCGGGGGCGTTGTCGGTGCTCCCGTGCAGGGCGGCGTGGTCGAGCAGCAGGAGCGCGGCGTGGGCGATGGTCCCGGGTGCGGGGAAGGGCACCGGGCCGAGTTCGTTCAGGTGGCGGAAGGCCTCGTCGGGCACGACGAATGCGGCGCCCTCCGCGCGGCGTTCCAGCACGAGTCCGAAGGCGTCGGCCAGCGGGCCTCCGTCGTCGCCGCGTACGCGCTGGCTCAGCCACTGTGCCTCTGTGTCGTCCAGCAGCGCGGTGTGCAGGCAGGTGTCGTCCACGAGCGCGCGGCGCATCCGGCGGGCGGCGTCCGGTTCGCGCTGTGCCTGTTCCAGCCATGCGTGCGGGTCGGCGGCCGGGTCGAGGCTGCCGGGGTTGGCGATGACGTAGGCCAGCCGGGTGTGGTGGACGGCCAGGAGTACGGGTGCCTGTTCGTCGTGGAGGTAGCGATCGAGGTCACCGTCGAGGCGTTCGATCACGCCGCGGTCGTCGAGCATGTGCAGGGCGGTCAGGATGGCGCGGCGTTCCGTGATGTCGTGGTGGGCGGGCAGTCCGGCCTCGGCAGCGGCGGCATGGGCCTGGGTGACCAGGTGTCCGACGGCAGTACGCGGCGGCATCGACTCGGCGGCGGCCAGCAGCAGGAAGAACCAGGAGCAGGCGGCGGGGCTCGGTCCTTGGTCGGCCCATGCCTGGGGGCGTGGTGGCGGGCTCTTGCGCAGGCGCACCAGGTCGCGTTCGACGATCAGGACCCATCCCAGCCGGGCGACGGCGGAGCGCAGCGCATGCTCGTTGCGGCGTACTGCGGCGATGAGTTCGTCGTCGCGGCCGCCGATGAGCCAGCAGGTGGCTGCCAGGCGGCGCAGGAGGGCGGCTGTCTCGGCGTCGGCCTCGGGGCGCCATGCTCTGCGCCGCTGTGCGGAAGGAGGGGTTGCCGGGGCCGGTGCGGGGGTGTCTGTGTCTCTGCTCATGCCGCGCCCTCCTGTCGGGCGACGAGGGGAAATGTGTCGGTGTCGGGCGGGCGCGGGCCGGTGTGCGGGGTGATGCGCAGGGTTGCGTGCGGTGAGGGGTCGTCGGTCGGCGTGGTGTCCGCGAGGGCGGCCAGGGCTGCGGCGGTAGGGCGCTGGCCGGGCCGGTGGAAGAGGGGTATGCGGCCGGGCAGGAGCACCCGCCAGGTGGGGGCGTGCAGGATGCCGGTACCGGAGCTGGTGTGGAGGAGTGTGCAGGCGAGGTCGCCGCTTGTGCCGGTGCGGCGGGGTCCGGTCGGGGCGGCGCGGGCGGCGGCCATCAGGGCGGCGAGCGCGGTCCGGGCGGCAGCCTCGTCCAGTTGCTGCCCGGGAAGTGCGGCCAGGACCGCGGCGAGCGCCTTGTGGTGTTCGGCTTGGCGGCGTGCCCGGGCCTCGGCGACCTCGGTCTTGGCCGCGGTGTCGTCGCGTGGTGCGGCGCCTCTGCCGCGTGGCCCGGACCGGCCGGCGGTCCGCAGCAGTGTCGGCACCGGCACCTGAGGTCCGCCCCGCCAGGAGGGGTTGCGGCCCATGTCGTCGTCTTCGTCGGCCTGACCGTAGAGCTTGCGCCAGGCATGGTCGCCAACCGCGGCCTGGAAGATCTGTACCCCGATCTCCGGGGTCAGCACCGCCTGGGCCAGGGCCAGGGCGCGGCTGCGGGTGGAGGCGGTGCCTGCCGAGGAGTGCAGTCGGCGCAGGTTGGCGTGCATGCCCGGCAGCGCCCTCACCAGGCGCAGCGAAAAGCGTGCAGCCCGTCCGGTGCGGGCATCGAACCACGCGCACAGTCCGTTCCAGTCGTCCGCGCGGCCGCCGCGGGAGGCGCTGAGGGCGCCCGCGGCGATGAGGTCGCGGGCCTGGGAGGCATCGACAGCCGCCTGGGCCAGCAGGCCGAACCATGGCCGCAGCACCGCGAGTGCTGCGGCGGCCCGTGCGGAGCCGGAGTCGAGTTCGGCTGCGACGCGGGTGGCATAGTCAACCAGCAGGCCCTTGAGATCGTTGGTGTTTTCTTCATCCAGGTCGAAGCGGTCGGCGAGAGTGATCAGGGCGTCCTCGGCACCGACAAGGGCGGCGTCGAGGTCGTCGTGGCTGGTGAACACGGAGCCCACGGCGTCCAGCACAGTGGCGTCGAGAAGGGCGGTATCGGGCTCGCTCTCGCCCAATGCCGCGGCGAGTCGCTCAAGGTGGGACACGATGCGGCTCAGCGAGGCGATCGGGATTTCCCGCGCGGTGACCGTTCCCGCCAGGACCTGGCGGTAGAAACGCTGGACGCGCCGGCCAGCGGGGCTGGCGGTGTAGCGCCAGTTCCGGGGCAGGATCTCGGCGTATCGGCGTGCGTGGCTGGTGTCCGACCGGAACGAGACCGCGCCCATGCCTTTCAGTGCGCCCAGGCGTGTCTCCACCAGGCGTGTGTCCAGGCGCATTCCGGCAGCCGCCAGTGCCGTCGCGACTTCGGCGGCTGTCAGGTCGGTCACCGACCCCTCCAGCACGTCCATGATCGCGATGTATTCGCTGGACTCCGGCCGCACCAGATATGCCACGACCTTACGCGCGTCGGTCGCGCTGTCCGCTGCTGCGGGTTTCTCTTCTTCCGGCGACACCGTTCCCCCTTCATGACGCCAAGGGCGCTTGTCCCCAAGCTCCTTCGGAAGGTAGACGCCCCCACTGACAATGCCCGTGGAAAACGTACATTCAAGGAGCCTCTGTCACACCGTGTGTGACGTGAATGCATCACTTCTCCGAGGCAGGAGTGATCAAGATTTCCTTGCGGTCAGCTGTCCTGCCTCATCTCACGGATGACGGCTTGAGCTGCGACGACGGTCGCAGTGGCGGGCGTCAGACAGGCCGCGAAACGGAGTATGGGCGGGTGGAGTGGCCGTCCTCTTCTTCAAGGCCAGCGGAAAGAGTTCAGCCATGTTGAGGGGTGAGGCTCCAAGCGATGAGAGTGCCCTGCGTGCTCGCCTTCCGCATTCCAATAATTCGATAAAGCGTTCGACTTTCCGGTGGGTTCGTTACCCGTCCGGCACGGCAGCGCAGTCGTACGCCGGGGTGCCCACATGGAGACGTCCGGGGCTGCCTGAAGACCCTGGCGGCCGAGGGGACTCTTGAAGGGACCCCTCCTGGCGTGTTCTTCACAGCCACCTCGGCCCGTCCTGATGACGCTGGGCCGGAGTCGAAGAGGACTGCCTGAAGATGCGGCTGGTTGTACTGGAGCGCAAGGTGTACGCCGGGACCGCCAGAGAGGACGAGGTGAACGTCAAGCGTGGCACGTACCCGGTGGACGCGGACGGCGTCTGTCTCCTGGTCGACCGGGCCACCGAGGATCCCACTGAGGATAAGGCCACCGCACCGGCAGGTGCGGGCACACCAACCGTGGTGGGCGACCGGACCGTTCCCGCTCTTCAGCACTGGTGCTGCGGTACGGGATTCAAGGTGTCCGTCGGCGCCGAATGTTGCCTGCCCTGGGGGCATATCCGGGCGGCGGACAGCCCTACACAACGACGGCAGGGGCAGCGTCTTCGGCCGTCCAGTCGCCGTCGAAGAGCGCGGCGACCAGCCGGACATGCGCGTCCGGGAGGTGGCCGGCACGGTGCTTGGTGCGGGCTTTGGCGAGCCAGGCGCCGATCTTGACCGTCTCGTCGTCCACGCGGATGGCTTCGCGTGCGGTGGGAGCGCGACCTTCGCGGTGGAGGAAGAGTTCCAGGAGTTGGGCAGTCTGCTCGAAGGTGCGGCGGGTGCGGCGGGCCGGGGTCAGCGGGTTGTTCTCAGGGGTCAGTCCGAGGGATGTCATCAGCTGCTGCTGGCCGGGGCGGAGGGTGGGCCAGGTGGTGAGCTGACGGTGGAGCCAGGAACCGATGTTCACGCCGCCGAGGAGAGTGTCACGGGACAGGGCGGCCGGGTCGGTGCCCTCGGCGAGGTGTGCGCGCAGCAGGTGGTATTTGCGGTGCCAGTCGGCGCCGTGGGGCAGGCGCCAGTCGGGGTCGAGTTGGGTGAGGGCGGCGGCGCGGGTGGGGTCGAGTTGGTTTTTGCCGGCGAGGTGACGCTGTTCGGCGAGCCAGGCCCCGGTGGGTGTGGTGGCGGGGGCGGCGAGGTGGTTGTGGGTGCGCAGGTAGTCGGCGGCTGCGGCGAGGCGTGCACGCCATGCGGCGTCGTGCTTGTCCCAGATCATGTCCAGGGCGTCGAGTTCGGTGATCCAGTCGGCGTCGAGGCGGCCGGTGGTGTGGGCGTCGCGCATGGTGGTGATGAAGGTGCCGAGGACGTAGCCGTAGGAGTCGGTGTAGTCGGCGGGGACGTCAAGGTGATGGTGGATGTCGTGGTAGGCCTGGGCTGCAGCAAGTCCGGCGAGGCGGGAGCGGGAGAGGGCCGTGTCGTGGGGGTTGAAGGAGGTGAAGTCGAGGGCGCGGGCGATGCGCTCGGGGTGAACGGTGAAGTCGAAGTGCCAGCGGTGCTGGATGAGGCCGCTGATCTCTTTGGGCAGGCGGTTGGCCTTGTCGGGGAGACGCTCGAGGATGCGGTGGTCGTGGCTGGCGAGGGCGGTGCTGATGGCCCAGACCGGTTCGTAGGCGGTGCCGAGGATGTCGGTGGGGTCGGTGCCCGGCGGGATGTAGACGGGAACGACGAGGCTGGCGATCTTGCCGCTGACGGACAAACGCAGGGCGCGGCCGAGGGCCTGGACGCAGCGGATGACGCTGCGGGTGGGGTCGGCGAAGACAATCGCGTCGACGCTGGGGATGTCGACGCCTTCGGCGATGACTTTGGCGTTGGCCAGGACAGCCCGTGGTGAGGCCGCGAACCTGGCGAAGGTGTCTGCGCGTTGCGCGGAGGGCATGTCGCCGTGGACGAAGAAGACGTCGGGGCTGATGTCGGGGCACAGGTCGGGGGCCTGGGAACGCAGGCGGCGCAGGGTGTGGGGTAGTTCGCGGGCGAAGCGTTTGGCGTCTTCGACCAGGTTGAAGTAGACCAGGACGCGCCGCTGCTGGTGGGTGGTCATGGCTTTGAGGACAGCCAGGTGCAGGGCAGTGGTTCGCAGTGCCTCGTCGGTGGCGGGCTGTTGATCCGCGGTGGTGCCGGGGGCGGGCAGGTTGAGACGTCTGCGAAGGTCGTCGTCGGTGAGGGTGGGGACGATGATGCGGTAGTCGGCGACCCGGTCGTCGTCGATGGCTTGAGCGAGGGTGTATTCGAAGATCTTCTTGCCGTAGACGGCGGGGTTGTCCATGGAGTTGGCTCGGGCGTCGCTCCCCTCCCCTGCTGCGGGCAGGCGACCACGGGGGCGGGAGAGGTCCGCAGACTCGGCCAGGTCGGGTGCGGCAAAGATGCGCGGGGTGGCGGTCATGTAGAGGCGGCGGTCGGCGCGGATGCGTGTGGCGTCGTGGACCGCGGCCCATTTCTTGTCGGCCCGGCCAGCGATCCGGTGAGCTTCGTCCATGACCGCGAGGTCGAAGGCGGGAACGTGGTGGGAGGTGTGCTGGGTGTTCTCGATCTTGTCGAGGGAGTCGTAGGTGCACACCGCCGTCAGACCGGGCAGCGCGTCAGGTCCCGCGCCGACGGCGGCGAGGAGGGAGGCCAGGAGGCGGTAGTCGGTGACGGAGCCGATGCACGCCTGGACCAGGGCGTCGTGGGCGGCCGCGTCCATGGAGGAAACGATGACGAGAGGCTCTCGGTGACCGTCGCGGCGCAGGGCCAGGGCGGTCTGTGCCGCGAGGTCGAGGGTGGGGACGACGAATAGGAGACGGCGCGCCAGCTGATGAGCGGCTCGGCTGGCTACGAGGGTCTTGCCCGTGCCGGTCGCGGCGACGTACAGGCCGCGGGTGCCGGGCCTGTGGAGATGCTTGAGGATCTTACGGAGAGCCTCTTGCTGGTCCTCGTGCAGAGGTAGAGGTTTGCGCCGCCGCCCGCGCGGTAAGGGCGGATCCAGCCCCAGGCTGTGCAGGTCTTGAGCGGTGAGCGGCTGCGGAACAGCCGCCGGGGCCGGGTCCAAGGGAGTCTCCAGGCGGTGCGTGGCAGGCCGGTGGCAGGAAGCGTCATCCGATTCTGTCAGTCCTCCTCCGCCGTCACGGCTGTCCCTCCCCTACGACGCGGCCGTCCGGGGTGGCGGGCCGATGGTCAGGGTGCCTGGGGCGCGGGTGCCGGGGCTGGGGGCTGGGAGGGCACGGTCTGCGTGACAGTGGACGTGGTCTGCGCGGCCAGTTTGCGGTAGCCGGTGGCAGTGATGGTGTGCCACGACAGGTAGAAGCCGACAGTGGCCAGGACTCCGAGAATGGTGGCCGTGACAAGGAGCAGGGGCCGGTGCTCGACGGAGTATCGTCCCAGTGCGAGGTCGATGGCCAGAGTGAGCAGGATGCTGTTGAGGACCCAGCCGCGGCAGATCCTCAGGCGGGAGCGCGCGTAGTCGGCCCGGGCGGTCAGGGCCGGAATCTCAGCGAGTTTGAGGCGTGCCTGGGCGTAGGCGGTGGAGGAGGGGAAGGACTGGGCGCGCAGCCTGCGGCGTGCGGGGGTGAGGGCGGTGTCTGCAGCCCGGTCGATCAGGATCCCCACAGCGTAGGCGAACGCAAGGGCCGCACCAGCCGCGAGAGGCGTGCTGGCCACGGGAGCCAGCCGACTGCTGTTGTCGGGGCCGGCGATGGCGGCTGCCAGGATGCCCAGTGCGGTGAGAAAGCCGATGCCGACGACGAGGACTTCGACGAACATGGCGGTGGCGGCAACGACCGCGGACGGCTCAGGCTGCGGTGGTCGGGTCACAGATCTATCCCCCAGATTTCTGCCATGTCGTAGAGCATGGTGTCGGCAAACGGACCCTCGTCCCACAGGTCCCGCAGGGTGAAACTGTCGAAATCGAGGCGCTCGAAGATGATGAGGCTTTCCGGCTGCGAGGCCAGGATGAATCGTCCATCCTCGAGGAAGTGGTCGCTGGTCGGGCCGAACTGGACGTAGGCACGGGTCAGTTCTCCGCGTCGCGCTTCGGCGAACTCCGTCAGTCGGTAGTTGTAGTCGTTTATGTCATCAGGGATCGCCCGCTGGAGTACTTCGATGACCTCGTGGGAGAGTTCTCTGTCAAAGGAGTGGTGGGCGAACGTGCGATAGATGCCCTCCGTCCCCGCGAAGAGCTTGTTGCCGCGGGTGAATTCGGGGTGCCGCTCCAGCGCCTCCATCACCCGACCGATCTCTGCCTCATACAGCTCTATCAGGGCAAGTGCACGGTACAGCGGGCGACTGACATCGGAGGGGATCTGCAGGTTGCCGGGCGGCTTGTAGGCGAGGTCGTGGTAGTCGTTGGCCCAGACGTCGACGATGGGGGTGCGGATCTGTATCTCGCACTCGTACGGTTGGCCGTCCGGGTCCGTGAAGCCGCCGATGGCCGGTACCTGGACGTGGAGCCGGGGATACTCGAAGCGTTCCTCACGTCCCGGCAGCATGAGACGGTAGTCCTGGACAACGTCGTCGCTGACGTCGAAGGCTTCTTTGACCAGGGAAAGGGCCGGATCGTACAACTCCGGGTGTCGGACGGTCATCCGCACACCCACCTTGTCGGTGACGTCGTTCCAGGGATCGGTGTAGCCCTTGCGGTGGATCTTTGCGACGTATCGGCCTACGCCTTTGGTGCGCTGAGCGACGACACAGTCGAACCGGGCGCGGGCGGCGCGTCGGCGTATGTGGTCGGCAGTGCACCGGGCGGCCTCTTCGATGCGGGGTTCCTCCGCACGGTAGCGGTGGAAGGCCTCATTAACCGTCAGCGTCACGGCTGTCTTCCAGGGCGTCGGCGTCTGTCGTCTGCGGAGCCGGAGTCTTCTTCCTGCTGCGTCCTCCAGGCGGCGCCCATCCCTGGGTGTTGGTGACTTCGCCTGTCACGGTGGCCATGGTCCGTCCGTCGTCCAGGGTTTCGAAGGTGACGGTCTCTTCGATGACGTCCAGGGGGGCAACAAGGAAGGCACCGCTAGCGAAATCGACCCGGATCTTCTGCAGGCGCGGGTCGATCTGTTGGGTGTCCTTGACGAAGGTCCGGTCGGGGATGCCGTTCTCGGAGAGGTGAGTGAGGAACTCCCTCCTGTGATCCCCTTTCAGGTGCAGGTCGGTGAACGTTCGAGGGGTGATGGTGCCCGGCGCGCTGTTGAGTTCGGAGAGAATCGCCATGGTGTAGTCGATGCGGGCTTGAGCGTCCTCGGGCTCACTCAGGCGGCTGTTCACCCACTTGAGTGCCACATCGTGGAACCTCCCGGTCACCTCGGCCGGGTCTTCCGTGAATGTGCAGCCCAGGAATGTGCGCAGGAAGAACCCTGAGATGCGTTGCTGGCTGCGCTGCCGGTCGGCCGCCCATCCCTGCAGCAGGTCCGCCTCGACGCCATCGGCGGTGAAGAGGGCCAGTTTGAACACGTTGGCCTTCTGGGTGAGCAGGAGGTCGGCGTAGAACTGGACGTCAAAGGTCCGCTTTCCCTCTTCCCCGACACGTCGGGCCTGTATTCCGCTCTCCGGCTCCAGCTTGATCAGAAGCAGGCCGCGCTGCCGGGCGAGCTTGACCTGAGCGACCACCAGCAGCCCGCTGGAGGCCGAGCCCGTCTGTGCGTCCTGAAGATGCCGGGCCAGTTGACAGGAGGTCTCTACAAAGTCTTCCTCTCCCGTCATGAAGCCCCGCGCCCAGTCCGGGAGAGGGGACTTGAGCTCAGGATCCTCTGTCACTGACAGGGCATGACCTTTCAGGATCCCGATCAGGCGTTTTTCCAGCGCGCTTTGGACTTTGTCCGTCAGCTGGCTGGCCTCGTCGCTGAGTTCGACCGTGTAGTCCCCGGAGTCCTTCTTCGTCCGCGTGGGTACCGAATGCACGATGGCCTGCTCGATGACGAGTTCACCAAAATTCGTACGCATCTCTACCTCGGTGTGTGGCCCCGTGCCCCGTCGGGGGCACCGGGGAAGGCCGTAGATGCAGCCCCCGGACGGGTCGCTGCGGAGAAGAGGCGCCCGTTGAGGGCATCCCCGTACGGGAGCGC
This sequence comes from Streptomyces sp. NPDC091281, assembly GCF_044757425.1. NCBI lineage: Bacteria > Bacillati > Actinomycetota > Actinomycetes > Kitasatosporales > Streptomycetaceae > Streptomyces > Streptomyces sp. NPDC091281. The sequence goes on along the minus strand of NZ_JBIVUY010000022.1, from coordinate 68,216 downwards.
CGTGCACGGCAGGCTCCCCCCGGCCGCGTTGCTCACGCTCTGTCATGAGGGAGCGTAGTGGCTGATAACACCTCGTGTCCCCCAAGTCGCATTCACGTGGCCTGTTTTGTGTGTGGTGCTTGAGTTGTTCCGACAGGAACGTGCGTGGACAGGACGGCGTGAGAACCGGGCCGACAGTTGTACGACAAGGGGTGGAAAGGCCGCCGTGGGCTGGCCTGTTGTGGCTCGCGCACGAGGTGCACCGGGCTGTTTGTCCCTGGGGATGCGTCAGCTGCCGGCCAAGGACCCGGTGCTCTCGAAACGCGGCCGAAAGTCAGCCACATGCAACCCTACGATGCACCGTGACGGTCGGTGTTGCTCCGGGAGGAATGCATGTGTGCCGCCCATTCCGCTCTGCGGCAGCGCAGTTCGATGCTACGGCCACGGATGAATATGACGGTGTGTCGCTGCCGGCCGCATCGACTGTGCCAGCAACGTCGAGGCAGCCCTCAGTTCGTCATCGCCGCCCGCGCGGCTGCGCCTGACAGTCGGGGCATCAGTGCGTTGTGGCAAAGGGAGTCCCTGTTCGATGAGCAGGGACTTCTTCGTGTCCGGGGCATGATCGCGGAGGGGTAGGGGCAGGCAGCCGACGGCTTGTTGTGGATCGAGGAGGGTGCGATGCCGTCGGTGCTGGGGTTGATGGAACAGCGTGAGGCGCGGGCGGGGCAGGATCTGGAGTCCTGGACAGAGGTCCTGGAGCAGGCTCAGGCGGAGGTGGATGCCGCGCGGGAGCGGGTCGAGCGGGCCCGGGTGGGGAGTGAGGAGCTCGTGTCGGTGCTGGCCGGGGAGAGCCCGGTCAATACGCCGGTCTCCGTGCGGTCTGGTGGTGCGATGGCTGCCTCCGTGGGACAGAGCGGCCCCGGCGCGGGGCATGGCGAGAGGCCGCAGGTGTGGCGGTCGGGCATGGGCGAGGAGGTGCTCAGCGGCCTGTACCGGGAGGTGTTCGCCGCGGTGGTGGCCGCTTCGGGGCCGGTGAACGGGGTGGAGCTGACGCGGGCGGTGGGCCGGGAGGCGGAGATCAAGAACGAGGTGGAGAAGATCCGGCACCGTGCCTACGTGCTGGAGAGGCGGGGCTGGCTGGTGCGGGCGAAGGACGGGCGGTTCATGCCCGCGCCTTCAGCAGTCGGCCGGGGCGCTTCTCCGGCCAGCGCGGAGCGTCCCCGGCCAGGCGCCTCGACAGCCTGATCACGGCGGCCCACCACACCATCTGGGCGTGGTGGTCGGGGCGGCGTTCGTGGTCGCGGTTGAGGCGGCGTGAGCGGGAGAGCCAGCTCAGAGTGCGCTCCACCACCCACCTGCGGGCCAGTACGACAAATCCGCGTTGTCCGTCCAAGCGGCGCACGACCTCGACGCGCACCCCGTGACGGGCGAACGCCTCGGCCAGTGCGGGGCCCTGGTAGGCGCTGTCGACCCACACCAGCTTCAGCAGCCGGCCCGGCTGGGCCGGATACGTCTCCAGCAGTGCGGGGGCGGCCTTGGAGCCGTGCACATCGGCCGTGGTCACGGTCACCTCCAGGAGCAGGCCCTCGGTATCGGTCAGGATGTGGCGCTTGCGCCCGTCACGTGACTTGCCGCCGTCGTATCCGCGACTGTCCTCGCCGACGGTCTCGGAGGCGTCCACCGACTGACTGTCGATGATTCCCGCGCTGGGCTCGGTGTTGCGGCCTGCGCGTTCCCTCGCCGTGCGGCGCAGGCGTTCGTGCAGTTCACGCACGTAGTCGCAGGCCCGCCAGCGGCAGAAGAAGTCGTAGACCGCCCGCCAGTACGGGAAGTCGACCGGCATGGCCATCCACTTCACGCCGTTGTCGACCAGGTAGCGCACAGCGTCAAGTATCTCGCGGTGGCAGTACGCTTCCGGCCGTCCGCCCCGCTTGAGCAGCCAGGCCGATACCGGCATCGCGGAGCGGACCTCGGCCCACTCCGCATCCGTCATGTCACTCGGATAGCACCGAGCCCGCCATACCGGAGCGATCGAACCGAACCTGTGCACGTAGCAGTCACACCCAGGGGTGACCGTGGTGGACGCGAGCACAGCAGGGATGGTCAACTCGTCAGACAACGGGTCTCCTTGCTCGTGACCGGCCTCAACAACCACGTCACTACCAAGGGGCCCGTTTCTTCATGCCCACAACCACATGGGCATCCCTGTCCGAGCGATCACCCGCACCGCAGGCTTCGAACGAGATCCGGTTTGCCACAACGCACTCAGTCACCCGCTGCGGCAGGCTGTCGCCCGCGCCGAGCCCGTCGGCCCTGACACGACTACGGAGCCGATCCGGATACGGAGGCCCAGTCCATGGCGCGTCTCCTCGACGTGCCCGCCGAAGTCACCGACCGTCTGGAACTGGGAGTACGCGTGCCTCAGGAACGCATCGACCGACACGCTCTGAGGGACGCCGACTGGTGGGCGCTGCTTCGCGGCCCACTGCCCCTGGCCGAGCACCAGCAGGTCCGACTCGCCCGCGCCCTGCGTGAGCCCCACCTCCAAGAGGCCCTCGAACGCCTGCCGTTGTAGTGCGGAGCCATCCACCCCGGCCAAGGGCTGTCGCGCTTGCCCTCAGCTGCGGGCGGGGCGTACTGCTGGACCAGGCAGAGGTGTTCGGCCCCGTCGCTTTGACACCAACAGCCTGGCGTCTCCTCGCCGACTGGCAGTGGACCGCGAGCAGGAGGACGTCCAGGAGATGTCCACCGCCCAGCGGACCTCGTCGGCCGACTCCAGGATCTCTTCCCGCGAGGCCAGGATCGTCGATTCGTCGTTGTCGATCCTCTTCGACCAGAGGGTTGCCCCGGTCTCATCGACCACCGCCGAGTGATGGCCCTTGCCCGTACCGATGCCGCACCGTACGCAGCCAGACTGCTTGCTCACTTGACCCTCCTCGTTTCGCACAGCATGCCGTCGGTCCGAGGGCCACCCCGATGTCATCTCGGTCATCAGCGATCACACAAGGCGCGCGCACCTCAACCAGCAGCCGGGGAGCCCTCGAGGTGAGGTTCCCCTCGTAGCGTGGAGCCGTGACAGCAGGGGAAGTTGAGTGTCATGGCGGAGAAGCGTCGGAAGTTCACGGCGGAGTTTCGTGAGGGGGCGGTACGCATCGTGACGGAGACCGGGAAGCCGGTCCCCGAGGTCGCGGAGGACCTGGGGATCAACGAGACGACCCTGGCGAGCTGGGTCTCGCGGGCGAAGCGGGCGGAGAAGGCCACGCCGGAGGACCAGGACGCGCTGATCGCCCGGCTGACAGCGGAGAACGCGGCGCTGAAGAAGGAGAACAAGGAGTTGGGGATGGAGCGCGATGTCCTCAAACGCTGCATGGTCCTGTGGGTGAAGTAGCTGCGGCGGACCCGGCCGCCGTGGCCAGGGTGATCAGCGACCACAGGACCGGGCACAACATCCCGCACACCGTCTCGTGCCGCGCCCTGGGCGTGAGCGAGTCGTGGTTTTACAAGTGGCGCGGTCGGCGGCCCACCGGGCGTGAACTGCGCAGGCAACAACTTGCCGACGAGATCAGGGAGATCTTCACCGAGTCCGGCGGCACCTACGGATCACCGAAGATCTTCATCCTGCTGGTCCGCAAGGGCTGGCGCATCTCGGTGAACACCGTCGCGAAGCTGATGGCCGAACTCGGCCTCGTCGCCCGGGTGGTGAAACGCCGAAACGGGCTGACCAGGCGGGCAAGCGGCCGGCCGCACCCGACTTCGTCCAGCGGGACTTCACCGCCGAGGAGCCTGATCTTGTCTGGGCGGGCGACATGACGGAGATCGTCACCGAGGAGGGAAAGCTCTACCTCGCCACGGTCATCGACTTGTTCTCCCGGCGCCTGCTCGGCTACGCGATGGGCGACCGTCACGACGCGGACCTGGTCGTGGCCGCGCTGAATATGGCCGCGGCCACCCGCGGCGGTGACGTCCGTGGCGTGATCTTCCATTCGGACCGCGGCAGCGAGTACACGTCCCGGAAGTTCGCCCGCGCCTGCCGCAGGCTGGGAGTGACGCGGTCCATGGGCCGGCGCCGTACACCGAGGAAAGGCCAGCACCATGTCCGAGAGCACAGCTGTCGCCACGGGACTGACATCCCAGTACATCACCCAGGTGACCGGCGACCTCAAGCACAATCTCAAGGAACAGGAACGCATCGGGGCGGAAATAGCCACCCTGCAGGAGCAGCTGACCGCCCTGCAACAGGACCACACTGTGCTGGTGAACATGCAGCAGGCACTCGGTATCACGGAGTCACCGGCCGAGCCTGCAGCGACCCTCGCGAGCGCGACCGTGTCCTCCCCCCGAAAGGGTGCCGACGCCAGCCCTCGCGGCAGGCAAAGGGCAAAGAAGACCGCCGCCGCACAGGCAGACCCGACGGCCAAGAAGGTCACGCCCAAGGCGGTGGCCGCCACGAAGACGGCCCAGACCACCTTGGTGGAACTCATCCGCCGCCACCTTACCGAGCAGAGCGAACCGCGCTCCGCTACGGAAATTTCCACCGTGCTCGGCCAGGCCCATCCCGAACGCGACATCAAGACCAAGGTCGTACGGATCACCCTCGAAGGACTCGTGGCCAAGAGTCAGGCTCAACGGAGCAAGCAGGGCACCTCGGTTTACTACAGCGCCCCTGACGCGCCGGAACCGACCACTGTGCCCCAAGCCGAGGAACAGCCCGCCGACACGGACCGCTGAAGCCTTGAGGCAGCAACCGCACCGACACTCCCCTCCGCATGTTGAAGCACCCGGCAGCCACTGGTGACAAGAGACCTGCCTCGGTGACAGTTTTCACGCTTCGGCTCAACAGATGCCACCTGACTTCCGCCGGGCACGGGAATCAGAAATCGAGCTCGACGTAGTCGATGTCGGTGAAGGCCACATGCAGACCGGCGGCGCGACGCCCGCGTTCTTTGAAGTAGATCTCCTGCAGGCCTTCGGCGGCGATCTGTTGGAGTTGCTGGTCGGTGGCGCCGACGGTGTGGGCATCGAGGAGGCGGGAGGCGTAGTCGGGGGGCAGGTGCTGGGTGATCAGGCGGATGCGTGCGTCGTCGGTGGTGCCGGGGGCGGCGGTGTAGCCGAACCGGGCACGGGTCTCGATCGTGATGCCGCCGGTGGTGACCGCATGCTGTCTGGCTTTCGCGCGTACGCGGGGCTGCCAGCGTCGGCGGACTGCGTCCGTGAGGCGGGCAGCTAGTTCCGGACGGGGCTGTTTGATCTGGCCTTTCACGTAGCGCTCGACGGTGCGCTGGGAGACGCCCAGCATGTCGGCTGCGGCCCGGGTGCCCTTGGCGGTTCTGACGAGGAAACGCATCTGGGCCTGGGGGGACTTGGGCAGGGGGCGGGTGAGGGTATTGGCGGTGGCTTTGTCGAGGCTGTCGCGGAAGATGCCCATGTGCGGTTCCTACTCCCCGCCCGCGGCGGCGTCGGTGCCCTTGATGTGCCGGGCGGGGTTGTGGCCTTCGTCGAGCATCTTCACCGCCCACATCAGTGACTGGGTGCCTTCGTGCTTGACCATGCCGGGGCTCACCCCGAGGCGGAAACCGCCGGGCAGCGGCTTGCCCTCGGGGGTGCGGGGCAGGAAGTCCAGCGGGGTGGGGCCCTCGGAGAGGTAGACGGCGCAGTCGGACAGCACCGCGATCGGAAACAGGCCGGTGGCGGCGAGTCTGGACATCTTGCGGTGCATGTTGACGCGGGCGGCGGCGATGACGGCGGCACGGATGTCGGGCCGCCAGGTGGGGCGTTCCAGAGCGGGCCAGCGCTCGCCGGGCCGGTAGCCGGCGCCCTGGGGGCGTTCGCGGAGCTTGCCGATGCCGCCCTTGACGGTTGCCTTGATCGCGGAGAGGACGGCGGCCTGCGCGGGATCGGTGTCCTTGTGGTGTTCCATGGCGGCCAGGAAGTCCGCCTCGTTCATGCCTGCGCTGACGCCGAGGCGTTCCATGGTGGCCAGGTAGGCATCGCGCAGCCGGGTGTACCAGCCGTCCAGGTAGGAACCGGATTCGGGGCGCAGCCAGGCCTCGATCGGGCGAATGTCGTGGCCGAGTTCGGCGGCGTAGGCGACGGTGGGGGTCGCGTACCAGGCCGGCCCTTCGGGCCGCAGGCCGTGTGGGGTGAAGGGGTTGGGCAGGCGGGTGTCGAGGTCGATGTGGGAGAGGTCGACGAGCCAACTGCCGGGCGTTTTCTTGTCGAAGCGGGGGTGGTTGACATGGGCGGGGGCGCCGAGGCCGACGGTGAGCCGGTTGACGGCGGCGGCGAAGGCCATGTTGACGTCGATGCCCACCGCGAACGGCTTTGCGCATTCGTCGTCGGTGAGCTGTTCCGGGTCGCGGATCCACTCGAAGGCTTCTTCGTCGAGGACTTCGGCGGGGGTGCGCTGGTGACCGCGCGGGGAGCGGGCGGTGACGACGGGGTGCTCGTCGGGTGCTTCCGGCGGTGCGGGGTCGACCGCCTGGGTGAGGGCGCCGGGGTTCGGTCCGGACATCCAGGTGTCGGTGGCCGGGTCTTTGACGGGGCGGGTGGGCGGGCGCAGTACGGTCATCAGTTCCAGACCGCATACGGCCGCGGAGCCGCGCGGGGTGATCACGCGGGTGGCGTAGTCACCGAGGACCTGGGCCAGTTCGGGGGCCGGGAGTTGGCCGGCACTCCCCCAGGTGCGGGTGTCGAGAGCCTCCCAGGGCAGTACGGCGAGCTGGACGCACTGACGTCGGCCGCCCTCGGCGGGCCGGTAGACGCGGGCCCAAGGGCCGAATCCGCGGCGTGTCAGCTTCCACTTGGCGCGGGCGAGTTCACGCACCACCGGGTGGTTGTCGGCCAGGCGCAGCGCGCGGCGGTCCTCCAGAGCGGCGGGCAGGCCGAAGCGGGCGGCGGCCCGGGCGGTGAGGACGATCAGCGGATCGGAGTCCTTGCCGTGGCGGTGCAGTCGCTCGGCACCGAGTCCGGACTCCTTCAGTGCCCAGTCGGCCAGTTGCGGGATGGTGGTCGCGGGGCACTCCAGCAGCACTCCGCCTGGGCAGTACGCGGTGCCGTCTGCGTCCAGCACCGCGAGCGGCCCGTTCGGGAATCGTGAGTCGGAGGCTGGCGCGGCTTCCGTCGGCCTGGCCGGGCGCGGCGCAACCGGCGTGGGGGTGTGTGGCGTGTCGTGCGCCGCGGGTGCCGTGGGTGAAGCTGTCGCAGCGCCCACTACGGTCTGGACCGACGGCACAGGGAGGGGCTCTGCCGGGATCGCGGGCCTGCCGGGAGGCGGGACGGGGGCGGGATGGCGCTGAGCAAGACCTTCGAGCAGCCTGCGGTAGGCCTCGCGGCGTTCCTCTTTCGGCTCGGCCCGTCCGGCCTCCCACGCCTCGATGCTCGGCATGCGTACACCGAGAGCCTGAGCGAGGGCCGCCCTGGTCAGCCCGGCCGCTTCACGCAGCCTCACCCGCTCGGCCGGGAGAGGCAGCACGGTGCCGTCGTCGACGGCGGCAAGCAGCGAGTCGACGGCTGCGAACAGTTCCTCGGACTGGTCCGTCATCTGTGCTCCTCCTCCCTCTACCTGACGCCCTGGCGGATCTCTTCGAGGCGGGTCATCAGCCGCTGATAGCGCTGCGAAGCGGCCTGAGAGGAGTTGAGCCCCTGATGCTGGGCGATCTGTCGCCAGTCCATGTCTCGGCGCCTAGCCTCGATGACCACCTGGGATTCCAGCCGGTCCAGCTGATGGCGCATGTCCTCGAACAAGCCGAGTGCCGCACCCACATCATCCGGGGTCACGTCCACCGTTTGGCCGCCACTCTGCTGGTGATCGGCCGCAGCCATCATCAACCGCCCCAGCAGTGCGGCGTCCTGTTCCAGGCTGCGCGCCGGGCCCCAGCGGGCGGTGGGGTCCTCCGCGAGTGCGGACAACCGCCGGCGGGCCCCGTCGCGAGCATCACGTGTCATACGGCCAGCCTACCACAATGATTCAACGAAACAACATGTTGTTGTTCAGTTGCCCGTTTCGCGATGCCGTCAGAGTGCGAGCTTCCTGTCGCGTGGGGGACGATGGACACATGCCCGTCCAAGAGGAGGCGCCGGGTGCGCCTCTGCTGCAGATCCCTCGCCACATCCGGGCCGTCGGCCCGGGCTGGCACGCTGTACTGCTCCGCCTGCACGAGCAGTTGGGCGCCGTCTGTCCGTCTGGACGATCGTGCGAGGCCAGACGGTCTCCACGGCCTCGGGCAGGCCCTTGAGCCCGTCGCAGACGAGCATGATCACGTCATCCAGGCAGCGGTTCTTCAGCTCGGTGAACACGTACAGCCAGTACTTCGCACCCTCGCCGCCGTCGCCGGCCCAGATGCCGAGGATGTCGCGGGTGCCGTCCACGGTCACCGCCATCACCACGTAGACCGGACGGTTCGCGACCTGCCCGTCGCGGATGTTGACGTTGATGGCGTCCACGAACAGGACCGGATAGACGCGGCGGTTTCCAGTGATCGTTGCGAGTCATCCGGATTGCAGGCCTATGCCCCAGTTTTGCATGGCCTCGGCCGGGGTCCGGTCGCCGAGGACCATTCGGGGCCGGTCGTTGAGCTGACGGGTGACGTCCCTCAGCTTGCGAATGTCGTGGAGCGAGAGGTCGGAACCCTTGGGAAAGTACTGCCGCAGCAGGCCGTTGGTGTTCTCGGTGGTCCCGCGCTGCCAGGGCGAGTGCGGGTCGCAGAAGCCCAGGGCGCCGAGCCAGTGCAGCAGCCGGGACAGTGTCTGCCGCATGAACGGGGGCAGGGCGTGGACTTCGTCGACGATGACGGTCCGCCCGCACAGGGCCAGCATGCGCAGGGCGCTGAAGCGGACAGGCAGGGCGGCCATGAGGGCCTGGTCGTGGGTGGCGACGGTGAACTGGGCCAGCAGGGCCCTGTCCCAGCCGCGCAGCCAGCCGTCGGGCACCGTCACGCGTTCTTCGGGCCGCTCCCCCGCAGCCGGCCTGCCCCCGTCGTCGTCGCCGTCGTCGCTGTCGCTGTCGCTGTCGCTGTCGCTGTCGGGCCAGTAGGCGTCGCTGGTGGAGGGTTCGTGGGCGGCCAGGCGGTGGTCGGCGTAGGCGGTGTTGTCGTAGCTGTGGCTGTGGACCAGGGAGACCGGGGCGTGCTCGGGTTGGTGGGCCGCGACGTAGGCCTCGAGGAGGTCGTAGGCGGCGTCGGTGGTGGCCATGGTCGGCAGAAGCCACAGGATGCCGGCCGTGTCCCCGCAGGCGTTGAAGATCCGTGCTGCTTCCAGCGCGGTGACGCTCTTTCCGCCGCCGGTGGCGTCGGTGACCACCAGGATGCCGGGCCCCTTCTCCCCCACCGCGGCAGTGAGTTGCCCGATCACCGAGGCCTGCAGGGCGTTCGGCCGCTCCAGGCCGCCGTGGGCCTGGGTGAACGGCACCTGCGGCAGGGTGATGCGGGCCAGCCCGGACTCCTCGACCACAGCGGGGGCGTCCCGGACGGCCTGGGTGAAGTGCTCGCCGGCGCCGAAGGCGGGCGCCTGGGCCTTGGGCAGCCAGTAGTGGCGCTGGCTGGCCAGCCGGTCCGCGATGATGCCGATTCCGGTGATCAGCACGGCCGCCGGCACCGACACGTCCGCGGGCAGCGCTGTGGCGCCGGTCAGATGGCGCAGCAGGGCGAAGTAGCGGCGGCGCAGATCCTGCCAGGTCGGCCCGCCCAGGGCGAGGTTGACCCGGGAGGCTTTGGCTGCGCCGTCGATGTCGACCTGCAGGAACCGGCCGTGGTGGCCTCCCAGGATCTGGGCGACGAGCACTCCAGGGCTGTCGGAGGTGTCCGCCGGGTAGCCGGCCTCGGCCAGCACGTGCAGCACACTGTGCATGGACGCCCGTTCGTGCGGCATACGCTGCCAGTCACGGATGTCCGCGCGCAGGGTGTCGCTGACCCGGGCCCAGGGATACGCCTCCTGTTCCTGGAACGCCGACAACTTGCCCAGATCGTGCAGGCCGGCGATGAACATCACCAGACAGCGGGCCTCGGCCAGGGTGAGCCCCAGTCCGGCGGCGATCAGCCGACGCTGACCGCGGGTCAGGTACCGGTCCCAGACCACACCCGCGAGCGCCGCGACATCCAGCAGATGAAACAGCAGCGGATACACCGCCCACGCGCCACGGTCGAACTTGCCCCACGGCGTCAGATCGATCCCGCCACGCCGGGCATCCTCCCGCACCCCCACCGAATGCTCCCGCTCCGCTCTACGTCAACCCGTCCCGTAACCAAGGGAGTTGCGCCTATCCTGCCGCATGCAGAGCATCACCCCCGGCACGCGTCCCTGGGAGGGCAAGGGTGTAGCCTGCGATTCAGGTCTCACCGGTTTCCTCATCTTGTGAGGGTGCGCCCCTGCTGGTCATCACGGGCCGCTCAGGGCCCTGTTTCCCCACACGCGTGGGGATCAGCCGTACAGCAGGGCGGCCAGCTGGGCGATACGTGGCCCTCCCCACAAGGGTAGGGGTGTGCCTTTCTGGATCATGATGACGACGAGGCAGACGCCCTCCCCACACGCGTGGGGGTCGTTCCCACGACGTCGCTCTCAAGACCATCCCGGTGAGGTCTCCCCCGCACTGGTGGGGGTCTGGCGACCTTTCCCCGGTCGACAACGATCGTCTTTGGGTTGCTCCCCACACACGCGAGGGCTTCTCTCAGGCCTGGGATGCCGACCATGTGCAGCCGTCTTCCCAACACATGTGGGGGTCGTTCGTTCTCGTACATGCGTCGAGCCTTGATTCGGTCGCCCTCCCCACACACGTGGGGGTCTGTCCAGCACGCGGGGAAAGACGGGATACCAGCGGGGTGCCTCCCCACGTGCGTGGGGGTCAGCCTTCGGTGGTGAGAGTCTTTGCGGTGGCGGCAGGCTTCTCCTCCCGTACGGACGCCCAGCCGGGCTGTGGAGCGAGTCTCCCCGCATGCGTGCGACCAGGGACGTGAACGCGCGTCTTCCCCACACTCGTGGGGGTTCATCGTTCCGGGGCTGGGCGCGCCTGACCGCCCAAAGGAATCCTCCCCACGCCCATGGGGGCCTGTCCTGGCATGGCGTCGGGGCCCGGGAGTTCGTTGAGTCTTCTTCCCCACGCGCGTGGGAGTCCGTCGAGCGGGCAGTGGACATCCGCTGGGTAGCTGTCGTGCTCCCCAGACATGCGGGGTCGTTCCGTCTCAGCCAGTACACCGAGGGTGGCGTGCGCTTCTTCCCCACACAGCTGGGGGTCTGTCCACGGTGCTGGCGGTGACATCGATACCCGCGTGGCCCTCCCCACACGCGTGGGGGTCTGCCTCCCGTCGTCGAACAGATTTTCCTGGGCCAGCGGTCTCTTCCCTACGTACCTGGGGGTCTGTCTGACCAGCTGAACAAGAGCGCGTTAAGTCTCGGTTCTTCCCCACGCACGTGGGGGTCTGTCTCCCGCAACCTACGGTGTGCGGACCGGCGGATGGTCTTCCCCACGCACGTGGGGGTTTCTCCCAGGTCTGGGATGCCGACCACATGCAGACCCCGCCTTCCCTACACATGTAGGGGTCCGTCCACGGTGACGCCTCCCCGGTCGTCCAGCCGCGCCACCTTCGCCACGCGCGTGGCGGTCAAGCAATGATGCAGGTGTTCCGGCCCCTCACCCGTGTCGAGTCGATCCTCAGGCATCGCCTACAGCTCTCACCCCACAAGACCTAATAAAACAGCAGGTCAGACGACTGGCCCCTACGGCCTTCTCAATTCAGCGCGCCGGGGATTCTCACACCATGTCACCAAGACTTCTCACTCGACGTCACCACCTCTCCGTCCAGAACAGCAAAGACACGTGACACCCAAACGAGAACTGTCAGTGACACCGAAGTGAGAAGTCGCAGGGAGAATCGTGACACATGGTACCGACACGGATGACTTGGCCAGCATCTACCCCGAACTCGGCCGGAACGAAACGCTCCAGAGCATCCTGCAGACGGCCGTTCACCAGGCTGGACACGGGCTGGACGTACTCCCCGAACGCGCGCCAGGCTGGTGGCGGTCCGGAGCCCGCGTAGACGGTGACAGCCGGACGACCAACGTTCTCCTCGGCATCGCAGAGCGCGCCTTCATCGTGAACTTCTGGGAACGCGGCGTCATGTTGGCCAAGGGCACAACGACCAGCTTGGACGCTGTCGTATCGGCCATCGGTGCTTGGCAGTCCGGCGCCGCCTTGGCACGTCTGAAGTCCGCCTGCCCGTTCGTCGACTACAGTCCGCTCGCCGAAGCCCACGAGCGCGGTGACGAAGTCTAAGCCCAATGGACGAACTATCGGCACACCACAGCACGGCACGTGGACCATGGACTCATCGAGGCTGCATACCCCCAGCCACAGCTGCGAGCCCTGTTCCCCTTCCACAGCCACCGGACGCTGAACTTCAGCCGCTGCACCGGGTTCCCCTACACCCGCGACGTTCCAGTGATTACTCCGTGGACGAGAAGTACCGCGTCACCTGGTGGAAGACCCGCTCACTGCACGGGCCAGCGGACATCGGAGAGACTGACAACCCGCGTGACGCTGTGGCCTTGGTCCTCATCCACCTTCCCACCCACTGCGGGCCAGCAGTCGCCGGCACTGCCAATGATCTTGACAAATCAGATTCCACATAACGATCCAGCTGACGTGGCCCTCGACGACGCCTGAGCTCCACGGCAGTGCCAGGGCCGCAGTGACCGCGGCGAATTCTCGTTCGAGAACGTTGACCAAAGTGTGGAGGCCTGGCAGGTCGTCGGCGCGGACCGCCTTCTTGATTCATTGCGGAAACTGGTCGCCCTGGAGCTGAGTGAGTATCCTTCCGAACACGCGGACCTGCCCAGTGAGGACATCCAGTTCGGGGCAGCCAGCAAGGAGGCCTTTGAGCTTCAGGCGCTCGCTCTCCGGCAGGGTGTCGGGGTGAATCAGGATCCAGCCGGTCACCGTGCGCGGAGACGGGCGGCCGGTGCCGTCGGCGGCTACGTCCTCGTCTACGGACTGCCGCTCGTCACGGGCGGCAGGCTCGGCGACCTCTACGGCGTACGGCGCCTGTTCCTCACCGGCACCGCCGTCTTCCCGCTCGGCTCGCTCGCGGCCGGACTCGCCCCCGGCCCCGTCACGCTCGTGGCTTTCCGCGCCGTCCAGGCAGCCGGTGCCGCCTTCTTCTACCCGCAGGTCCTCGCCGTCCTGCAGACCGTGTTCACCGGCCACGCCAGAGCCAGGGCCTTCGCCGTCTTCGGAGCGACCATCGGCCTCGCCTCGATCCCCGGGCAGGTCCTGGGCGGCATCCTCGTCCACCTGGACCTGTTCGGCCTCGGACGGCGCAGCGTGTTCCTGGTCAACGTCCCCGTCGGCCTGGCCGCCCTTGACCAGCGGAGACTGCTGGCCGGGCTGATCGAAGAACTCCTGGATGCCCCCTCTTTCGAAGGTCCTGACGTCGATGCCAGGAGTCGGCGTCAGGACCGGAGCCCGCATCCTGATCGAGGTCGGCGACGGCAGCACCTTCCCGACCGCCAGCCACCTCGCCGCCTACGCAGGATTCGCCCCTGCCACCCGGAGCTCGGGCTCCTCGATCCGCGGCGAACAGCCCTCCCGACGCGGAAACAAGCAGCTCAAACGGTCCTTCTTCCTTTCCGCGTTCGCGGCCCTGGGTGACCCGGCATCACGTGCCTACTACGACAAGAAGATCGGCCAGGGCAAACACCACACTCAGGCCCTGCTCTGCCTCGCCCGGCGCCGGGCCGACGTCCTGTTCGCGATGCTCCGCGACGGAACCTTCTACGAACCCCGGCCGGCTTCAGCCGGCTGATCCTCAGCGACCTCGCCGCACACGGGGCAATCCCGCTCGTCAACCGATTCCATCACGACCGGATGACCGCAGAAGTCGCACGGCCGCATGCCCTCGCCCGCCGACTCTTGAACAGGCACGTCCTCACTCATGACAGCCACACTGCCAAGCGACCACCTTGACCAAAGACGTACGGGCCCCCAGGGGCCGCCAACGCACAGCACGGGTGAGTACGGAGGCTGCAGAGGGACTCCTCAACTGTGGTCCGACACGACCACGCGATCTCCCCGGCCGGCACACGGACCGGGAGCGCCGCGGACAACCCGGCCGCCCTCACCGGGTGGCCACGGGTGAGCAACCCCAGACACACCCCCCCACCCGCACAACCACCCGCCCCGTTCCCGCAACCGCCCCTCCAGCCCTCGCCTGCGCCGATACGATCACCCCGTGCGGGACGGGGCCCGTGGCCGAGGGGGCGGGGGATGACGGACGACAACGTCGTTGTGTGCGCGCGTACTTCACCGTGGCGGACGGCTGCGGTGGCCGTCGCGGCGGGCCTGGCGCTTGCTGGGTGCAGTCCGGGCGGCGGCGGGTCCGCCCGGCCGGACACCTCCGTGCCGCACACCTCCGCGCCGGGGACGTCCGGCGCCCGGTCCGGCTCCCCCGCAGCCTCCGCGTCCGCGTCCGTCGCGGGCAACGACGGGGCCCCGCCGACGCCGTTACGGCCCGACCCGGCCAAGGTACCCAGGACGAAGAGCCGGGCCGAAGCGCTGGCGCGGACCGTCGCGCTGGAGCCCCAGGACTGGGGCGCGCAGTTCCGGGCACAGCAGCCGGCCACGAGCCCCCCGCACACCGTCGCCGAACTCGACGGGCAGTGCCGCTGGCAGCGCCGTGAACTGCCCGCGGGTGTCCTGGCCTCCCTGTCCCGCTACAGCGAGATCCCCGCCACCGGCGCCAAGGGCGCGGTCGAGGTCAGCGCGGCCGTCACCGTGCACACCAGCGTCCGCGAAGCCGACGAACGGATCGCCGCCACCCTGGAGGAGCCGCTGCGCTGCCGGGAACAGCAGGTCCGCAGTGACGAACGGATCACCGAACTGATCTCGACCGCCACCCCCTACGGCCAGGGCAACAACACTTACGCCGACGACCAGGTCGTGGAGACGGGCGCCTATCTCACCGGGAACGGCAAACAGACCTACTACTGGTTCGTCACCCGCCTCCACACCCTCACCCTGGCCGTGTCGGTGAAGGGTGCGGCAGGCTACCCGGACAGCGAGCTGGGCACCTTCGCGTCACGCGCCAACGTAACGATGCTCAACCGTGTGCAGTTCGAACTCGGGGGCCAGAACCGATGAAACCGCTGCGTCCCTCGGATCCCGCACGGATCGCCGGACACCGCCTCCTCGGACGGCTCGGCGCCGGAGGCATGGGCGTGGTGTACCTGGCGCGCACGCCGGGCGGCGCGCTGGTCGCCCTCAAGGTCCTGCTCGCCGAGTACGCCGAGGAACCCGGCTTCAAGGAACGGTTCCGCCGTGAGGTGGACGCCGCCCGGCGGGTCGACAGTCCCTGCGTGGTACCGCTCACCGACGCCGACCCCGACGCCGACACCCCGTGGCTCGCCACGGCATTCGTCCCCGGCCCCTCCCTCGCCGAGGCAGTGACCGCGTACGGGCCCCTCCCCGAGCACGGCGTATGCCTCCTCGGGGCACGGCTGGCCGAGGCACTGGCCGCGGTGCACCGGGCCGGACTGGTCCACAGGGACCTCAAGCCCGGCAACGTCCTCACCGCCCACGACGGGCCCCGGCTCATCGACTTCGGGATCGCCCGCGCACCGCACGACCAGACCCTCACCACCACGGGCACGATCGTCGGCACACCCGGATACCTCTCCCCCGAACAGGCCCAGGGCCACACCGGACACCACATCGGCCCGCCGAGCGACATGTTCTCCCTCGGCTGCGTACTGGCATTCGCCGCGACCGGCCGACCACCCTTCGGCACCGGCACGATCGACGCCCTGCTCTACCGCACCGTCCACGACCCCGCCGACCTCGAAGGCATACCGACCCCCCTCCTCCGCATACTGCACCACTGCCTCGACAAAGACCCCGCCCGACGTCCCGACGCCCGCACCCTCACACACAGGCTCACCGACACGACGGCCGACACCGAACCCGGCGCCGACACCGCAGCCGGTGCCTCCCGGCACACCGACCCGCCCGACCCCGTACCACCCGCAACACCCGCAGGCCACAAGGCCGTTGGAGGGGACGAGGCCGTCGGATGGCTGCCCGAGCCGGTGACCCGGCTCATCGCCGTCCGGTCCGCCGCCGCCCTCGCACTGCCCGACATCGAACACACGCTGGTGCCGACCGGCACACCCGCCAGGGCCGGGCAGGCCGAACCCGGCACGGACGGGACCGGCGCGACAACCGGCACCCACAGGCCCCGCCCGCCGGGGCGGCGCAGGTTCCTGCTGGGCGTCGGCGGCGCGGCGGTCCTCGCCGTCGGCGGAGGCGGAGCCTGGTGGGCCACCGCCCGGGACAGCTGGTCAGGGAACGACGACGGGCCCGCGGACCTCCGGCGCCCGACGCACACCCTCGCGCTGCACGCCGACCTCAGCGGACCGCACAAAGCGACGGGACGGGCGCAGGAACGCGGGCTGCGGCTCGCCGTCGCCCAGTCCAACGCGCGCCGCGACGCCCCGTTCACCGTGAAGGTCAGGGCCGTCGACGACACTGGAGATCCGGCACTGTCGGCCCGGGTCGCGAAGGAGCTCGCCGACGATCCGGCCGTCCTCGCCGTGGTCGGCCCGACCACCGACGAGACCGGACAGACCGCGCTGGCGGCGTACGACGCCGCGCTGGTACCGGTCGTCGGCGTGTCCCCCGGCACGACCGCGCTCTCCGTCCAGGGCTTCCGGTCGTTCCTGCACGCACGCCTCCCCGACGCCGTGCTGCCCGTCTACGTCAGCGCCTACCTGCGCGGTGACAGCCGCTCCCGCAAGATCGGCATCGTCGTCGACCGCCCGTCCGGCACCTACGGCACCAACCTCGCCAGCTCCCTCAGCAACGCACTCAACAGCATCCCCTTCCCCTCCGTACCGGAAGTGGTCAGCGCGATGCGCCACGACTTCGGCAGCGCGGTCGACACCGTACTCACCGCCGGTGCCGACTCCGTGTTCTTCGCCGGACTGCCGGACCGGGCAGCCCTGATCGCCCGGACGCTGCGCGAGCGCGCCTTCGTCGGCCCCCGGGTCTCGGGCCCGGCCCTCCTCGACGAACGGTTCCTCACCGCCGCCCGGGAGAACGCGGAGGGCTGGGTGATCGTCGCGCCGGTCATCGACGCCACCCGCAAACCCGAAGCACGCGCCTTCGCCGCCGCCTACCGCGAGCGCTTCGACGAAGCGCCGCCCCGGTACGCGGCGGAGGCCTACGACGTCACCGGCATGCTCCTCACAGCCCTCGCCGGACTGCCCGCCGGCCGCCGCACCCGGCAGAACCTCCTCACCGCGGTCCGCGACGGGACCTACCAGGGCATCACCAGGACCTACGCCTTCCAGAAGAACGGCATCATCGTCCTCGACTCCACCGGCGGCTTCCTCTGGCACGTCGAACACGGCACCTTCGTCTACGACGGCCCCGCGCCGATCACCGCCTGATGGAACCGCTGCGCGCAGGCGACCCCTCCCGGATCGGCCCCTACCGCCTCCTGCGCCGGCTCGGCGCCGGCGGCATGGGCGTCGTCTTCCTCGCCCGCGCACCGGGCGGAGCCGTCGCCGCCGTCAAGACGGTCCGCCCCGCGTCCGCCGAGGAAAACGGATTCCGGGCACGGTTCCGCCGCGAGATCGACAGCGCCCGGCAGGTCGACAGCAGGTGGGTCGTCCCGCTGCTGGACGCGGACGCCGACGCCGACACACCCTGGCTGGCGACCACCTACGTGCCGGGGCCCTCGCTCGCCGAAGCCATGGACATCTCCGGACCGCTGCCACCCGCAACCGTACGGGTCCTCGGCGCCCTCCTCGCCGACGCACTCGACGCGGTCCACAGCGCGGGACTCGTACACCGCGACGTCAAACCGGGCAACATCCTCCTCGCACCCGACGGACCCCGCCTCATCGACTTCGGCATCGCCCGGACCACCGACGCCACCGCCCTCACCACCAGCGGTGCCGTCGTCGGCTCCCCGGGGTTCCTCTCACCGGAGCAGGCGCGGGCACAGGGCGGCCGGATCGGGCCGCCGACCGACGTGTTCTCCCTCGGCTGCGTACTCGCATACGCCGCCACCGCAGTCCTGCCCTACGGCACCGGCTCGCCTGCCAGGGTCCTCATGCGCACGGTCTACGAGGAACCCGATCCGGCGGCACTGCCCGAGGACCTGGAACCGGTGCTGCGGGCCTGCCTCGACAAGGCCCCGGACAGCCGAGCGACCCTCACGCAACTCCGCACCGCTCTCGGAAGAGCACCCGGCGCCTTCGCACCCCCCGACTGGCTCCCCGCACCCCTCACCCGGCTCATCAACGACCGGTCCGCCGCCGTACTCACTCTCGGTGACATCGAACCCACCCAGGTGTCCGCGCCCGCACCGCGCAACGCCACCGACAGGGCGGACACAGCGGACAGGGCGTCGGCCGACGCGGTGACACAGACGGACGACGCCGTCGACCGGCCCGGCCCGCACACAACCCGCCGCCGCGGCTTCCTGCGTCTCGGCTCGGCGGTGGGGCTCCTGGCGGCCGCAGGCGGGGCCTGGTGGTGGAGCACCCGGCCGGAGCCCGGCCCCTCCACCCCGTCCGGGAAGGGCCGTCCGCGCCCCGACCTCGTCGTGGCGTTCCACGGCGACCTGACCGGCCCGGACAAGGAGTGCGGCCAGGCACAGCTCGACGGCGCCCGGCTCGCCGTCGAGCGGCTCAACGCGCGGGACGAGCACCCGTTCCGGCTGAGCCTGCGCCCCTACGACGACGGCGGCGACGCCCGGCGCGCCGAGGCCCTGGCCGTCCGCCTCACGAAGGACGCGCGGGTGCTCGCGGTGCTCGGCCCCACCACGGACGCCTGTTTCCGGGCCAGTGAGAGGGCGTACACCGAGGCGGCGATGCCCGTGGTGTCCGTCTCAGTGGGCGTCGACACCCTCACCTCGACGTTCGGCGACAACGTCTTCCACTCCCATGCGGCGCTGCGCGTCACGTACGGGCTCCTCGCCCTCCCTTGCGTCCGTTACCTGAGCAACCACAGAGACGCCCGCCGGGTCTTCCTCGTCGACGACCGGGCACAGGGCGACTTCGCCTGGACCGTCTGCGACCAGAGCGAGAAGGCGCTCCGGCAGAACGGCCGCAACCCCACGACCACCCATGTGGGGCCCGGGAAGATCGACTACGCGGTGCTCGCCGCCGAGGTGCGCTCCACCCGTGCGGACGCCGTCGTCTTCACTGGTGACGCCTCCCGGACGGCCGGATTCGCGACGGCGCTGAGCGCCGCCGGGTTCACCGGGACGCGGATGGCCACGGAACGCGCCCTGGACCAGCGCTTCCTGCACTCGGCGGGCGCCGCCGCACAGGGCTGGGTCTTCGCCACGGGATTCACCGACCCGAACGCCCGCGCCGCCACGCGGGCGTTCGCGGCGTCCTACCGGAGCCGCTTCGGCGCCTTGCCCGGCTGGTACGCGGCGGAGGCCCACGACGCCGTGATGTTCCTGGCCGCGGCCTGCGACAAGGACGGCGCGGCGCTGGGGGAACGGGGCGCGATCGCCCGCCGGATGCCGGAGATCACGTACGCCGGTATCACCCGCACCGTCAAGTACGAGCAGGGGTACGGCTACAACCACGACGCGCTGTTCGAGTTCGAGGCCGTCGACGGCGCGTTCCGGTATCTGGGGCACTACCGGGACGCCGCCGTGTCGTGACGCCGGGGACCACGGTGTGCCCCCGGTGTCCGCTGTCCGCGCGGGCTACCTCGTGGCGGGCCGGGGGGTGCCGGCCGAGGCGGACGCAGACGTGTCGTGGTGGGGCCGGGGGACGGGGAACGTGACGCCGGTGAGGTCCTCGGAGACCGTCCACAGGCGCTGCTGGACGGCCACGTCGTAGGAGTCCGGGCTGGAGGTGACCAGCCGGGGGTGGCCCTTGATCTCGTTGCGGCCGCCGGGACCGTAGTACTGGCCGCCGAGCGTGGCGGGGTCGGCGGCGGCGCGCAGGGTCGGCAGGGCGCCCATCGCCGCCGGCTGGGTGATCAGCGGCGCGAGCCCGGTGAGCGCGAGGCGCAGGGGCGCGGGCGCGTTGCGGGCGAGTTCGGTGCTGGACATGCCGGGGTGCGCGGCGACCGCGACGGTGGTGCCGTGCGGGGCGAGCCGGCGCTGCAGCTCATACGTGAACATCAGGTTGGCCAGCTTGGACTGGCCGTAGGCGCCGACCCGGCTGTAGGACCGCTCGCTCTGCAGGTCATCGAAGTGGATCGCGGCGCGGATGCGGTGGCCGGTGCTGCTGACCGTCACCACACGGGAGCCGGGCACGGGCAGCATCAGGTCCAGCAGCAGCCCGGTGAACGCGAAGTGACCGAGGTGGTTGGTGCCGAACTGCGACTCGAAGCCGTCGGCGGTGGTCCGCCGCGGCGTGTACATCACGCCCGCGTTGTTGATCAGCAGGTCGAGGCGGTCGAACCGGGACCGCAGCGCGGCCGCGGCGGTCCGCACGGAGGCCAGGGAGGTCAGGTCCAGCGGCTGCACGGTCACGTCACCCGTCATGCTGGCCGCGGCCCGCTCGCCCTTCTCCACGTCGCGCACGGCGAGCACCACGGACGCCCCGCGCTCGGCGAGCGCCTTGGCGGTCTCGTACCCCAGTCCGGTGTTGGCCCCGGTCACCACCGCCACCCGCCCGCGCTGGTCCGGAATGTTCGCCGTCGTCCACTTCTCGCCCATGTGAGGCTCCCAGATCTTTAACGTACCGAAGGTATGTTGCACCACCGACGTTAAAGTACCTTCGGTACGCTGTCAACGTACCGAAGGTATCCAATCTAGAGTGGTCCTCGTGACTTTCCAGCGGGCGCGAACCGAGGAGCAGCGGGAGATCCGCCGCCGGGCGATCCTCGACACGGCGTCGGCGATGCTCGACGAGATGCCCGTGGCCGCGGTGACCCTGAACGAGCTGAGCCGCCGGGTGGGCCTGGCGAAACCGAACGTGCTGCGCTATTTCGAGTCGCGGGAGGCGGTGCTGCTGGAACTGCTGGACCGCTTCCTGCGGGAATGGCTGGCGGAACTGGCGGAGGAACTGGCCGCGGGCGTCGACGGCGACCTTCCGATGGCCGAGCGCGCGGCGGCGGTGGCCGAGATCCTCGGTCGCTCACTGTCCCGGCGGACGGTGCTGTGCGAACTGTTCGGCGCCCAGGGCAGCGTCCTGGAACACAACGTCTCCGTCGAGGTCGTGGCCCGCTACAAGCGCGCCTCCCTCGACCACCTCACCACCATGAGCACCCTGATCGGGACCTGCCTGCCGGAACTGGGCGACAACGCGACGCTGTTCAGCCTCCAGACCATGGTCATGGCGGGTGCGCTGTCGGCGTACAGCACTCCCCCGCCCAGCCTCAAAGCCGCCTACGAGGCCGAACCCGACCTCGCCCGCTTCCACCTGGATCTCGAGGACTACTTGAAGCAGGCGCTGACCGCGACCCTCCTCGGAACACTCCCCCGGCCCTGAGCGAGGCTGCACGAGAGACACATCGGCGATGCCGGGACCGGCCAGCCTCCCCTGTCAACGCCCTCCGTCATGATGTCCCGCGTGGACACTGAGACATTGACAGGCATCTGGCAGCGGTTGCTCGCCGACCCGCGCAAGTCGTGGGTGCTGTTCGAACACGGCACTTGTGTCGTGTTGACCGCTCCGGAAGGGGACCTCGCCGAGCAGGCGACCGACCTCCTCAGGGAGTTCGGTCCCGCGCATGCCGGATCTTCGGCCGGAGACTTCGGGGTCATCGACCCCAAGGGCGTCGCGGGATGGGTCGTCACGGGGCATCATCACGACGTGCTCACCTACGTCGGTCCCGATGAACCCCAGGATGGATCGCACCTCGCCGTCGGGTTGTTCGGGCGCGCCAAACGCCACCAGGACGGCACCCAGCTGCACGCCGTCCACGTCGAGGACAAACGGCCTCTCCGTCCACCAACGCGAACTGCCGACTGACTTGGCAACTCGACTCCCGGACGACACCGCCGACGCCGTCTCCGGTATCGCCTATGGGGCGGCCCACGGCGATCCGGAGTTGGTGGAGCGCGGGCTGCGGACCCTGGCCCGGCCGCGCGCCACACAGCGCTCCTGATTCTCCGCCCGGCTGTCAGCCCGCTGCCGGTGCATCGGCCAGGCCACCAGGCACGGAGGACCCCGCAGGGTCCGCCGTGCCTGGTGGAGGGGTCCGGAGTTAACGCGGGACGAAGGTCCCGGGGTTGGTCAGCCCGCCGTGCGGCGGCGGTAGCGGATGTGGGTGGTCAGCGGGGAGTGGAGCACTTCGACGGGGTCGAAGTCGAAGGTCTCGACGCCGTCGAAGAGGCGCTCGCCGCTGCCGAGGAGGACGGGGGCGATGTCGAGGGTGAGTTCGTCGATCACTCCGGCGGTGAGTGCCTGCCGCACCGTGGAGGCGCCGCCGGCGATGTCCACTCCCCTGCCGTCGGCGGCCTCCAGTGCCTGCGCGTAGGCGGCGTCGAAGCCTTCGCTGACGAAGTGGAAGGTGGTGCCGCCCTTCATCTCGATCGGCTCGTGGGCGTAGTGGGTGAGCACGAAGACCGGGGCGTGGTAGGGCGGTTCGGAGCCCCACCAGCCGTCCCACGGCTCGTTCCACTCGCCTCGGATCGGTCCGAACATGTTGCGGCCCATGACGTAGGCGCCGCGAGGCCGCATCAGCCAGCCGTTGGCTGTCCTGTCGGCCTCGGTCGCACGCGGGTCGCCGATGTGCCAGCCGTGCAGCTCCTGGCCGCGCTTGCCCAGCGGATGGTCCCGGCTCTGCTCGGGTCCCGCGACGTAGCCGTCGAGAGAGATCGACATGTGGCAGGTGGTATCGGACATCAGCAATTCTCATTTCTCCGGATGCGGCAGATGTGGCAGATGCGGGGAGGGGGCGGGTGGCTGTCGGATCGCACGGCACATGTATGGACCGACGGAGACGGCCGAACTCATCGGTACACCGTCACGTCTGTGCGAGGGACCTGCCACGCGGACGGGCGGGGCACTTGTCTCGTGCGCGGGCTGGCCCGTATGCCGCCTCCTGCAAGCGGCCCCTCACGAAGCGGCGTTCGCTGCCCTGGACGTGATCAGCTCCGCCAGGCGCAGCCCCTGGGCATCGGCCAGGACCACGGTGACGGCTCCGGGTGTTTCCTCAACTGTGCGGACGCGGATGCGGTGGATCGTGCGCAGGTCGGTGGCGAGTGTTCGCGGGTCAGCTTCCAGCAGGTTCGCCAGGGCTGCGGCGGCGGTCGAGTCCATCCGTAGTCGGACGGCTCTCTGGGGGGCCTGGTCCACGATTCCGGGCAGGCCTGCCTCTCCGAGGGCCCAACGCAGCCTGATCACAGGTTCGTTGGTCATGGTGCCTGCTGGGCTTTCCTCGCTCGGCGGGCGCGTTCGAAGGCGGCTGCGTCCGGTATCCAGGGGCCGTACGGGTCTAGTGCGGCGCAGCCGCCCCGGGTGAAGGCGTGCACCAGGGTTCGGTAGGCGTCGAGGCCGTCGACCAGGCAGTATTCGACCCGGTATTCCGGGGCCGCGCCGCCCCTGCCCTTGCGCAGCGTGGTGATTCGGGCCGCGGAGTCGGCGTAGAAGTGGAGTTGGATGCCCTCGCCTCTCTCCTCGTCCTCGATGGTGAACACCTCGTTGTCCGTGGTGGATCGGTCGGCGACGAAGATCCAGAACTCGGTGGGGGCGGTGCGGGGGCCGTCGTGTTGCCATTTCTTCTCGGCGCCCTTGTCGTCGGTGAGGGTCAGGGCTGTCTTTGCTTCGTTGCTTTCGTGGGCGGCGACGGTCTTCTTGGCGTCTTCCTCGGGGGTGTTTCTGGAGCGAGTCGCGGTCTCTGTGCACATCAGGAAGGTCACCGTACGGATCGCGTCGTCGGCGAGTGCGGGATGCGCGTTGCGGACGGCTGTGTCGACGGCTGTCGCCACCCGTTGCCAGGCCTGCTTGTCGCGGACGCGGTTTCCCTGTCGCGGGTCCAGGCCGATCCGCATTCCTGCGCAGGCCCGCTCCGCGGTGGCGATCACCGCCATCACCTGCGGCAGCAGTGCGGGGGCGACGGCGTCGGGGAGGCGGCGGGGGACGGTCGCGGCGTGCGCGTACTGGCCCGTGTAGCGCAGAAGCGCGGCGTCGAGCGGGCCGAGGGTCTCGCCGCGGGCGGCGCGGCGACGGTCGGCCCGGTGATCCTGGGCTCGCTTCTCGTTCGGCGTCTCGGTCGCCGCGCGCATCGCCGCGTGGACCTGGCCGCGCTCCAGCAGAGTGAGGTCGGCGCCGTGGGCGACGAGGCGGCTCCTGTCCCAACGGATGCGGCGGAAGAGCGCGTCGACGTCCGCGGGCGGGGCGAGGAGGATCGGGTCCAGGAGGGCGGTGGCGGCGTTCTCGTCGAGCGGGTTCCGGGTTCCGGCGGCGTCGCAGAGCGGGAGGACCGCGCTCCACAGCAGCAGGTGCCTGGGCAGGTCCTCCCGGATCACCGCGAGGTGGGCCTCCCCTACGGGGAAGGTGAACGTACGGGGGTCGTGGTTGGCGTCGGCCCCTGCGCCGAGCATCAGTCTCAGCTCGCCGTCCTCGCGGATGACGACCGGTATCCAGCCGCTGCCACGCGTGAACACGATGTCTCTCACGGGCTCAGGGCCTCCTCGGAACGGCACCGGACGGACTCCCCGGCAGCCTAGGGCCCGTCTGACCATTCCCGTCTGACGCCGCGTGGCCGCCCGGAGGGCGGCCACGGGAATCGTCAGACAGGCTCTGGCGCAGTCGGTGGGGACGGAGCCGCTGGCCGTGCCATGGGTGAACAGTTGCGGCCGCCGGACGCGCGTCGTCACCTCGTCGGATCAGACGGCCGTCGACGGCCGGTCCGTCACCAGCGGCTGATGCCGCGGTACAGGAACGTCGAGGCGCTGTCCGACTGGCCCGGTCCGAAGTATTCGTAGCGGCCCGTGCAGTCGCCGTTCTCCCAGACGGCGACCGCCCACTGCTGGCTGTTGTTGAAGAACGACTGTCCCGTGACGTAGCTCCCCCAACGGCACTCGCCCACACCCGGGAGTTCCATCTCCGTCCGGCCGCCCTCGAAGAACAGGGCGTCCCACATGCACATCTTTTCCCATCCACAGACGGGAACCGCCTGCTGCCGGCCCGGGGCGGTGGCCGTGGCGGCGGAAGCGGGGACTGTCGCCACGGCGGTGAACAGGGCGGCCGTCGCGGCGGAGAGAAGGAGTTTTGCGCGCATGAGCACCTCGCATCTGCAAAGAAGGATCTCCTGCCTCCTTGGGATGTCCCGCACGTCCCGGCCCCACACGCGGCGGGCCCGTACGTCAGCCGAAGAGGTGGCGTGCCCGAACGTGTGGCGCGCCCCGGGCCGAGCGCGATCGCGCGCCGCGCGGACCTGCCCCGCCCCGCTCAGGCAGCCCCCTTCACCGGTATCCGCGCCTCCACCCGCCACCCCGCCCCCACCCGTGGGCCCGCCGTGAAGGTGCCGCCCGCGACCTCGACGCGTTCGCGCATGCCCACCAGGCCGTGGCCGCCGGTGGGGCGGTCGGGGCGGGGGGCGGGGAAGTGGCCGGCGCCGTCGTCGACGGCGGTGATCGACAGGGTGCCCGCGTCCTCGCGGACCGTGATGGAGGTGCGGGCGCCCGGGCCCACGTGGCGCAGAACGTTCGTGAGGCACTCCTGCACGATGCGGAAGGCGGTCAGCTCCTGCGCGGGCGTGAGGGTGCCGTCGGGCACGTCCACCAGGACGTCGAGGGCGAGGCCGGCTGTACGGGCGCGGTCCGCCGCGACGCGGATCTCGTCCAGGGTGACGCGGCGGCGGTCCTCCTCGTCGCCCGTGGCGGGCTCCGGGTCGGTGCCGCGCAGGACGCGCACGATGCGGTGCATGTCGCCGAGCGCGTCCCGGCCCGTGTCGGCGATGGCCGCCAGCGCCTCCTGCGCCCGCTCCGGCGACGCCTTCAGGACGTATCCCGCGCCGTCCGCCTGGAGGATCATCACCGCCAGACTGTGGGCGACGACGTCGTGCAACTCGCGGGCGATCGCGGCGCGTTCCTCGGCGGCGGCGATCCGGGTGAGGTGGCCCCGTTCCCGTTCGGCCTGTTCGGCGCGGGCCGCCTGGCTCTCGGCGTACAGGCGCCGTACGCGCAGGGCGAAGGCAGTGAACCACACCGTCAGGGTGATCGCCCACAGCATCATCAGGTCGGTGGCCGACGCGACGAAGGCGCCGACGTCCGTGCCCGGTACGCCGACCATGCCCGCGCCCGTCGCCAGGAGCACCACGGCTCCCGCCGCGTAGGGCATCCACGCCGACCGGCCGTGGTGGATCACCGACATCATCGCGATCAGGATCGCGCAGTCGTACGCGGCCGGTGCCGCCGTCAGCGGCCACTCGGGGACGTCGTGGAGGATGAACTGGACCATCGCGAGGGCCAGTTCGGCCGTCAGTACGGTGCCCGGCCGACTGCGGCGGGCCAGGAGGCAGAGCGCCATCGCGCCCCCGACGGCCACGTCGTACGGGCCTGCGTACTGGTACACGGCCGCCACGACCAGCAACGCCAGGGCGACGTCGAGGGCCAGCGCCGCGGGGCGCCCGTACGCGCCGAGGACCTCCGCCCACGCCGGTACGGGAGTGCGGGTGCGTCCGTCGACGCTCCTGTCCGGGCTGCCGCCCGCGCGCACGGTCCGTAGTGGCGTCGTCTCGTGCGATCGTGCCTGTCGTAGGCCGTTCACGGCGTCCTCCCCCTCCCGCTCGGTCCCGTCACCGCGTCGAGGACTCCGCGCGGGGTCGCTCCACCGTACCGACTGCCCGGCGACCGGCGCGGGGTAGGCTTCCGGTCGCGGGCGGCCGCCACCCACGGTCTCCTCCCCCACCCCGAGGACGAGTGATGAGCCAGGCGGGCACGAGGCAGGCGGGCACGCCGATCCGGGTGGTCGTCGTCGACGACCAGCCGCTGATCCGGGCCGGATTCTCGATGGTGCTGGCCTCGCAGGACGACATCGAGGTGGTGGCGGAGGCGGAGAACGGCGCCGAGGCGCTCGACCGGCTGGAGAGCGTCCCGGCCGACGTCGTCGTCATGGACATCCGGATGCCCGTCCTCGACGGCATCGAGGCGACCCGGCGGCTGCTGCTGCGCGACGATCCGCCGCGCGTCCTCGCACTCACCACCTTCGACAACGACGAAGACGCCTTCGCCGCCCTCCAGGCCGGTGCCAGCGGTTTTCTGCTGAAGAACGCGCCCGCCGCGGACGTCGTGGACGCCATCCGTGTCCTCGCCTCGGGCGAGTCGGTGGTGTCCTCGCGGATCACCCGCCGCCTGCTGGACCGTTTCGCGGACCGGCTCGGGCCCGTGCCCGACCTCGACGAACGGGTGGCCGACCTCACCGCCCGCGAACGGGACGTGCTCGGGCTGGTCGCCCAGGGGCTGTCCAACGCCGAGATCGCCGAGCGTCTGTTCGTGGCGGAGGCCACCGTCAAGACTCATCTGGGCAATGTCCTGGCCAAGCTGCATCTGCGGGACCGGGCCCAGGCCGTCGTGTTCGCCTACGAGTCGGGTCTGGTGCGGCCCGCCCGCTGACCCTCCGTCATCTCCCCTAGCGATAGGCGAAGTCCGACGGGGCGGTGCGGGTGCCTGCGCGCTCCCCGGGCGCGGGTCCGCTGCCGGGTCTGCGACCCAGGGGGCAGAGGCGTTTCCGCCCGGAGGGGCAGGGCGGCTGTGATCCGTTTCCGATCGCCGGCCGATGTGCCGGGGGCCGTCCTTTCCGAGACTTCTCGTGGCCGCCGAGCGGTGGTCGTGGAGCGAGGAGAGAACGTGCCGTACTACGCCACCCCCGACCCGAGTCCGCCCCCGGCCGACGCCGCGCGGGAGGTCGTGATCAGCGCCGTCGACGTCGTGAAGCGGTACCGCCAGGGCACCGCCGACGTGGCGGCCCTCGACGGTGTCGGCGTCGACATCCGGCGCGGGCGGTTCACGGCCGTCGTGGGTGCCTCCGGGTCGGGCAAGTCGACGCTGATGCACTGCCTCGCCGGGCTCGACACGGTCACCTCGGGGCGAATCGTCGTGGACGGCGTCGAGATCACGGCCCTCTCGGACCGGGCGCTGACCCGGCTGCGCCGGGAGCGGATCGGCTTCGTCTTCCAGGCGTTCAACCTGCTGCCGCAGCTGTCGGCCCTCGACAACATCACCCTGCCCCTCGTGATGGCCGGGCGGCGGCCCGACGCCGGTCACGTCGAGCACCTGGCCGACGTCCTCGGCCTCGACGGACGGCTCTCCCACCGGCCCGCTGAACTGTCCGGCGGGCAGCAGCAGCGCGTCGCCATCGCGCGGGCGCTGGTCTCGCGGCCCGCGGTGGTCGTCGCCGACGAGCCCACCGGCAATCTCGACTCGCGTGCGGCCGCCGAGGTCCTCGGTCTGCTGCGCCGGTCCGTGGACGAGATGGGCCAGTCGGTGGTCATGGTCACCCACGATCCTCGGGCGGCCGCGGTGGCGGACCGCGTGGTGACCCTCGCCGACGGCCGGATCGTCGACGACCGCGACGCCGAGGTGGGTGCGGCGGAGGGCTACGGGAGCGTCGCGCCGCCGGTCGGCTCCGCGGCGTCGGGTGGCTCCGCGGCGTCGGGTGGTGGCCGGGTGGCGGCGGGCGACTCCGGTCTGCTGGGCGGTCGTGGTCGTCCGGGGGCCGGGGGGTTCTCGGGCGGCGCGCGCCGGGGCGAGGGGGACGCGTGAAGACGTCGTGGCGCGGGACCGTGCTCGGTTCGCAGATCGCCGAGTTCCTGCGGCGGCCCGGCCGTTCGGCCGCGACGGCGCTGTCGCTGACGATCGCGGCGGCCGTCGTCTTCGGGACCGTCGTGGTGCAGCAGATCATCGGCGCGACCACCGCCGAGAACTTCCGGGGCACCGCGGCGGCGACGTCCCTGGTGGTGACGGCCCCCGACGGATCGGACGGGGTCGTGGACGGCTCCGTGGCGGAGCTCGGGCGGCTGCCGGGCGTCGCCGAGGCCGTCGGGCAGGTCCGCAACGGCATGCCGCTCGGCGGGAGCGCTGTCGAGCGGTGGCTGCGGCTGTCCTCCGACCCGGGCGCGGGCCCGCTCTCCCAGGTGCGTGTCCGCGAGGGGGTCTTCCCGGCCGGGCGGGGCGGGGTGGCGGTCGGTGAGGAGGCGGCGCGCCGGTACCGGATCGCCGTGGGCTCGACGCTCGTCCTGCTGCGGCCGGACGCCGGCGACGCCGAGCGCACCGAGGAGGTCCGCGTCCGGGTGAGCGGCGTGGTGCGCGGGGAGGCGACCGACGACCGGGAGCCGACCGCGTACGCGTCCGGAGCCGAGTTGCTGCGGCTGCTGGGCGTGCGCGGCTACGAGCGGGTCGACGTGCGCGCCGACGCGGGGACGGACCTGGCGGCGCTCGCCGACCGTGTCCGGGCGGCGCTGCCGGGGGCGGAGGTCCGCGACGCCGACGACGTACGCGCCGAGGAGACGCGCCAGGCGGTGGCCGCGGCGAGCGACTCCCTCGACCTGGTCTCCGTATTCCTCGTCGTCGCGGTGGGCGCGGCCGCTCTCGTGGCCGCCTCCACGTTCCGTATCGTCTTCGCGCAGCGGCAGGAGCAGCTCGCGCTGCTGCGCGCCGTCGGCGCCGAACCGCGACGGCTGCGGTGGGCGCTGGTCGTCGAGGGGGCGGCCGTCGGACTGGTCGCGGGCCTGGCGGGTGTCCTGGCCGCGTGGGGCGCGGGTCTGCTCACGCCGCCGGTCGCGGCCCGCTTGGGCCACACCCTGTACCTCCCCGGCCGTTTCTCGCTGACCGGGGCCGCGCTGACCGTGCTCGGCACGTCGGTGCTGGCGGTCCTGGCCGTCCTGGCGCCCGCGCTGACGGCGTCGCGGGTCTCCCCGCTCCAGGCGCTGCGCGCGGCCGCGCTGAGCGGGGACGGCGCCGCGCTGGGTCGCGGCCGGGCGGTCGCGGGGGTGGTGTGCGCGCTGGGGGCGGCGGTGATCGCGTGGCAGCGGGTGCGGGGGCTGCCCCGGCCCGGCGACGTCGGCTACGACGGGTTCGCCGCGCTCGAACTGGTGGTGGTGTCCGCCGTTCTGGCCTTCCTCGCGCTGGTGGCGTTCGGGCCGCTGCTGGTAAGGCCGCTGCTGGCGGTGGTGGCGGTCGCGCTGCGCCGGGCGGGCGCCGCGAGCCGACTGGCCGCGGCGGGCGTCGGGGGCGCGCCGCGCCGGGCGGCCGGGGTGTCGGTCGTGGTCGCCCTCGGAGTCAGTCTGCTGGGCAGCGCGCTCATCGGACTCGCCTCGCTGGACACCTACGAGCGCGACCGGCAGGCCGTCGCCAGCCCGTTCGCGTTCTCGGTGAGCGGACGGGACGACGGCCCCCTGCCCGCGGCGCTGGTGGCCGGGCTGCGCGGGGAGCGTGCCCTGACGGACGTGACGGGTGTCCGGACGGCCGAGGCCGTCGACGGGCCCCGGTCCGTCTCCGTCACGGACCTCGACCTGCGCACCCTGCGGCAGGGCGTGCGGCTCGCGCCGGTCTCCGGTTCGCTCGACCGCGTCGGGCCCGGCCGGGTCGTGGTGGCCGCCGAGCACGCCCGCACACTCGGGGTGGAAGCGGGTGACGCCGTGACCCTGCGCGTCGGCGGGCAGACGCTGCGGCTCACCGTGGCGGCGGTGCTGCGGGGCGAAGGGCCTTACGGGGCGGACCTGTTCGTCACTCCGGCCGACCTCACCCGGGCGGGTGTCGCCGCCGCCCCCACCATGATCGTCGCCAACGTCGCGGACGACTCGTCCGACGGGTACGCGCGGGCCGAGCGGGCGGTCACTTCGGTGGTCGAGGACCGTACGCGGGGCGCCGAGCGGGCCGTCGTCCAGTCGGCGCGCGAGAGCGGCGGCGGTACGGAGGATCTTGAGGCGGTCGGTGTCACCGTCAACCTGATGCTGTGTCTGACACTGGCCATCGCGGTCGTCGGCGTCTCGGTCACGGCGAGCCTCACCGTCGTGGAACGACGGCGCGAGTTCGGGCTGCTGCGTGCCCTGGGGCTGTCGAGCGGCGGCGTACGCCGGATGGTGACGCTGGAGTCGGCGCTGCACGGCGCGCTGGGCGGGGCGCTCGGCCTGCTCCTCGGGCTGCCGTACGGCTGGCTGGCGGTCCGTGTGGTGCAGCCCGAAGCCCCCTTCAGCGTCCCGTGGGGCGGGTTGGCTGCGGTCCTCGCCGGGCTCCTGCTGCTGACGGCGGCCTCGGCGGCGCTGCCCGCGCTGCGGGCCTCCCGGACACCTCCCGTGGCGGCGATCACGCAGGCGGCTTGAGGGGCCGCCGGGCGGGGGGGCGGAACGGGGTGGGGTGGGGACAGGTCCGGGAGGCCGTCTCCACCCCGGCCCGCCGTGTGCAGGGACCGCTCGCTTCGGTCGTCCGTCCAGGACAGGGCGGGTCGGAGGCGGGGACGGTGGGCGGTGTGCGGTGGGCGGTGGGCGGTACGAGGATCGCGCCGGGGGGACCAGGGGGCCTGTTCGGTGGATCAACGGTCGGCGGGAGGGTCCGGGGCGGCGGCGGGTGAGCCGGGTCCGCTCGTAGGGGTGGCCGGTCGGTCGGGTCGGGGCAGGAGCGCCAGCGCGGTGTCCGCGATGTCGCGGACCTTCTGGGGGGTCAGTCCGGCCTTGCCTACTGCCTCGACCCCGCGGACCACGGCCAGGAGGAGGGCCGCGAGCCGCTCCGCGTCGGCGGTGGCGTCGATGTCGCCGTGCCGCTGGGCGGCGCTGATCTCCGTGCGCAGCAGGTCCAGCAGGGCCGCCATGGTCTCGGCGGAGCGCCCGGCGACGGCCGGGTCGCAGTGGGCGAGTTCCGCCGCGCCCTTGGCCAGGAAGCAGCCGCGGTGCTCGGTGTCGGCGGCGGTGTTGTCCGCCATGAGGTGCACGTACACGGAGAGGCGCGTGAAGGCCTCCGCGTCCGGGCCGCCCGCCAGCCGGTCCTCGGCCACGTCGACGACGGTGGTGCACCAGTCGCCGAACACCCGGTGGAAGAGCTTGGTCTTGTCGCCGAACGCGCCGTACAGGCTGCCCTTGCCGAGGCCGGTCGCGCGGGCGATGTCGTCCATCCGGGTGCCCGCGTAGCCGGTGTCCCAGAACTGGTTCCGGGCCTGTTCCAGAACGTGGCGTTCGTCGAAGGCGCGTGGTCTCGGCATGGGGTGAGCGTAGCCGTTCTTGACTCGATCGTCCATTACTGGCTACGTTCTGGACGATCCATTCCAGAACTGTTCCGGGGCCGTCCCGGGACCGAAGGGGTTCGCCATGTCAGGTGTGTCAGGTGTGTCAGGCGTGTCAGGTGTGTTGCAGGAGAAGGTGGCCGTGATCACCGGGGCGACCAGCGGGATCGGGCTGGCCGTCGCCCGCCGCTTCGTCGAGGAGGGGGCGCGGGTCTTCGTGACCGGCCGGGACCCCGAGCGTCTCGCAGCGGCGGTATGGGAGCTGGGTCCGGCGGCCACCGGCGTACGGTCCGACGTGTCGGTCCTCGCCGATCTGGACGCGCTCTACGCGCGGGTGCGCGAGGAGGCCGGGCGCATCGACGTGCTGGTGGCCAACGCGGGGATCGCGGCGGACGCGGCCCTGGGCGGCCACACCGAGGCGAACGTCGACCTGACCCTCGCGGTCAACGTCAAGGGAACGCTGTTCACCGTGCAGAAGGCGCTGCCCCTGCTGGTGGAGAACGCCTCCGTGCTCGTCATCGGTTCGAGCAACAGCATGCGTCCGAACGAGCAGTTGGAGGTGTACAGCGCGTCGAAGGCCGCGCTGAGCAACCTCGTGCACAACTGGGCGCGGCAGTCGCGGGAGCGCCGGTTCCGGGTCAACGTGCTCAGCCCGGGGCCGACGCGGACTCCTGGTCTGCTGGGTGTCGCGGGGGCGGAGGCCGACCGGTTCGCCGAAGCCGTCGTGCCGCTGGGGCGGCTGGCCGACGTCGGGGAGATCGCCGAGGCCGCCCTCTTCCTGGCCTCGGACGCGGCGTCGTTCGTCACCGGCGCGGAACTCTTCGCGGACGGGGGATATACGCGCGCCTGACCGGGCGGGGGGGGTGCTCCGCGCCCGGGTCGCCGCGGGGGCGCGGTCCGGGCGTGGTGTCAGGGGTAGGTCCGCAGGGTCCGGCCGATGCGACGGGTCGCTTCGGCATGGCCGAACAGTCCCGGCAGGCCGCCGCTGTGCAGCAGGACCGTCGGCTCGCCGGGCCGGATGTCGCCGTCGCGCACCGCCGCCGTCAGTCCGGCGGCGGCGCGTGCGGTGTAGACGGGGTCGAGGACGATGCCCTCGGTGCGCGCCACCGTGGTGAGGGCCGCCAGCGCGGGCTCGTGCAGGACGCCGTACGCCTCTCCCACCTGGTCGCGTCGGCAGCGCAGTGCACCGGCTGTCACGTTCCTGCCGGTGAGCTGCGTCGCGAAGGCGGCGACGACGGGGGCCGGGTCGGGGAGGGCGCCGACGTCGACGCCGAGGACCCGTTCGGGTCCCAGGGCGGCGACCAGGCCGGCCATGGTGCCGCCGGACCCCAGCGCGGTCACGACGTGCCGGACGTCGGGCCGCTGGGCGAGGATCTCCTCGCCCGCCTCCCGGTAGCCGCGGGCCCCCAGGGCGCTGGACCCGCCGAACGGCACCAGGTACGGCGTGGCGCCCCGGCCGCGCAGTTCGGCGCAGGTCTCCTCGGCCCGGCCGACCAGTTCGGCGGGTGCGGCGTCCCCGGCCCATACGATCCGGGCGTCGAGGACGGCGTCCAGGAGGAGGTTTCCGTCGGCCCGGTCCGGGTGGCCGGTGCCGGGCATGACCAGCACCACGTCCAGGTCGGCCCGTGCGGCCGCGGCGGCGGTGAGCCGGGCGTGGTTGCTCTGCGGACCGCCCAGGGTGACCAGGGTGTCCGCGCCGCACCGGAGGGCGTCGGCGACCAGCCACTCCAGTTTGCGGACCTTGTTGCCCCCGCCGCCGAGGCCGGTCAGGTCGTCCCGCTTGATCCACAGGTCGTCCGGGCCCAGGCCGATCCTCGCCGCCAGCCGGGGAGCCGCCTCCATCGGCGTGGGCCACGCCGACAACGTCACCTTCTCCACCACTCACTCCCTCGCCCGTCCGCGCCCGCCGCGCTCCGGACGAAGTCGTCCACCACGACGGACGCCCACCGTCTCATACGCCCGCCCGGCAGGCGGTCCGGGGACGGGGGCGTCCAGGGCGGGGGAGACAGGTTCACGTCCACCGGTCCCCACTCCGCTCGACACGTCCGAGGCGGTGAGCCGGTGCCAGGCCGCCGGTCGAACGTTCCGGCCGACGGATCGGCCCCGCCTCACGCTCCGTCTCTCGGCTCCCGCACCGCCACTCGGCTCTCGCCCGCTCACGTTCACCTCTGGACGTCTCCGGCGCGGCTTTGCCGGACCCGCAAGTTTTCTGGCCGGGGTGGGGATCGGCGGCGAGGATCTTCGGTGCGGGGGTTCGGGCCGGGGATGTGGTCGGGCGGGCTTCCGTGGCCGGGGCGGCGGCGGGCGCGTGGGGGTGTGCGGCCGGTCGTCCGGTCATCCTGTCTGCGGAGCGTGAAAGGACGGTGCCTCATGGGCACGGAGAAGACCGAAGCGGCCGACAAGGTCGCCACGATGTTCGAGCCCGAGGGATGGGACGAGCGGTACGCGGGGCAGGGCGCGGTGTGGCGGGGCACGCCCAATCCGCAACTGGTCTCCGTCGCCGAGGAGTTGGCTCCCGGGCGGGCGCTGGACGTGGGGTGCGGTGAGGGCGGGGACGTGGTCTGGCTGGCCCTTCGCGGGTGGACGGTGACCGGCGCCGACTTCTCCGCCGCCGGTCTCGCCCGCGCCGCCCGGCACGCCGAGGAGGCGGGCGTCGCCGAGCGGACCTCGTGGTGGCGTACCGACGCACGCAGCTTCGCCACGGACGGGCGGGAGTTCGACCTCGTGACAACCCACTACCTGCACCCGTCCGACGGGGCCATGGTGCGCGTCGTACGGGAACTCGCCGGTGCGGTGGCTCCCGGCGGGCTGCTGCTCGTGGTCGGGCACTCCCCCGCCGCTCACCACACCCCGCTCACCGAGGCACACCTGCGCGCGATGTTCCTCGCGGAGGAACTGCTGCCGGGACTGCCCGACGGGTTCGAGGTCCTCGCCGCGCAGCAGCGGCCCCGCACGCTCGTACGGGACGGCGAGACGTTCGAGGTGGAGGACTCGGTGCTGCTCGCACGCCGTTCGGCCGCCTAGGGACGGCCGCTGTCCGGGCGCCGTGGGCCCGCGCATGTTTCGGGGCAACGGTCAGTTCCCGCCGTCAACCGCTGTTCGGGAATTACGACTCCGCGTCGAGTTCTGCGAGGCCTTCCTCCCAGCCTCTTCGCCGTTCGTCCTCGTCCTGTTCCCACCAGGGGGTGCCGCGCTCCCCCAGCGCGGTCTTCGCCGTGTGCACGCGGTCCCGCGCCGCCCGCTCGGCGGCCTGGTCGCCCTCGGACATCGCCGAACGGACCGCGCGCCGCGCCAACATCAGGTGTCGGCGCAGCAGAGCGGCGACGTCCGGCGGGAGTGAGGGATCGGTGGCGCGCCACCGACGGCCCTTGATCACGACATGGTGGCCGTCGGGGGTTGTGGGTGGGGGGCCTTGTTCCGGCATGCCTCACGATCCTTCAGGACCCGTGCGCGCCGCGCATCCCGACGCCGCGCGGGGCGGGGACCGTGCGAGCGGATCGTTCCTCCCGCCCGAGGAGCGTCGGCCTGACCGGGCGGCAGGGCGGAGCCCCTACGTCTGCGGCGCCCCGTCCGCGGTGAGCGCGGTGCGGGCCAGGTCGCGCAGCCAGGCGTGGGCGCGGTCGGTGTCGTAGCGCTGGTGCCACGACAGGTGGATCGACGCCGTGGGGAGGTCCAGCGGCAGGGGCAGAACCACGAGGCCGAGGTCGGCGACCGCCGCGCGGGTGGTGGCCTCCGGGGCGCTGACCAGGAGGTCGGAGCCGCGCACGAACTGCCACGCCACCGCCTCCGTGGGCGCGGTCGCCACCACCCGGCGGGTCAGGCCGCGGGCCGCGAGGGCGTCGTCGAGGGCGTTGGCGAGGTTGCCGCGGCGCGAGACGGTGACGTGGTCGGCCGCCGCGTACCGCTCCGCCGTGAGGGTCCCCTCGGCGGCCAGGGGATGGCCCTGCCGCGCGACGACCACGAGGGGGCTGCCGCCGACCTGCTCGGACCGGACGTCGGGCGCGGTCGGGCGGTCGGCGTTGGCCTCCAGGTCGACCTCGCCGCGCCGCAGTGCCGGGGTGTCGACGCTCGACTCGGCGACGAAGCGCAGCCGCACGCCCGGCGCGTCACGGCGGACCGCCGCGAGGAGCGCGGGACCGCTCAGGGCGACCAGGGACTCGTGCCAGCGGAGGGTGAAGGTGCGCTCCAACGTCGCCAGGTCGAGGGCGCGGCTCGGCGCGAGCACGCCGTGGACCTGGTGCAGCAGCGTGTGCACCTGCTCCCGGACGGCGAGCGCGTAGGGGGTCGGCGTCATCGTGCGTCCCGTCCGCACGAGGATCTGGTCGCCGGTCGTCCGCCGGATGCGGCTCAGGCTGCGGCTCATCGCGGGCGGGGTGACGTGCAGGCGCTCGGCGGCCCCGGCGACGCTGCCCTCCTCCAGCAACGCGTCGAGGGCCGTCAGCAGGTTCAGATCCAGTTGCATGGGAGTCATGTTAGGCGTGCCTGACATGCAGTTGTGGTTAACGAATGTGCTCTATAGCGTCGAGGACGAAGCAGCCGCGGAACGCTCCGGGAGCGGGACCGCGCGGCGGGCCCGCAGACCGGCCCGCCGACTTCGCCTCACCCCTTCCTCCTCAGACGGGAGCACCACCATGTCCGCAACCAGCAGCACCGCCATCACCACCGCCACCGCCCCCAGCCCCGCGATCATGGCTGCCTACGCCGAGGTGCTAGACGGGACCGTGGCCGCCGTCCGTGACGCCGGGGCCGTCCTGCGTGCGCGTTTCGGCGAGGTGGTCCGTCACGGGACCCGCGAGGAGCTGATGGGTGCGCTCGCCGCCAACGACGAGGCGGCCCTCGCGGTCCTGCGGCCCCGGCTGACGGAGCTGCGCCCCGGCGCGGGCTGGGTGGAGGACGAGCTGGACGGCGGGGAGCTGCCGTCCGGCGAGTGGTGGGTCGTCGATCCGGCCGAGGGCAACGTCAACCACCTGCACGCCCTCCCGGAGTGGGCGGTGACCGCCACCCTCGTCCGCGACAACCTGCCGGTCCTGACCGTGGTCCACGTGCCGCTGACCGGTGAGACCTACACGGCGCTGAGCGGCGGGGGCGCCCACCTCGACGGCCGCCCGCTGGCGGTGTCCGCGACCGCGGAGCTGGGGCTCGGCATCGTCGCCACCAGCCAGGCCCGTCCCGACGAGGACGAGGCCGTCGTACGGCGGGTCGGCGCGTCGATCGCCGCGATGCTCGGTGACGCGCTCGTCGTGCGGACGGCCGTGCCCGCGACGCTGCACCTGGTGAACGTGGCGGCCGGGCGGATCGACGCGTTCTGGCAGTTCGCCGGGGCCCGTGCGGATCTGCTGCCCGGGGCACTCCTCGTCACCGAGGCCGGAGGTCGGATCTCCGACGCCGAGGGGCGTCCCTGGACCCCGGCAAGCGAGAGCTTCCTGGCCGCCTCGCCGGGCCTGCACGCGGAGGCCGTGACCACGCTCTCCCGCTGACGGCTCGCACTCTGCGCCCCACCCGCCTGCCTCGTCCCGCCTCCCCTGTCCCGTCCCGAACCTCCGGAAAGGCCCGATCGCCATGACCTCCGCCACGAACAGCTCCACGAACGACCCCACGGACGGCGCCGCTAACGGCCCCACGGACAGCGCCGTGACCACCATCGCGGTTCTCGGAAGGGGCCGCGTCGGCGGCGGTCTCGCCTCGGCCTTCGTCCGGGCGGGGTACGAGGTGACGACCGCGGGCCGGGAGCCAGGCGCCGCCGCGTCCGCCGTCCGGGCGGCGGACGTCGTCGTCAACGCCACACCCGGCGCGGGCTCGCTGGAGCGGCTCACGGCGCTGCGCGCGGAACTCGACGGGAAGGTCCTGATCGATGTCTCCAACGCCACCACCGACGGCCCGGACGGGCTCCCCGCCGATCTCCTCCACCCCGGCTCCAGCCTCGCCGAACAACTCCAGGAGGCGCTGCCCGGGACGCGGGTCGTGAAGACCCTCAACACCATGCTCTTCCCGGTGATGACCGCGCCCGCGTCCCTCGCCCAGGCTCCCGTGGCCTTCCTGTCGGGCGACGACGCGCAGGCCAAGAAGACGGTCGCCGGCCTGCTGGCCGATCTCGGCTGGCGCCGGGAGTGGATCACCGACCTCGGCGGGGTCCGTACCGCCCGCGCCACGGAGGCAGCGGTCCTGTTCGTCCCGCACGTGATCCGGTCCGGCGGGTTCCGGCCCTTCGCCGTCTCGATCGTCAGCTGAGGCCCGCTCAACCTCCGCCGCCGCCACGCGGTCCTTCCCGGTACGGTCCCCGGAGCGGACCCCGCGTCGGCGGGACGGGCCGGGGCACAGGCGCGGGGCCAGGGTGTGTGAGGAGAGTGAGGGCCATGCCGGACGCCAGAGACACCGAGGACGCCGGGGACACCCGGAACACCGGGGTCACCACGATCACTTGGGTCGACGTGCGCGACGGGCTGCCGTCGAGCGGTGCTCCGGTGGCGGCGGCCATCACGGGCCGGTATCCGGCGGACGACGACGCCGGGAGCGGTGCGGACGCGGGTGAGGCGTTCTGGCTGGTGCGGCCGATGTACTTCACGACGCTCCACTGGAGCGACGACGGGGTCGAACACCGGAACTGCTTCGTCGACTCCGACGGCGTCGTCCGGTTGCCCCACGGCGTCGTCCGACTGCCGCACGCCGGTGACGACCGTAGCGACGGTGGTGTCGATCGTCCCGGCGGTGCCGAGACCGTGACGCACTGGGCCGCGCTGCCCACGCTGCCGGGCGGGACGACGCACGGGGTGCTCGGAGCGGACGTCGGTCCGGCGCTGCGAGCGGCGTGGGGGAATCGGCCGCCGTCCGCCTGACGTGGGAGCGGGCCGCCAACGGGCCTCGCGCGCAACGCGGTTCAGGCGGGCGGGACCCGAAAAGCCGGCCCGCGGGGTCACTCGTAGCGGTACTTGAGCGACTCGGCCTCCACCCGCTCGATGTCGGCGATCGTCAGTTCCGGCATGCGCAGTTGGGCGAGGGTCACCTCGGCGGAGGTCGGCTGGGCGTCCGCCGCGAGCCACTGGTCCGGCTTCCACGCGCCGCTGCGCAGCAGCGACTTGGGGCAGTGCGGGTAGACCTCCTCGATGCCCACCACCAGGGCGCTGGCGGGCGGCTTGCCCACGGCGGTCAACTGCGACAGCAGGTCCGGGCGGGTGGAGACACAGGCCCGGCCGTTGACCCTGAGGGTTGTGGTGCGGCCCGGCACGACGAACAGCAGTCCGGCCCGCCCGGTGGCGATGACGTTCTGAAGGGTGTCGAGCCGCTTGTTCCCGGTCGCGTCCGGGATCGCCACCGTCCGCGCGTCCAGGACGGCGACGAA
Organism: Streptomyces sp. NPDC091281; assembly: GCF_044757425.1. Classification (NCBI taxonomy): domain Bacteria; kingdom Bacillati; phylum Actinomycetota; class Actinomycetes; order Kitasatosporales; family Streptomycetaceae; genus Streptomyces; species Streptomyces sp. NPDC091281. The sequence goes on along the minus strand of NZ_JBIVUY010000022.1, from coordinate 28,774 downwards.
CCCGGCGGGACCGCCGCGCGGGGAGACGTCGCAGTTGCCCTCGGCGTCCACGCTGGCGATCAGGACCAGCGACGAGCAGGCGATCAACTGACGGGTCTGGTCGGTGAGTTCGGTCATCTGCTTGCGCAGTGCCGCAGCGCCGGGGAGTTCGTAGGCCCGGCGCAGTGCCTCCAGGTCGGACACGGCGTCGAAGCGGAGCGAGTCGAAGGCGCTGGCGGCGGGAGTGGGCGTCATGCCCCGACCCTAGCCGGGGGGCCTCACGTCGATCCCGTGAGTTTTCCGGGGCGTCCGCGCGATCCGGTGACAGCGGCGGTGACGTCCGCGGAGCGACGGCCACGGTGGTCATCTCCCTGACCTCGGGGGCCGTTCCGGGGCTCACTGCTCCTGGGCGCCTCCTTCGAAGAAGTCGATGAGTCCGTAGGGTGCGCGTTCGCCGATGACCAGGTCGATGATCTCGTGGGCGTCGGCGTAGAAGGAGGCGCTGCGCGGGAAGAGGGCCTCCTCGTAGACGGTGAGCGCCTTCTCGATGTCGTCGGGGTGGGCGGCGATCGCCTTGGCGAGTTCCGCGCCGTCGTACATGGCGAGGTTCGCGCCGTCGCCGGACGGCGGCATGAGGTGCGCGGCGTCCCCGAGGAGCGTCACACCGGGTACGCGGTCCCAGCGGTGTCCGTCGGGGAGCGTGTGGATCATGCGCGCGACGGGGGCGGTCTCGCCGTCGGTGATCAGCGCGAGCAGTTCGGGGGCCCATCCGTCGAACTCGGCGGCGATCCGGGCGGTCCCGGAGGCGCCCCCGTCGGCGTCGGCACCGGCTCGGGCCGCGGGGTCCGCTCCGCCGCCGGGAAGGCCGAGCCCGGCGATCCACTCGGCGGAGCGCGTCAGCTGCACGTACGTGTGGAGGACACCGCCCGCCTCGCGGTGGGCGACGATGCCCTTGCCCGGGGCGAGCGCGTACATCGCGCCGGGGCCGACCAGGCGCGCCGTGGCGGGGTGCCGCGCGTCCACGTCGTGGAGGTAGGTCTCGACGAACGTCGTGCCGGTGTACACCGGCCGCGCGTCGGAGAGGAGGGGCCGTACGCGGGACCAGGCGCCGTCGGCGCCGACGAGGAGGGCGCTGACGACGGTGGACCCGTCGGCGAAGGACACCTCGTGCCGCCCGTCGCCGAGGGCGCGGACGCCGGTGACCTTGGCGCCCCAGCAGACGGTGCCCTCGGGAAGGGAGTCGAGCAGGATGCGGCGGAGGTCGCCGCGGAGCACCTCCGGGCGGGTCGCCCCGTCGTCGCCGGGGACGTCGAGCAGCAGTTCGCCGTCCTTGCCGAGTATCCGGGCGGCGTCGGCGCCCTCGTGGATGATCTCGCGGAACGCCTCGATGAGACCCGCGTCGGCGAGTGCGCGCTGCCCGTCCCCCGGATGGATGTCGAGCTGGCCGCCCTGGGTGCGGGCCGCCGGGGAGGCGTCGGCCTCGTAGACCGTCGCGGGGATGCCGTGGACGTGCAGGACGCGGGCCAGGGTGAGGCCGCCGAGTCCGCCGCCGACGATCGTGACGGGTGTCGTGGGAGTGGCGGATGACGTGAGCGCCGTAGGTGTCGTGGATGTCGTGGTCATGGCGTTTCCTTTCGGTCCTTTCGGGGGTGAGCGCATCGGGGGGAACACCGTCGATGGAACGGCGTTCCACTGTCTCCAGGTTGGAACACCGTTCCATTCATGTCAAACTGGTGCGCATGGCGACCAGGACGCACCGAGTCGACCGACGCACCGAGGCGCTTTCGAAGCAGCGCATCGTCGGGGCCGCGATCGAGATCCTCGACGAGGGCGGGGAGGGCGCCCTGACCTTCCGGGCGCTGGCGGCGCGCCTGGCCACGGGGAGCGGGGCGATCTACCACCACGTCGCCGACAAGGACGCCCTGCTCGCGGCCGCGGTCGACGAGGTCGTCGCGCGCGTCACGGCCCGGTCGGCGGGCGGCGAGGACCCGCGGGAGGCCGTGCGGGCGGTCGCGCTCGGGGTGTTCGACGCCATCGACGCCCGCCCGTGGGTGGGCACCCAGCTCTCGCGCGAGCCGTGGCAGGACGCGATGCTACGGGTCCTGGAAGGGTTCGGCGGCCCGCTGGGGGCGCTCGGCGTTCCCGAGCACGCCCAGTTCGACTGCGCGACCGCGCTGCTCAGCTACGTGCTCGGCCTCGCCGGACAGTACGCGGCGGGCGCGCGCCTGCTGCCGCCCGGCACGGACCGGTCGGCGTTCCTGTCGACCGTCGCCGACCGGTGGGCAGGGCTCGCGCCCGAGGAGTATCCGTTCGTGCGGCGCATGGCGGACCGGCTGCCCGACCACGACGACCGGGCACAGTTCCTCACCGGGATCGACCTCCTCCTCACGGGGATCGCCGCCATCCCCTCCTGACGCCGCTCGATCGCGCGGAGACCACTACCGTCAACGGCTTCCGACTTCCGACTTCCGACTTCCGGGCGGATGCTGACGCCTCCTCCTACTGGTCCCCGCGCAGATAGCGGGTGATCATGGCGACCAGTTCGTTCTCCAGGCGGTCGACCGGTGTCGGCCGCGGGTCCGCCATGGCCTTGTGCGTGTTCATCTCGACGGTCACGACGATGAGTTCGACGGCCATGTCTAGGTCGCCCACCCGGACGTCGGGGTGGCGGGCGAGCACGTCGCGCACCTGGGCGACGCGGGCCGTGCCGTGCCGGTCGATCGCCTCGATCAGCTCGCTGGAGAACGAGGCCTCCTCGATCATGATGCGCAGCAGTTGCGGGTCGTCGCGGTGGTGGTCGATCGCGTCCCGGACCAGGGAGCGCACCGTCGCCTCCAGGCTGCCGGGGGCCAGGTCGAGTTCCGCGGCTCCCGCCCAGGCGCCGCGGTCGATGTGCCGGATCAGCAGCTCGGCCAGGATGGCGTCCTTGTTCGGGAAGTACTGGTAGAGGGAGCCGATCGACATCCGGGCGTGCTCGGCGATGCGGTTGGTGGTGCCCGCGGCGTAGCCGTGCTCGGCGAAAACGTGAGCAGCGGCGGTGAGGATGCGCTCGCGGGTGAGTTCGGCGCGCACCTGACGGGGCTTGCGACGTGGGGTGAGACGGCGGTCGGCGGACGTCATCCGGGGGTCCCTCCGGGGCGGGGAAAGCGAGTAGCCAAAGAGCTGAGCTTTTGCTCAGAATACTGCCATGAGCTGCGAGAACAAGACGGCGTCACATACGTCTGGGGTCCGGCCGTGAGTGCCGTGACGCGCCGCTCCGGGACGCGGAGCATGATCACGCTGGAGGTGCGCCGACGCGAGTTGGTCTCGCCGGGGTTCGCGTGCGTGACCCTCGGCGGACCGGGGGTGCGGGATCTGACGGCGGTGGGCGGTGACCAGGCGGTCCGTCTGTTCTTCCCCAGGGAGGGGCAGAGCGGGCTGCGGATGCCGACCGCCTCGTCCGAGGCGTGGATGGTCCAGGTGATGCTGATGTCCCGGGCGAGTCGGCCGTGGGTGCGCAACATGACGGTCCGCAGGGCGCGGCCCGCCGCGCGGGAGATCGACATCGAGTTCGCCCTGCACGACGGCTCCCCCATGACGGCCTGGGTGCGCGGGGTCCGGCCGGGCGACGAGGCGGGGATCTTCGACCTGGGGTGCCGCTACCGGCTGCCCGCCCATGCGCGCGGCCGGTTGCTGGTCGGTGACGAGAGCGCCCTCCCGGCGGTGCTGTCGATCCTGGAGCACGACCGGCAGCCGCCGCCCACCGAGGTCCATCTGGAGGTGGCGACCCGCGCCGACGTCCGGCCCGTGCCCGCGCCAGCGAACGTACGCGTCCACTGGCACGTCCGCGACGAGACGCCCCCGCCCCGGCAGGACGACCGCACCGGCACCCAGGAGTCGCCGGGACCCCCGCGCCCCGGCGCCCTCGTCCTCGAAGCGGTCCGGGGCGCCGAACTCCCCGAGGGACCGCTGTACGCGTGGGTGGCGGGCGAGTCCCGGCTGGCCACCGGCGTCCGGCGGCATCTGGTCGACGCGCGCGGCGTGCCCGGCCGGGACGTCTGCTTCACCGGCTACTGGCGCCTGGGCCGCTCGGCCCCGGGCTGAGAGGAAACCCACCATGAGCGCGGAGCACCACCACACCGGACAGCCGTCCGGGACCGAGCCGCACGCGACGGAACCATCCGGGGCCGCGCCGGGCGGGACGAGCCGGTCGACCGATCAGCAGACTGAGCGGGCGACGAACCAGCAGACTGAGCGGGCGACAGGCCAGCCCACGCACTGGGCGACGACCCGGCCGACGCACCCGCCGACGCACCGACCGACGAGCCGGTTGACGAGCGTCGCCGAGGTGGAGGCCGTCGTCGGCCGACCCGCCGCGATGGTCGTCCGCAAGCAGATCCGAGCGCTGGACGACGGCTGCCGCGAGGTGCTTGCGTACAGTCCGCTCGCCGCCTTCGGGTACCGCGACGCGCAGGGGACGGCGCGGACCACGTTCGTCGGTGGGGCGCCCGGTTTCGCGCAGCTGCACTCGCCGACCCGGATCTCCTTCGCCGTGCCCGGCCCGGCCGCCGCGCCCGGCCCCGTGTCGCTGTTCTTCCTGATGCCCGGCGTGGGTGAGGTCCTGCGCGTCAACGGCACGGCGACGAAGGGCGGCAGGGGCGGCCGGACGTCGGTGGACGTGGCGGAGGCGTACGTCCACTGCGCGCAGGCCGTGATCCGCTCCCGCTTGTGGGAGCCGCCCGCCCCCGCCCCGGCGGAGGGTACGGGACCGGTGCCGGGTGAGGGCCCGCTCGGCGCGCCGGCCGTCGGCGCCTTCCTCGCCGCCGCGCCGTTCCTCGCCCTGTCCACCTGGGACGCCGACGGAGGCAGTGACACCAGCCCGCGCGGGGAGGCGCGGTCGGTGGTGCGCGTCCTGGACGGTCGTACGCTCGCCCTGGCGGACCGCAAGGGCAACCGGCGCGCCGACAGCCTGCACAACCTGCTCCAGGACGACCGGGTGTCGTTCGCGGCGCTCGTACCCGGCCGCAGCGGTGTGCTGCACGTCCGCGGACACGCGGTGATCACCGACGACCCGGCGCTCCGGGAGACCCTGGCGCTGCGCGGGACGCCGCCGCACCTGGCGCTGCTCATCGACGTCGAGCACGCCGAGGTGACGGGCAGCCCCGCCGTCGCGGACGCCCGTCCGTGGGCGCCCGGTGGCCGTCCCGGCGCGGGCGAGGCGCCGGACATGATGGCGCTCGGCAGCGCCCATCTGACGGCCGACACGGACGACTCCGGCCGGGTGTCGGGGCGCCTCCTCAAGCTCCTCGGCGCGATTCCCGGCCTGAGCCGCCTCATGCGGAAGGGGATCGACGCCGCGTACGTCCGCGCGCTGCGCAAGGAGGGCTACGACGACGTCCGCGCGCCCGTCGCCGCCGCGTCCACCGGCCCGGTCGCCGCACCGGAGCCGCTGCGGCCGGTGCGGGTCGCCGCGACGCGCCGGGAGACGCCGACCGCCACCACGCTCGTGCTGGAGGACGCCACGGGGGCGCCCGAGGGGTTCGCCTTCCGTCCGGGCCAGTTCTTCACGCTGGTCGCGGAGGTGGAGGGCCGTACGCTGCGGCGCGCCTACTCGGCGTCCTCGGTGCCCGGCGCCTCCCGGCTGGAGGTCACCGTCAAGCACGTGCCGGGCGGGCGCTTCTCGGCGCACGTCCAAGAGGGCGGCCTGCGGACCGGGGACCTGCTCGCGCTGCGCGGCCCCTCCGGCACCTTCCACCTCCCGGAGGGGCCGCCGGAGGACCTCGTGCTCGTCGCGGCGGGGAGCGGGATCACCCCGTTGATGAGCATGATCCGCACCCGCCTGTCCGACCCGGACGGCCGCGACCGCCTCTGGCTGCTGCACGGCAGCCGACGCGCCGAGGAGACCGTCTACGGCGACGAACTGGCCCGCCTGCGGCGGGAGCACCCGGACCGGTTCGCCGTCACCCCGCATCTGAGTGCGCGCGACGGCCGTCTCGACGCCGCTCGCGTACGCGCCTGGGTCACGGGCCTTCCCGCGTCCGGCGGCGCCCACCACTTCGTGTGCGGGCCGGCGCCGCTGATGGATCTGGTCGGGGAGGTCCTGGACGGGCTGGGGGTGCCGCAGGAGCGCAGGCACCGGGAGCGGTTCACGCCCGGCGCCGACGTGCCCGCCGGGGCGGGGACGCCGTGGGAGATGAGCGTCGAGGAGGACGGGCAGTCCGTCGGGACGGCTGTCGTCGAGCCCGGACAGACCCTCCTCGACGCCGGGCTCGCCGCCGGGCTGCCGATGCCGTACTCCTGCACGGTCGGCGCCTGCGGCGAGTGCGTCGTGCGGCTGCGCGGCGGCCGGGTCACCGAGGCCGGGACAGCGGGTCTCTCACCGGAGCAGAGGGCGGCCGGGTGCGTGCTGACCTGTGTCGGCAGCCCCCTGTCCGAGGTGACCCTCGACCTCGCGGTCCCGCCCGACGCCCGGTGAACGCGCGCCGGTCAGGAGCGGCCCCCGGTGCGCCCGGCGCGTTCGCGCAGGCGCGGGAAGAGGCGGTGGGCGGTGCCGGAGAACAGGGCGCGCTTGTCGGCCGCCCCGAGCAGGGGCGTCGCGGCGAGGGCCTTCGTCTGGGCGGTCGCCACGACGGCGTTGGTGAACGGGTGGTCGCTGCCGTACAGCAGTCGGTCGGAGCTCACGAGGTCGAGGAGGGCGGGCAGGGCGCGCGGGAGGGCGAAGCCCGCGGTGTCGTAGTGCAGGCCGCGAAGGGCGCCGAGGACGTCGACGGGCGGGCCGCCGGAGGCGAGGGCGAAGGCGGCGACCCGGTCGGCGACGACGGGGAGCGTGGCGCCGCAGTGCGGGACGATGAACCGGATGGCGGGATGGCGGGTGAGCACCCCGCCGAGGACGAGCTGGGTGACCGCCCGGGTGGAGTCGAACAGGAACTCCAGCATCGGGCGGGGGTGGCCGAGGGCGGTGTCCTGCCAGCAGACCGGTGACGTCGGGTGCAGGTGGACGACCGCACGGCGGCGGTGCAGTTCGGCCATCAGCGGTTCGAACGCCGGGTCGCCGAGGTAGGTGCCCCGGTAGTGCGTCTCCAGGGCGATGCCGTCGGCGCCGAGCCGGTCCAGGGCGAACACGGCCTCCGCGACGGCCGCGTCGACGTCCGGCAGCGGCACGGAGGCGAGGAGTCCGAAGCGGTCGGGCCGGGCGCGGACGAGGGCGGCGCCCTCCTCGTTGGCCGTACGGGCGAGATCGCGGTTCGCTGCCGCGTCCCCCAGGGACACACCGGGCGAGGACACGGACAGCAGGGCCGTGCGCGTGCCGTTGGCGTCCATGAACCGCAGGGCCTGCTCGGCGCTCCAGTCCGGGATGGACGGCATGCCGTCGGGGTGGCTGTGCCCGGCGGCGATCAGGGCGGACCGGTAGGCGGGCGTGACGTAGTGGGCGTGCACGTCGACCGCGCCGCTCACCTCGTACGGGCGGTGGGGGGCGTCGGCGGCGGCTGTCGACGCGGCCGTGCCGGTGGCGAGGACGCCCGCGGCGGCGGTGCCGAGGCGCAGGGCGCTGCGGCGGGTGGTGGGAAGCATGGCGACTCCAGGGCTGGTCCGGCGACCCGACGCCGGTGATCAGGCGATCGTAAGTGATGTTTTCATCAACTTGAAGGGCCGGGGCAGCCCGGGAACGATCCGCAGGACCTCCGGGCCGCGCGGTGGACGCGGCCCGGAGGTGTCGTACGCCGGAGGCGCGCCCTACCTGAGGGCCACCGTGTCGCCCGCGGACACCACGCGCGCCGTGGTGGTGGTGCCGGGGAAGTACCAGCGCCAGCTGCCCGCCGAGGTGACGGTCACCTTGGTGGTGAGCCGGCCCGATCCGCCCGTCCTCACGGCCTTGACCGTGCTGTAGTGGGCGGCGCCCACCTTGCGGAACTGGAGTTTGACGGTCTGTCCGGCGAAGCCCCGGTGGGTCCGGGTCTCCCAGTCGGCCCGCGCCAGTTTTCCGGTGACGGTGACCTTGGCGCCCCGCGCGACCCGTGCGGGGGCGACGGCCGTGGTCAGGGTGGCCGCCCGCTTCACGCGGTAGGTCGCGACGCCGTCGGCGATCCGGTAGTCCCGGTCGTTGGCGGCGGCCGTGACGTTCACCGTCCAGAGTCCGGCGACCCGGTTGGTGTCGATGTCGTCGCTCGCCGCGATCCACCGCGCGTCGGCCGACATGGTCGCCGTGCACACGGACGTGGTCGAGGACTTCTTGCTGCAGGTGGTGCCGGTCCAGCCGAAGAATCCGTAGAGGTTCGACCGGTTGAAGGTGCTGACGTGGGTCAGCTTCTTCACCCCCGAGTCGTCCTTGACGGTGACGGCGATCGGGAAGGTGACCCTGCCCGAGACGCCGACGGTGACGTCGGCGCCGCCGTTGACCTTCGTCGACACCACCCGGATGTCGCCGCGGCCCTCGGCGTGGGCGCCGGTCGCCGTCAGCAGGAGCAGGGCCGCCGTCCCGGCCGCCGCGGTCACCGCCCGGCCGGTTCTTCTCCCTGCGCGTGTCGCGCTGTTCATGGTCCTCCCCTGGGAGCCGACCGCGTTGCCGGTCGGACGCGCCGAGGGTACCGGCGGATCATGAACGCCCCTCGGCCGGTCCCGTGGTCTGTGCGGTGGCCAGGTCGTGGGTTCAACGTGTGATTCCGCCGTGGCGCTCGGGTGACTTCGCCGTGGCGGGCGGCAGGAGCGCGGGCGGGCGGGCCAGATACCTGCGACGGAACGCGCCGGGCCGCCGCCGGACGGGCACGGGCCGGGTACGACGACTCCTCACTTCTTCCGTGCCGCCCGACCGGCGCCCGGAGCCGACGGTCCGGGAGGACTGCATGGACGCCATCGAGACCGGTCCGCCGGTGACCCCGGCCGCCCTCGCGCGGCCCGGCGTCCCGCCCGCCGCCTCCCCGCCGTCACCGCCGGGCGGACCGCGCGGCGTGCTGCCCGTCCCGCCGACGGACGAGGAGAAGTACGGCTATGTGGCGCGGCGGTTGCCGGTCCTCGTGGTCGGATCGCTCGCCGGGGTCGCCTGCCTGGTGGTCAGTCAGGCGGGCATGCTGCGCTCCAGCCCGCTGCTGCTGTGGCTGTTCGGCCCGCTGCTGGCGTTCACCCTGGTCTACTACCTGATCTCCCTGCGCGTCACGGTCGCCCCGCGCGGCTTCGACCTCGGCGCGCACCGGGCGCTGGTCGCCGCGTGGCGGCCGGAGCGGTATCCGGACGTCGACGTGCTGCTGCCGGTGTGCGGGGAACCGGCCGCGGTGCTGCGCAACACCTGGACCCATGTGCGGGCGCTCGCCGACCGCTATCCGGGCGCGTGCCGCCCGTTCGTCCTGGACGACGCGGCCGACCCCGGACTCCGCCGTATGGCCGGGGAGTTCGGGTTCCGCTACGGCAGCCGCGACAACCGGGGCTGGTTCAAGAAGGCGGGCAACCTGCACCACGGGTTCGAGCGGACCTCCGGCCCCTATCTGCTCGTCCTGGACGCCGACTTCGCGCCCCGCGCGGACCTGCTGCACGAGCTGCTGCCCCACCTGGAGGCGGACCACCGGCTGGCGATCGTCCAGTCCCCGCAGTTCTTCCGGGTGCTGCCGGGCCAGACCTGGGTCGAACGGGGCGCGGGGGCCGTGCAGGAGCTGTTCTACCGGGTGGTCCAGGTGTCGCGGCAGCGGCTCGACGGGGCGATCTGCGTGGGCAGTTGCGCCGTCTACCGGCGGGCGGCGCTCGCCGAGAACGGCGGTACGACCCTCGTCGAGCACTCCGAGGACGTCCACACCGGGTTCGATCTGCGGCGGCTGGGCTGGGACCTGCGGTACGTGCCGCTCGCCCTGTCGACGGGGATGTGCCCGGACGATCCGGGGGCGTTCTTCCACCAGCAGTACCGGTGGTGCTCGGGTTCGCTCGGCCTGCTGCGCAGCGCGAAGTTCTGGCGGACTCCGATGCGGATCGCGACCCGTCTGTGCTATCTGTCCGGGTTCCTGCACTACCTGCACACCGCGCTGTTCACGTTCGTCGCGCCGCTGGTGCCGATCACCCTGCTGTGCGCGTTCCCCGGCACTCTGCGCGCCGAGAACGTCTGGATGGTGCTGCCCGCGGTGGTGTACGCGCTCGTGGTGTTCCCGCTCTGGCACCGGGCGCCGTACCGGCTGGAGGCGTGGGCGGTCCGCATGATGTACGGCTGGGCGCACGCGTTCGCCGTGTGGGACGCGGTGCGCGGGCGGTCGATGGGCTGGCGGGCGACAGGGTCCCCGCACGCGCGGTGGCAGGGCGGCCGGGTGCGGCGGTCCGGGCTGCCGGTGTGGGGCGGGGTCACGGCGGCGGTGTGGCTCGCCGCGGCCGTCTGGCGCTGCGTGGAACGCGATCCCGCCGATTACGTCCTGCTGCTGCTCACCGGCGGTTTCTACGCGGCGGTCGTCGCCCGCGTGCTGCTGCGGCCCCGGATCGGGGTGGCCGCGTGAGCCCCGTCCGCCCGGTGCGTGCCGCGCGCACCACGCGTGCCGTCCGTCGCGGCGCCCTCCTCGCCGCGCTCGCCCTGTGCGCGGCCACCGCGACCGCCGCCGCGCCCACTCCCCCGCCGACGCCGACCGCCCCCGCCACCGGGGCCCCCGCCGCGGACGGCCTCCCCGAAGCGCTCCGCCCGCTCGTGCGCCCCGCGAAGAAGTACCTGGGTGTCTCCCGTGACGGCGCACCGCACTCCATGGCGCCGGTCGACGACTTCGGGCGTCTCGTGGGCAAGGCGCCCAACCTCGTCGTGTACTACGCCGGTTGGGGTGACGGCTTCGACGCGTCGGGGGTGCGCAACGCGTGGCGGCAGGGCGCGCTGACCGCCGTGTCCTGGGAGCCGCACGGCACCACGCCCGCCGCGATCGCCGCGGGCACCACCGACGCCTACGTGCGGGCGTACGCGCGGGCGGTGCGCACGCTGGACCTGCCGATCGCGCTCAGCTTCGCCGACGAGATGAACGGCGACTGGGAGCAGTGGGGCACGACCGTCGCCACACCCGCCGAGTACGTGGCGGCGTGGCGGCACCTGCGCGCGGTGTTCCGGGAGGAGGGCGCGGACAAGGTGATCTGGACATGGTCGCCGAACATCGTCGACCCGGCGGGACGGCGGGTGGTGCCGCTGCGGCCGTACTACCCCGGCGACGACCAGGTCGACTGGGTGGGTCTGATCGGCTACTTCACCGACTGGGACCCGCACACGTTCCGCGGGCTCTTCGGTCCGACGCTCGACGAGATCCGTGCTTTCGCCGACGAGCCCGTGGTGCTGCTGGAGACCGGGGCCATGCCGGGGGCGCGCCGCGCGGAGCATGTGCGGGCGCTGTGCGAGGGGGTCGCCGCCGACGCCGACGTGGTGGCGGTCAGCTGGTTCGACCACGACGCCCGCTACGACTGGCGCCTGACGACGGATCAGGCGGGCGTGGCCGAGTTCCGCTCCTGCGTCGCCGACGCGCGCTATGGGTTCGACGTGCGCACCCCACTCCCCTCCACACGGCATGCACGGAATGCCCGATGATGACCTGTGCAGCGAGCATGTAAATCATTGGTTGCATGAGTATTGCGAATCGTGGATGCGATCGCCACTATGTGACCACCTTGCTCGTTGTCTTGAAAGGTCCCCTAGTGGCACTCATAGATCCCCCTGCCAGACGCACGCGTCTGCGCATGGCCGTGGCCGGAGTCGTCTCGGTCGTCGGCCTGCTGGCCACGGCCGTGCCCGCCGCCTCGGCGCCCGTCTCCGCCGTCCCGGAATCGGCGCGCACCGCGCCTCTCGCCGCCGAGGCGGCATCGCCGACCTGCACCGCCTCCTCGCCCGACCAGACCTATCCGCTGCCCTGCCAGCAGCGCGTGTTCCACGACGGGTTCGACGGGGACTCGCTGGACACCGACAAGTGGAACGTCCGCAAGACGGCCTGGTCGAACGACTCGAACGTGTCCGTGTCCGGTGGCAACCTGCTCGTGGACATGAAGCGCGTCAGCGACTCCACGGGCCGGGACGGCTTCCGCGGTGGCGGGATCTCGTCCAAGGAGAAGTTCGGGTACGGCTACTACGAGATCAAGGCGACCATCCCCGAGCTGACGCCGGGCTGGCACCCCGCGTTCTGGACGCAGATCTGGGACGGCGCCGAGGGCCGCCCGGTCTACGGCCGCCCCTTCACCGAACTCGACATCTTCGAGACGCAGTCGGTGGACGCCACCACGGACCCGGCGCACCCCAAGGGCTACACCAAGCTCGACGGCGGTGTGATCACCTGGAACAACAGCCTCAGCGGCAACGACGGTTCGGACAAGCACTACCCGCGCTACTCGTGGGCCGAGGGCAACGACAACAAGCAGCCGTGGACGGAGGAGCACCGCTACGGCCTGGACTACAGCGCGGACTACCTGACGTTCGTCCTCGACGGCCGGCCGGTGAAGCGGGTCCGCAACCCGATCACCAACTCCCGCCCGTTCCCCTACGGTCAGCAGGCGCCGACGGCCGCCGTGCCGGGCGCGGCCTACAACTCCCCGATGTCGATCTGGGTGACGGCCATCCTCACCACGGCGACCTACGTCGCGGAGGAGGGCAAGCCCGTCGGCCACAGCTACGGCACGTTCGAGGTCGACGACGTCTCCTACTACGCGCCGGACGGCGAGGTTCCGCCGCTGTACTCGGACGAGCCGCTGAAGGACACGATCGAGAGCGTCACCGAGACGTTCGACGACGGCGACGAGGGCTGGTGGAAGAACGCGGGGTCGACCTGGTCGGTCGTCCCGCAGGGCGACGGGCAGGTGCTGCGCAACACCACCGCCGGCCGTGAGGCCGTCGCCCTGACCGGGCGCCCGCTGGGCTACCCGGCGCACCAGAACGTGGCGCATCCCGACGCCTGGCGCAACGTCAGCGTCAAGGCGCGGCTGACGCTGGACTCCGCGACCGGCGGCGGTGCCGGTGTGGTGGCCCGCGCGCAGAACGCGAAGAACGGCTACGCGCTGCGGCTGGAGCCGAAGAAGCAGCGGGTCCGCCTGGTGAAGGAGGTCGACGGGGTGACCACCGTGCTGGCCACCCGGTCGCTGCCGGTCACCGCGGGCACCGCCTACGACCTGGAGCTGGTGGCCGACGGCAGCACGCTCACCGGTTTCGTGGACGGCGTCCAGAAGGTGACGGCGCAGGACTCGGCGCTCGTGAAGGGCAAGGCGGGCGTCATCGGGCAGAAGCAGCCGTTCAGCGTGTCGCAGGTCGACGTCGCCGAACGCACCGGCTACTCCCCCTCCTTCGACACGTGGTGGCAGTCGACGCCGAGCTGGGTCACGCCCACCACCGCCGACAGCGTCCGGCTGCTGCGCAACACCGCCGGGACCGGCGACGCGGTCGCGGTGTTCGGCCGTCCGACGACCTTCGGGCCGCTGGTGGACGAGCCCAACGCCCGCGGCTGGGACGACGTCGAGGTGGAGGGCCGCGTCACCCTGGAGCCCGGCTCGGCCTCCGGCGGCGACGCCGGTCTGGTCGCCCGCTACCAGGACGCCGCGAACCACTACTACCTGCGGCTCCAGCCGGGCCAGGACCAGGTCTCCCTGGTGCGCAAGGCGGGCGGCACGAGCACCGTCCTCGCGTCGAGCCCACTGGACCTCGCCACCGGCACCGCGTACGACCTGCGCCTCGTCGTCAAGGGCGACACCGTCTCCGGATACGTGGGCGGCGTCCTGAAGGTCACCGGCACGGACACCTCCTTCACCACCGGCCGGGCCGGGGTGAAGGGCCACGACCAGCTGTTCACCGTCTCCCAGGTCCGCGCGGTGCGGACCGACGCGACGCAGGTCCCCGCGTTCGCCGACTGGACGAAGCGGCGCGGCCTGTGGACCGCGTCGGGAGACACCTTCACCAGCACCTTCAACGCCGCCAACCGTGAGGCGATCGCCACGGCCGCCCGGCCCGCGTCCGGCTCGCAGCCGACCGCCTGGAACGACGTCACCGTGGAGGGCCGGGTCACCCTCACCTCGGCGACCGGTGAGGGCGCGGGTCTCATCGCCCGCTACTCGGACGCCGACCACTACTACTACCTGAAGCTCCTGCGGACCAGCGCGACCACCAAGAAGATCCAGGTCGTCAAGACCACCGTCCCGCCGGGCTCGACCGACGGCAAGGCCAAGGCCACCGTCATCGCCTCCAAGGACGTCGACATCCAGCCCGACACGCCCATCGACCTGAAGTTCACCGTCCAGGGCGGCAACCTCCTCGGCTACGTCGACGGCGTCGCCCAGGTCAGCGTCCGCGACTCGACCCCGCTCCCCGCGGGCGACATCGGCGCCCGCGCCTACAACCAGCCCTTCACCCTCACCGACGTGAAGGCCTACGACAGCGAACTCACCGCCCCCGTCTACGACACGTGGGAGATGGACGCCCAGGCCCCGGCCTGGTGGAACACCACCCAGAACGGACAGACCCTCAAGAACACCACCACCGCGCAGGACACCCTCGCCGTCGTCGGACGGCCCGCGAAGGACACCCCGAAGGCCGACGACCCCTACACCCAGGACTGGAGCAGCTTCACCGCCGAGGCCGACGTCACCCTCGACGGGACGAGCGGCGGCGGCGCGGCCCTCGTCGGCCGCTACCAGGACGACAAGAACCTCTACTACCTGACGCTCGCCCCGAACCAGGGCGACCAGACGGGCGCCCTGAAGCTGGAGAAGATCCGCAACGGCAAGCGGGAGACCCTCGCCACCCAGCCGCTGTCGGTGACCTACGGCACGCCCTACCAGCTGAAGCTGGCCATCGAGGGCGTCGACCTCAGCGGCAGCGCCTCCACCGGCGGCGGCGCGCCGGTCACGCTCCAGGCCCGCGACTCCGACGTCAGCTCCGGCAGGGTGGGCGTGCGCGGCTTCCAGCAGGCGTTCAGCGTCTCGAACGTGCGGATCAGCCCGACGTACCGGCTGACCGACACCTTCGACGGGGCGTCGGACTGGACCGAGACCCCGGCGGCGTCCTGGAAGGTGATCAGCAAGGGCAGCGGCTACGCCTACCGCTCCACCGCGGCCTCCGGTGACGCGACCGCCTTCATCGGCAAGCCGTACGCCCCCGCCAAGTCCGAGGCGGTGCCGTTCCCGGTGCAGGAGCAGAACGAACTGCCCTACGCACCGGAGTGGACCAACTTCAAGGTCGAGGCGGACGTGACGCTCGACTCGGCCGGGCAGGGCGCCGGGGTCACCGGCCGCACCAAGGACGCGAACAACCTCTACGCCCTGCGGCTGCGCCCGGACACCGGCCAGGTGGTCCTGGTGCGGAAGCTGAACGGGGTCACCACCGTCCTGGCCGCCGCGCCGCAGACGGTCGCCGTGGGCACGAAGTACGCGCTGAAGCTGGTCGTCGAGGACAACACCCTCACCGGGTACGTCGACGGCGTGCGCAAGGTCACGGCGGACGACTTCGCGTTCGGTGTCGGCCGGGTGGGCCTGACCGGCACCGACCAGCCGTTCACCACCTCCCGGCTGAAGGTCACCGCTCTCGGCTGACCGCCCCGGCGGCCCCGCCGCCCCTCGGTCCCGGCCTCCTGTCGCAGCCCGCGGCAGGAGGCCGGGCCGCGTCCGGGGCACCGCGCCGGAACCAGGAGAGCCGCCGCGCGGTCAGTCCACGGGGCGGGCGGGGGCCGCCGCGGCACGGATTCCGGCGTACTCGTCGGCGAGGGCCCGCGCCATCTCCGCCACCGAGAAGCGGGCCGTCACCGTCTCCCGGCCCGCGCGGGCGAGACGGGCGCGTCCGGGTTCCGGGACGGAGAGCAGGCGGCGCAGGCCCCGGGCGAGGGCGGGCAGGGACGCGGTGTCGAGGAGGAGGCCGTTGCCGCCGTCGCTGAGGTAGTGCGGGACGCCGCCGTTGCGGGGACCGGCCGCGGGCAGTCCGGCCTCCATCGCCTCGATGACGGCGAGCCCGAACTCCTCCTTCGCGCTGGGGCAGACGTACCAGGCCCGCGTCCCGCGCGCCGGGTCGGCGAGGGCGCGCTCCAGGCGGCGGACCCGGTCGTTGGGCAGGGCGGGCAGCAGGGCCAGGCGGCGGGCGGCCTCGGGGCGGTCGGCGAGCAGGGCGCGGACGGTGGCCCGCAGGTGCTGTTCGGCGGCCGTGGGGCGGGTGTCGCCGCCGCCGACGAGGACGAGCGTGGACACGCGCCACAGTCCGGCGGCGAGCCAGGCGCGGACGAGGAGGTCCTGCTGTTTGACGGGGTGCAGGCGGCCCACGCACAGCAGGAGGGGCAGCGCCCGCTCCTCGGGAGCGAGGGCGTCCGGGCGGTCGCCGCCGCCGAACAGCGCGTCGAGGAGGGCCGTGCGCTGCCGCTCCTCGTCGGCGTGCGGGACGTAGGGGGCGATGCCCTCGGGCGGGGCGGCGGGGCCGTCGTCGCCGTAGCGGGCGGCGAGGGCGGGGAAGTGGCGGAGCAGGTCGCGGGTGCCGCCGGGGCCCGGGATGCCGACGACGGTGTCGGCGCGGTCGACGAGCCGGTCGGCGAGGAAGACGCGGTGCAGGTCCTCGCGCAGCGCCTCACCGCCGTCCCGGCGGGCGGCGAGCCTGCGGTGCGGGTCGGGGGTGGCGGTGAAGGCGAGCCCGGCGCCGAGGCGGTCGGCGGCCTGGGCGAGGGCGAGACTTCCGTCGTCGGCGTAGCGGACGTGGACGACGTCCACCGGCCGGGGCAGGGAGCCGAGCAGGCGGATCGCCCACCAGGCGAGCGCCGGACGGTGGGCGTGCATCTCGTCCTGGTGGAGCACGCCGGGCGTGTCGACGGGGAGGCGCAGCACCCAGTGCCCGGGGGCGCGCTCACGCACGAGCGGTGCGCCGTCGGTCAGGTCGTCGTGTCCGGCGGCGACGACGGTGATCACCCCGGCGACGCCCGCCGTGGCGGCGAGCCCGTCGCCGAGTCCGCCGAGCAGGACCGACAGGCCGCCGCTCAGGCCCTGTCCGGGTGTGTCGAGTCCGCCGAGGAGCATCGACTGGGCGACGAGGAGGCCGTCGCCCGTGAGCGGGACGTCCGCCAGGGGCGGCGGCGGGCTGAGCAGGAGGCGTTCGTAGGGGTCGCGGGCGGTGGCGGGGTCCGGGAGGTGGCGGGGCCCGTCGGGGAGTCCGCGCAGGTGGCGCCAGAGGGCGTGGCGTTCGGGCCGGTCGGCGCGCGCGGCCCGGTCCGCCGCCTCGGCCGCGTCGAGGGGGCGCAGCCCGGCGGCCTCGGCGAGATCGACGAGGAAGGCGCGGGGCCGCGCCCGGAGGAGGCCGCGGAGGGTCTCCTCGGCGTAGTCGGCGCCGTGGCGGCGGACGGTCTCGGGCCACATCTCGGCGAGGACGGCGGTCAGCCGGGGGCCGCCGTCGGCGTGGGCGAGGAGGGCGTCGGGGGTCAGCGGGACGCCGAGGCGGCAGGCCTGGCGCAGGGAGGCGGTGGTGGCGTCCTCGCGGGCGAGACCGGGTCCCTGGTGCGCCGGGGCCGTCCGCGGGCACGGCCCGTACTCGGCCTCCAGCAGGCGGGCCAGGTCCTCCCCCGCCGGATCGCAGCCCGCCGGGTCACCGCCGGGGTGCCGGGACGGTGGGCGGCCGGTCGACCGTGCGCGGGACGCCGTGTAGAAGGCGGTGCGCGCGGCGACCAGCGGATCGGGGTCCGGCGACGACGCGACGGCCGGTTCCGGGGTCGGCCGGGCGGGGACGCGTACGGGGACGGCCACGTGGTCTTCCTCTCCTGCGGGGCGGCTGCGAGAAGAGTTCGCCCACCGCACGGCGCCCGGATGCACCCCGAGCCCCACACCCCCCGGCGCCGCCACCGCGGCCACCGGAGGCGCCACCGTCATCACCGCCGCCCCGCCGCCCCGTCGGCACGCCGCCGGACGCGGAATCCGCGCATCCGTGCCCCGGTCCGGCGCGGAAGTCCTCACATGCCGCGCATCGTCGTCGTCAGTCCGCCGTTCTTCTCGCACGCCCAGCCGCTGTCGGTGCTGGGCGCGACGCTGCGCGCGGGGGGCGCGGACGTGCGGTTCGCGTGCGCGCCCGCCTTCCGGGAGACGGCCGTGCGCGCGGGCCTGGAGTTCGAGCCGCTGACGGTGACCGGCAACGCGAACACGGGCGTCGCGGAGGCCACCGCGCAGGCGGCGGCGGAGGCGGCCCGGCTGCGCGCCTTCCTCGACGCCACCCGCGCGGGGGCCGTCCCGGCGCTCCTCGCACAGGCCCGGCACCGCCGCTCGGACATGCTCGCCGACCCCGACGGGGTGTACGACGCGCTGCGCGACCTGGAGGAACGGCTGCGGCCGGACTGGTACGTCGTCGACCAGCTCAGCTACCCGGTGACGCTCGCCCTGCACTGCCTCGGGGTGCCGTACGCGACGTACTGCCCGGGGCATCCGACGTACGTGCTGTCCGGCGGGGACGCCCTCTTCGGCGTGCCGTACGACTGGCCGGTGGCGGTGCGGCCGGAGCCGCGGGAGACGACCGCGCTGCGGGCGGTGGCGCGGGAGAACGACCGGGCGTTCACGGAGCTGTTCGCCGGGTTCGCGCGGAGGCGGGCGCCGTCCGCGCCGCCGCCGGGGCGGGCGTTCGCGCTGACCTCGCCGCACGCCGTGGTGTACGCGTATCCGCCGCTGCCCTGGCTGCCCGAGCGGCCGCCGGGCCCGCGTCATCTGTTCGCCGGGCACATGGCGGGCCCGCCTCCCGTGCCGGACGCCGCGTGGGCGGCACGGCTGGCGGGGCTGCGGGCGCGGGCGGAGCGGATCGTGCTGGTGGCGCTCGGGACGTTCCTGTCGGCGCGGGACGACGTGCTGCGCACGGTGGTGTCCGGGCTGCTGGGCGGGGCGGGCGACACGGCCGTGGTCGTCGCGGCGGGCGAACGGGCCGCCGCGCTCGGGGACCTGGCCGGGGAGCGGTGCGTCGTCGCCCGGACGGTGCCGCAGCAGGCGCTGCTCCCGCACGTGGACGCGATGGTCCACCACGGCGGCAACAACTCCTTCACCGAGTGCCTCCGCGCCGGGGTGCCCGCGCTCGTCCTGCCGTTCTCCAGCGACCAGTTCGCGGTGGCGCGGGACGCCGAGCGCGCGGGCCTGGGCCTCGTCCGGGACCCCAACGCCCTCACCGCCGCGGAACTCCCGGCCGCGCTCGACGGCCTGGACGCGACCGTCCGGCCGCACGTGTCGGTGTTCGCCCGCGAACTGCGCGGGCGCGGCCCGGAGTGGGCGGCCGCGCGCCTCCTGGAGACGATGACCGCGCGGGTCACCCACGACAGGTGAGGGCCAGGCGCACGACCCGAGGCGGGCGACGGCAGCGCACGAGGCGGATGACGGTCGTGCGGCCGGGGTTCCGGCTACGGCACGGAGGGCCTGGCGGCAGGGTGGTGGCGTACGGGCGGCAGCGCGGTCGGGGTACCGAAGCGCACCGGCACGCCGGGCGCGTACAGGACGCTGGCCGGTTCCTGGCGGGGTGGGGTCAGTCCGGCCGCGCCGACCAGGGAGGCGTCCCAGTCGAGCAGGGTGCAGGGGCGGAACGTCCAGGCGGGGTGGGTGTTGGGCAGGTAGTACGAGCGGCCCGCCACCGAGCCGTGCAGTCCCCAGCGGCTGGTCAGGAACGCGTCCAGCGGGCCCGGCACCGCCACGCCGTCGTGCACGTCGGCCCAGGCGTGCGCGGCGGGCCGCTCGCCCCGGCGGCCCGCGCGGGCCCGGGTCCGGTAGACCAGGCGGTCGCCGAACCAGCGGCGGGAGGTGCGGGCCCAGCGGTAGGGCAGCCCGAAGGCGACGCGGGCGGCGAGGACGGGCAGCAGGCGGTCGCAGTCGAGCGAGCGGAACACGACACCGCGCCGTCCGAGGGCGTCGCGGCTGTAGAGGCGGACGTTGACCTCGTCGAACGTGCCGAGGTAGGGCAGGGGCGGGGTGCTCCCGAAGGCGAGGTCCTCCATCCGGAAGAAGACCAGGCCGACGTAGGTGCGGCCGTTGTGCAGGTCGGGGACGACGCCGGACGGGAGCAGCCGGGCCACCTCGAAGGGGTCCGCCTCCCAGTGCAGGAACAGCAGGTCGCGCCAGTACTGCCGGAACAGGACGTGGTTCAGGGGGCGCGGGGCGAGCGGGGTCAGGGACTCGACGGCGCGGGCACCGCGGGTGCCGTGCCGGGCGGCGTGCGGGTCGCGGGCGTCCGGCGGGCGCGGGGGCTCAGGCGGAGGCACGGCGGGGTCCGGGGGCGGGGGCGAGAAGGGCCTCCATCAGCAGGTCGACGGCCTCCTCGACGGTCCGGCCCGGCGGCAGGGCGGGCGCGCGGCCGGTGACGGCCCGGTCGGCGAAGCCCGTCTCCGTGTGGGGCAGCCGTACGTCGAGGACGGCCGGACCGGACCGCCGCCGCTCGCGGCGCAGTGCGGTGAGCCAGCCCGCGAGGGCGGCCTTCGACGCCGTGTAGTCGGCCATGCCGGCCGGGGCGGCGTCCACGACGACGCCGGTCACCGCGGCGAGGGCGCCCTCGGGCGGGACGACGGGCAGCGCGGCCCGCAGGAACGCCATCGGCGCCAGGGCGTTCACGGTGAACAGGTGCTCGGCGATGTCGTCGCCGACCTCCTGCGCCGGGCCGAACCCGGCGACGCCGACGCAGACGACGACCGCGTCGAGGCCGTCCAGCCGTTCGGCGGCCCAGGGGACGGTGGCGGCGCAGGACTCCAGGTCGTAGGCGTCGAAGCGGCGGGTCGGCGGGCCGCCGGTTTCGGCGGAGACCCGTGCCAGGGCGGCCGGGTCCCGTCCGGCCAGCGCGAGCCGGGCGCCCTCGGTGTGCAGCCGTCGGGCCAGGGCCGCGCCGATGACGCCGCTCGCGCCCGGCAGCAGGATGCGCGCGCCTTCCGCCTTCACTGATCCTCCGGGTGCTTGTGGGCTGTGGTGCTCGGGGTGGCTGTGCTGTCTCCGGTGTTTCCGGTGGCTGTCGTGGGGCGTCGTCCGGTGGCGGGCACGGGCGTCAGCTCCGGGTGAGGACGACCGTGCCGTCGGCGAGGACGGTGCCGCCGGACAGGACGACGAAGCGGGTGCAGTCGCGTCCCGCGGCGACCTCGACGGCGGCTCCCCGGACGGGCACGGGCGCGTGCAGGCGCAGGGCGAGCCCCGCGACGGCCGGGGCGGTCGCCCCGCAGGAGAGCAGGACGGCCTGCCGTCCGGCCTCCAGCACGGCGGGGGCGGGCAGGACGGCGGGGGCGCCGGGCAGCAGAACGGGGTGGGCACGGTCGCGGGGGACGATCACCAGGCGTCCCTGGGCGGCGCGGGCGAGCAGGACGTCCGGCTCGGCGGCGGCGCCGACGGCGGCCGCGGGGGGATGCAGCAGGCCGGGCGGCGCGGCCGGGGGCGCCGAGGGCGCCAGGGTGGTGGTGGACGGGGAGAACAGCAGGCTGCACGTGGCGAACACGGTGCCCGCGTGGGCGTACTCGGCGGTGAGCCGGAAGGCGGGGGCGCCCGCGTCGGTGCGGAGGTCGCTCAGGGTGACCCGCGCGGCGACGTCGGTGGCGGTGCCGGTCTCGGTGGGACGGCTGCGTACGTCGGTGCCGAGGCTGATCGCGGCGGGCTCCGGCAGGGGCCCGCCGACCGGGCCCAGATGGCGGGCGCGGACGGCCGCGGCGAGCTGGCGGGTGGTCTCCACCATGAGGAGGGGGTGGTGGGTCACGGCGAGGGCGCGTTCGTTGAGGGGGTGCCAGCGCGGCCACTGGCAGCGCGCCGCGAAGGAGCGTGCGCCGAGCCGGGTCACGGAGACGACCAGGGCCGCCGCCATCGAGTCCACGCCCAGGTCCCGCCAGGCGGGAGCGGGGTCGGCGGCCGGCGCGGCGAGGGCCTCGGGGCGGGCGTCCGTCCGTACGGCCTCCCGGCCGCCCTGTGCATCCCTTCCGTCGCCGTACTCCCTCGCGTCCTGGGTCCCGTGCCGGGACTCCGTACCCGTCCGCACCGCTGCCGTCCGCACCGCCGTGGTGAACATCCGCGCCTCCGCTGCTGGGTCACCGAACGATTCGTCCCGAATCGGCCGGGCGGATGCAGCGGGACGCCGGACGGCGCGGCGCGGGGTCAGGACGGGACGAGGACCCTTCGGCGCGAGGGCACCCGCAGGGCGTTCTCGACGAACGCGGAGCCGCCCGTGCGGGCCCGCATCCAGCCCCAGGTGCCGACGAGGACGGGGCGGAAGAACTCGGCGGCGCAGTGGGTGGCGTCGCGGACGATCCACACAGAGGTGTCCGGCGGGCCCGCCAGCGCGGCCGTGTCGTCGTAGGGCACGTACTGGTCGCGGTCCCCGTTGATCGCGAGCAGGGGGGCGCGGTCGCCGTCCAGGAGTCCCTGGCGGCGCAGGGAGTACCCGTCGAGGAGTTCGGCCGCGGTGCGCTCGTCCGGGAGCCGGTCGAGGCCCATGGCGTTCCCGGCGATGCCCGCCATGCCGTACGGGAAGTCGAGCGGGTTGGCGTGCTCGCCCGCGGCGCCGGTCGGGCCGCCGATGGCGACCGCGCCGTCGACGAGCCGCCGGGCGGCCAGCTTGACCGACCAGTGGCCGCCGAAGCTGAGGCCGAAGGAGAGCACCGGTTCGCCGGGGTGCTCGGCGCGGAGCACCCGGATGAGGGCGGCGAGCTGGACGTCGGCGTCCGGGGACAGCGGCAGCGGGTTCTCCCCGGTGCCGGCCATGTCGACGGCGACGACCTTGAGGCCGGTGACCTTCGCGGTGGCGAGTGCCATGCGGTGGATCTCGATCTTCCAGGTGTCGACCCCGCCGGACATGAGGAGGACGCCGGGGCGGCGTCGGCCGCGCCGGGCGAACTCGTGGACCATCAGATCGCCGACGGCGCCGCCGACCGGCAACTCGACGGCGCGGCGCCGGAATTCGACGGGGAAGCGGGCGGACGCCTGGAGGTAGCAGCGCAGTTGTTCCTTGTGGGCGGCGACGCGTTCGTCGGTCGCGAGGGAGGGGAAGCGGGCGGCTCCCCACAGCTGCGCGGCGAGCAGGAGCCGGTCGGACCGCTCGGCCTCCTGGGCGAGCCGGCCCCACTCCGTCACCCAGGTGCCGGGGCCGGTGCCCCACATCGTGGAGATCGCCGCGCGCGCCCTCGCCACCAGCGACTCCGGGATGCCCCACGCGGCGAACTGCCTGCCGCGTTCGTCGAACAGGGCCGCCGTACTCACATCAAAAGTGAACATACACTCTAGTTTGTAGGCGTCCGCACGGCCGGACAACTCGCATCTGGAGGCACCATGCCCTTCCCGCGCAAACGGCCCCGCCAGCAGCGGTCCCGCGAGACCGTCGCCGCCATCCTGGAGGGCGCGGCTCAGGTTTTCGAGCGCGAGGGCTACGAGCGGACGACCACCAATCGGGTCGCCGAGCGGGCCGGGGTGTCGATCGGGACGCTCTACCAGTACTTCCCGAACAAGGACGCGCTGCTCTGGGCCCTGGGCGAGGAGCACGTGACGGAGCTGGCCCGGTCCGTGGAGGAGGTGTTCGCGCAGGCGGGCGCGCTGGATCTGCCGCTGGACGAGACGGTGGGGCGCCTCCTGGAGGCGTTCGTCGCATCGCACGCACACCGCCCGCTGCTGCACCGCGTGCTGTACGACCGGGCGCCGCGCCCTGGCGACACGGCGGCCCGGCTGCGCGCGGCCCAGCACGGCATGGGCGCGGCGATGGCGGCGCACCTCGGGCGGCTCGGGCTGGCCGATCGGGCGCTGGCCGGGTTCCTCGGGCAGGCGTTCGTTCAGGGGCTCGAAGCCCAGGCACACGGCCTGCTGCTGGGTGCCCCGGCGGGGGAGGAACAGGCACGGCGGCTGCGGCAGCTGCGGGAGTTGTGGACGCGGGCGCTCACCGTGGACGGGCTAGACACGGACCTCACGCCCGCAGGCACGGATTGACAGTCACCCGCAGCTCCTTAAAATGAACTGAAACCTCATCTTACTTTGGAGGGTGTCATGGCGAACCGCGGGCAGGACGGACACCATGCTCACCCGTAGCCCGTCCCCGCCCTCCCCGCCGTCCACGGCCTCCGCTCCGCCGTCGTCCGAGCGGCGGACGGCGGGGGTGCGGCGGCAGTTCCCGCCGGGTGTGGTCCTGCTGGCGGGGGTGCTGCCCGTCGCGTTCATCGTGGCGGACGCGCTGGTGGCCGTCGTGGCGGGGCCGGGGCTGCGCTGGGCGTCCATGCTGGCGGCGGCGCCCGCCCTGGCCGCCGCCCGGTACCGTCCCGGCGGCGTCCTCGCCACCGGCGCGGTCTGCCTGGGGCTGTGCGTCGCGCTCGGCACCCGGCCCGACTCGCCGAGCGGGCCGGACCAGGCCGCGGTACTGGTGGCGTTGCTGCTGGTCACGGCGGTGAGCGCGGGGTTGAGTCTGCTGCGGTTGCGGCGGGAGCGGGAACTCGTCGCCGTGCGCTCCGTCGCCGAGGCCGCCCAGCACGCCATCAACCCCCCGCCGCCCGATCGCGTCGGCCCGCTCCGTACGGCCGCGCACTACACGGCCGCCGCGGCCGAGGCCACCATCGGCGGCGACGCCTACGCCGCCCTCGACACCCCCCACGGGCCGCGCGCCCTCATCGCCGACGTCCGCGGCAAGGGCCTCCCCGCCATCAGCACCGCGGCGCTCGTCCTCGCCGTCTTCCGTGAAGCCGCCCACGACGAACCCGACCTCACCACCGTCGCCGGGCGCCTCGACACGAGCCTCCGACGCCACCTCACCCACCCCGACGACTTCGTCACCGCCACCCTCGTCGCCCTCCCCCACCACACCCCCGGAACGCTGGAGATCGTCAACCTCGGCCACCCCCCGCCCCTCCACGTCGACCACCGCACGCACGCCGTCACCGCCCTGGACCCGCCCCGTCCCGCACCGCCCCTGGGCCTCCTCGACCTCACGCCCAGTGCACCCGTCCCCCACACCGCCCCCTTCCGGACCGGGGACCGGCTCCTCCTCTACACCGACGGCATCACCGAGGCCCGCGACCCCGACGGCCGCTTCTTCCCCCTCGCCCGTCACCTCGCCGAGAGCCTCCACCCCGACCCCCGCACCACTCTCACGACCCTCCACCGGCACCACCTGCTCCACACCCGCCACCCCCACGACGACAGCGCGCTGCTGCTTCTCCAGCACACCGGACCGGACCCGGCCGACACGGACGGCGTCAGCCGTCGCGCCGCCGTGGGCCCGGAGCCGGAGCGGCGCCGGGCCTGACCTGACCGAGCGACCGGAGGTCGCCATGAAAGCTCTAGTGATCACCGGCCCCGGCAGGGCGGAAGTCCAGGAGGTGAGCCCGCCCGAGGCCGGTCGGGGCGAGTGCGTCGTGGAGGTGCACCGGGTGGGGCTGTGCGGCACGGACGCGGAACTGTTCGCGGGGAGCATGCCGTATCTGCGTTCCGGCGAGGCGGCGTACCCGCTGCGCATCGGCCACGAGTGGGCGGGCGTGGTCCGTGCCGTCGGCCCCGGTACGGACGCCTGCTGGCTGGGCCGCCGGGTCACCGGGGACACCATGCTGGGCTGCCGGAGCTGCGCCCTGTGCGCCGTCGGGCGCCAGCACCTGTGCGCGGACCGGCACGAGGTGGGCATCCGGGGCGGGCGGGCCGGTGCGCTCGCCGAGCGGATGACCGTACCGGCCTGGTCGCTGCACCCGCTGCCCGACGAGGTGGACTGGACGCAGGGCGCGCTGGTGGAACCCGGCGGGAACGCGCTGCGCGCGGTGCGGGCGGCCCGGCCCGCGCCGGGCCAGACGGTGCTCGTCATGGGGCCGGGCACGATCGGCGTGCTGACGGCGCTCCTGGTGCGGGCGGGCGGCGCCACCGTGCACCTCCTCGGCAAGGACGAGGACGACCTGCGGTTCGCCCGCTCGCTCGGCTTCGCCCACGCCTGGACGGAACAGACCCTGCCCGACGAACGGTTCGACGTGGTCGTCGACGCCTCCAACGCCCCCCACCTGCCCGCCGAGGCCCTGCGTCTGGTCCAGCCCGGCGGCACGGTCGTGTACGTGGGCATCGCCGGACGGGCCAGCCTCATCGACACTCGGTCCGTCGTGACCGCCGACCTCACGGTGGCCGGGGTGCTCAGCGCCTCGGGGGGCCTCGACGGAACCATCACGGCGTACGCGTCCGGCGCGATCGATCCGCGGCCCCTGGTGGGCACGTCGGTCCCCCTCGACCAGGTGCCCGACGTCCTCGCGGGCCGCGTCGGGCGCACCGCGACGGCAGGCCCCAAAGTGCACGTCACACCGCTGAGCTGAACTCGAGACGAAGGTGAGCCCCATGCACGCCCCCACGACCGGCACCCCGAGCGGCCAGGGCCGTCCCCACGGCGCCGCCGCGCCGCCCGGAGGCCACGCCCCGTATCCGCCGATCGCCGAGCACGGCATGGTCGGTGACCTCCAGACCTGCGCGCTGATCTCCTCGGCGGGCACCGTCGACTGGTTCTGCGCGCCGCGCTTCGACTCCCCCAGCGTGTTCGCCGCGCTGCTGGACCACGAGCGCGGCGGCCACTTCACCGTCGCCGCCCGCGCCACGGGCGAGTCGTCGGTGAAACAGCTGTACCTGGCCGACACCGCCATCCTGCTGACCCGGTTCCTCACCGAGGACGGCATCGGCGAGGTCATCGACCTGATGCCCGTCTCCCGGCCGCAGGAGCCGACGGACCGGCACGTGCTGATGCGGCTGGTGCGCACCGTCCGCGGCCGGGTCCGCTACACGGCGGAGTGCCGCCCCCGGTTCGACTACGGCCGCACGGGCCACACCCTGTCCGGCGGGCCCGGCACGATGACCTTCCGCAGCGAGGTCGCCGACGCCCACCTCCAGACGGTGGGACCGGTTCGACTGGAGGCCGACGGCGCCGACGCGGTGGGCGGGTTCGTGCTCGCGCAGGGCGAGACCGCCGGGTTCGTCCTCACGACGTGCGCACCGGGCGGCGAGGAGCCCGCGCCCGTGTCGGCCGAGGCCGCCGAGGAGACCATGCGGGCCACCGCCGCCCACTGGCGGGCCTGGGTCGCCGCCTGCACCTACCGCGGCCGGTGGCAGGAGGCCGTCCACCGCTCCGCGATCACCCTCAAGCTCCTCACCTACGCCCCCACCGGCGCGCCCGTCGCGGCGGCCACCGCGGGGCTGCCGGAGGAGATCGGCGGCGAACGCAACTGGGACTACCGCTACACCTGGATACGGGACGCCGCGCTGTCCGTGCGCGCCCTCACCGACATCGGGTTCACCGAGGAGGCGCACGCGTTCCGCCGCTGGCTGCTGGAGCGGCTGGCCGAGGGCGCCGGGCCGGAAGGCGAACCCCTCCAGATCATGTACCGGGTGGACGGCGATCCCTCGCTGGAGGAGGTGGAGCTGAAGCACTGGGAGGGCTACCGCGGCTCCCGCCCGGTCCGTGTCGGCAACGCCGCCGCCGACCACCTCCAGCTGGACATCTACGGGGAGGCCGCCTTCGCGCTGGCCGAGACCGCGGACGGCCTGGACGGCTCCGGCCACGCGGAGTGGAAGGCCTTCGCCGGGGTGCTGGACTGGCTGGCCGACGCGTGGGACCGGCCCGACGAGGGCATCTGGGAGACCCGCGGCGGACGGCAGGACTACACCTTCAGCCGGGTCATGTGCTGGGTGGCGTTCGACCGGGGCGTCCGCATGGCGACGGCGCACGCCCGCCCGGCGGACGTCCCGCGCTGGACGGCGGCCCGCGACGCGATCCTGGAGCAGGTCATGGAGCGCGGCCGGTGCCCGTCCCGCCGCAGTTTCGTGCAGCGCTACGGCGACGACACGGTCGACGCGTCGCTGCTGCTGATGCCGCTGGTCGGCTTCGTCGCCGCCCGCGACCGCGACTGGCTCGGCACGCTCGACGCCATCACCGAGGAACTGGTCACCGACAGCCTGGTGCTGCGCTACGACCCCCACTCCTCGCCCGACGGCCTGGCGGGCCTGGAGGGCACGTTCAGCCTCTGCACCTTCCTCTACGTCGACGCCCTGGCCCGCGCCGGACGCCTGGAGGACGCGCGGTACGCCTTCGACAAGATGCAGACGTACGCCAACCACGTCGGCCTCTTCGCCGAGGAGATCGGCACGATGGGTGAGCAACTGGGCAACTTCCCCCAGGCGTTCACCCACCTCGCCCTGATCATCGCCGCCGTCACCCTGGACCGGGAACTGGGCGCCGCCGGTCGGTGACCTCCCTCGTCCGCCAGGACTTCTCGGGGGTGGACCGGAGAGGCGGGCCGGTGTTCCGAGTCAGTCCGCCGTCCGGTCCGGGGTGAGCACGCGGAGGGCCGTGGCGGCGTCACGGCGGGTCATGCGGAAGGTGAACTCCGTGCCGTCCGGGGCGCTGTAGACGACGGTGACCGCCCGTCGGAAGCGAAGCCGGTGTACGGCGACCCGGCCGCCGGGCGGCAGCGGCACCGGGGTACGGAGTCGGCCGGTCCAGCGGGCGCGGCCGGCCGGGTCGATGCGGAGGGCCCCGAACAGCAGCAGCGTCCGGTCGGTGCCGCTGCGGCGGGCGCCGCGGCACGGGAGGACGTGGCTGCCGTCCTTGGGCAGGCCCCAGCCGGTGACGCGGCGCAGCACGCGGACCCCGGCCAGCAGCACGCCGACGACCTTGACGCCGGTGAAGAGGATGATCAGCAGTTCCGTCATCGCACGGCCTCCCGTCCGGCCGGGGCGCCGGTGCCGGTGCCCTCTCCGGGCTGCGGGCCTGCCTCGGCCGGGCGGATAGTGACCGACTCCAGGAGGAGCTGGGCGACGTCGACGACCTGGATCGACTCCTTGGCCTTGCCGCCCGTGGCGGAGCCGCTGTCGGACGATGCCTTCTTGCCGTTGACGGAGTCGGTGAGCATGACGAGGCAGAAGGGGCAGGCGGTGGAGACGATGTCGGGGTCGAGGGCGAGGGCCTCGTCGACGC
>NZ_JBIVUY010000021.1:84008-109977 GCF_044757425.1 Streptomyces sp. NPDC091281 | reverse complement strand
CTCCGCCTTGCAGCTGCACGCACCACACCCCGCTCACCGGCACTCACCAGGCACCGAGGCCCGAAGCCGGCATGATCCAAACGACAGACCCTAGACGAGTTCACCGACGACTGACCGAGTCCACCGACGACGACCAGCGGCGGCGGCCGAGTCCCCGTCGGACGGGGCCGCCTACCGGGCCGAGCGCCCTGTCGGGCCGCCACCAAGGCCGCCACCTCTCCCGCGAGCCCCGGCGCGGGGCGCCGCCCAGGTCAGCCTCCGAACCACCCCGACCCCCACCCGGACCACCACCCCGGCGGCCCCGCCACGCCCCTCCCTCCTCGGAGAAACCTACAAGCCCCCCACCCCCACCCCTTCGGAAGCCCGCACAAGGGCCGCCCGCCGCGCCCGTTAGGCTGACCCCCGTGAACGTCCTCGTCATCGGCAGCGGCGCCCGCGAACACGCCCTGTGCCGCTCACTGTCCCTCGACCCCGCCGTCACCGCGCTGCACTGCGCCCCCGGCAACGCCGGCATCGGCGAGGTCGCCGAGCTGCACCCGGTCGACGCCCTCGACGGTGCCGCCGTGGCCGCGCTGGCGACCCGGCTCGACGCCGGGCTCGTCGTCGTGGGCCCGGAGGCGCCGCTGGTCGCCGGGGTCGCCGACGCCGTACGCGAGCAGGGCATCCCGGTGTTCGGGCCCTCCGCCGAGGCCGCGCGGCTGGAGGGCTCCAAGGCGTTCGCCAAGGACGTGATGGCCGCCGCCGGTGTGCCCACCGCCCGTTCCTACCTGTGCGCCACCACCGACGAGGTCGCCGAGGCGCTCGACGCCTTCGGCGCGCCGTACGTCGTGAAGGACGACGGGCTCGCCGCGGGCAAGGGCGTCGTCGTCACCGACGACCTCGCCGCCGCCGCCGCGCACGCCGCCGCCTGCCTGGGCGACCCCGCCGCGCCCGCCGCCGAGCGCGGCCGGGTCGTCATCGAGGAGTACCTCGACGGCCCCGAGGTCTCCCTCTTCGCGGTCACCGACGGCGAGACGGTCGTCCCGCTCCAGCCCGCCCAGGACTTCAAGCGCGCGCTCGACGGCGACGAGGGCCCCAACACCGGCGGCATGGGCGCCTACTCGCCGCTGCCCTGGGCCGACCCGAAGCTGGTCGACGAGGTCCTCCAGACCGTGCTCCAGCCGACCGTCGACGAGATGCGCCGCCGCGGCACCCCCTTCTCCGGGCTGCTCTACGCCGGACTCGCGATCACCGGTCGGGGCGTGCGGGTCATCGAGTTCAACGCCCGCTTCGGCGACCCCGAGACGCAGGTCGTCCTCGCCCGTCTGAAGACGCCGCTCGCCGGACTCCTCAAGGCCGCCGCCACCGGCGACCTCGCCGACCTCCCGCCGCTGCGCTGGACCGACGAGGCCGCCGTCACCGTCGTCGTCGCCTCCCACAACTACCCGGACACCCCGCGCACCGGCGACCCGATCACCGGCCTCGCCGAGGTCGCCGCCGAGGACGCCCCGCACGCCTACGTCCTCCACGCGGGCACCCGCGCCGAGGGCGACACCGTCGTCAGCGCGGGCGGCCGCGTCCTGTCGGTCACCGCGACCGGCGACGACCTCACGCGGGCGCGCGAGCGGGCCTACCGGGCGCTCTCCCGCATCGGCCTCGACGGCTCCCAGCACCGTACGGACATCGCGGCGAAGGCGGCGGCCGAAGCCTGAGCCCCCTCACCGGCGGCCGCTTCACGGGCCCCGGGTTCCATGGACCGCTCCATGGAACCCGGGGCCTGTTCCTTGCCCACAGTCATCCACCTTTCCCCAAAGCCATTCCATCGAGTGAGCGCTACCCCATCCGGCTGACGGGGGCCCACCTGCCAACTAGGGTGCGGCGCAAGCATTCCGGCACTTGGCCCACCGGCATTGCGATGTCAGTGGCGGGTGCCACAGTGGGGGAGTGGACAAGACGGACAACGGCGATACGGCAGGGACGGTCCGGGGCGACCCGGGCGTCCGGCTCTGAGGGGAGGGGGTGAACCCGGCGTGAGCGGAATCGGAGCGGAGACAGGCGCGCGGATCGCGCGGGCCCGGGCGCTGGGCGTGCTGCGGGTCCGCAGCCGGGCGGTCGCCGGGGCGCTGCTGCCCGCGGCCGCCGCCGTGATCCTGCTCGCGGGCGGCACCAGCGGCCACCTCGTGGGGTCCGGCTGGGACGCCGCCCGCTGGGTGGTCTGCGGGGTCGCCCTGCTGGTCCTGCTCGCCGCCGGTGCGGTGGCCCTGGTGGTCGCCCGCGCCCGCCCGGCCCTCACCCCCACCGTCGCGATCCCGGAGAGCGCCGCCCCCGACCTGTACCGGCTGGTGCGCGACCTCGCCGACCGGCTCGACGTCCCCGCCCCCTCCGCGATCGCCCTCACCCCGGACTGCGACAGCTGGCTGGAGGACCGCACCCACCGCGCCCACGGCCCGCAGCCCGACCGCGCCCCGGACGAGATAGCCGGGCCGGGCGACCCCGCCCACCGGCGCGCGGCGACGGCGCCCGTCCTCGTCATCGGCTCCCCCTTCCTGTGGTGGATGCGCGTCGGTGAACTGCGCGCGGTCCTCGCGCCGGTCGTCGCCGGTACGGGCCCCTCGGCGCACCCCGACATAGCCGCCGCCCGGCGCTTCGTGCGCGGTCTGGACGCCGCGCTGGCCGTCGCCGTCGAGCGGGGCCGCCGCCCCGGCGCCCGCCTGGTGTGCGCGGCCCTCGCCCGGGTGGTGCGGCTGCTGCTGCGTGCCTGCCAGGTGCACGCGGCCGAGATGGAGCGCGGGGTGGCCTCCGCCGCCGCCGAGCGCGCCCAGGCCGTGGACTACGGACTGCGGATCGTCGCCCAGGAGCAGGTGGGCCTCGCGTACGCCGGATGGGACCGGCTGCTCACACGCGTGGCGCTGCCCGCCTGGCGGATGGGCCGCTGGCCCGCCCGCCTGGACGCCGGGGTCGTCGCCGCCCTCACCGAGCTGTCCCGGCGGGACCGGCTCGCGGAGGGCTTCGCCTCCCGGCTCGGCGAGCGCCCCGCCTGCGATCTGCTGGAGGAGCCCGGCGCCATCGACGAGGCCACCTCGCTGCTCGCCGCCCGCCTCTTCCACGGCGGCCCCGCCGAGCCCGGCCCCGACTGGTCGCCCGTCGACTGGCAGGAGTATCCGGAGGAGGTCGTCGACCGGAAGTGGCGTACCGACGCGGCCCGCCTCCACCGCGTCCTGGACGCCCTCGGCGTACGCCGCCCCGCCACCGGCCCCGGCGACCCCGGCACCCCCTCCGCCGACGGCCCGACCGACGGCCCGACCCTGTCCCGCGTCCTGGACCACCTCACGGCGACCCCCGCCCCGGACGCCCCCGCCGCCGACCCCTACCCCCACACCGACGGCACCCACCTCGACGGCGCCCCCCTCGCCCCCGACCCTGACCCCGAAGTCGACCCCGAAGCCGACCCCGACCTCCCCGCCCACCCCACCAGCTC
Source organism: Streptomyces sp. NPDC091281 (assembly GCF_044757425.1). Taxonomy (NCBI): domain Bacteria; kingdom Bacillati; phylum Actinomycetota; class Actinomycetes; order Kitasatosporales; family Streptomycetaceae; genus Streptomyces; species Streptomyces sp. NPDC091281. The sequence continues at coordinate 106,520 of NZ_JBIVUY010000021.1, read as the reverse complement.
CGCCCTCGCCACCCGCCTCGGTGTCGAGGTGGCGAGGGAAGAGGCCACGGGGATCGCCGCGCCGGGCGCGACCGGGGGCCACCCCGCCGGGCAGAGCGCGGACACCGCCCTCTGGGACGACCACGCGCTCCCCCTCTTCCCGCTCCAGCCCCCGCGCAGCGACCGCGAACTCCTCACCGACCACGTCACGGCGATGGTCTGCTGCGCCGCGATGGACACCGTCGGCGCCACCCCCGGCCTCGACTGGCTCGACGGGCCCACCCTGCTGGTCCACGGGGAGCGGGTGGCCGACCTCACGCCCCCCGTGCTCAGCCTGGTCGAGGAGGGCGACGCGGTCCCGCTCCGCGCCTGGCTGGTCGAGCTGGGGATACGCCCCGAGAAGCCGGTCCGCCTCGGCTGACACCGTCGGCCCGCCGCCCCCACGAGCAGCCCAGGCCGCGCCGTGCCGCCGCATCAGCCGTACCACTCGGAAGCGTGTGTTCCACTTTTCGTCAATTCGCAACGAACCGTGACCACTTGCGCGCTCAATGTGATGTGCTGAGACAGAACGCGCCCATGGCATGCGCTGCCGACATAGGCCACGGGAGGAGAGCACCATGGGACAGGGCGACGGACGGACACGGAACCAGACCCAGACCGACGGCCACGACCACGGCCACGACCGGGGCGAGGACCGTGTCCGGCGCTGGGAGTCGGGCGCGCTGGCCCACGCCGTGACGGACCCCTTCGGACAGGGCCCGCTCCCCTGGCTGCGCGGCGACGAGACCTACTTCGACGACACCGGCCGCATGGTCCCCTGGTACGTCGACCCCCTCCCCCCGGCCGACGGACCCGACGCCTCCCCAAGCACCACCACCCCCACCACCGCCACCCCCAGCGCCGCCGAAAGCGCCCCCGCCCCCGCCACCGCCCCCGCCGCAGGCGCCCGCGTCCCCGGCCCCCGCACCCGCCCCGCCCGGGACCCCCGTCCCGCCGGACGCCCCCGCTCCGGTGGCGCCCCCCGCTCCGCCGACGACGTGGGCCACCAGATCAAGGGCTTCGCCTCCACCGGCTCGGTCGTGGCCGGGGAGGCCGTCGACTTCCATGTCAGCGTCGACCCGCCCCAGGAGTTCGGCATCGACATCTACCGCGTCGGCCACTACGACGGCGCCGGCGCGGCCAAGATCACCACCAGTCCGCGGCTGTCGGGGATGACCCAGCTCCCCCCGCTCACCGCCGACCGCACGGTCTCCTGCCACCACTGGTGGCTCTCCTGGCGGATGCGCGTCCCGTCGTACTGGAGCCCCGGCGCGTATGTCGCCGTCCTCACCACCGTCGACGGCCACCGCTCGCACATCCCGTTCACGGTCCGCGGCGACCGTCCCGCCGACCTGCTGCTCGTCCTCCCGGACATCACCTGGCAGGCGTACAACCTGTATCCCGAGGACGGCCGTACCGGCGCGAGCCTCTACCACGCGTGGGACGAGTGGGGCCGGCTGCTCGGCGAGGCCGACGCCGCCACCACCGTCTCCTTCGACCGCCCGTACGCGGGCGCGGGTCTCCCCCTGCACGTCGGGCACGCCTACGACGTCATCCGCTGGGCCGAGCGGTACGGCTACGACCTCGCGTACGCCGACGCCCGCGACCTGCACACCGGGCAGGCCGACCCCGCCCGCCACCGGGGCGTGGTCTTCCCCGGCCACGACGAGTACTGGTCGCAGCCCATGCGCCGGGCCGTGGAACACGCCCGCGACCAGGGCACCTCGCTGGTCTTCCTCTCCGCCAACTCCCTCTACTGGCAGGTCGAGTTGGGGCCGTCCCCGTCCGGAGCGCCCGGCCGTCTGCTGACCTGCCGCAAGCGGCGCGGCCCCGGACGGCCGGTGCTGTGGCGGGAGGCCGACCGGGCCGAACAGCAGCTCCTCGGCATCCAGTACGCGGGCCCGGTGCCCGCGCCGCAGCCGCTGATCGTCCGCAACGCCGGGCACTGGCTGTGGGAGGCGACCGGCGCCCACGAGGGCGACCCGATCGACGGCCTGGTCGCGGGCGAGGCCGACCGCTACTTCCCGCGCACCGCCCTCCCGCCCCACGAGGAGCGCACCCTCCTCGCCCACTCCCCGTACACCGACGCCGACGGCGTCTCCCGCCACCAGGACACCTCCCTGTACCGGCATCCCTCCGGCGCCCTGGTCTTCGCCTCCGGCACCTTCGCCTGGTCCCCGGCGCTGGACCGCCCCGGCCACGTCGACGCCCGCGTCCAGCGCGCCACCGCCAACCTCCTCGACCGGATCTGCAAACGCGACTGACCCGCCCGCCCCCGCCACTCCCGCCCCGCACCCCCACACGACTTCCGCCCCGCCCCGCTGCACCCCACCGCCCCCGTGTCCTCTTCCGCTCCCCGTGTACGGGACAATCGACGCGATAGGACAGAACCACGGGGAGGAACCGTGTCCGGATTCGTAGAAAAGCCCGAGCCCCTTCAGGTGCCGGGCCTGGTGCATCTGCACACCGGCAAGGTGCGCGAGCTGTACCGCAACGAGGCGGGCGACCTCGTGATGGTCGCCAGCGACCGCATCTCCGCCTACGACTGGGTGCTGCCGACCGAGATCCCCGACAAGGGGCGCGTCCTCACCCGGCTCTCCCTGTGGTGGTTCGACCAGCTCGCCGACCTGGTGCCGCACCACGTCCTCAGCACCGAGCTGCCCGAGGGCGCCCCCGCCGACTGGGCGGGCCGCACCCTCGTCTGCAAGTCCCTCGCCATGGTCCCCGTCGAGTGCGTGGCCCGCGGCTACCTCACCGGCTCCGGCCTCGTCGAGTACGACCGGACCCGTACGGTCTGCGGACTCGCCCTGCCCGAGGGCCTGGAGGACGGCTCCGAACTCCCCGCCCCGATCTTCACCCCGGCCACCAAGGCCGCCGTCGGCGACCACGACGAGAACGTGTCGTACGAGGAGGTCGCCCGCCAGGTCGGCGCCGAACTCGCCGCCGACCTGCGCCGGACCACCCTCGACGTCTACGGCCGGGCCCGCGGCATCGCCCGCGAGCGGGGCATCCTCCTCGCCGACACCAAGTTCGAGTTCGGGCTCGACGGGGACACCCTCGTCATCGCCGACGAGGTCCTCACCCCGGACTCCTCCCGCTTCTGGCCCGCCGACACCTGGCGGCCAGGCCGGGCACAGCCGTCGTTCGACAAGCAGTTCGTCCGCGACTGGCTCACCTCGGCGGAGTCCGGCTGGGACCGGGCGAGCGAGACGCCCCCGCCGCCGCTGCCCCAGCAGGTCGTCGACGCCACCCGCGCCAAGTACATCGAGGCCTTCGAACGCCTCACCGGCATGAGCTGGGCGTAGCGCCCGCGCGCACGAGAAAGGCCCCCGGCGGACCGGGGGCCTTCTGTGCGGAGCGGACGACGAGGCTCGAACTCGCGACCTCAACCTTGGCAAGGTTGCGCTCTACCAACTGAGCTACGTCCGCAGTGCGCCGTGGCGCGAGAGCAACTATACCCAACCCCGCTCCCGTGCGAGCCGCACCGCCGAGTGCCGGTTCTCCGCCCCCAGCTTGGAGACGGCCGACGACAGGTAGTTGCGGACGGTGCCCGGCGACAGCGCGGCCCGTTCCGCGATCTCCGCGACCGGCGCCGCGTCGGCGGCGAGTTCGAGGACCTCCGCCTCCCGCGCGGTCAGCGGGGAGTCCCCGGCGGCGATCGCGTCGGCCGCCAACTCGGGGTCGACGTACCGGTTTCCCTGATGCACCGTGCGGATGATCTCGGCGAGCCGCTGGGCGCTGACCGTCTTCGGGACGAACCCCCGCACACCGGCCGCGAGCGCCCGCTTGAGGTGCCCCGGACGGCCGTGACTGGTGACGATCAGCGCCTGGCAGTCCGGCAGTTCGGTCCGCAGGGATGTGGCGACCTTCACACCGTCGGCGCCCGGCATCTGGAGATCGAGGACCGCCACGTCCGGGCGGTGCGCCCGTGCCATGGCCAGTGCCTCCGGCCCGGTGGCCGCCTCGGCGACGATCACCAGGTCGTCCTCCAGGGCGAGCAGCGCGGCCAGCGCTCCCCGGATCAGGTGCTCGTCGTCGGCGAGCAGCACCCGCACCACGCCGCTCACACCCCGTCCCCGCTCGGCGCGGGCCGCCGCTCCGCGGCGTCGGCGCGCACCGCGTGCGCCCCCGCCGGCTCCGGCAGCGGAACCTCCGCCACCACCCGGAACGTCCCCGCCCCGGCGGGTCCCGCCACCAGGGTCCCGTCCACCTTGCGCAACCGTTCCTCCAGCCCTGCCAGTCCCGAACCCCCGGCGCCGCCGGTGGCCTCCGTCCCGTCGTCCACCCCGTCGTTCTCCACGGTCAGCACGACCCGTCCGGCGCGGAGCCGTACGTCGATCGCGCACCGGGTGGCGTTGCCGTGCCGCAGCACGTTGGTGGTCGCCTCGCGCACCACCCAGCCCAGCGCCGACTGCACCTCGCCGGGCAGCCCGGCGGTCCGCCCGGACACCTGGCACTCGATGCCCGCCGCCGTCAACACCCCGCGCGCGCCGGAGAGTTCGACGGCGAGGTCGGCGTCCCGGTAGCCGCGTACGACGTCCCGGACCTCGCGCTGCGACTCCTGCGCGATGCGCTGCACCTCGATCATCTGCTCCACGGCCTCCGGGCGCCCGCGCCGGGCGAGCTGCACCGCCAGTTCGCTCTTGAGGGCGATGACCGCGAGGTTGCGCCCCATCACGTCGTGCAGGTCGCGTCCGAACCGCAGCCGCTCCTCGGCGACGGCGAGCTGGGCACGGGTCTCGTTGGCCTCGGCGATCGCGTAGACCGCGTTCAGCAGCCACAGTGAGAACGCGCAGGTGACGGCGAAGAACCCGCCGCCGATCAGTACGGCCGCCGCGGCCACGAGGACGGTGAGCCCGTCCGAGCCGAACGCCGCCGCCGCGAGCGCGGCCCCCGCCGCGTACCCGGCGACGACCCCGGCGCCGAGCCGCCACCGGTACATGCCGAGCGTGCTGATGCCCGCGCCGTACACCAGGCAGATCACGAAGACGGTGGCCGCCGACGTCTGAAGGTCCTCCCGGTCCGCAGTGTGGGCGACCCACATCGTCGCCACGGCGACGACGGCGGAGACCCCGGTGAACGCCCACAGCAGGCGCACCGGGCGCGGGCGCCGACCGCGCGTCCAGTCCAGGGTCCGCGCCGCGAGGACGACGGTGAGGGCGCAGTGCGCGCCGACGGCGAGCGGCGCGAACAGCGCCGCACCCGTCCACACCCCGCCCACCAGGGGCAGGAACACGGCGGAGAACTCCGCCAGCGCGAAGAAGTGGAACGACCAGCGGGTGTACGTCTCGACCTTCGCCGGTGTGCTCTTCCGCCGCCACCAGCCGTCCGGCGTGCCCATCAGCGTGCCTCTCCCGTGTCCGTCCCCGCGGTGTCGCCCGTGCTGCGGCGTCCCGTGCCGGTGCCCGATGCCGGGCCCCCGGTCCGGCCCGGCCGCCCGTCGTGCCGGGCGCCGGTCAGCGCCGGGGCTCCCAGCGGAACCACCGTCGTACAGCAAACACCGACAGAAGGGTCCAGGCCAGCGCGGTGCCCAGGGCGCCGAGGGTGTCATGGGCGGAGAGGTCGCCGGTCCAGCCGCCGCGGACCAGGGTGATCACCGGGGAGAGCGGCAGCAGCTTCAGGAAGCTCGCCACGTCGTCCGGCATCAGCTCCAGCGGGACGGTCACCCCGGAGGCGACCATCGACACCAGGACGAACGGCACCGTCGTCACCTGCGCGCTCTCCACGGTGCGGGTCACGGCCGCGGTGACCGCGCCCAGCGCCGCGCACATCACCAGGCCGAGCAGGACACCGACCACGGCGAGCTGGGGCGCCTCGGGGGCGGTCAGGTCGAGGAAGACGGTGCAGCCCACCGCCATCACCACGCACTGCACGAGGCCCATCAGGACGACCGGCAGCGCCGATCCGGCGATGACCTCGGCGTCGCGCGGTTCCCCGGTGCGCAGCCGCTTGAGGACGAGTTCCTCGCGCCGGGAGGTGTAGATGCCGGTGAGCGCCGAGTACACGCCGAACAGCAGGGAGAAGCCGATCGCGGCGGGCAGCAGGACCGTGCCGACGCTGAGCCCGGACTCCTCGACGTCCATGCCGTCGATGACCGACCGCAGGCTGAAGGGCAGGCCGAGCGGGACCAGGACGGCCGCGATGAGGGTGGCCTTGCTGCGGCCGAGGAGGGTGACCTCCGCGCGGGCGAGGGACGCCATCCGGCTCACGGGCGTGGTCGTCGCCCGTCCGCCGCCGGTCGGCCTTCCCGTCCCGTTCCCGGCCGCGCCGGTGCCCGTACGGGTGCTGATGGTTCCGCCGCCGCTCATGCCGCCACTCCTTCGCTCGCGTGGTCCGTCCCCGTGCCGTCCGTGCCGTCGGTCTCCCGTGCCGCGTCGCGGGCGATGCCGAGGAACGCCTCCTCCAGGGAGGCCGACCGCACGTCGAGGCCGTGCAGCGTCACGCCGGCCTGCTCCGCCCAGACCAGCAGTCCGGTCGCGGTCCGCTGCAACTCCTCGGTCTGGAGCCGTACGACGCTTCCGCTGACCTCGTGTGCGGTGACCCCGAGCCGGTCGAGCGGCGGCAGGTCGCCGACGAACCAGCCGTCGGGCAGCCGGAAGACGATGCGGGACGGCTGGGCGGCGGTGACCTCCTCGGGGGTGCCGGTGGCCGCGATCCGCCCGCGGTGCAGGATGGCCAGCCGGTCGGCGAGGCTCTCGGCCTCCTCCAGGTAGTGCGTGGTCAGCAGCACGGTGGTCCCGCTGTCGCGCAGCGAGCGCACCAGGTCCCAGGTGTCGCGCCGTCCCTCGGCGTCGAGGCCGGTGGTGGGTTCGTCGAGGAACAGCACCTCCGGGCGGCCGAGCAGCGCCAGCGCCAGGTCGAGCCGCCGCCGTTCACCGCCGGACAGCTGCTTGACGCGGACGCCGGACTTGCGGCTGAGCCCGACCAGGCCGAGCGCCTCGTCGACGGGGCGGGCCCCGCTGACGCATCCGGCCCACATGCGGGTGGTCTCGGCGACGGTCAGCTCGGAGGGGAATCCGCCCTCCTGGAGCATCACGCCGGTGCGCGGCCGGACGGCGTCGCGTTCGCCGTGGGGGTCGTGGCCGAGGATGCGGACCTGTCCGCCGCTGGGCGGGGCCAGTCCCTCCAGCAGTTCGACCGTGGAGGTCTTGCCGGCCCCGTTGGTGCCCAGCAGGGCGAAGACCTCGCCACGTCCGACGTGGAAGGAGATCCCGCGGACCGCCTCGAACCCGCCCCCGTAGACACGGCGGAGGCCGGTGACCTCGATCACGTGTTCTTCCGTGTTCCTGGCTTCCATCGCTTCCATGCCTCAAGGCTCCCCGCCGGACGGCGCGGTGCGCAGTGCGCGCTGTCACCGGTCGGCATGACAAATGTCAGGGGCGCCGGGGGCCGGGGAGGCCGCAGGTCCCGGAGCCGGAACGGGAGCGGGGCCGCCGTAAGTCCCGTAACCGGAGCGGGAGATACCGGAAAGTCGGAAAGCCGGGCGCGGGCGCGGAATGCGGAAAGCAAGAAGGACATACGCCGAAGGCCCCGGTCACCGACCGGGGCCTTCACGATGGAGCGGACGACGAGGCTCGAACTCGCGACCTCAACCTTGGCAAGGTTGCGCTCTACCAACTGAGCTACGTCCGCAGGGCATCCGACCGGCTCTCACCGATCGGCGCGAGCATCAGCCTACCCGATCCGGCGGACCGGTCGGACGGCGATGCAGAGCGGGTGACAGGAATTGCACACTGCGCCTTCCTCCTGGAAGGAGGATGTTCTGCTACTGAACTACACCCGCGTGGCCTCCGTGAGCTGGGCTTTTCGGCCCCGCCCGGCGGCGTGCTCCAGACATTAGCCGACCATGTGGGGGGTAGCGCAAGTCGGTTGGGCCCCGGGGCCGCGGGCGGGCCCCGGGGGCGGTGCGGCCGACCGGATCACTGCGCCTCGGTGAACGCCTCGTAGGCCTTCTTGGGGATGCGGCCGCGGGCGGGCACCTCCATCTTGTTGGCCTGTGCCCAGGCGCGGACGGCGGCCGGGTCGGGGGCGACCTCGGTCTGCCGGTAGGCCTTCCCGGAGCGGGACCTCTTGCGGCCGGCCTCCACGTAGGGCGCGAGCGCCTTACGCAGTTTCTTGGCATTGGTTTGGTTCAGGTCGATCTCGTACGACTTGCCGTCGAGTCCGAAGGCGATCGTCTCCGCCGCTTCCGAGCCGTCGATGTCGTCAAAGAGAGTGACCACGACCTTCTGCGCCACGAATATCGGTCCCTTCGTGCGACATCTCCGCGATGACGTGCCGAGACGTCATCCGTCCGTCATCCGTCATGGAGATGCCGACTGTCAGCCTGTTATGGGGCAAAGTATCGGCTATTGCCTTTTCATTTGTACAGTGCCCGGCAATGGAATGTGAAGCTCGACTAAATCTCTCCGCGTGTCCCAGCGCAATAGGCGGACGGGAAGCGACACGGATCTTTCCCTGAACTTTTCGTGACGTGGTCGCCCCGGTGGCGGACCGTGATGGCGCTCACGTAGATTCCTCCAACTCTACTCGCGTAGAAATTTGGTGCGGGTAGTCTGAAGACACCTGTCGGAGACAGTCCGCAGGCACCTGCTCAGCACCACACCACCGGGAGTGCCAGTGGCACGCGTCGTAGTCGACGTCATGCTCAAGCCGGAGATCCTCGACCCCCAGGGCCAGGCGGTCCAGCGCGCACTGCCGCGGCTGGGTTTCGAGGGGATCTCCGACGTACGTCAGGGAAAGCGATTCGAACTGGAAGTGGACGGACCGGTCGACGAGGCCGCGCTCGCCCGCATCCATGATCTTGCGGAATCCTTCCTCGCCAACACCGTGATCGAGGACTTCACCGTCAAGGTGGAGGAAGTCGCGGAGGCCGCGAAGTGACCGCTCGTATTGGCGTCGTCACTTTTCCCGGCAGCCTCGACGACCGCGACACCCAGCGCGCGATCCGTCTCGCCGGAGCCGAACCGGTCGCCCTCTGGCACAAGGACAAGGACCTCCACCAGGTCGACGCCGTGGTGCTGTGCGGCGGATTCTCCTACGGCGACTATCTGCGCGCCGGGGCCATCGCCCGCTTCTCCCCGGTGATGGAGCCGCTCATCGAGCAGGCGAAGGCGGGCCTGCCCGTCCTCGGTATCTGCAACGGCTTCCAGATCCTCACCGAGGCGCACCTCCTGCCCGGCGCGATGCTCGGCAACGACCACCTCCACTTCATCTGCCGCGACCAGAAGCTGCGGGTGGAGAACGCGTCGACCGCCTGGACCACCGACTACACGGACGGCCAGGAGATCCACATCCCGCTGAAGAACATGGACGGCCGCTACGTCGCCGACGCGCGCACGCTGGACATGCTGGAGGCCGAGGGCCGCGTCGCCTTCCGCTACGTGGACTTCAACCCCAACGGCTCGCTGCGCGACATCGCCGGCATCACCAACGAGGCCGGGAACGTCGTCGGTCTGATGCCCCACCCGGAGCACGCCGTGGAACCCCTCATCGGGTCCGGCCGCACCGACGGCCTGCCCTTCTTCACCTCGATCCTCAAGAAGCTGGTCAACGCATGAGCCGGACGCCTCTGGACACGGTCGAGCACGCGGCCGCGACCCCCGACGTCGAGCTGCCCTGGGCCGAACTCGGCCTGAAGAAGGACGAGTACGAGCGGGTGGTGGAGATCCTCGGCCGCCGCCCGACCGGCGCCGAACTCGCCATGTACTCCGTCATGTGGTCCGAGCACTGCTCGTACAAGTCCTCCAAGGTGCACCTGCGCCAGTTCGGCGAGAAGGCGCCGCAGTCCGACGCGCTCCTCGTCGGCATCGGCGAGAACGCGGGCGTCGTCGACGTCGGCCAGGGCTACGCGGTCACCTTCAAGGTTGAGTCGCACAACCACCCCTCCTACGTCGAGCCCTACCAGGGCGCCGCCACCGGCGTCGGCGGCATCGTCCGCGACATCATCGCCATGGGCGCCCGCCCGGTCGCCGTCGTGGACCCGCTGCGCTTCGGCGCCGCCGACCACCCCGACACCAAGCGGGTACTGCCCGGCGTCGTCGCGGGCATCGGCGGCTACGGCAACTGCCTGGGCCTGCCCAACATCGGCGGCGAGGTCGTCTTCGACGCCTGCTACCAGGGCAACCCGCTGGTCAACGCCGGTGCCATCGGCGTGATGCGGCACGAGGACATCCACCTCGCCAAGGCCTCCGGCGCGGGCAACAAGGTCATCCTGTACGGGGCCCGCACCGGCGGCGACGGCATCGGCGGCGCCTCGATCCTCGCCTCGGAGACCTTCGACGACGCCAAGCCGTCGAAGCGTCCCGCGGTCCAGGTCGGCGACCCCTTCCAGGAGAAGCTGCTCATCGAGTGCACCCTGGAGGCCTTCGCGGAGAAGCTCGTCGTCGGCATCCAGGACCTCGGCGCGGCCGGGCTCTCCTGCGCCACGTCGGAGCTGGCCTCCAACGGCTCCGGCGGCATGCGCGTCACCCTCGACGACGTACCGCTGCGCGACTCCACGCTCTCGCCCGAGGAGATCCTCATGAGCGAGTCGCAGGAGCGGATGTGCGCGGTCGTCGAGCCGGAGAAGGTCGACCGCTTCCTCGCGATCTGCGACAAGTGGGACGTCATCGCCACCGTCATCGGCGAGGTCACCGACGGCGACCGGCTGGAGATCTTCTGGCACGGCGGCAAGATCGTCGACGTCGACCCGCGCACGGTCGCCCACGACGGCCCGGTCTACGAGCGCCCCTACGCCCGCCCCGACTGGCAGGACGCCCTCCAGGCCGACACCGCCGACAAGCTGGCCCGGCCCGCCTCCGGGGAGGAGCTGAAGGACCAGGTCCTGAAGCTGGTCGCCTCCCCGAACCAGGCGTCCAAGAAGTGGATCACCTCGCAGTACGACCACTTCGTGCAGGGCAACACCGTCCTCGCCCAGCCCGAGGACTCCGGCATGATCCGCATCGACGAGGAGACCGGCCTCGGCGTGGCCATCGCCACCGACGGCAACGGCCGGTACGCCAAGCTCGACCCGTACCACGGCGCCCAGCTCGCCCTGGCGGAGGCGTACCGCAACGTCGCCACCACCGGGGCCAGGCCGCTCGCCGTCTCCGACTGCCTGAACTTCGGCTCGCCCGAGGACCCGGCCGTCATGTGGCAGTTCGCGGAGGCCGTCCGCGGTCTCGCCGACGGCTGCCTCCAGCTCGGCACCCCGGTGACCGGCGGCAACGTCTCGCTCTACAACCAGACCGGCGAGGCCGCCATCCACCCGACCCCGGTGGTCGCGGTCCTCGGCGTCATCGACGACGTGGCCCGCCGCACCCCGGTCGCCTTCCAGGAGGAGGGCCAGCTGCTCTACGTCCTCGGCGACACCCGCGAGGAGTTCGGCGGCTCGGCCTGGTCCCAGGTCGTCCACGACCACCTCGGCGGCCTGCCCCCGAAGGTCGACCTGGAGCGCGAGCGGCTGCTCGCCGACATCCTGATCTCGGCCTCCCGCGACGGCATGGTCGACTCCGCGCACGACCTCTCCGACGGCGGCCTCGTGCAGGCCGTGGTGGAGTCGGCGCTGCTCGGCGGGAAGGGCGCGCGGCTGGTCGTCCCGGACGGCCTGGACGCGTTCACGTTCCTGTTCTCGGAGTCGGCGGGCCGCGCGGTCGTCGCCGTCCCGCGCTCGGAGGAACTCCGCTTCACCGACATGTGCGGCGCCCGCGGCCTGCCGGCCACCCGGATCGGCGTGGTCGACGGCGACGCGGTGGACGTCCAGGGCGCGTTCACGCTCCCCCTGACCGTCCTGCGCGAGGCCCACGAGGGCACCATCCCCGCGCTCCTCGCGTGAGCGTTCCCCGCCGCGCGGCAAACGGTCGCTGACCCGCCGTCGCCGCGGCACCGCAGGACGAAGGCCCCCGCCCCGGATCTCCGGGACGGGGGCCTTCGCACGCGCGGACCGGCCGTCATACGGCGACGGGCTCGCGTACCGTCCGTCATGCGGTGACGGGCTCGCGCACCGGCTCCGGGGCCGCCGCCGTCCGCGGCAGCCGCAGGGCCAGCACCAGGCAGAGCGCCATGACCCCCGCCCCGCACAGGAACACGGTGTCCAGGCCGGAGACATACGACGCCAGGCCCTCCGTGCGGGCCGCGCCGCGCAGCACGGTGAGCGAGCCGATCTCGCCGGGGCCGTCGTAGAGGCGGGTCAGGAGCGTGCCGAAGAGGGCGGCGCCGAGGGCGGTGCCCAGGGTCTGGAAGAAGCGGACCGCGGTCGTGGCGACGCCGAGCTGCCGCTCGGGGGCCGTGCGCTGCACCAGCTGGATCAGCTGGCCGAGGAGCTGCCCGAAGCCGAGGCCGACGAGGAGCATCGCGGCACGCAGCCACCACAGCGAGGTGTCCGTGCCGGTGGTGGCCAGCAGCAGGAAGCCGAGGGTGCCCGCGACCGAGCCGCTGATCAGGAACGTTCGTTCGGACCAGCCGCGCGCCCCGAGCCGCCCGGTGACGGCGCCGACGGCCATGATCCCGGCCGCCATCGGGATCAGGTAGAGCCCGGCGGAGGAGCTGGTGATGCCGCGCACCAGCTGGAGGTAGACGAGGACGTAGTAGATGGCGCCGCTCATGGCCGCGCCCATCAGGCCCTGGATGGCGAAGCCGAGCCGCAGGGCGGGGACCCGGAAGAGGGACGGCGGCAGGATCGGCTGGGCGGCGGTGTACTGGCGGCGCAGGAACAGGCCGAGGGCGGTCACCGAGGCCAGGGCGAGGCCGATGATCTGCGGGGAGGCCCAGGCGTACTCCTTGCCGCCCCACTCGGTGACGAGCAGCAGGCTGCTGGAGAAGGCGGCGCCGAGCGCGGCGCCGGTGAAGTCGATGGAGTGGTCGGCGGAGGTGCGGCCGGGCAGCTTCAGGACGACGACGGCGGTGGCGAGGGCGGCGAGGCCGAGCGGCAGGTTGACGTAGAACGCCCAGCGCCAGCTGGCGTGGTCGGCGAGGAAGCCGCCGAGCCAGGGGCCGACGGCGATGCCGCCGCCCGCGACGATCCCGCCGGTGCCCGCGCCCTTGCGCTGTCCGCCGGGCTCCGAGAGCTGGGCGATGACGACCATCGTCACGCTCATCAGTCCGCCCGCGCCGAGCCCCTGCACCGCCCGCGCGGCGATCAGCCAGCCCATCGAGGGGGCCGCGCCGCACAGCGCGGAACCGGCGAGGAAGGCGGAGAGGGCGCCGAGGAAGACGTGCTTGGCGCCGAGGACGTCGCAGAGGCGGCCGTAGAGCGGCAGGATCGCCGCCGAGGCCAGGGAGAAGGCGCTGACCAGCCACGGGATCTTGTCGATGCCGTGTTCGGGGTCGAGGTCCTTGACGATCGGGACGGTCGCCGCGGAGACGATCTGCATGTCGAGGACGGCGAGCACGATCGTGACGAGGCAGACGACGAGGCCGATTTTGCGCTGGGTGTCGGTCATGGGCCCCACCCTGCCCGCGATTCATGTACCGAGTCAATCTTTCATCTGAGGCAAAACTTTATCTTGACCTAAACTTCATCGCGGTAAGGTGGGGCCATGGCTGAGGCGATGGGGCTGCGCGAGCGCAAGAAGCAGCAGACGGCGCTGCGGATCTACCGGTCCGCCATCGCCCTGTTCCTGGAGAAGGGCTTCGACGCGGTCTCGGTGCAGGAGATCGCCGACGCCGCCGAGGTCTCGAAGATGACCGTCTTCAACTACTACGGCACCAAGGAGGACCTGGTCTTCCGCCCCATGGAGGAGCACTTCTCCGACGCCGCCCGCGCGGTCCGCGACCGGGCGCCGGGCGAGTCCGCGGTGGCGGCCGTCCGCCGCCAGTTCCTGGAGATGATCGAGACCCGCGACCCCTCCGTCGGCCTCAACGTGGAGCCGTTCGCCCGCCGCATCCGCGCCGTCATCATGAAGACCCCCGTCCTGCGGGAACGGGCCTACGTCGCCTCCGAGCGCGGCGCCCGCGAACTCGCCGACCTCCTCACCGAGGAGACCGGCGACGCCACCCTCGCCCTCATCGCCGCCACCACCCTCACCTCGGCCCGCACCGCCCTCGTCGAGGAACACCACCGCCGCATCGACGCGGGCGAGAGCGTCGACCAGGTGGCCGGCGACGCCGCCGCCCGCGCCCGCCACGCCTTCGCCCTCGTCGAACACGGGCTCGGGGGGTACGCGGTGGCGCGCTGAGCGGACCCTCCCGGCAGCCGCGGGCCCCGGGGGGAGCCCCGCGCCCCACCCCGCCCCCGCCGCATAGGCTCGCGCCCATGCCTCCCGCCAAGAAGCGTGCCCGGACCTACGACGCCGGGCGGACGCGTGCCGCCGTGTTCGCACAGCTGGAACTGGTGCGGGCGGGGGTGCGGGGGCTGACGGAGGAGCAGCTGGCCGCGCCGACGCGGCTCGGCGGGTGGACCGTGCGGGAGCTGGTCGCGCACATCGGGATGGCGGTCACCGCCGTGGGGCGCGCCCTCGACCTGCCCGAGCCCGCCCGGCAGGACGTCACGATCGCCGCGTGGCCGTTCGCCACCGCCGCGAACTCCGCCGCCATCGACGCGTTCACCCGGGACGTGGCCGCCGCCCACCCCGACCTCGACGCCTACCTGGCCCGGGTCGCGGACGACCTCGCCGTCCTGCTCGACGCCCACCGGGGCACCCGGCTGCTGGCCACCAACGCGGGCGCGCTCCCGCTGGCCGACTACCTGGTCACCCGTACCGTCGAACTCGTCGTGCACACCGACGACCTCAACGCCGCCCTGCCCGGCCCGGACATCCCGTACGACCGGCAGGCCCTCGCCGCCGCGACCCGGCTGCTCGCCGACGCCCTCGCGCTGAAGGCGCCCGGCGGGGCGACCGAGGTCCGCGTCCCGCCGTACGCCGTCGTGCAGTGCGTGCCCGGACCGCGGCACACCCGCGGCACCCCGCCGAACGTCGTCGAGACCGACCCGCTGACCTGGGTCCGGCTGGCGACCGGGCGGCTGGCCTGGGCGGACGCGGTGGCGGAGGGGGCGGTGCGCGCGAGCGGGGAGCGCGCGGACCTGACGGAGCTGCTGCCGCTCATGGCGTGAGCCCGGCGCAGGCGCCCCGGACCGCCCCGGCGTCCCGCGGACGCCCTCCGGACGGCTCCCGGATGCCGAATGATGTGCGACAGCTCACTCACCCGGCCCCTCCGCCGCCCCGGCCGGAGCCGCGGCCCCCGCTTCCACCGCGCTGGTGGATCAAGAAAATCCGCCACTGACCTGCGCAAACAAGTCGATCAAGGGAAGAAGTCAAGACTCAAGATCGAGTTACCCGTGAGTATCCCCAATTCGGACCAGTGGTCGATCTCGCCTACACTCGGGGACGTGCCACGTGGTGACGGTCGACTCAGTCATGATCTTCTCCCCGGCGAGAAAGGCCCCCAGGACGCTTGCGGCGTCTTCGGTGTCTGGGCTCCGGGCGAAGAGGTCGCAAAGCTCACGTACTTCGGGCTCTACGCCCTCCAGCATCGGGGCCAGGAATCCGCGGGAATCGCGGTCAGCAACGGCTCCCAGATCCTCGTCTTCAAGGACATGGGCCTCGTCTCCCAGGTCTTCGACGAAACCTCCCTCGGCTCCCTCCAGGGTCACATCGCGGTCGGTCACGCCCGCTACTCGACCACCGGGGCCTCCGTCTGGGAGAACGCCCAGCCGACGTTCCGCGCCACCGCGCACGGCTCGATCGCGCTCGGCCACAACGGCAACCTCGTCAACACGGCGCAGCTCGCCGAGATGGTCGCCGACCTCCCCAAGCAGGAGGGCCGCACCCCGCGCGTCGCGGCCACCAACGACACCGACCTGCTCACCGCGCTCCTCGCGGCCCAGGCCGACGCCGACGGCAAGCCGCTGACCATCGAGGAGGCCGCCCACGCGGTCCTCCCGCAGGTGCGCGGCGCCTTCTCCCTCGTCTTCATGGACGAGCACACCCTCTACGCCGCCCGCGACCCGCAGGGCATCCGCCCGCTGGTCCTCGGCCGCCTGGAGCGCGGCTGGGTGGTGGCCTCCGAGTCCGCCGCCCTCGACATCTGCGGCGCCTCCTACGTCCGCGAGATCGAGCCGGGCGAGTTCGTCGCCATCGACGAGAACGGCCTGCGCACCTCCCGATTCGCGGACGCGAAGCCCAAGGGCTGCGTCTTCGAGTACGTGTACCTGGCCCGCCCCGACACCGACATCGCGGGCCGCAACGTCTACCTCTCCCGTGTGGAGATGGGCCGCCGCCTGGCCAAGGAAGCCCCGGTCGAGGCCGACCTGGTCATAGCGACCCCGGAATCCGGCACCCCCGCCGCGATCGGCTACGCCGAGGCCTCCGGCATCCCCTTCGGCGCGGGCCTGGTCAAGAACGCCTACGTCGGCCGGACCTTCATCCAGCCCTCGCAGACGATCCGCCAGCTCGGCATCCGCCTCAAGCTGAACCCGCTCAAGGAAGTCATCAAGGGCAAGCGGCTCGTCGTCGTCGACGACTCGATCGTGCGCGGCAACACCCAGCGCGCCCTGGTCCGCATGCTCCGCGAGGCCGGCGCGGCCGAGGTCCACATCCGGATCTCCTCGCCGCCCGTGAAGTGGCCCTGCTTCTTCGGCATCGACTTCGCCACCCGCGCCGAACTCATCGCCAACGGCATGTCGATCGACGAGATCGGCACCTCGCTGGGCGCCGACTCCCTGTCGTACATCTCCCTTGACGGCATGATCGAGGCGACCACGATCGCCAAGCCGGACCTGTGCCGCGCCTGCTTCGACGGCGAGTACCCGATGGAGCTGCCCGACCCGGAGCTGCTCGGCAAGCAGCTGCTGGAGACGGAGCTGGCCGCGGGCCCGGCGGCCACCGCCGCCGCGGACGCGATCCGCCGCCCGTAAGCCTCCGTACCACCAACCCGAAAGATCCCAGGCCATGTCTGAGACATCCTCCGGTGCTTCCTACGCGGCCGCCGGTGTCGACATCGAGGCGGGCGACCGCGCCGTCGAGCTGATGAAGGAGTGGGTGAGGAAGACGCAGCGCCCCGAGGTCCTCGGCGGCCTCGGCGGCTTCGCCGGCCTCTTCGACGCCTCCGCCCTCAAGCACTACGAGCGCCCGCTGCTGGCCTCCGCCACCGACGGCGTCGGCACCAAGGTCGACATCGCGCGCCGCATGGGCGTCTACGACACCATCGGCCACGACCTGGTCGCCATGGTCATGGACGACATCGTGGTGTGCGGCGCCGAGCCGCTGTTCATGACCGACTACATCTGCGTCGGCAAGGTCCACCCCGAGCGGGTCGCCGCGATCGTCAAGGGCATCGCCGAGGGCTGCGTCCTCGCCGGATGCGCCCTGGTCGGCGGCGAGACGGCCGAACACCCCGGCCTGCTGGGCGAGGACGACTTCGACGTCGCGGGCGCCGGTACGGGCGTCGTGGAGGCCGACCGGCTGCTCGGCGCGGACCGCATCCGCGCCGGTGACGCCGTGATCGCCCTGGAGGCCTCCGGTCTTCACTCGAACGGGTACTCCCTCGTCCGGCACGTCCTGCTGACCGAGGCGAAGCTCTCCCTGGACACCCGGATCGAGGAACTCGGCCGCACCCTCGGCGAGGAGCTGCTGGAGCCCACGAAGATCTACTCCCTGGACTGCCTGGCCCTGACCCGCACGGCCGATGTGCACGCCTTCTCGCACATCACCGGCGGCGGCCTCGCCGCCAACCTGGCCCGGGTGATCCCGGACAGCCTGCACGCCGTGGTGGACCGCTCCACCTGGACCCCGGCCCCCGTCTTCGACCTCGTCGGCCGGACCGGCCGGGTCGAGCGGCTGGAGCTGGAGAAGACCCTCAACATGGGCGTCGGCATGATCGCGATCGTGCCGCAGGACGCCGCCGACGTGGCCCTGGCCACCCTCGCCGACCGCGGGGTCGGCGCCTGGGTCGCGGGCGAGATCACCGAGCGCGGCGCGCACACCACCGGAGCGGAGCTGGTCGGCGACTACGCCTGAGCCCCGCAGGGCAGCACAAAGCCCGGTCGGTGACCGAAGTCACCGACCGGGTGAGTGCCGACAAGCCTCGAAGCGTGGAAGTCCCGAAAGCCTGAAACTCCTACGACAAGGTCAAGCGCCGCGACGATGTCGGTGCGAGGAGTCCTCGCCGTCATCGTCTTCGTCGTCCGCGTACAGCTCGGCGTACCGGGCGTACGGGTCGTCGTCCTGCTCATCGTCATCGTCCACGAACGGCTCGCCGTTCGGCGGCATGTTCGATGGCGATGCGCCCAGCTCTTCGGCCAGGCGTGAGAGATCCGTCCCGCCGCTGTTGTACTTCAGCTGGCGGGCGACCTTCGCTTGCTTGGCCTTGGCCCGGCCGCGCCCCATGGCTCGACCCCCTCAACGACGGGGCTCGACGGCCCCAGAGTCTTGACACGCGTTCATGATCCGGAACGGACTCTCCGCGGAGAGGCCGGTCCGTAGGGCTTCCACGGTACCTGAGCCCGCACCCATACGGTACGTCGCCCGTAGCACGCGCGTGTGCACAGCACCTGCGGGGCGCCCTGTCCCCGCTGGTCAGTGGCGATTTTAACCACTTATTGGCGGCCGACCCGCCGGGAAGAGTGAGAGTTCTCTCCAACCTGCCCCCGGCGGGTACCGGCGCGCCCCTCAGCGACCGGGCGCGGACCCGGTCACCACCCGCGCGCCTGGGCCGCCTCGTGCATGCGCTGCTCGGCGATCCGGTCGGCCGCCGCGGCCGGCGGAATCCCGTCCGCCTTCGCACGTGCGAATATGGCCAGCGTGGTGTCGAAGATCTTCGCGGCCTTCGCCCGGCACCGCTCGAAGTCGAACCCGTGCAGCTCGTCGGCGACCTGGATGACCCCGCCCGCGTTCACCACGTAGTCCGGCGCGTAGAGGATGCCGCGGTCGGCGAGGTCCTTCTCGACGCCCGGGTGGGCGAGCTGGTTGTTGGCCGCCCCGCACACCACCCGCGCGGTCAGCACCGGCACCGAGTCGTCGCTCAGGGCGCCGCCCAGCGCGCAGGGCGCGTAGATGTCGAGCCCGTCCACCCGGATCAGCGCCTCGGTGTCCGCCACCGCCGTGACCCCCTCGGCGTACTCGCCGAGGACGCGCCGTACGGCGTCCTCGCGCACGTCCGTGATCACGACCTCCGCGCCCTCGTCCCGCAGGTGGCGCACCAGGTGGTGGCCGACCTTGCCGACGCCCGCGACGCCCACCCTGCGGCCGCGCAGCGACGGGTCGCCCCACAGATGCTGGGCGCTGGCCCGCATGCCCTGGTAGACGCCGTACGCGGTGAGGACCGACGAGTCGCCCGCGCCGCCGTTCTCCGGCGAGCGCCCGGTCGTCCAGCGGCACTCGCGCGCCACGACGTCCATGTCGGCGACATAGGTGCCGACGTCGCAGGCCGTCACGTACCGCCCGCCCAGCGAGGCCACGAACCGGCCGTACGCGAGCAGCAGCTGTTCGGATTTGATCGTGTCGGGGTCGCCGATGATCACGGCCTTCCCGCCGCCGTGGTCGAGACCGGCCATGGCGTTCTTGTACGACATGCCGCGCGCGAGGTTCAGCGCGTCGGCGACGGCCTCCGCCTCGGTCGCGTACGGGTAGAAGCGCGTACCGCCCAGGGCGGGGCCCAGCGCGGTGGAGTGGAGGGCGATGACGGCCTTCAGACCGCTGGCACGGTCCTGGCAGAGCACGACTTGCTCATGACCCCCCTGGTCCGAGTGGAACAGGGTGTGCAGCACATCAGCAGGCGCGCCGGATACGTCGGTCACGGTGGTGACTCCTGGGTAACTAGCGGCGGGTGGGACGGGGGCTCCCGTACGGGTGGCGGGGCCCGTGGGATGAGGGTAGAGCCTGTGCGCGCACCCCACGCCGTGGTGGTGCGGATCACCTTCCCGCTCCGCACGGACGTGCGACGATTTGCCTGTTCCAGGGCTCCGCCGCCGCGTGGGCCCGCGAGGTTTCCCCGGCGCCCCGGAGGGGAGGGAGCAGGCGTGCCCCAGGTGTCCTCCGTGATCGTCCCGTACGCCGCCTATCTGCGGGTCTACGAGCCGCTGGCCGCCTTCCCCGAGCCGGAGCGCGGCCACTGGGAGCGCTACGCCCGCCGCACCGACCGCCCCGGCTACCAGGACGAGCTGCGCCGCTCTCTGGCCGACCTGCTGCCGGTGCCGCCGGTCGCGGTGCCGGTCCAGGAGAGCGGCGACGCCTTCGTCACCGAGGTGGACGGCGTGCTGTGCGTCTGCCCCTGGCGGACCCGGCTGCGCGGCTGGCAGGCGCTGGAGGACCTCGGCGGCGAGCTGCCCGCCCCCGTCCTCGACGCGGTCCTGCCCCCGCTGGTGCGCCGCCAGGCCGCCCAGGACTACGAGCGCTGGCTGGCCCGCAACCCCGACGCCCGCCCCTGGATCCGCACGGCGACCTGGCAGATCCCGCTGCACTGGTTCGTCCTGGTCGCCGACGCCGAGCGGGTCTACGAGAAGGGCACCGCGGAGCAGGCGCCGGTGCTGCGCTACCGCACTCCCATGGTCCAGGCCCGCCGCCGGGTCGCCCGCGGCCTGCGCGCCCTCAAGGACGCCATGGACGAGGGCCCGCTGATCGACGGCCTGGTCGACGTCGGCCGCTGGCTGGAGGAGTTCCACCCGCGCTCCTTGGTGGAGCTGGACTACGGCGGGCTCGTCCACGTCCTGCCCGCCGGTGACCTGGAGGGCGACCGGTCGGCCGCGGACGTCGCCGACGGCATCGACGCCCTGCGCCGCGGGGACGGCGCCGCGGCGGGCGCGGCCTACGCGCGGCTCGCGGAGCGCTGGCGTTCGGTGCGCGACCGCCGCTCGGCGAACTGAGGGCGCGGCGCCGGTCCGGATGCCCGTCGCGGGCGGAGGGGTCGCCGGTATTCCCGCCTGACGGTGTGACAGAAATGACAGACGCCTGCCCGAGTGATCTGGGTCACGGTCATATGCCTCAGAACAGCGTACGGTCAGCCGCACTTCACGGAACTGACGGGACGTAGGTCCCGATCCGGGCTTATGTCTCAAGGGTGACGGACCGCACGTACGCGGCCCTTGCGCCGCTTGCCCCTCCTCGTGCCAAAATAGGACAAGGAGTCCGGGGAGGGCTCCGTCCGTCCACTTGTGCTCCATCGTGGGGGGATTCTCAGCATTGCACTCGCTTTGGGGGGTCTGGTGACTCCTGATCGTCGTGTGACTGATCGTCACACCGGCGTGACTGTCCGCTATGGCACGGTCCATCGGCTTCCGTCGCCGATGAACACCTGGGGGGCAATTCCATCGGTTTGGCCGACGCGGCTGGACAGATGGTGTAGTTGTAGTGCCGAGGACAAGCCGTTCGTCCTATAACCGACTCGACTCGCGTCCGCCATTTCGGGCAACGCGGGTCAAGGTGCAGAATTTAGAGGAAAGAACCGAGAAGGTTCGGTTCTCCCGAGGAGGCCGCTCATGACCGCTCGCACCCCTGATGCTGAGCCGCTGCTGACCCCGGCTGAGGTCGCCACCATGTTCCGTGTGGACCCGAAGACGGTCACACGGTGGGCGAAGGCCGGCAAGCTCACGTCGATCCGTACGCTCGGCGGACATCGCCGATACCGCGAGGCCGAGGTCCGCGCCCTGCTGGCGGGCATCCCCCAGCAGCGCACCGAAGCCTGAACAACCGCATAGCACTGCCTCCCGGGTGACACGGCGGCCCCCAATCCGCCGGGAAACCCGGAAACCAAGCTCCACACGACGCGGGTCTGCCCCAACAGACCCGTCATCCATACGGTGCGTCGTCGATCGCGCTGGACTCCGCCGGGTCCAGCGCGATCTTTTTTGTGCCCTCCTCCGGGCCGCCGCCTGCGCGCCTCTGCGCGCCCGTGTGCGCCCCTGAGCGCCCGTGAACGACCGTGGGGAGTCCGCCGGGCGCCCTCGGGCCGCCGCGCGGCGCCCGCCCCCCACCCTGCCCGCCGTGCCTGTGAAGGGACTTGCCGGAGTCAGGGAGAGGCTGTGAAGAGCCCCCGGAGGACCTCCGGAATGCCCTCGCGCCGTCCCCTCCGGGCAGTGCAATTGCACATATTAAATTGACCTCGCGTAGGAGACGGGTAAGAACCCCCCATTCCCGAACTCAACCGGTGACTCCCGTCACATGCCACTGGTCTTGTTGCCGCGCCTCCTCATGCGCTAATGAGCTTGCGGCGCCCGGCCGTTGGCGTCCGGTACCGGTTCCGGCGCGGGGCGCGCCTCGGGCCGCGGCGCCCCCGACGGCCGGACCGCGGGCCGCTCCGCCTCGTCCGGCGGCGCCTCCAGCACCAGCCGCTCCAGCCGGAGGCAGACCTGGCAGTGGCGGGTGAGATGCCGGTACGAGGACGCGGCCGACAGGTGCGCGCGCAGCAACGCCCGTGTCTCGTGCGCCGCCGGAACCGTCACGCGCCACCTCCCGCCGGGGGGGGGGGGGCCCGCGCCCCCCCCCCCCCGGGGGGCCCCCGCCCCCCCCCCCCCCCCGCCCGCCCGCCCCCGCCCCCCCCCAAGCCCCGCGCCGGACAGACCGGCTGAGAGAGCCGGCCCAC
>NZ_JBIVUY010000021.1:0-83998 GCF_044757425.1 Streptomyces sp. NPDC091281 | reverse complement strand
GGGGTGCGCCCGCCGCACCGCCGGGGTCCCGGCCGCCCCCGGCCCCCCCCCGCCCCCCCGCCCGCCGGGCGCGCCCCCCCCCCCCACCCCCCAAAGACTGGCGTACCGGGCCCCGTTGACCCCGTCAAGAGGAGGCACGGGCACGCAGAAAAGCCCGGATCCGAAGATCCGGGCTTTCACTGACGTACAACCAGGCGGTCCTGACGGGATTTGAACCCGCGGCCTCCACCTTGACAGGGTGGCGAGCACTCCAAACTGCTCCACAGGACCAGGTTTTCGCGGCACTTGCTTGCGCTCCGTGCTGCGAGACAGGACTCTACAGGACCCTGGCCCGCCTGGTCGAACTCACTCCCCGCACCCGCTCCGTCACGGAGCGGCGGCGTCGATCGCCTTCACGATCCGCTTGTCCGAGACGGGGTACGCCGTCCCCAGGGCGTGCGCGAAGTAGCTCACCCGCAGCTCCTCGATCATCCACCGGATCTCCCGCACCGCCGACGGCACCGGCCGTCCCGGCGGCAACTGCTCCAGCAGCCAGGCGTACTCGTCCTGCATCTCCCGGACCTTCTCCATCCGGGCCGTGTCCCGTTGGGCCCCCGTCGCCATCTGCTGCACCCGCCGGTCGGCCGCCACCAGGTACCGCATCAGGTCGGGCAGCCGCCGCAGCCCCGCGGCCGTCACGAAGCCGGGCCCCATCAGCGCGTCCAACTGCGCCCGTACGTCCGCCAGGTTCGCCAGCAGCACCGCGCTGCGGACGCCCTTGAGGCGCCGTTCGCAGGCCTGCCACGCGGCGAGCACCTGCTGCACCTGGCCGACCGCCCGCACCGTCAGATCCACGATCTCGGCGCGGACCTTGTCGTACAGCTTCCGGTACGACTCCTCGTCCCACACGGGGCCGCCGAAGTCACCGATCAGCCGGTCCGCCGCCGCCATCGCGCAGTCCTCGAACAGTGCCTGCACCGAGCCGTGCGGATTCGCCGACAGGGCCAGCTTCTGCGCGTTCGTCAGCTTCTCCGAGGCGAACTTCGCCGGGTTCACCGGGATCGACCGCAGGATCAGCCGGCGGGTGCCCTTCCACATCGCCTCCGCCTGCTCGGCCTCGGTGTCGAACAGCCGCACCGACACCGTGTCGCCGTCGTCGACCAGCGCCGGGAACGCCTTCACCGGCTGGCCGCCGCGCCGCGTCTCGAACACCCGCGTCAGCGTCCCGATCGACCAGTCCGTCAGCCCCGACCGCTCCAGCGACGGCCCGCCGGAGCGCTCCGCCGTCGCCGCGGCGGCCTGCGAGATCGCCTGCCGCGCCTTCGGGCGCAGCTTCAGCTTCAGGGCCTCCAGGTCCTTGTCCTCGGCCAGGTTGCGGCGCCGCTCGTCCACGATCCGGAACGTGATCTTCAAGTGGTCGGGGACGCGCGCCCAGTCGAAGTCCCCGGCCTCGAACGGCACCCCCACCATCCGCTTCAGGTCGCGCGCCATCGCCACCGTCAACGGCTCGGTCAGCGGCACCGCCTGGTCCAGGAACCGCTGCGCGAAGTTGGGCGCCGGAACGTAGTTGCGGCGGATCGGCTTCGGCAGCGACCGGATCAGCTCCGTCACCACCTCCTCCCGCAGCCCCGGGATCTGCCAGTCGAAGCCCTCGTCCGTCACCTGGTTCAGCACCTGCAACGGCACATGCACCGTGACACCGTCGGCGTCCGCGCCCGGCTCGAACTGGTACGTCACCCGGAACGTGAGCGCGCCCTGCCGCCACTGGTCCGGATAGTCGTCCTTCGTGACGGCGCCCGCCGACTCCCGGATGAGCATCTCCCGCTCGAAGTCCAGGAACTCGGGCTGCTCGTGCCGCTTCCGCTTCCACCACGAGTCGAAGTGCGCCCCGGACACGACGTGGTCGGGCACCCGCTGGTCGTAGAAGTCGTACAGCGTCTCGTCGTCGACGACG
Source organism: Streptomyces sp. NPDC091281 (assembly GCF_044757425.1). Classification (NCBI taxonomy): domain Bacteria; kingdom Bacillati; phylum Actinomycetota; class Actinomycetes; order Kitasatosporales; family Streptomycetaceae; genus Streptomyces; species Streptomyces sp. NPDC091281. The sequence continues at coordinate 82,065 of NZ_JBIVUY010000021.1, read as the reverse complement.
ATGTCCCGCCGCCGCGCCCGGTGTTCCAGCTCCTCGACCTCGCCGAGCAGCCGCCGGTTGTCGGCGAAGAACTTGTGGTGGGTCCGCCAGTCGCCCTCCACGAGCGCGTTGCGGATGAACAGCTCCCGCGACACCTCCGGGTCGATGCGCCCGTAGTTCACCTTCCGCTGCGCGACGATCGGCACGCCGTACAGCGTCACCTTCTCCAGCGCCATCACCGCGGCCTGGTCCTTCTCCCAGTGCGGTTCGCTGTACGTGCGCTTCAGCAGGTGTCCGGCGAGCGGCTCCACCCACTCCGGCTCGATCCGCGCGTTGACCCGCGCCCACAGCCGGCTCGTCTCCACCAGCTCGGCCGACATCACGAACCGGGGCTGCTTGCGGAACAGCGACGACCCCGGGAAGATCGCGAACTTCGCGTTCCGCGCCCCCAGGTACTCGTTCTTGTTGCCGTCCTTCACATCCTTCATCCCGATGTGCGACAACAGGCCCGCCAGCAGCGACACATGGACGCGGTCGCCGGGGGCGTCCTCCTCGTTGAGGTGGATGCCCATCTGCTTCGCGACCGTGCGCAACTGCGTGTAGATGTCCTGCCATTCACGGATCCGCAGGAAGTTCAGGTACTCCTGCTTGCACATCCGCCGGAACGACGACGAACCCCGCTCCCGCTGCTGTTCGCGCACGTACCGCCACAGGTTGAGGTACGCCAGGAAGTCGCTGGTCTCGTCCTTGAACCGGGCGTGCTGCTGGTCCGCCTGGGCCTGCTTCTCCGCCGGGCGCTCACGGGGGTCCTGGATGGACAGCGCGGCCGCTATCACCATGACCTCCCGCACACAGCCGTTGCGGTCGGCCTCCAGCACCATCCGGGCGAGCCGCGGGTCGACGGGCAGCTGGGCGAGCTTCCGCCCGGTCTGCGTGAGCCGTTTCGCCGGGTCCTTCTGCTCGGGGTCGAGTGCCCCCAGTTCCTGGAGGAGCTGGACGCCGTCGCGGATGTTGCGGTGGTCCGGCGGGTCGATGAAGGGGAACCGCTCGATCTCGCCTAGCCCCGCCGCCGTCATCTGGAGGATGACCGACGCGAGGTTCGTCCGCAGGATCTCGGCGTCGGTGAACTCGGGCCGCGCCAGGAAGTCGTCCTCCGAATACAGCCGAATGCAGATGCCGTCCGAGGTACGGCCGCAGCGGCCCTTGCGCTGGTTGGCGCTCGCCTGCGACACCGGCTCGATCGGCAGCCGCTGCACCTTCGTCCGGTGGCTGTAGCGGCTGATCCGGGCGAACCCCGGATCGATCACGTACTTGATGCCGGGCACCGTCAGCGACGTCTCCGCGACGTTGGTCGCCAGGACGATCCGCCGACCCGTGTGCTGCTGGAACACCCGGTGCTGCTCGGCGTGCGAGAGCCGCGCGTACAGCGGCAGGACCTCGGTGAAGCGGTACTTCTTCTTCTCCAGCGCGTCCGCCGTGTCCCGGATCTCCCGCTCGCCGGACAGGAAGACCAGGATGTCGCCCTGCCCCTCCGCCATGAGTTCCTCGACGGCGTCGGTGATCGCGGTGATCTGGTCGCGGTCGGCGTCCGCGGCCTCGTCGCCGGTGACCTCCTCCAGCAGCGGCCGGTAGCGCACCTCCACGGGGTACGTCCGGCCGCTCACCTCGATGATCGGGGCGTCCCCGAAGTGCCGGGAGAACCGCTCCGGGTCGATCGTCGCGGACGTGATCACGACCTTGAGGTCGGGGCGGCGCGGCAGCAGCTGGGCCAGGTACCCGAGCAGGAAGTCGATGTTGAGGGACCGCTCGTGCGCCTCGTCGATGATGATCGTGTCGTAGGCCCGCAGTTCACGGTCGGTCTGGATCTCCGCGAGGAGGATGCCGTCCGTCATCAGCTTCACGAACGTCGCGTCGGGATTGACCTGGTCGGTGAACCGCACCTTCCAGCCGACGGCCTCGCCCAGCGGGGTCCGCAGCTCCTCCGCGACCCGCTCGGCGACCGTGCGGGCCGCGATCCGCCGCGGCTGGGTGTGCCCGATCATGCCGCGGACGCCGCGGCCGAGTTCCAGACAGATCTTCGGGATCTGCGTCGTCTTCCCGGAGCCGGTCTCACCGGCCACGATCACCACCTGGTGATCCCGGATCGCCTCCGCGATGGCGTCCTTGCGCTGACTGACCGGAAGCTGCTCGGGATACGACACCGCGGGCACCCGGCCCCGCCGCACCCCCATCCGTTCCTCGCACCGCGAGACGTCCGTGTCGATCTCGGTCAGTACGGCGACCCGCGCCTCGGGCTTGCGGATCTTGCGCGCACCTTCGAGCCGGCGCCCGAGCCGGTGCGCGTCACGGAGCGACAGCTCGGCCAGACGGGAGGCGAGAGCGCCGAAGGACGGGGCGGGAGCAGGCTGCGTAGACATACGCGATCCAGGATCTCATCCCGGCCAAAATCGTGGCGAGCGCTTTTGCCGCCGTCGGTCGGGGCGGGGGCGGCTCGGCCGCTCCCGGGGCCGGAGACCCAGGGGGGCGGGGACCGGGGTCACGCAAAAGACCCCGATCCGGGGATCGGGGCCTTCACTGTGGCTGGGGCCGGGATCGAACCGGCGACCTATCGCTTTTCAGGCGATCGCTCGTACCAACTGAGCTACCCAGCCACGCAGTTCACCGAAGTGATCTGCAAGCGGTCCTGACGGGATTTGAACCCGCGGCCTCCACCTTGACAGGGTGGCGAGCACTCCAAACTGCTCCACAGGACCCAGCTTTGCGTACGACAATATCGCACACGGTGTTGCGTGCCCCCAACGGGATTCGAACCCGTGCTACCGCCTTGAAAGGGCGGCGTCCTAGGCCGCTAGACGATGAGGGCTATCGGCCCGCCTGGGCGCTTCGCAGCGCGTCGGGGACGTGAGAAGCATATGGGATGGCAGGAGGGATCGCCAAAACGGTTTCCCGGGGGCGGGCGGAGCGGTTCGCCGGGGCCGATCAGGGGGTGGGGGCGGAGGGGGTGGGAGGGGTGCCGGGGGCCGTCGGGGGGTTCGTGCCCGGCGTCGTGCTGGGGGTGGCGCCGGGCTGGTTCTCCTTGGGGAGGTGGCGGCTGACCTCGGCGGTGGTGAGGCCGAGTCCGCCGAGTTCGATCTCGTCCCAGGCCTGGAGGCGGCGGGTGTCGCGGTCGAAGTAGAGGATCGACGCCTGGATGGGGTCGGGGTACTTGCCCTCGACGGCGCGCAGTCCGCTGCCGCCCGTGGAGCCCTCGATCCGCAGGCGGGTGCCCTTCTTCAGGACCTCCGTCTCGGGGTGGTGGAGGTGGCCGGAGAGCACCATCGGGACCTCGCCGTCGGTGCGGCGGGCGGCGGAGGGTTCGTGGACGACGGCCACGTCGACGGGGGTTCCGGCGGCCTTCTGGGCGCGCAGGGCGGCGGCGAGGGCGTCACCGGCCGCCTCCTGGGTGCCGGCCGAGCCGGGGACGGTAGAGCGGTCGGGGGTGAACTGGGGGTCGCCGATGCCGGCGAAGCGCAGTCCGGCGACGGTGACGGCGCGGCCGTCGTCGAGGACGCGGACGTTCTTGATGTCCTGGAGGTACTGCTGGGTGAGGGCGGAGTCGTGGTTGCCGCGCACCCAGAGGTAGGGGGCGCCGAGGTCGGCGACGGGGTCAAGGAAGCCGTTCTCGGCGGCGGTGCCGTGGTCCATGGTGTCGCCGGAGTCGACGATGACGTTCACCTTGTACTGCTCCACGAGCGAGGCGATGATCTTCCAGCTCGCGGGGTTGAGGTGGATGTCGGAGACGTGCAGCACGCGGACGGTGGTGGGGTCGGGCTGGTAGGCGGGGAGGGTGGAGGTGGCGTCGTAGAGCTTGGTGACGTTGGTGACGAGGCGGGCGAGTTCCTGCTGGTAGACGTCGAACTCGGTGACGATGCTGCGGGCGTTGCCGACCACGGAGGGCGCCGAGGAGAGCAGGCCGGAGAAGCGGGGTTCGAGGACGGAGCCGGGTTTCCAGGTGGCCCAGGCGCTGACGCCGGAGGCGGCGAGCAGGGTGAGGGCGAGGCCGCCCGCGGTGAGGGCCGGGCGGGGGCGGCGGTACACGGCGAGGCCGAGCGCGGTGGCGCCGGTGACGACGGCGGCGGCGGAGCGCGCGGCAAGGTCGAGGGTGCCGTGGCCGACGTCGTGGGCGACCTCGTTCTGGAGCCCGGAGAGGCGTTCGGGGTGGTCGACCAGGGCGCGGGAGCGTTCCGGGTCGAGCTGGTCGACGTTGACGTCGAGGCGCAGGGGGGCGGTGTGGCTGTCGAGGTGGAGGGCGCCGAGCGGAGAGATGTTGATCTTCGTGCCGCCGGTGGCGGACGGGCGCAGGGTCATGGTCGTGTTCATGGGGCCGACGGGGACGCGGACGTCACCGACGGCGAGGAGGCCGAGCCAGGCACCGAGGAGGACGACGGCGCAGAGGCCGAGGGCGCGCGTCCAGGGGCGGGCGGGGGAGCGCGGGGTGAGTTCGGGGACGGTGGGACGGGAGCGGGCTCTGGCCATTGGTCGCGTATGCCCAGGTGTGTGTCCGGCCATGCGGTGGCTGGGCCGGGGGTGGTGCGGGTGCCGCTCGTACGGGGGTGTCGTGGCGGAGAATGGGGGTGTGCTGGAGATGACGCGCGAGGAGTTCGAGGAACTGGTGTCCGAGGCGTTGGACCGGATTCCGCCCGAGTTGACGCGGTTGATGGACAACGTGGCGGTCTTCGTGGAGGACGAGCCGCCCGCCGACGATCCGGAGTTGCTCGGGTTGTACGAGGGGACGCCGCTGACGGACCGGGGGGAGTGGTACGCGGGCGTGCTGCCGGACCGGATCACGATCTACCGGGGGCCGACGCTGCGGATGTGCGCCTCGCGGGACGAGGTCGTGGCCGAGACGGAGGTGACGGTGGTGCACGAGATCGCCCACCACTTCGGGATCGACGACGCGCGGCTGCATGCGCTGGGGTACGGGTGAGCGGGCGCGCTCGGCGGCTGGTGGCCGACGGCTGACGGGCGGCGGGTGGCGGATGACGTCTGACGGGGTGGGGGCGCTGCGGTCGGCGGGTGGCGCCTTCCGGGTGGCGCGTGGTGGCTGAGGGGGGCTCAGGGGTGGGGGCGCGTGCGGGGCGCGTGTCCTCCCGCGGGTGGCGGGAGTTGGGCTGGGGGACTCCTGTGTCTGCTTCCGGAGGTGGCCCCGTGCGCCCCTGTTCCGTTCCCGTTCGTCTGGCCGCCGCGGTGCTGGCCGTGTCCGCGGCTTCGGGTTGCGTGAGTGTCGGGGACGGGGAGGGCGGCCGGGCACGGCCGTCGCACTCGGCGGGCGAGCGGGCGGAGGGCGCGCCGGACGGCGGCTCCGACGGCTCCGGCGGCGGATACGGCTTCGGGGCGGCGGGCGGCGACGGCAAGCGGGGCCGGGGCGAGGGCAAGCACGGGGCGCGCCCGGGGAAGTCGGGGGAGCCGTCGGCGTCCGCGTCGGCGGAGCGCAGCGACGCGCCGTCGGCCGGGCCGCGGCCGGGCGGGAGCGCGGCGCCGGGGTCGGTCGAGCCGCCGGGGCCGGTGGAGCCTTCGCCGACGCGGACCTCGGAGCCGGAGCCCCCGTCGTCGCCGGAGCCGCCCGCGTCGCCGACCCCGGAGCCGACGGTGGCCGAGCCGTCGTCGTCGGCGGACGCGGAGCCGGTCCCCCAGTTGGTGGAACGGGAGCCCGCGCCCGAGGCCGGGGTGCCGGTGTAGCGGGTGGCGGCGTCGGTGCGGGCGGCGGGTGCGTCGCTGTCAGGGGTGGGCGTGACCTGCGACGACGGGGCCGGTTTGCCTTGGGGGGTGGAGGGTGCGTATGGTGGTAGATCGTTTGATCCCATTTGCCCGGCGCCACCACAGAGCGCGCCGTGTGGCGCGTACTCTCCCTTGCCGTGGCTGACCGCATTGAGGCGGTCGTAATGCGAACACGGAGTTGACGGGCGCGTGCCGACGAGACTCCGGAAGGTTTCGCATTCGCATGTCCATTTCCAGTACTGATCACTCCGTCGTGCCCGAGAACGGCGAGGCTGTCGAGGCCGCCGAGATCTCCGGTGCCGCCGACGGCGTGGTCGTCGACGCGGTCGAGGTCGAGGGCGCGGAGGTCGTCGAGGTCGTCACGGCCGACGAGTCCGACGAGGAGCCCGGTCTCACCTTCGCCGACCTGGGGCTGCCCGAGGGCGTCGTGCGCAAGCTCGCCCAGAACGGTGTGACCTCCCCCTTCCCGATCCAGGCGGCGACCATCCCGGACGCCCTGGCGGGCAAGGACATCCTGGGCCGCGGCCGCACCGGCTCCGGCAAGACCCTCTCCTTCGGTCTGCCGACGCTGGCCACGCTGTCCGGCGGCCGGACCGAGAAGCGCCGCCCGCGCGCCGTCATCCTCACGCCGACGCGTGAGCTGGCCATGCAGGTGGCGGACGCGCTCCAGCCGTACGGCGACGTCCTCGGCCTCAAGATGAAGGTCGTCTGCGGCGGCACCTCGATGGGCAACCAGATCTACGCCCTGGAGCGCGGCGTCGACGTCCTCGTCGCGACGCCGGGCCGCCTCCGCGACATCATCAACCGCGGCGCCTGCTCCCTGGAGGACGTGCAGATCGCCGTCCTCGACGAGGCCGACCAGATGTCCGACCTGGGCTTCCTGCCCGAGGTCACCGAGCTGCTGGACCAGGTCCCCGCGGGCGGCCAGCGGATGCTGTTCTCCGCCACGATGGAGAACGAGATCAAGACCCTCGTCGACCGGTACCTGAAGAACCCGGTCTCGCACGAGGTGGACGCCGCCCAGGGCGCCGTCACGACGATGTCCCACCACATCCTCATCGTGAAGCCCAAGGACAAGGCGCCGGTCACCGCCGCGATCGCCTCCCGCAAGGGCCGCACGATCATCTTCGTCCGCACCCAGCTCGGCGCCGACCGCGTCGCGGAGCAGCTGTGCGACGCCGGTGTCCGCGCCGACGCGCTGCACGGCGGCATGACCCAGGGCGCGCGCACCCGCACCCTGGCCGACTTCAAGGACGGCTACGTCAACGTCCTCGTCGCCACCGACGTCGCCGCGCGCGGCATCCACGTCGACGGCATCGACCTGGTGCTGAACGTGGACCCGGCGGGCGACCACAAGGACTACCTGCACCGCGCGGGCCGTACGGCGCGCGCCGGGCGGACCGGCACCGTGGTGTCGCTGTCGCTGCCGCACCAGCGCCGTCAGATCTTCCGCCTGATGGAGGACGCGGGCGTCGACGCCGGGCGTCACATCATCCAGGGCGGTACGGCGTTCGAGCCCGAGGTCGCGGAGATCACCGGCGCCCGGTCGATGACCGAGGTGCAGGCGGAGTCGGCGGGCAACGCGGCGCAGCAGGCGGAGCGTGAGGTCTCCGACCTGACGAAGCAGCTGGAGCGCGCGCAGCGCCGGGCGACGGAGCTGCGCGAGGAGGCGGACCGGCTCGTGGCGCGGGTCGCCCGTGAGCGCGGCGAGGACCCGGAGACGGCGATCGCGCAGGCGCACGCCGCGCAGGGCGAGCCGGGCGCGGTCGCCGAGGCCGTGGCCGGGGACGCGTCGGCGGCGGCCGAGGTGTCGGTGCCGGAGCAGCCGGTGGCGCGGGACGCCGAGCGCGTGGAGCGGACCGAGCGTCCGGCGGCGGCAGCGTCGTCGTCCTCGTACGAGCGTCGCGACTCCCGTGAGTTCCGTGAGCGTCGCGACGACCGTGGCGGCCGTCCGTTCAACCGTGACCGGGACGACCGTGGCGGCCGTTCCTTCAACCGTGACGACCGCGGCGGTCGCTCCTTCGAGCGTCGGGACGACCGTGGCGACCGGGGCGGCTTCAACCGTGACCGGGACGACCGTGGCGGCCGTTCCTTCAACCGTGACGACCGTGGCGGCCGTTCGTTCGAGCGTCGGGACGACCGCGGCGACCGCGGTGGCTTCAACCGCGACCGCGACGACCGCGGTGGCCGTTCCTTCAACCGCGACCGCGACGACCGGGGCGGGCGTTCCTTCAACCGCGACGACCGCGGTGGCCGTTCGTTCGAGCGTCGCGACGACCGCGGCGAGCGTCGGGACGACCGTGGCGACCGGGGCGGCTTCAACCGTGACCGCGACGACCGCGGCGGCCGTTCCTTCGAGCGCCGGGACGACCGCGGCGGCTTCCGCCGGGACGACCGGGGCGGCCACCGGGGCAGCGACCGTCCGTTCAACCGCGACCGCCGCGACGACCGTCCGGGCTTCCGCTCCGGCGGCCACGACCGTCCGGGCCACGACCGTCCGGGGCACGACCGCCCGTACGGCCGCCGTGACGACCACCGCGGTGGCAGCGGTGGCGGCTCCTTCGGTCGCCGGGACGACAAGCCGCGCTGGAAGCGCAACGGCTGACACGCCCAAAGGCACCGAGAGGCACCGAGAGGCGTCTTGAGGCGCTGAGGGCGGGGGCGCGTGAGCGTCTGACGCCGTGACGCCATGATGGCGAGGGCCCGTACGACTTCGGTCGTGCGGGCCCTTTCGTGTGCCGGGCGTGTGCCGGGTGCGTGCCGGGTGCGTGCCGGGTGTGTTTCGGGCGGGTGCCGGGGCGCGGGGGGCGCGGGGGAGGGCGATTTCCGGTCACGAAGTGACGTGTGTCACGCGCCTCGTGAGGGAATTGCTGGGGGCATGACAGATGACGTCAGAGCCAGTGGGCCGACGGACGAGGAACGGCTGGCCCAGCTCGGTTACACGCAGGTCCTCGCCCGCCGGATGTCGGCGTTCTCCAACTACGCGGTCTCCTTCACGATCATCTCGGTCCTGTCGGGCTGCCTCACCCTCTACCTGTTCGGCATGAACACGGGCGGCCCGGCCGTGATCACCTGGGGCTGGGTCGCGGTCGGCCTGATGACCCTGTTCGTCGGCCTGGCGATGGCGGAGATCTGCTCCGCCTACCCGACCTCCGCCGGTCTCTACTTCTGGGCGCACCGCCTGGCGCCCCCGCGCAGCGCGGCGGCCTGGGCCTGGTTCACGGGCTGGTTCAACGTCCTCGGCCAGGTCGCGGTGACCGCGGGCATCGACTTCGGCGCCGCCTCGTTCCTGGGGGCGTACCTGAACCTCCAGTTCGACTTCGAGGTGACGCCCGGCCGGACGATCCTGCTCTTCGCGGCGATCCTGCTGCTGCACGGGCTGCTGAACACCTTCGGCGTGCGGATCGTCGCCCTGCTGAACAGCGTGAGCGTGTGGTGGCACGTCATCGGCGTGGCGGTGATCGTCGGCGCGCTGACGTTCGTGCCCGACGAACACCAGTCGGCGTCTTTCGTGTTCGGCGAGTTCGTCAACAACACGGGCTGGGGCAGCGGCGTGTACGTCGTCGCGCTCGGCCTCCTCATGGCCCAGTACACCTTCACCGGCTACGACGCCTCCGCCCACATGACCGAGGAGACCCACGACGCGTCCACCGCCGGCCCGAAGGGCATCGTGCAGTCCATCTGGACCTCGTGGATCGCCGGTTTCGTCCTCCTCCTCGGCTTCACCTTCGCCATCCAGTCCTACGACGGCGCCCTGAACTCCCCGACCGGCGCGCCGCCCGCCCAGATCCTGCTGGACGCGCTCGGCGCGACGGCGGGCAAGCTGCTGCTGCTCGTCGTGATCGGGGCGCAGCTGTTCTGCGGGATGGCGTCGGTGACGGCCAACAGCCGCATGATCTACGCCTTCTCGCGCGACGGCGCCCTCCCGTTCTCCCACATCTGGCGCACCGTCAGCCCCCGCAGCCGGACCCCCGTCGCGGCGGTCTGGCTCGCGGCGGGCGGCGCACTGGTGCTGGGCCTGCCGTACCTGATCAACGTCACCGCGTACGCCGCCGTGACCTCGATCGCCGTCATCGGCCTCTACATCGCCTACGTCATCCCGACCCTGCTGCGGGTCCGCAAGGGCGAGGACTTCGTACGCGGCCCGTGGCACCTCGGCCGCTGGTCCCGCCCCATCGGCATCGTCGCCGTCGCCTGGGTGGGCGTCATCACGATCCTCTTCATGCTCCCCCAGGTGTCCCCCGTCACCGGCGAGAACTTCAACTACGCCCCCGTCGCCGTCCTGGTCGTCCTCGGCTTCGCGGCGATCTGGTGGTTCGTGTCGGCCCGGCACTGGTTCCTCCGGGGGGACGCGGGGGAGGCGGTGGTGCCGGTGGGGGAGGCGGATCTGCCGGGGCCTCCGGGGTCTGCGGGGCCTGCGGGGTCTGCGGGGCCTTCGGCGGAGGGGTAGGCGGGGGTCGGGAGGCAGCGCGGCCAACCAGCGAAGCCTCCGGCGGAGGGATGGGTGGGGGCGGGGGCGGCAGGCAGCGCGGCCGACCGCCGGGACCCGTCCGACCGGGCCGAACCGCCGCTGTTCGGCCCATCTCCGGCATCCGGCACGGCCGTGTCCCGATACCCGATCGGAGACGCGGCCACGTCCGGCTATGCTCGGGGAGGCACATCGCCGTGGGCCCTTAGCTCAATTGGCAGAGCAGTGGACTTTTAATCCATTGGTTGTGGGTTCGAGTCCCACAGGGCCTACCGGCAGCGGGAGAGGGAAATGTCCTCCGACCTGCTACGCAGCGCCTGAGTCGACTTCGGTCGGGTCGGGCGCTGCTTCGTCTCGTGATGCCGCACTGGTGACAGCTGGCAGGAGAAGGAGGCCGACACCTTTGCAGCCGAGTCGGCCTCATCGACGTGGTCGACGAGGTGCTCGGGCGAGCCAGTGGCCGGTTCCGGGTCGGCGACAAGCGCTCCGGCTGAAGGCGATGAACGAGCCCGGCTACCAACGCTGGCTTGTACACGTGACCGCATGACGCAGCCCTGATCACGACCGCTCGGACAGCCTGGGGGCGAGCAGCTCCAGTACTTCCTCCCAGCGGTAGCGGTCGGCCCCGCCGCCGGCCTTCGGGCGGTGGGGCTCGTACGAGCCGATGAGGACGCCCATCTCGCGTAGCTGCTCCAGGTTCCGGCGGTATGCGGGGTGGGCGGCCTGGGCGGAGTTCAGGTAGGGCAATACGGCGATGGGGACGTCCATGGCGGGTGCTTCGCACAGGATGCCGAGGGCGAGGTTGTCGGAGATTCCGGCGGCCCATTTGTTGACGGTGTTGAAGCTGGCCGGGGCGACGGCGATCGCGTCGGCGGGCCGGATCGGGCGCGGTTCGCCCGCCGAGCGCCAAGCGGAGCGGATGAGGCGCCCGATCTGGTTCTCCACCGCCTCCACGTCGAGGAAGCCGAGCCCTTGTGGTGTGGCGACGACGCCGACGTCCCACTGCCGTTCGTGCGCCGCGGTGATCAGTTCGCCGACGTCACCGGCGACTCCGGCCGCGCAGACCACGATCTGGAGAAACGGCCTGTCGTGCTGGTCATTCACGCGGATACTCCCAGTCGGCGGCTGAAGTGGTGCAGTTCGGGCAGGGCCCGGCGGCGGTCGCGGGCTGCCATGTCGGCAACCAGTTCCCGTACGGCCGGGCGGCGGATGTCCTGTGCCGCGCAGCTCTCGGCTAGGCGCAGGGCCTGATAACCGTCGGAGAGTCTGCCCTGCTGACTGTATGCGCGGGCGGTCTCCACCCAGAGCGCGGCCCGGCGCTCGGGGACGGGAATGTGACGGCGCATGAGGGGCCGTGCGGTCTGCAGGGCGATACCGGCGTCGCCGAAGGAGACGGCCGCGCTGACCTCGTGCAGGGCGACGTTGGTGGGGCTGAAGTTCGCCCAGGCGTCCGGCTGGTCGAAGGCGACGTAGCGGGCCACTTCCTTGGCCTCGGTGAGGAAGTCCTGGGTTGGTGTCGCGGTCGCCGTCTCTGCTGGCGGTGGTCGTCCCGCGCAGCAGGAGCAGGTCCACTCGCCACCGGCGTGGTCGCCGTCACGGCCGGGAGCGGTGGTCTTCGCTGACGGGGAGCGTCAGTTCGTCGGGTACGCGCTGGGTCTGGGTCGACTGGCAGGAGCCGGGGCACAGGGCGATGTCGGCGGCGACGCCGGAGCCGACCTCCGGGGAGAAGATCCGTGGGGTGCCCTGGATGGTCCGGTCGCAGCGGAAGCAGATCGTCATCGCCACTCCTGGCGGATCAGCCGGTACAGGGCCTTGCTCGTGTCGCACAGGTCGCGGTCGTCGGTGCACTGCTCGCAGGTGCTGACGTGGTCGAAGAGCGCGGTGTGCGCGCGGGCGGCGGTGTCGCGGCGGCAGGCACGTGGGAACCAGCGGCACCCGTCGTCGGTCTGCTCGCCCAGGTCGACCGAAGACTCGATGGTCACCGGCTCCGCACACCAGACGCAGACGGCGCCGCGCTGCTGCGCGTCGGGGAGGTCGGCCCGGTCGGGCAGGCCGAGGAGAGTCAGGACGTTGGGAAGGATCGCGTCGACCCGAAGACGGGCTGTACCGCGTGGCATGTCGACTCCAGTCGGTCGGCCTCAGCCCCGGACCGTTCGTACGGTCGCGGGGGTTCCTTGCTGACCTCACGCTGATGCCTCGAAGCGGTCATTCCTACTGCGTTCAGGGGCCGTTCGGAACCGTTTGTGAATACGGAGAAAAGCGTGCCGAACGTCCTAGGGGGTACGAATGAACGAGCCACTTCGCCGGGCCATGGCTCAAGCCCGCATCAATGACAGCCAGTTAGCCGAGCGCTGTGGCGTCGACACCAAGACGGTCGCCCGGTGGATCACGCAGACAGGGCGCGTGCCTCACGCTCGGCATCGATGGGCCGTCGCCGACGCTCTCGGGGAGGACGAATCGGTGCTGTGGCCAGCCGCTGCCAAGAAGCTCGTCAAGGCGGGACCCGACCGTGAGGTGGCCGAGGTCTTCCCCTACCGCTCCGCCTGCCCGTCCTCCCTGTGGCGGTCGCTGATCACGAAGGCCGAGCGCGAGCTGACGTTCGCCGGGTACACCAACTACTTCCTGTGGCTGGAACAGGCCAGGTTCGGCACCGCGCTGCGCCGGAAGGCCGCTGCCGGATGCCGGGTCCGGTTCCTCGTCGGAGACCCGGAGAGCGACCTCACCCGGGCGCGGGAGCAAGAGGAGGACGTGGCCCTGACTCTCTCCACTCGCATCCGGGTCACGCTCTCCGAGCTGGAGAAGCTCCAGGGCCACGACATCGCCGCGCGGTTCTCCACCGGTCATGCCTACCTGAGCGTCTTCCGCTTCGACGACGACATGATCGTGACGCCCCTGCTGACTCACAGCGTGGGTCACGACGCGCCGACCCTGCACCTGCGGCGACACCAGGACAACGGTATGTTCGACCGGTTCGCCGACCACGTCGAAGAGCTGTGGACGCGCGGCACACCAGTGTGGGGGGACACCGATGGGCAGGCGTGACTACGAAGACGACCCGGCGGCGCCCCGGGCCAACAGCCTGGTTCCCGCGGCATCAGCCGTCGTGACCGACGAAGCGGGCCGCATCCTCTTGCAAAGGCGTGTCGACAACGGAACCTGGGCCCTGCCCGGCGGGGCCCTGCACATCGGTGAGTCCCTCCCCGAGTGCGCGGTACGGGAGACGCGAGAGGAGACCGGCATCGACGTCGAGGTCGTCGGCATCGTGGGTACGTACTCCAACCCGCGGCACGTCTTCGCCTACGACGACGGAGAGGTGCGGCAGGAGTTCTCCATCTGCTTCCTCGCCCGTCCTGTCGGCGGTGAGCTGGCCGTGTCGGACGAGTCCACAGACGTCCGCTGGTTCGACCCGGCCGACGTGGACGAGCTGCCGATGGTGGCCGGCGTCCGCAAGCGCGTGAACGATTGGCGCTCAGGAGCGATGCCAGCGATCGGCTGAACCCGGACATGACGAAGCGGTCCCGCCCTCCCGGAGGAGAGCGGGGCCGCAGGTGGTTGTGCGCCTGGGCCGTCAGCAGCTCACGGATCGGCCGGAGGTGGCAGAACCCGCAGTCGCAGTCGCAGTCGGCGGTTGATCTCCCACGACGCTCTGGCGTAGTCGTACCGGGATCGCTCCCAGATGAGAAGAACGTCACGGAGTCCGGTCCGCGGAAGCTCCGTGGCCCAGGAGCGCGCGGCCGTGTCGACCGGCCAGGCCGGGGCGTTCCGGTCCTCGGCGGTGGCGGTCCGTAGTTCTTCGTAACGTACTTCGGGGATGCGTACACCTGACGCGTGACCGGGCTGGACCAAGAGGTACTGGCCGAGGAACGGACTGGCGACGAGACGTGGCGCCGGACGGGGCGACGTCGGGTTGTCCGTCGTGACGGGCGGGCGTGCGGTCACGGGGATCTCCAAGGGTGGACGGGTGGTTCGTCCGGGTGGTGGGCGGACCAGTCCTCGCGGGCGGCCACGAGCGCGGGACGCACCTTCTCGTCGAGCAGGTGGGCCTGGGCGCGGAGTTTCGCGGCGACCTCGGCGACTCCCCGCGGGTCCAGGCCGAGAATCCAGCGACCCACGCAGACCTGGAGGTTGACGACCGGTACACGAAGGCCCGGATTCGGGTGGTAGGGGGAGCAGTCGATGCTGCCCTCGAAGACCGCGTCCTCCTCGACCGTCTCCCAGACGTCCGGGGCGGTGAGGGGCATCGTCGGTCCGTCGAAGAGGTGCCGGTGGTTGATGTCGGCCAGCCGTTCCCGTAAGCCGTCCGGGGGCACGCGGGCCTCGGTCGGGTCGTCCTCCGCCCAGGCGGGGAGGTAGCCGGACGTCGCCCTCCCGCTGACGGTGGTGATCGTCCACTTTCCGGGAGTGCTCCAGGGCGGCGTGCTCCGAGCGGTGTCATCGGGCGGTCCGACCTCGAACCAGACGACCTTCCCGGTCGACTTGGGGGCGCTCCCCCAAGCAGTGGCCAGCGCCTCGACCAGGCGCAGGCCCCGGCCTCCCTCCGCTTCCGGCGAGCCGTGGCGCGGGAGCGGGCGGGCAGGACTCACGTCGGTGACCTCGACCCGGACCCGTACGCCGGTCCAGCGCACGGCGACCGCGCAGGCGGACTCGGTGTGCCGGACGGCGTTCGTGATCAGCTCGGTGGAGAGCAGCTCCAGGTCGCCCCAGGTGGTCTCCGGCAGCCGCACGTCCCAGCCCCGCACCAGCGCGACAATCCTGCGCCGGGCTTCGGGCACGGCCTCGGCCTCGGCGTCCACGTGGAATCCGTACGGGCTTGCGTGAGGGCCGGTCATCGTCCGTGGTCCTTCACGTGAAATCGGCCGCGATGACGCGGAAGTACCGGGATGGGCATGGTGCTTGACCTTTCAGTGGTGTGGCGGAGGGTTCGGCGAAGCGTGGTTGCGTCAGCTGGTGCAACGGAGCACTCTCAGTAGACGACTGCGTACCGCACGCAAGAGACTCCAGCGCGTGACCCCAACTCGGAGTCAGTGCGCGGACTCGCGTCGTCGCCGCAGATCGGGCCGTACGGAAAGAAGGTGCTCTTGACCGGTGCGGAGCGGGGGCCGCGCGAAGTTGTCGCGGGGCTCCTCGCGGACCAACGTCTGCTCGTTGCCTGCGCGGAGCGCGACATGGGTGCGCTCTTCCGGCTGCTCAACCATCGCGGGATCAGCACGCGCCGTCTTGCCGCGGCCGTCGACATCACCCAGGGGCGGCTCTACGACTACATGAACGGCAAGAGCCGGGTCGAGAAATTGGCCATCTTCGAGCAGATCTCCGACGCCTTCCACATCCCTGGCCACCTCCTCGGCCTGACGAATCGCCCCTGGGAGCCGGTCGCGCCGCCACCACCTCTCGTGCTGGGCGAGCGGCTGCCGGACGGCAACGACATGGCTGCGATGAACGCCTTCCGGGCCGCAGACCGGCAGGCCGGTGGTGGACGCCTCTACAACGCCGTCATGCGGCACCTGCGTGACACCATCGGGCCTCGGCTTCTCGTCGCCGACGGCACTCCGCACGTCTTCGCCGTCGCTGCGGTACTCACCGAGATGACGGGCTGGATGGCCCACGACTCAGGCCAAGACGGCGTTGCCGGGCGCCACTTCACCCGAGCGCTCTCTCTGGCCCGCGCTTCGGGCGACACCCCGCTCGCCGCTGGTATCGCTGCGAGCACCAGTCACCTCACCCTGGAGACCGGCGACCCGGCTACAGCCGTGCACTGGGCTCGGACGGGCATCGATCTGGCGTCGGCCGGTCCCGCCGTCCCCGCGCTGATCGCCCGCGTTCACACCATGTCCGCCCGAGCCCTGGCCGCAGCAGGCCAACTTGATCCAGCTCTGGGAGCCCTCGGCCGGGCCGAAGAAGCTCTTGAAGGCGTGGCCGAAGCGAAACGTCCCTGGCTGAGCCCGTTCGACGCGGCGGCCCTCGCTCTCGAGACCGCCTTCGTTCTACGTGACCTCCGACGCCACGACCAGGCGCGGGCACAGGCCGAACTTGCCATCCGTCTGCGTGAGTCGGGCCGTGCCCGATCTCTGGCTTTGAGTCAGATCACCTTGGTCGGCCTTCACGTGCACTGTGGTGAGCTGGACGCTGCCGTCGCCGTCGGCCACGATGTGCTCAGTGCTGACCCCAACCTCGGCTCGATCCGTGTCGTCCGCCAACTGGACAAACTTCGTACGCTACTCGTTCCACACCGCAGTCACCCGCCGGTCGATGGACTGCTGACACGGTTCGACGAGACGCGACGGGCGAGAATGCTCCTGCTCGCCGACATCGTTCCCCCGCCCAGCAAAGGCGCCACCGCATGAGGCCCACTCCCGCCGACCCCGAGGCATGGAACGCCTACCTTGCCGAGGGCAATGCCACCCAGGCCCGCAAACGCGTCTCCGCCGACGTCCTCCTCCGTGACGAGCAGGATCGTGTCCTCCTGGTCAAGCCCACCTACAAGCCCGGCTGGGACCTTCCTGGCGGTATGGCCGAGGCGAACGAAGCCCCCGACGACGCGGCGCGCCGTGAGGTGAAGGAAGAACTGGGCCTCGACATCACTCTCCTCGGCTTGCTGGTCGTCGACTGGGTCCCACCGCATGGCCCCTGGGACGACCAACTGGCCTTCATCTTCGACGGGGGCACACTCACCGCCAGGCAAGTCGTGGAGATCCGCCCACATGACCGGGAACTGTCCACGACGGCGTTCGTGTCCCCGTCCGAAGCCGCACGTCAGATTGGTGACCGTCTTGCCAGGCGACTTCGGGCGGCCCTCACGGCGGGGTCAGGGCACGCTCTGCTCCGTGACGGCTGCTGATCCTTCGTGAACCTGAGGGCTGTCCCGCAACTGCTCTAGACGTGCTCCTCATCAGCCGCCGGGCTGGTGTTCTCTGTCGCTTCCCGTGCACCAGCCGGGTTCCTGGATCGTGATGGGTCCGTGGTCGCACGTGGGGACAGTGACTCTGCGGGACGAGTTGTCATGATCCGGCATGAGCGTGTTCCTTGTTCCGCTGGTCATCGGCGCCTGAGCGGGCGTTGGGGCGAGGAGCCTGGCTCATCCCTCATCCCTCATCCTCATTCCTCGTTCAGGAGTTCCGCCGCGGCTTTCGGGTCCATGAGGGTCGACCAGGCCTGCTCGGCGGGAAGGAGGGAGCGGCTGGGGAGGGCGTACTCGGGGTACCAGGCGGTGGGATCGCAGCCGGGGACATGGCGCAGGACGACCGCGGTGAGGTCGTCGGGTACGGAGCCGGTGATGCGCACCGCGGCATAGGTCTCATGGCCGTCGTCAGCGCGGACGAGGATGCCGAGGCGGAAAGCGGGAAAGTCGGCGGCGTGTTCATGCCCGTCGTGCAGTGAGCCGCGGGTGAGTTCCCGGACGGCCGCAGCAAGATCACGGACAAGCCGGGTGCCGGCCTCGAGGTGGTAGCGGTCACGGTCGTTCTGGTCGGGAAGAAGGTGCCCGACGTACGTGGTGGTGCTCAGGGGCTGGCGGTTGTTCGCGTTGTACTGGGCTCGTGCGGCCCTCGCGGTTGTCTCCAGGGCTGAGTAGAAGTCGTCCGGCGACCCGTCCTCGCGTTGCCCGGCAGCGATGAGCCAGGGCAGGTCTTCGTCGGTCCAGATCGCTCCGCGCCAGCGTTGGACCTTCACCTTGAAGAGCACCTCGTCGTCGATCGAGCGGATGCGCTCATGCCCGACCTCGTCGTCGCCGAAGTGGTTGCGGGCCTTGGCCAGGAGCGGATGATCCAGTTCGTCGAGCGGTTCCCGGGCTGACGGCAGCGGTAATTTCAAGTCCTCGCGGAGCGCGCGGAGGGTGGGGCGAGCGGGCCGCATGGATCAGTCGTCCTCGCCCACTCCGCCGAGTTCCTTGATGCGCTCCGGTGACAGCCCGGTGAGCAGCGAGACGCTCGACTCCACGGAGCCGTCGAGTTTCCGCAGCTTCTCCAGCATGCTGGCCCGAACCTCCTCGCGGCGGATCTCCAGGTAGGTCCGGACCGCCTCCGCCACCAGGTCCTTCTTCGTCATCCCCAGAAAGTGGGCGCCGTCCGCGATCAGCTCGTCTATGGCCGCATCGACCTTCAACGGCGCTGTCGTCCGGCTTGTCCGACTGCGGCCTTCTTCTGTGATCTTCACCCGTAGCTCCTCTCTGGTACCAAAAGGTACTCCTATTCTTGTCTACTCACGATCGGTGCTCTGGCTCTGATGGCTCCGGACCGCCGTCAGCCGGGCGTCGTGTCCCTCAGCAGCCCGATGCCCATCCGGTCCGTCTGTTCCGGCGTCGCGTTCAGGCGGTGGAGGACGATCCAGCGGCCGTCGTCCATTGCGGCCGTGAAGAGCGAGGCGTGGCGGGTGGCGCCGTTGTGCCAGTGGAGGGGGCCCGCTTGCTGCCAGGCGGGGGCGGGGGCGCCGAGGCGGCGTTCGACGAGGAGGCGGACGATCAGGTCGGCCGTCGCGCGGGGGGTGGCCCACAGGCCGCCCGCGGGGAGGATCGCGCCGTCCATCGTCCAGGGGCGGCGCGGGCGGCCGAGGAGGCCGGGGGCCAAGAGGCGCTGGTCGGGGGGCGGGGCGGACGTGATCTCCGTGAGGTCCAGGGGGTCCAGGACGTGTCTGGTCACGAGGGCGTCGTACGTCGTGCCCGCCGCCTCGGTGAGGGCGGCGCCCAGGACGGCGTAGCCGAGGTTGGAGTACTCCTCCTCGCCCGGCGGGCCCACGGCGAGGGTGTCGAGGCGGGGCAGGAGCCGGTCCAGCGCGGGGCGGTCGAAACGGGCGTAGGGGTCGCGGCGGGGCAGGCGGCCCGGGGGCAGGCGGGGGAGACCCGAGGTGTGCGCGGCCAGGTGGTGGAGGGTGATGCCGGTGCCGGGGGCCGCGGACGGGAGCCAGCGTTCGACCGGGTCGTCCGGGGTGAGGAGGCCCGCGGCCGTCATCCGGGTCAGCGCGGTCGCGGTGAGGATCTTGGTGACCGAGGCGAGGGGGACGTAGCGGTCGAGGGCGTGGCCGTCGGTGACGGACGGGGGTGCGGAGTCGGACAGGACGCAGGTGGGGGTGCGGGGCACGGGGCTCCGTCCGGGTGGTGGGGGCGGGGAGTGGCTTGGGCGGGGGGCGCTCGTACGGCTCTGGGCAGGCTATGGCGGGTGGCAGGTGCGTGTACCGCGAACGGGTGCGGGCGCGGAGTACCGTGGAAGGACCGAGGGATCGCCGTGCGTCGGCTTCGTGGTCGGTGCCGCTCTCGGGGATCGACGACGCCGGGCCGGGCGGTTGTCCGGGCCCGGGGCAGGGTTCGGCGCCCATGACCGTGCACGTGTCCGCTCCGCCGGCCTCCGGCCCCGCGAGGCCGGGCCGCCCGCGGGCCCCGCGCGCGGGGCGGCTCGAACGGGGGTCCTCGCCGCACGAGGGCGAGCGGCTGCGCCCGCTGACCCGGGGGCAGGTCGAGGACCGGCTGCGGGAGCTGGGCGATCTGTACGCGGAGTGCTGCGGCGGCGGCAGCCGGGCGTGGAACGAGGCGCGTACGGGGTTCCTGCGGCATCTCGCGGCCGACGCGCGCCGCCCCGGCTTCTCCCTGCTGATCGCCGAGTCCACCACCCTCACCGGCTTCGCCTACGGCTTCCCCGCCGGGCGGCACTTCGTCGTCTCCGGGATCGTCGTCCCGCCCCGCGTCCGCCACGCCTACCAGGACCGCACCTGGAACCTCGCCCGGCGCCTGTCCCGGCGGCTGATCGGCGACCACGGCTCCGTGCTCGGGGTGACGCTGGTCGACGTCCGTGACGACGAGACCGTGCGGGTACTGCGGGCCTGGGGGTGGCGGTCCGCCGGGAAGGGCGTGCTCCCGGAGCTGCCGCCGGGGCCCTACCGAGTGCTCGTGCTGCCGCCGGACGCGTGAGCCGTAGAGGTCTCAACCCTGTCGGCCCCGGCCGGGGTTACCTCCCATGGGGCGCTTGCGGCTCGTTCTCGGTCAGGTAGCGGCTGAGGGCGTCGCTCGTCCGGGAGAGTTCGGCGGCCTGGCGGGCGGTGGTGTCGCGGATCTCGGCGATCCTCGCCAGCAGGCCGGGGCAGACCTCGGGGCGCGGCCCCGCCGGGCCTTCGCAGGGCAGGACCTCGCGGATCGTCTCCGTCGGCAGGCCGATGGCCAGCAGGGCGCGGATGCGGGCCACGGTCTCGGGGGCGTCGGCGCCGTACGCGCGGTAGCCGTTGCTGCCGCGCTCCGCCGTGAGGATGCCCTGCTGCTCGTAGTAGCGGAGGGAGCGGGGGCTCACGCCGGTCGCCCGGCTCAGTTCACCGATACGCATCGGGGCCTCCGCTCGTCGCGCCCGCCGACCGGGACCCGTACCCGGCGGCCGGCTTGACCTTGACACTGATGTCAGAGTCTAGCTTCGGCGCCATGAGCCCTCGTACTCCGTCTTCTTCTTCCTCTTCGTCTTCCTCGCCTTCGTCCCCGGCGTCCTCCGTTTCCTGGAGCGTGGACGAGATGCCCGATCTGAGCGGGCGTACCGCGGTCGTCACCGGCGCCGCGAGCGGGCTGGGGCTGGAGATCACGCGGGCGCTCACCGCCCGCGGCGCCCGCGTCGTCCTGGCCGTCCGGGACACCGCCCGCGCCGAACGGGTCCGGACCGCACTCGGCGCCACCACCGTGCTCGGTCTCGACCTGCTCGACCTCGGCTCGGTCCGCCGCTTCGCGGACGAGGTACGAGACCGGTTCACCGCCCTCGACCTGCTCGTCCTGAACGCCGGGATCAGCAGCCAGACGCTGACGCTGAGCGCGCAGGGCGTGGAGAGCCAGTTCGCCACCAACCACCTCGGACACTTCGCGCTCACCGGACTGCTGCTCGACCCGCTCGGCCGGGGCCAGGACCCGCGGGTCGTCACCGTCTCCTCCGCGATGTACGCCCGCGCCACCCTCGACCTGGACCACCTCGACGGCTCGGGCGGCTACTCGCCGGGCCGCGCCTACATGCGCTCCAAGCTGGCCAACGTCCTGTTCGGCCGCGAGCTGGACCGCCGCCTGCGCGGGTCCGGCTCCCCGGTCACCAGCCGTGTCGCCCACCCGGGCGTCGCCCGCACCCCGCTGCACACCACCTACCCCTCACCCGTCCTGCGCCTGCTCACCAAGGCGATCGCCGGTCTCGCGGGCCGGGAACCGGCGGAGGCGGTGGCCCCGATCCTGTACGCGGCCACGTCTCCGGACGCCCGGCCCGACGCCCTCTACGGGCCGACGGGACCGAAGGTGCGGCCCGTGATCCAGGCGGCGCCGTTCAGGGGGCCGGGTACGGACGAGGCGCTCGGCCGCGCGCTGTGGGAACGGTCGGAGCGGGTGACGGGGGTGGCGTACCCGGTGGATGCGTCGTCGTCCGACGCGTAGCGGTCCGATGCGGGGCGGTCCGATGCGGGGCGGAAGCGCGGGCGGCGGAGGGGCGTGCGGCGGAGGCCGTGAGCGACGAGCGGGCGGGCGGCCCGGCGAATCTCCCGCGCCGATTGTCACTGCCATGCCATACGCTGATCATCTGTCGCCGTCCACGCGCCCCCACGGGGTCGCGAGGGGGGACGTGCGGCCTCTTCTTCTTCCGCCCGGGGGTCCGGGCCATTTCTGTGGGGGTCTCATCACTGTGCGCAGGCGCAGCATCTCGATCGCGACGTCGCTCGCGGTCCTGTTCGGTTCCGCGGCCCTGATGACGGGCGCGGCGGGGTCGGCGGCGGCCGACTCCGCGAAGGTCCTGAACGTGGCGGGGGTCGGGGACCTCGTCGTCGACGGCACGCACGGGCGGGTCTACGTGTCCGACCCGAGCGGCGGCAGGATCGTCGTCACCGACTACGCGGGCGCCGTCAAGGCGACCCTGACCGGGCTCCCCGGCGTGACCGGCCTCGCGCTGTCCGCCGACGCGGGGCAGGTCTACGCGGCCGTGAAGAACGGCCACCGGATCGTCGCCGTGGACACCACCACGTACGCCCAGAAGGCCAGTTACGCGCTGGGCGCGGCCCCCGGCGACCTGGAGGTCGTGGACGGGGTCGTCTGGTTCGGGCACGGCGGCAACCTCGGTTCGCTCGACGTGTCGGGGGCCGAGCCGGTGGTGCGGCTCGGGCAGCGCGGCGACGTCGAGTTCTGGGGGGCCGCGCTCTCCCTGGCCGCCGACCCGGCCGTTCCGGGTGTCCTGGTGGCGGGCGGCGGGGGCGAGCTGGCCGTCTACGACGTCACCGCGCAGGGCACGGCCGCGCTGCGCGTCAAGGGCGACATGGACACCTCCGCGCAGCAGATCGACCTGACGCCCGACGGCGGCCAGGTCCTCACCTCGTGGGGCGCCCCGAGCCAGGGCTACAGCATCGGCGCCTACGCGGTGAACGACCTGGCGCGGCAGGCCGGTTACCCGACCGACGCCTACCCCAACGCGGTGCGCGTCGCCCCCGACGGCACCGTCGCGGCGGGCAGCGACTCCTGGTACGAGCCCGACGTGCACATCCACCGGCCCGGCGACCCGGTGCCGACGCGCGAGTACGACTTCCCCAACACCGGGGACAGCAGCGGCTCCGACACGCTGGTGCCGGGGGCGCTGGCCTGGTCGCCGGACGGGGCGCGGCTGTTCGCCGTCTCCGTCAACTCCCGCGGCACGCACACCCTGCGCACCTTGACCGACCCCGCCAAGGAGCTGCCCACCCTCACGGTGGCGGCCCCGGCCAAGGCGGAACGGGCCAAGAAGCTCACCGTCACCGGGCGGCTCAACTCGAAGACGCGGCCCGCCGCGGGCACCGTCCTCACGGTGACCCGCGTCGACGTCGAGTCCCCGTCCGGGAAGGCGCTGCCGGTCGTCAGGACGAAGGCTGACGGCACGTTCTCCTTCGCCGACACCCCGCCCGCGGGCGGCAAGGTCACCTACCGCGTCTCCTACGCGGGCGACGCCACGCACGCCCCGGCGGCCGGTGCCGACGCCGTCGAGGTCTCGCGCAAGGCGGCCTCGCTGAGTCTGGGCAACAACGGCAAGCTGTACGCGTACGGCAAGGACGTGAAGTTCACCGCGCACCTCGGGGCGACGTACCGGAACCGCACCGTCGCGCTCTACGCCGACCCCTTCGGCTCCGACAAGCCGAAGAAGCTGCTGAAGTCGGCCAAGGTCAACGCGCGCGGTGACCTGTCGGCGGTCGTCGACATGACTCGCGACACCGCCGTCACCGCGGTCTTCGCCGGGGACGCCCGCACCGCCGCCCGCACCGTCAAGGTGACGGCGTACGCGCAGGCCAAGGTGTCGACCACGCTCACCAAGCACTACAAGAAGGGCCGGATCGGCTCCACCACCTACCACTACTTCCGCAAGAACACCGATCCCGTGATCACCACGACGATGAACGCCTGTCCGGGCCGCAAGCAGCGCTTCCAGCTCCAGGTGTACGTCCAGGGCTCCTGGATCGAGACCGTGTCGGAGTACATCACCCAGGGCTCCGACGGCAAGCTGTCCGTGCGGCTGGGCGCGCCGGGCGAGTCCGGCATCCGGGCCCGCGTGCGCTCCTCGTACGTCAACGGCTCCTCCGGCGACTCCGTCAACTCCACGACGCACGGCGCCTGGAAGTACCTCGCCTTCACCAACTGAGCCACGGAGAAGAGGAGTCGCGGTGCCCTGCCGGGCAAGTGCTACGCGTCCGGCAGGGACTCCGCCAGGTGCTCCCACGCGCGGTGGACCTGGTCCCCGACCGCGCCGAACTGGGTGATCACGGCGACGCAGCGGCCGTACGCGTCGTCGAGTTCGAGGGCCGAGGTCGGGCCGTGGGCGGCCGTGGAGCGCACCAGACGGCAGGCCTGCACGCCCGCCAGGTCCAGCTCCAGCGAGCCGCCGTCGACCGCCGCGAAGACCCGGCCGTCGTGCGTACGGTCGGTGACGTGGACGCGGCCCGCGCACGCCTGGAGCGCGGACGGGCCGAACACCGCGACCCCCAGCGGCAGTCCGACCGCGCAGACGTGGTCCAGCACCGACGGGACCAGCTCGGGGTCGACCGGCCGGTGCGCGCCCCGGTAGGCGGCGAAGGCGCGCCGCCGGGCCGCCCCGCCGTCGGCGAGGATCGCGTCGAGCTGGGCGAGCTGGTCGCCGTCCTCCCACGCGGGCACCGCGGGCGACGCCGGGAGGCCGGTGGGCGCCGCCCCGGCGCCGATCGTCTCCGCGAGGCCCGCCAGCAGCCGGTCCGCCTCGGACAGCAGGCGCCCCCGGTGCGCGGTGCGGCCCTCCTCGTCGAAGAGGTGCACCGTCACCGCGCCGCCGTTCCCGTTCTCCCGCTCGATGGCCGCCGAGGTCACCGCGGCGCCGTCCAGGCGCAGCGCGATCGCCCCCGGCCGGACCGCGAACGCCTCGCCGCGCAGGGTCGGCACGTCGTAGGCGCCCGCCTGGTCGAGACGGGCGACCGGGCCGCCGGTGACGGCCTGCACGTACCGGAACAGGGTGAGCGAGCGGGCCAGTTCGGGCATCCGGGCGTCGATCAGCCGCACGCTGCTGCGGGCCCGGCCGCAGCAGCCCTCGAAGAGGCAGGGGCCGTCGGTGCCGCCCGCCCCGGGATCGTGGGACGTCATCGTCAGTACACGTCCCGGACGTACCGCTTGGCGCGCCGCAGGTCGGCCAGGTACGCGGCGGCGTCGTCCTCGCCCCGGCCGCGCTGACCGGCGATCACGCCGAGCAGGGCCGCCTCGACGTCCTTGGCCATGCGGGTGGCGTCGCCGCAGACGTAGACGTGCGCGCCGTCCTCCAGCCACGCGTACAGCTCGCGCGCCCTCTCCCGCATCCGCGTCTGCACGTAGATCTTCTCCGCCTGGTCGCGGGAGAACGCGAGGTCGAGTTCGGTGAGGACGCCGCGTTCGCGCAGCGCGGTGAGTTCGTCCTCGTAGACGAAGTCGGTGGCGCGGTGCTGGTCGCCGAAGAACAGCCAGTTGCGGCCGGTGGCGCCGCGCGCGGCCCGCTCGTGCAGGAACCCGCGGAACGGGGCGACACCGGTCCCCGGACCGATCATGATCATGGGGGCGTCGTCGTCGGCCGGGACACCGAACGCGGCGTTGGGCTGGAGGTAGACGCCCACCTGCCCGCCCTCCGCGACCCGTTCGGCGAGGTAGGTGGAGGCGACGCCCGCGTGACGGCGGCCCGCGGAGGCGTAGCGCACCGAGGCGACGGTGAGGTGGACGCTGCCCGGGTGGGCCAGCGGGCTCGACGAGATCGAGTACTGGCGGGCCTGCAACGGCCGCAGCAGCGGCAGGAGTTCGTCCAGGCCCGGCGCGTCGGGACCGGCGTCGCGCAGCAGGTCGAGCAGATCGCGGCCCCACAGCCAGGAGTCCAGGTCGGAGCGGTCGCCGTGCGCGACGACCGACGCGAGGTCGCTGCCCGGCGCCCGCTCGGCGAGGTCGGCGATCAGCTCCTTCGACGGGGTGCGGATCTCCCGCCCCGTGCGCAGGAGTTCGGCCAGCGACTGCCCCTGCGCGCCGTCGACGCCGTCGACGCCGTCCACCGTCTCGTCGCCGGTCGCGCCGAGGTGCTCCAGCAGGGCACCCACCAGCGCGTCGTCGTTGACGGGGACGACGGCGAGCGCGTCGCCCGCCGCGTACGTGATGCCGCTGTCGCCGAGGTCGAACTCGTAGTGGCGGATCTCCTTCGCGCTGTCCGGCGAGGACAGCAGCCGGTTGACGGTCAGCCGCGACGGGTACGGGGTGCGCTTGTTCCACGGCGAGCGCACCCGCGTCGCGGGCGCGGCGGCGGCAGCCGGGGCCGGGGCGGACTCGGCGGCGCCGGTCTCGGCGGCCAGCACGTCCAGCACGGCCGCCGTCCAGGCCGCGCCGGGCTCCTCGAAGTCCACGTCGCAGTCGACGCGTTCGTGCAGCCGGGCCGCGCCGAGCTGCTCCAGCCGGGTGTCGATCAGCTTGGCGGCCTGGCAGAAGTCGTCGTAGCCGCGGTCGCCGAGCCCGAGGACCGAGTAGCCGACGCCCTCCAGGCGGGGCGCGGTGTCCGAGGAGAGCGCCTCCCAGAACAGTCCGGCGCTGTCGGGCATCTCGCCCTCGCCGTACGTCGACACGACGACCAGGACGTGGCTCATCGCGGCGAGGGCGTCGGGGGTGACGTCGTCGAGGGCGGTGAGGCGGCCGCCGAGGCCGCGCGCGCGGAGCCCCGCGACGGCCTCCCCGGCGAGGAACTCGGCGTTGCCGGTCTGCGTGCCGTACAGCACGTCGACGGTCACCGACGGCGCCGCGTCCTTGTCGGCGGCCCGGCGGCCCGCGGCGGCGATCCCGGCGATGAACCCGGCGAGCCAGGCCTCCTGGTCGGCGGAGAACGGCGCGTCGGCCGGGATGAGCGCTCCGGTCGGGGGCATGAGGGTCACGCGGTCACCGCCTCGGTGGGGGCCTGCGGGACACGGCGGCCGGCGATGTCGTCCAGCGCCGCGGTCGCGAGCAGTTCGTCGAACCGGGCGGCACGCACGCGCCCGGCGTTCTTGATGGTCTGGTGGAGTATCCAGCCGTACGTGCCGGGCGCGTCCACGCTCAGGTTGTTGCGCAGGCGCAGCGCGCTCTTGTAGTCGTCGAGCCGCTTGATCGCGATGAGCGTGGCGAGTTCGTCGTCGCCGAACCGGTCCAGCGTGCCCCGCAGGTACTTGACGACGCCCTGCCGGACGAAGAAGTCCTCCGTCAGGATCAGGTTGCGGACCGCCTCGGCCACCCGCGGGTCGTCCGGGCCGCTCGCGCCGGGCACCCGCTTCACCGCGAGGTCCTGCGCGACACCGAGCACCGTGTACGACGACAGCAGGGAGAACATGTCGTCCTCGCCGCGCTCGCCGAACGCCGGGGCCCGGCCGCCGAGGACGGTCCGCCGGTCGCGGTAGTCCACCTTGAACGCGCGCAGCTTGTCCGTCGCGATCGACCCGGCCAGCTCGTCGAGGAGCTGGCCGCGGGTCGCGGCGGCGAGGATCTCGCCCGCGTCCTGGTACAGCAGCAGCGCGCGCGGCATCCCGCAGTACACGTGCTCGCGCTCGGTCGCCCAGTCCGCCAGCAGCCGGGCCGCGCGCCGCGACCCGGTGGCCTCGACGTGCCAGCTCAGCAGCAGCCGGACGGCCTCCTCGTGGAAGGCGCCGTGCGCGGTGTCCGTCACCGGGAACACCAGCAGCGAGTCCCCGCTGACCCGGCCGGGCAGCTCGCCCGTGGGGTCGTACTGGTAGAGGAAGCCGCCGCTCATGCCGTTGCCGAGGCCCTTGCCGAACCCGCCCAGGTTCAGCACCGTGCCGCCGGTCATGTACTCGCAGCCGAAGTCGCCGACGCCCTCGACGACGGCGGTCGCCCCGGAGTTGCGGACCGCGAACCGGTCCCCGGCCTCGCCCTCGACGAAGGTCCGGCCGCCGGTCGCGCCGAACAGCGCGAAGTTGCCGATGAGGACGTTCCCGCCGGGCTCGTCCGCGCCGCCCCCGCCGGGCGAGCGGACCACGATCCGGCCGCCGCTCTGGCTCTTGCCGACGCCGTCGTTGGCGGTGCCGGTGTGCTCCAGGGTGACGCCGTCGTTGCAGAACACGCCGTACGACTGCCCGGCCGAGCCGCTGGTGCGGACGCGGACGGCGTCGTCGGTGAGGCGGTGGCGGCCCCGGTCGTCGGTGACGACGGCGGGCAACTGTGCCGCGAGGTCGCGCAGTTCGTGGTTGAGGAGCCGTTCGACGTCGACGGAGAGCTGGCCGCCCACCGACTTGTCGCTGTTGCCGAGCCGGACACCGTCCACCAGCAGCCCCGGCTCACGCCGGTCCACCAGCGCGGCCCGCACCCGCGCGATGAGCGCGTCGTCGGTGGTGAAGTCCTTCTCCAGGTACTCCGGGTCGGCCACCGTCTTCTCCGGCCCGCGCGCGAGCAGCCGCGTCACGTCGAGACGGCCGACGCTCGCCGGGTGGTCGAGGAGCTGCAGCAGGTCCGTACGGCCGCGCGCCTCGCGCAGGGAGCGCAGGCCGAGCCGGGCGAGGATGCCGCGCACGTCGTGCGCGATGTTCAGCAGGTACTGCGCCAGGGCGCGCGGATCGCCCTCGAAGGCCTCGGCGTTGGTGGTGAGCCCGGCCGGACACTTCACGTTGCAGTTCTTCGCCATCACACAGCCGAGCATCATCAGCGCGGTGGTGCCGAACTCGAAGCTGTCGCCGCCCAGCAGCGCCGACGTGACGACGTCGCCGCCGGTCTGGTGGGCGCCCGAGCAGCGCAGCACGACCTTCTGCCGCAACCCGTTGGCGACCAGCGCCTGATGGACCTCAGCGACCCCGATCTCCGCCGAACGGCCCGCGTACTTCAGGCTGGTGACGGCCGCCGCGCCCGTACCGCCGGTGTTCCCGGCCACGTTGATGACGTCGGCGCCCGCCTTGGCGACACCGACCGCGATGGTGCCGATGCCCTCGGACGACACCAGCTTCACGACGACACGGACCCGGGCGGCCTTGCAGTCGTGGATGAGCTGGGCGAGGTCCTCGATGGAGTACGTGTCGTGGTGCGGCGGCGGCGAGATCAGCTCGATGCCGGGGGTGCCGCCGCGGGCGGCGGCGATGTCGACGGTGACCTTCGGCGCGGGCAGCTGGCCGCCCTCGCCGGGCTTGGCGCCCTGCCCGATCTTGATCTCCAGCTCCTCCAGCATCGGATCGGCGAGATAGCCCGCCCAGATGCCGAACCGGCCGGACGCGAACTGCTTGATCCGGGAGCCGCGCACGGTGCCGTAGCGGGAGTGGTGCTCGCCGCCCTCACCGCTGTTGGACATGCCGCCGACCATGTTGGTGCCGTGCGCGACGGCCTCGTGGGCGGTCGCGACGAGCGCGCCGTGACTCATCGCGCCGGAGGCGAGCGCGCGGGTGATCTGGTGCGCGGGCTGCACCTCGTCCAGGGCCACGCTCGCGGGCGCGCCGTCGAGGAGGGCGAGCAGCCGGGCGGCGGTGCCGGTCGCGGTGACCAGGACGTCCTCCGCGGTCGCCGCGACGGTCGCGACCTCGCCCGGATGCGCGAGGGCCAGTCCCTCGGCGAGGGCGGTGTGCCGGTCGGCGCCGTCGGGGCCGGGCGCGGTCAGGCGCAGCCGGACGGTGGCCGTGCCGTCGTCGGCGGTGCCCTCGACGGCCGCGGTGACGCCGCGCGCGGTGACGCTGGCGTTGCCGGTGGTGGAGAAGCGGCCCAGCTCGCGGGCGAAGTCCTGCGGGGTGCGCAGCCCGGTCACGTCGGCGGGCAGCGCCAGCACGTCGCGCAGCGCGGACGGACGGCGCGAGCGCTCCTCGTGCGTGGTGCGCAGGAAGGCCCGGTAGCCGGGGGTGATGCGGAACGCGTCGATCTCGGCGTCGCTCAGCGCGTCGTAGCCGGTGTTGCGGTAGGCGGCGTCGGTGATGCCGAAGGCGTCGTCGAGCTGGCCCAGGGTGAGCAGCCGCAGCGCCTCCGGGTCCTCGGGCCGTCCGAACTCCGGCCGCTCCTCGGTCATGTCGCCGAAGCCGCGCACCGCGGTCACGCCGAAGGAGTGCCCGGCGCCGTCGGAGCGCTCCTTGAACAGGCCGAGCAGCGGCACCTGCTGCTCGGTCTCGACCGTACGGGCCCGCTCGTGCCACGCGGTGGCGGCCTGCGCGATCCGCGCGAAGCCGACCCCGCCGACCGGGGCGTCCATGTACGGGAAGATCTGCGCGAAGACGTCGTCGCGGGTGTCGAGGTAGTTCGGCTCGAAGAACGCGCCGCCGATGTAGCTCTCGGCGGTGCACAGCCCGACCCGGCCCATGGTCTTGGCGAGGGCCTTCTCGGCGGCCTTGCGGAACCGGGCCAGCGCCCGGTCGGTCTCGGTGACCTCCCCGGCGGGCGCGGGCGCGCTCGGGTACTTCTCCTCGGCGCGCAGCCGGGCGCCGAGGCTGTAGACGGCGGAGGCGCCGAAGCCGAGGGCGGTCGCGACGTGGTGCGAGGAGGGCAGCTGGCCGCTCTCCGCGACGATCGACACCCGCAGCCGCAGCCCGGTCTCGATGAGCCGCTGGTTGACGGCGGCGACGGCGAGGATCACCGGCAGCGGGGCGCGCGTGGAGGAGATCGCCCGGTCGGTGAGGAGGGCGATGCCGCCGTGCTCGGCGGCGAACCGCTCGACGTCGTCGCAGAGCCGGGTGAGCGCGCCGCGCAGGGCGTCGGCGTTGGCGGTCTCGTCGCCGGACACCGGCGCGTACAGCATCGGGAAGCGTTCCAGCGGCACGATCCGCTGGTCGCGCAGCCGGACCATGTCGAGGTGGCCGAGGACGGGCGAGGACACCACGAGCTGGCGGCCGCCCGCGCCCCCGGCGGCGCCGGTCCCGTCGGGCTTGGGGCCGAGCGCGACGCGCATGCTCATGCCGTCGGCCTCGCGGATGCTGTCCAGCGGCGGGTTGGTGACCTGAGCGAACCGCTGCGAGAAGTACTTCGCCATGCCGCCCTCGGTGTCGCTGAGCGCGTTGATGGCGTTGCCGTAGCCCATGGCGGAGATCCGCTCGGAGCCGTCGGCGAGCATCGGGTCGAGCAGGAACCGGAAGCTCTCCTGGTTGAGCGCGTACGCCACGTACCGGCCGGAGAGGGTGAGGTCGCCGTCGTAGCCGAGGGTGGTGGTGCCCCGGTAGTAGTCGGGCGCGGGCAGGTCGTCCAGCTCGACGCGGGCCGCGTCGAGCAGCTCGCTGTACGGCCGCCGCGCGGCGAGGGCGTCGAGGACGTCGCGGGTGCGCAGCACCCGGCCGCCGGAGCGGTGGTCGACGACGAGCATGCCGCCCGCCTCGATCCGGCCCCGGCGCACGACCTCCTCGTCGGGGAAGGCGACCTGCCCGGCCTCGGAGGCCACCATCAGGTACTCCGCGGTCTCCACGGTGCGCAGCGGGCGCAGGCCGAGCCGGTCGAGGCGGGCGCCGATGACGTCGCCGTCGCTGAAGATCACGGCGGCCGGGCCGTCGTTCTTCTCCTCGTACAGCGAGAAGTACTCCAGCATGTCCCGGACCGGCGCGGGCAGGGTGCGGTCGTTCTCCCAGGCGGGCGGCATCAGCGTGACGACGGCCTCGACCAGGTCCAGGCCGTCGTCGAAGACGCGGCTCTGGAGGGTCTGGTCCAGGCGGCTGGAGTCGGACTGGCCGGGCGGGCGGACGATGCTGCGGGTGCGGGCCCGCGCGAGGGCCTCGTCGGAGAGCCGGTTCTTGCGGTCGGTGTTCAGCTCGCCGTTGTGCGCCATGAGCCGGAACGGCTGGGCCATGGTCGGGTGCGGCTCGGTGTTGGTGGAGAACCGGGTGTGGAAGTACAGCGACCGCACCGAGTGCCGGGGGTCCACCAGGTCGGTGAAGAAGGGGATGACCTCGCCGGAGTTCAGCCGCCCCTTGAGGACCTGGGTGCGCGCGCTCAGCGACAGCGGGTACAGCCCCGCGTACGTGTCCTCGGCGTAGGCGACCGCCTCGACGGCGAGCAGGGCGCGGTGCGCGGCGGCGTCCACGGCCGCCCGCTCCCAGCCCTCGGGCGCGCGGAACACCCACTGCACGATGGGGAGTTGGTACTTCTCGGCGGCGGGTCGGGGCACGGAGTGGTCCACGGGCACGTCCCGCACGAGCAGCGTCTCGAAGCCCTCGGCGGCGATGCTGCGGCCCACCAGCTCCAGCGCGGCGGCCCGCCGGGCGGCGTCGGCGGGCACGAAGCAGTTCGCCACCCCGAAGTGCCCGGCGCGCAGCTCGGCGCCGGTCAGCGCGGTGAAGAACTCCACCGACAGGTCGACGCTCACGCCCGCGCCGTCGCCGACGCCCTCGGCGGAGGCGCCGCCCCGGTGCGGGATGACGCGCAGCGCCTCGTGGCCCCGCAGGATCACGTCGTGGGCGGGCACCCCGTCGAGGCGGGTGAGGAAACCGACTCCGCAGGCGCTGTGCTCGCGGGCAGGGTCGTAGAGACCGAAGGAGGTGAGATTCACGTGCCCGTCCTGTGAGCGGGGTTCCGGCAGCGGACGGCCAGGCTGCGTCGGTGAAGCGCTCGCCGTGGACGGGCCGGTGACCGGCCTCGCCCTGGGTGGTACGAACACGTACTGGTACAGGAGTGTGCGGGTACGAATACGTGGTGGTGCGTATGAGTATGCGGTACGCGGGGGACAGTGCGCGAATACGTACGGTAAGGGTTGCCTAAGTGCACCGCAAGGGTGTGCGGTGCACTTATCACGAAGGCGCAGGTGGGACGGGGTGGAGCGGGGGCGGGGTGGAGCGGGGTGGGCCCGCTCCACCTGTGCACCACCTACTCCTGTGCAGCTGTGCCCGCCGCCCCGGGCGGTACGGCTCTATCCGAAGTAGCCGTCGAAGGTCCGCTGGAACTCCCACCCGGCGAACCGGTCCCAGTTGATGGACCACGTCATGAGGCCGCGCAGCGCCGGCCAGGTGCCGTGGGTGGCGTACGACCCGCAGTTCGCGCGTTTCGTCAGGCAGTCCAGGGCCTTGGTGACCTCGGTGGGCGGGACGTGCCCGTTGCCCGCGTTGACGGAGGCCGGCATGCCGATGGCGATCTGGTCGGGCCGCAGCGCCGGGAAGACGTTCGCGGTGTTCCCCGCGACCGGGAAGCCGGTGAGCAGCATGTCGGTCATGGCGATGTGGAAGTCCGCGCCGCCCATCGAGTGGTACTGGTTGTCGAGGCCCATGATCGGCCCCGAGTTGTAGTCCTGGACGTGCAGCAGGGTGAGGTCGTCGCGCAGGGCGTGGATCACCGGGAGGTAGGCGCCGCAGCGGGGGTCCTGCCCGCCCCAGGGCCCGGACCCGTAGAACTGGTAGCCCATCTGCACGAAGAAGGTCTCCGGGGCCATGCTGAGCACGAACTTGGCGCCGTACTTGGCCTTGAGGGTCTTCAGCGCGGAGATCAGGTTGACGATCACCGGCGTCTTGGGGTTGCGGAAGTCGGTGTCCCCGGTGTCGAGGGAGAGGGAGTGCCCCTCGAAGTCGATGTCGAGCCCGTCGAGGCCGTACTGGTCGATGATCCCCGACACGGACGAGACGAAGGCGTCGCGGGCGGCGGTCGTGGTGAGGCGGACCTGCCCGTTCTGCCCGCCGATCGAGATCAGCACCTTCTTGCCCGCGGCCTGCTTCGCCTTGATCGCGGCCTTGAACTCGGCGTCGCTCTCCACGTTCGGGCACTCGCTGACCGGGCAGCGGGTGAACCGGATGTCGCCGGAGGTGACGGAGGTCGGCTCGCCGAAGGCGAGGTCGATGACGTCCCAGCTGTCCGGGACGTCGGCGAGGCGGGTGTACCCGGAGCCGTTGGCGAAGGTGGCGTGGAGGTAGCCGACGAGGGCGTGCGCGGGCAGGTCCCCGCCGCCACCCCCGCCGCCACCGGCGAGCGTGGTGGCGGTCACCGCGGCCGACTTCGCGGACTCCCCGGCGTCGTTGAGAGCGCTGACCTGGAAGGCGTACGAGGTGGACGCCGCGAGCCCGCTCACGGTGGCCGAAGTCCCGCTCACCGTCTGCGCCTTGACCCCGTCGCGGTAGACGGCGTAGCTCGTCGCCCCGCTCACCGCGGACCAGGACAGGCCGACGCTGGAGGAGGTGACGGACCCGGCGCGCAGCCCGGCCGGCGTGGCGGGTGGCTGCCCGGTGGGGACGCCCGGCCCGACGAGGGAGACGTCGTCGGCGTGGTAGGCGCCGGTGCCGTACCAGCCGTGCGTGTAGATCGTCACGCGCGTCGTGGCGGCACCGGTCCTGAACGTGGTCCGCAACTGCTGCCAGTCCGGCGCGGACTGGGTCCAGGTGGAGGTGTCGGTGGTCCCGGACCCGGTGACGCCGAGGTACACGTACGCGCCGCGCACATAGCCGGTCAGCGTGTACTGCGCGTCGGGCTGCACGGTGACGGTCTGCGCGCACTGCGCGTAGTCGCTCCCGGCGGGCGTGCCCTGCACCGCCCCGGCACCGGTCCGCACGGGCGTCGTGACGGCCCGCCCACCGGAACAGTTCCACCCGTCGAGCCCCGCCTCGAACCCCCCGTTGCGCACCACGTCCACCTCGGCGGCCTGAGCCGCCGCCGAGAGGAGCGTGACACCGGAGAGCGCGAGAGCGAGGGTGGTGAGGAGGGCCAGGAGGCGGGGGAGGGGGGTGCGGGAGGGACGGCGGGCCGGAGGTCTGCGCGGTCGTCGGGGACGGGGCCCGGTCCGGTCGTGGTTCCTGTCGTGGTCCACAAGTGCCTCCGGTGGAGGGGGAGTCGGGAGGGTGGAGCGCGCTCAATGTGGTCCAGACCAATTGGGTTGTCAAGAGGGCGGGGGGCGGGGGCCCGGCGGCCCGGCTCCACGGCATGTCGAAGTCAGATCGGAATCTTGCTCGATCTGATCTCTTCTTTGGGCTTCTGTTCCTCCGTGAACAACCGGAATTTCTGCCTCACTATCTTCTGTGATTTCGGCTCTGTTGAGCGGTTCGGGTGACTTCGGTGGCGGGTAAGAGAGTTCTGCCCGACGCACCCGGAGGAAAGTGATCACGGGGAAAGAGTGAACCGCCGTGGAGGCAGGGGAGTCCCGCTATCCGGGACGCTTCTCCGGCGGGACAAACACGCAGTGCACGACCGAGCACGGGGGGCGGTAAAAGACGTGGACGAGCGCCAACGGTTTCAGCGGCTGTGGATGGCACCGGAAGGGCCGGTGAACCTCGAACGTGACACGTTGTTCCAGTATCAGGAGGACTTCTACGGACGCCTGAAGTTCCTCGCCGAGCACGTGGCCGCCGCCGTGCTCTCCACCGAGCCCAGCCAGTCCGCCGTGTACGGCGTCTCGGCACCCTGGGGCTCCGGAAAGTCCAGCGCGCTGCACGTACTGCTGGACCTGGTGTACGACATCCTGCAACGGTCCGAGGAGTCGATCCAGCGCGACGCCAACGGGTTCCTGATCGACGGTTCCTACGTGGTCACGACGTCGACCTTCTTCGCACCCCCGCACGCGGCGTCCGCCCACCCGGCCCGGCTGGGCCTGGCCTACGAGATCCTCCAGGGCCTGCCGTCCTTCTACAGGACCCAACTCCTCGAAGATCTCAACTACTCGGACGACGACCTGGGCGCCGTACGGCCGATCAAGGCGGAACTGTACCTTCGTAAGAAGCTCGACAGTTTCTCCTCCGGGCCCTTCCTGGAGCGGTGGGTGCACGAATCCTTTCTGGAATACCGGGAGAGCCAGCGGGAGTCGTCGAAGCGCCTCTCCCACGTCCACATCCAGCTCATCGACGACCTCGACCGGTGTTCCACCGCTTACACGGCCGAGATTCTCGCGGCGCTGAACTTCTGGGTGACGTCCCCCAATCTCTTCTTCGCGGTGGCGGCGGACGAGGAGCACCTCAGGAAGTCCGCCCAGACCGCCACCGAACTCCAGGAGCGCTATCACGGGGAAGCCCTGGAGAAGTTCGTGCATTTCCAGCTGCGGCTGCCGGAACTCCTGTCAGGATTCGCCGACACGGCACGGTACTGCGAGAGGCTCGTGCCGAGCGACCCCGTTCCCCGGGGCATCGCCCATCTCCGGAACCTGCTCCGCACCACTCCCACCGACGGGCCCCTCGGTGTCCTCGCGCCCGCGCTCTCCGCCCACACCCCGAGGCAGGCGAAGCGTCAGTTCAACGAGCTGCTCCAGGAGTTCTCCATCCTGAGCGACGTCGAGGGCGACTCCGTCAAACGCATCATCTCGCGGCTCGTCTGGCCCGACGCGTTCATGGAGTTCGTCGCTCCGGCGATCACGGCGGTCGAGTTCCGGGGCGGAAGCGCGCGGCGTTCCTCCCGCCTGCTCTGGCTGCGGCAGCTGATCCAGACGGCGACGGAGGTGCTGGAGGACGGCACCGACGACCTGCCGGGCGCCGAGGCCAGGCTCAAGCAACTGGCCGAGGACCGGGGCATCCACCTCCAGGGCTGTCCCACCGGCCTCCTCCTCTACCTGGCCGCCGAGCCGACGATCGTCCTCCCGGAGGAGCGCACCGTCGCCTCCCCGCACGCCCAGGAGTTCCTCCGCAGGATCGGCCCGCGCGAGGGGAACCCGCTGGAGTCGAACGGGCAGGCCGAGGAGTCGATCTCGCAGATCGCCACCCGCTTCAACATCGGCCACCGGCTCGGCCGGAGGGAGCAGGTCCTGGACGACGCCAGGACGGTGCTGTCGATCGCACAGCATCGCGACCTGTCGTCCGACGACGCGCCGGCGATCGGCAACATGGCGATCCGGCTCAACGACTGGGCGCCGGAGGTGGCCTGGCAACTGCACGAACTGGCCCACGCGGTCGACCCCTCCCACGAGAACATCGAGCTGAACATGGCCGAGTTCCTCATCGAGTACGGAACCCCGGGAGCCCTCCAGGCCGTGGCGGACCACCTTGCCTCGGTGGCCCGGCGCTCCCCCGAGTTCAAGCCGAGCCGCCAGGCGTACCTGGCGGTCAGCCTGCGGATGGCGCAGGGCTACGAGCCGCGGGAGGGCGAGCTGGAGTCCCTCGTCCAGGCGGCGTGCGAGGACCGGTCCAACGACGGCTTCCGCACCCAGGTCTACCAACTCGTCGAGAAGGCCAGGAACTTCGCCCTGCTGGAGCAACTGGTCCAGCAGTGGGTGGAGATCGAGCGCGAGAAGCCGGACGGAGGCTCGGGGTCCACGGTCATCCGGTTCCTCGCCGACTCCTTCTCCGTCTCGCGCAACGACGAGATCGCGGCCCGCGGCCTCGACTGCATGCGGTACCTCCTGTGGTCCGGCAGCTCGGCCGACGACGAGACCTTCAGCACGGCGGCCAGCAACCTCGCCGTGCTGCTCTCCGGCCAGGGATACGAGGACATCTCCGGGATGCTCTGGCGCGTCGCCTACGACATCATCTCCGGCAACTCCCAGCTGAGGGCGGCCTACTCGTCGCACCTCGTCGGCCTGGACGACGCGCAGAACGCGCAGGCCGTGCAGCTGGGGCAGATGGTCGACATCCCGCTCCCCACCGAGGCCGAACTGGAGCAGGCCTGCTCCCGGCTGCCGGCCTACTTCTCGGCCGGCCCGTGGTGGTGGGAGGACGCGTACAGGCCGACGGTGCCGCACCGGCCCATCACAGCGCTTCGGCCGCGGAAGGAGGCACGTGGAGAAGAATGAGCGGAGTCTGCTCCAGGCGATCGGTCCCGCGGGAGTCGCCGCGGAGTGGGACGCCGTCAGCGAGCGGTGCGGCCTCACCGCGGCCGAGTTCAAGAAGACGGTGCGCGCCTCGGTCGAGCACAAGTTCGTCGTGCTGCACGGTGTGCAGGCGAGACCCGACCTGGAGCTGACCTCGGAGGGGAAGCGAGCGTTGACCCGGTCGCAGGGGATCGAGCAGGCGGGAGGCGCGGGCGGGATCAGCTCCCTGCTCGTCTTCGTGGCGCTCCAGTTCGAACTCGAAGCACTGAAGAAGCGATGGGGTCTCACCCAGGAGTACCCCCAGCGCACCTGGTCCGGAACCTGCGAGGGATTTCCGGTCCAGGTCCTTCCCGCCCACTACGCGGGCCGGGTCGAGGCGGCGGTCGAGACACTGGAGTATCTGAACGCCTCCGGGACCGAACGTCCGGACCTGGTCGTGGTGCTGGGAATCTGCGGCGGCTTCGAGGAGAGCGGGGTTTCGCGGGGCGACGTGATCAACGCGCAGGTGGTCGCCGACCTGGGCAGCCGCAAGATGCGGTCCGGCCCGGACGGGGACCACCCGGAGTTCCGCATCCGGCCCTTCGCCACGGACAACCGACTGACCCGCATCTTCCAGTCGGGGTCGTTCGACAGGAACGCCTGGATGGGCCAGGCGGCGGACGAGTTCGACTATCCCGAAGGACGGCGGCCCACGCTCCGCTACGGGGGCGGTGCGACGCTCGTGTCGGTCGACGAGGTCGTCAGCGATGACAAGTGGCGCGCCAAGCTGCGCAAGGCCTGGCCGAAAGCGCTGGGCGTGGAGATGGAGGCGGGCGGAGTCATGGCGGCGTGCGCCCGCAAGCAGCTGCCCGTCGCGGTCCTGCGGGGCGTGTCGGACCTCGCCAACCCGCTGAAGGCGGACGACGAATGGCGCCAGCGGTCGATGCGGTCGGCCGTGCTCGCCCTCGAATGGGCGCTGAAGGTGGTCAGGAAGACGGAGGCCGCCTGACCGGAGGCGCGCCCGGCTCCGCCGCTCACACCCCCCGCGGCGCCCCTGCCCGTGCCGGATGCCTCGGGCCCAGCAGCACCACGACTCCGTCCCCGGCCGGGGCGGGGTGGGTGGTGCGGGTCCAGCCCTCGCGGGCGTAGAAGGCGAGGGCGCGGGGGTTGCGGAGGGAGGTGAGGAGCCAGGCGCGGCCGTCGGGGGCGGTCGTCGTGACCGTGGTCAGCAGGGCGGTGGCGATGCCGGTGCCGTGTGCCGTCGGGCGGACGGCGAGTTCGTCGACGCCGAGGGCGCCGCACAGCCAGTCGGCGGTGCGGCGGGGGCCCAGCGCGGCGGCGGCCTGCGGGTGGCGGCGGTCGGTGGGGAAGGGGGCCGGTGTCGTCCACGCGGTGGCGAACCCGGCCAGGCCCCCGCCCGTGAAGGCCAGGACGGCAGTGAAGCCGGGGCGGTGCCGGTCGTCCGCCAGGCGCTCCAGGAACGCGTCCGCCCGGCTCTCGTCCTCACCCCACGGCGGGGCGCAGAACGCGTCGACGTAGACGGAGCGCAAGGCGGCGGCGTACCGGAGCATTTCGTC
Organism: Streptomyces sp. NPDC091281; assembly: GCF_044757425.1. Lineage (NCBI taxonomy): Bacteria > Bacillati > Actinomycetota > Actinomycetes > Kitasatosporales > Streptomycetaceae > Streptomyces > Streptomyces sp. NPDC091281. The sequence continues at coordinate 43,264 of NZ_JBIVUY010000021.1, read as the reverse complement.
GGACGCGGCGGACCCGTCGGACCCGGCGGCGTTGGTGGCCCCGACGGCTTCACCCCTGCCACCCTCCCCGCCCTCCCCGAACACCCGCAGCGCGAAGCGCGCCGTGGGCCCGCCCCCACCCGTACGCCCGCCCCGCCCCGATCGCACGCCCCTGCCCCCGCCCGCGCCGGTCGTCACGCCGCCGCTCCCAGCCCGCCGCCGCCTCCCGGATGCAGCGCCGCGTACTCCAGCGGCGCCGACGGGTCGACCGACACGTCCAGCGGGGCGGGGGCGGCGCCCGCCCGTACGAGGAGGTCGCCGACGGCGGCGATCATGGCGCCGTTGTCGGTACACAGCCCCAGCGGCGGCACCCGCAGCGTGATGCCCGCGGCCCGGCACCGCTCCTCCGCCAGCGACCGCACCCGCGTGTTCGCGGCGACCCCGCCGACCACCACCAGCGTGCCCACGCCGTACGCACGGCAGGCGGCCACCGCCTTGCGGGTCAGGACGTCCGCCACCGCCTCCTGGAGCGAGGCCGCGCCGTCCGCCACCGGCAGGACGCGCCCCGCGTGCCCCTCGGCCCAGCGGGCGGCGGCCGTCTTCAGCCCCGAGAAGGAGAAGTCGTACGTCCCCGGCAGCGGACGCGGGAACGCGACCGCGCGCGGGTCCCCCTCGCGCGCCGCCCGGTCGACCGCGGGACCGCCCGGATACGGCAGCCCGAAGACCCGCGCGACCTTGTCGAAGCACTCCCCGGCCGCGTCGTCCAGGGTGTCCCCGAGATGCAGGATCGGATCGCGGGCGAGGTCGCGCACGAGCAGGAGCGAGGTGTGCCCGCCGGACACGATCAGCACCATGCACGGGTCGGGCAGCGGACCGTGCTCCAGGGTGTCGGCGGCGACGTGCCCGGCCAGGTGGTGGACGCCGTACAGCGGCACCCCGAGGCCGTACGCGATGCCCTTCGCGCCTGCCAGCCCCACCTGGAGCGCGCCCGCGAGGCCCGGCCCGGTCGTCACGGCCACCGCCCCGACGTCGGACAGCGCCAGCCCGGCCCGGTCGAGGGCCTCCCGTACGACCGGACGCAGCGACTGGAGGTGCGCGCGCGAGGCGATCTCCGGCACCACCCCGCCGAACCGGGCGTGCTCGTCCATGCTCGACGCGACCGCGTGCCCCAGCAGCCGCCCGTCCCGCACCAGCCCCGCGCCGGTCTCGTCGCAGGACGACTCGATGCCCAGCACCACCACGGACCCAGCCCCCGCCCCGGCCCCCGACGCGCTCCCGGACCTGGTCCCCGTCCCCGACTCCATCGACCGACCTCTTCCCGACATCTCACTTCTGCACATCACATGTTGTTGCAAATAGTGTGCAGTAAGGCGGCGGTGACGGGCACCCCGCTCCCTCGGCCGGGGGCGGGCGCCCCGTAGAGTGCGGCGTCGTCGTCGCAGGCCACACAGGAGACAGCGGATGACCGTCCACTTCATCGGCGCGGGACCCGGCGCCGCCGACCTGATCACGGTGCGCGGCGCGCGCGTCCTCGCCGCCTCCCCGGTGTGCCTGTACGCGGGCAGCCTCGTCCCGCGCGAACTGCTCGCCGAGTGCCCGGACGGGGCGCGGCTCGTGGACACCGCGCGCCTCACCCTCGACGAGATCACCGCCGAACTGGTCCGCGCCCACGAGGAGGGCCACGACGTGGCCCGGCTGCACTCGGGCGACCCGTCCGTGTTCAGCGCGGTCGCCGAGCAGATGCGGCGGCTCGACGCGGCCGGGGTGCCCTACGAGGTCGTGCCGGGCGTACCGGCGTTCGCCGCCGCCGCGGCCGCCCTGAAGCGCGAACTGACGGTGCCGACCGTCGGCCAGACCGTCATCCTGACCCGCCTCGCCCACCGGGCCACCCCCATGCCGGACGGGGAGGACCTGGCCACCCTCGGCCGCAGCGGCGCCCTCATCGTGCTGCACCTCGCCACGCAGCTCGTCGACCGCGTCGTGACCGAACTGCTCCCGCACTACGGCGCCGACTGCCCCGCCGCCGTCGTCGCGTACGCCTCCCGCCCCGAGGAGGTCGTCCTGCGCGGCACCCTCGACGAGATCGCCGGCAAGGTGAAGGACGCGGGCGTCCTGCGCACCGCCGTCATCATGGTCGGCCGCACCCTCGGCGCCGCACAGTTCCGCGACAGCCACCTGTACTCGGCGGACCGGGACCGCCACGACTGCTGACGGGACCGCCACCACCGCTCAGACGGCGGGGCCCGGTCCGAGCACCGGCAGGCACAGTAAGCCTCCGGCGACCTGACACCTCACGCCCTGAGACGTCACGACCTCGCCCTCCCCGCACCCCGAACAGGCCGCCCCCACGAAGGACCGTCCGTGCATGTGCTGATCCTCGGCGGCACCACCGAGGCCCGCCGCCTCGCCGAACTCCTGACCGCCGCGCCGACCGCGGGCGAGCCACTGCCCGGAGTCCCCCTGCTTCCCGGCCTCCGGCTCACCACCTCTCTCGCGGGCCGGGTGGCCGCGCCCCGGCTGCCGCCCGGGGAGGTCCGTGTCGGTGGTTTCGGCGGGGCCGAGGGGCTGGCCGCCTGGATCGCGGCGCACGGTGTCGACGTCCTCGTCGACGCCACGCACCCCTTCGCGGGCACCATCAGCTTCAACGCGGCGCGCGCCGCCGCCCTCGCCCGCGTACCGCTGCTGGCCGTACGGCGTCCCGGCTGGACGGCGGTCGAGGGCGACGTGTGGCACGAGGCGGAGTCCCTGTCCGGGGCCGCCGCGCTGCTGCCTTCGCTGGGGCGGCGGGTGTTCCTGACCACCGGCCGCTCCGACCTGGCCGTCTTCGCCGGGCTGGACGACCTGTGGTTCCTGGTCCGGTCCGTCGACGCGCCGCAGCCCCCGTATCCGCGCCGCATGGAGACGCTGCTGGACCGGGGCCCGTTCACCCTGGACGGTGAGCGGGAGCTGTTGGCCCGGCACCGGATCGACGTCCTCGTCACCAAGGACAGCGGGGGCACGGCCACCGCGCCGAAGCTGACGGCCGCCCGCGAGGCCGGGGTGCCCGTCCTGCTGGTGCGCAGACCGCCGGTGCCCGACGGCGTCCCCGTCGTCACCGGCCCCGCACCCGCCCTGGAGTGGATCAGGAAGGCGGGCTAGAGGAGCCGGGCGGGACCGGCGCCGCCACCAAGCCCCGCCGACTGCCACCCCTCACGCCCCCGACGGCAGTCGCCCTCACGCCTCCGGATAGCGCCGCGGCGTCCAGACGATCTCCCGGCCGTCCCCGCGCCGTACCACCCGCGTCTGCGAGGAGCCGACCAGCAGGACGGTCCGCATGTCGACCTCGTCCGGGTCGAGGTCGGCCAGCCGCACGATCCGTACGGACTCGTCCGCGCCGCCCACGTCCCGCGCCACCACCACCGGCGTCCCCGGTTCCCGCAGCTCCAGCAGCAGGTCACGGGCCGCGCCCACCTGCCAGGTCCGGCTGCGTGAACCGGGGTTGTAGAGCGCGAGCACCAGGTCGGCCGCGGCGGCGGCGCGCAGGCGTTCCGCGATGACGTCCCAGGGCTTGAGCCGGTCGGACAGGGAGACCGTGGCGTAGTCGTGCCCGAGGGGGGCGCCCGCGCGGGCCGCCGCCGCGTTGGCCGCGGTCACGCCGGGCAGCACGCGCACGGGGACGTCGGCGTACTCCTTCGCCGAGGCCGCCTCCAGGACGGCCGTGGCCATCGCGAAGACGCCCGGATCGCCCCCGGAGACGACGGCCACCCGCCGCCCCCGCAGGGCCAGTTGGAGCGCGAACTCGGCGCGCTCGGCCTCGACCCGGTTGTCCGAGCCGTGCCGCCGCTGACCGGGGCGGGCGGGGACGCGGTCCAGGTAGGTGGTGTAGCCGACCAGGTCGTCGGCGCAGGCCAGCGCACCCCGCGACTCGGGCGTCAGCCATAGCGGCCCGGCGGGCCCGGTCCCCACGACGACGACCTCACCGCCGTCCCGTTCACCGGCCGACTCCGCCACGTCCGATTCCGTCACGGCGGACTCCGTCGGCGAGGCCCCGCCCCCGACCCGGCTGGGCAGCACCGCCACCGCGAAGTACGGCACCGACTCCGCGTCCACGTCGGCCAGTTCGCCGAGCCGCTCGCCCGCCATGGTGGCCCGCTCGACGTACCGCGCCTCCGGCAGCCGCCCGGACGCCTCCAGGGCGCGCCGCACCTTGGGGAAGGTGCGGCCCAGCTTCATCACCACGGCCGTGTCGGTCGCGGCGAGGCGCGCGGTCAGCTCCTCCTCGGGCAGCGTGCCCGGCAGGATCGTCAGCACCTCCTCCGCCTCGACGAGGGGCGTGCCGAGGCGGGCCGCGGCGGCGGAGACGGAGGTGACACCGGGGATCACCTCGGTGTCGTAGCGGTCGGCGAGCCGCTTGTGCATGTGCATGTAGGAGCCGTAGAAGAGCGGATCGCCCTCCGCGAGGACCGCGACGGTGCGGCCCGCGTCCAGGTGGGCGGCGAGCCGGGCGGCGGCCTCGGCGTAGAACTCCTCCAGGGCGCCCCGGTAGCCGCCCGGATGGTCGGTGGCCTCGGTGGTGACCGGGTAGACGAGCGCTTCCTCGATCTGGTCGGCGCGCAGGTGCTTCGCCACGATCGAGCGGGCGATGGACCGGCCGTGCCGGGCGCTGTGGTAGGCGACGACGTCGGCCGCCGCGACGACCTCGACGGCCCGGACGGTCATCAGGGACGGGTCACCCGGGCCGAGCCCGACCCCGTACAGCTTGCCGCTCGGCGTGCCGTTCACGTTGCCGCTCATTCTTCCTCGCTCGCGATGGCGTTGAGCGCGGCGGCGGCGAGGGCGCTGCCCCCGCGGCGGCCGCGCACGACCAGGTGGTCCAGGCCGCCGGGGTGGGCGGCCAGGGCGTCCTTGGACTCGGCCGCGCCGATGAAGCCGACCGGCACCCCGATGACGGCGGCCGGGCGCGGGGCGCCCGCGTCGATCATCTCCAGCAGCCGGAACAGCGCGGTGGGCGCGTTGCCGACGGCGACGACGGCGCCCTCCAGCCGGTCCCGCCACAGCTCCAGCGCGGCGGCGGAGCGGGTGGTGCCGAGTTCGGCGGCGAGGCCCGGCACGGCCGGGTCGGACAGCGTGCACACGACCTCGTTGTCCGCGGGCAGCCGCCTGCGGGTCACGCCGCTGGCCACCATCTGCACGTCGCACAGGATCGGCGCCCCGGCGCGCAGCGCGGCCCGCGCGCGGGTCACCACGGCGGGGCTGAAGTCGAGGTCGCGGACGAGGTCGACCATGCCGCAGGCGTGGATCATGCGGACCGCGACCTGCGCCACGTCCGGGGGCAGGTCCGCGAGGTCCGCCTCGGCGCGGATGGTGGCGAAGGACTGGCGGTAGATCGCCGCGCCGTCCTTCTCGTACTCGTACGGGTGCGGGTACCTATCGGCGTACTCGTGCTCGGAGGAGGTCACGGGGGTCACGGTCCTGGTCTCGCTGCTCTGGGCCGTCGTGCGGCTCGGTCGTCGGGTCCTGCGGCGGGGGCGGGGGCGGGGCGCACGAGGGTGCGGCGCCCGGTGGTGCGGGTGGTGCCGGTGGTGTGGATGCCGCCGGCGGTACTGGTGATACCGGTGGAACCGGTGGTGGCCGTGCGGCGGTTCCGGGGCGTCGTGCGGCGGCTCATGGGCTGATCGCCGCCAGCGCGGCGGCGAGGCGGGCGGGGTCGGGGTCGGTGCCGGGCAGGTCGGCGGTGCGCGGCACCGACCCCGGGCGGCCGGGGTCCGGGCCGGTCAGGCGGTAGCCGCCGTCGGGCGCGGCGAGGACGTCGACGTGGGCGCCGCGGGGGTGGCCGCAGCGGCGTTCGCAGCCGGACCAGTACAGCGGGAGCCGGGAGCGGCCCGCCGCCGGGAGGGTACGGGCGGCGTCGGCGCGGACGTCGGCGCGGGACTTGGCGCACCCCGGCCGGCCCGTGCACGCGCCGACGCGCGGCCAGGGGGAGGCCGGGTCGGTGACGAGGCCGGTCGCGGCGAGCCGGTCCAGCGCGGCGGCGGCCCGGTCGGCGGCGAGGGCGCGGGGGAGCGGTACGACGACCCCGCGCCACGGCGTCAGCCGCAGCTCCCCGTCCGGGAACCCGGCGGCCACGTCGGCCAGCGCCCGCCACTGGGGCGCGGTGAGGCGCCCGAGGGGCGCGTGGACGGAGAGCGCGCGGCCGAGGACACCGGGCGCGGGTCCCTCCGTACGGGACGCGGGGTCGGCGGGGTCGGAGGGCAGGGCCACCGGGTCGGCGCCGAGGGCCACCGGGTCGGCGCCGAGACCTACCGGATCGGCGCCGATGCCGGACGCGGCGAACCGCTCCCGTACGAGGCGCCCCAACTCACCAGCCCGCGCGCCCAGTTCACCGATCCGCCAGACCCGTGCGCCGGACCGCCGGACGACGTCGGTGAAGGTCTCCGCCGCCAGCAGCGCGGCGGCCGGGGCGTCGTCCGCGGCGACGGCGTACGCGTCCGGCGCCGGTCCCAGCCGCACCAGCGCGCCCCCGTCGGGGACGGCCCGTACGGTGATGTCGGCGTCCAGCGCGGCCACGTCCCCGCGCCCGTCGTCGAGCGCGAACAGGAACCGTCCCGACAGCTCCCGCGCCGCCCCGCTCGCGCACAGCGCCGCGTCCAGGGCGACCAGCCAGGGCCGTACGTCCAGGGCGCCGCGCCCGTCCAGGCCGGACAGGGGGGAGGCGACGACGTTGCGGACCCGCTCGTGGGACCGGGACGGCAGCAGCCCGGCCGCGTCCAGCAGCCCGGCCAGGTCCGCGCCGCAGGCGTCGCGCAGCCCCCGCAGCTGGACGTTGCCGCGCGAGGTGAGGTGCAGTTCGCCGTCGCCCCACCGCCCGGCCGCGTCGACGAGGGCGCGCGCCTGGCGGACGGTGAGCACCCCGCCGGGCACCCGGACCCGGGCCAGCGCCCCGTCGGCGGCGTCGTGCAGCCGCAGCGTCCCCGGGCAGGCGTCGCCCCGGTCCCGTACGGCCGGTGTGGCCTGGGACGACGCGGGCGGGGGCACGGAGGACATGGCGGCGAGCATACCGACCATCACCTCGGATGCTCTTCGGGTCCTCGGACGAATACGTGGCCCGGCCACCGGACCCTACTGGCGAGTCACCTACGGCGGCCCGCCCGCGGCCCACCACCCCGCACCGCTTCCTCGCCCCCTCGCCGGGCTCCGGGCCCCGCCCGCCTCCCCGCCCAGTCACCCGTCGCCCCATCACCCCCTCCCCGTACCCGTCACCCCCTGCGCTCCCCCGCCCCTCACCGCCCCCCGCCCCGTTGACCGGGCCGCTTACTATGCCCGTGGTGGATCAACCGGTCCGCCGTCGCCACGACGGCGACAGGGGAGGAAGCCGGTGCGACTCCGGCGCGGTCCCGCCACTGTGAGTCCGGTCCCCGGGGGCCGGGCGAGTCAGGAACTCCCGCCGTCTTTCACCGCCCGGGGCGCGGACCCCGAGGAAGGCCGACGCCGCATGATCCTGCTCCTGTCGACGTCCGACACCGACCTGCTCAGCGCCCGCGCGGCCGACGGACCGGTGCCCTACCGGTTCGCCAACCCCGCCCGGCTCCCCCTGGACGACCTGCCCGCCCTGCTGGACGGCGCCGACCTCGTCGTCGTCCGTCTCCTCGGCGGGGTCCGCGCCTGGCAGGAGGGCCTCGACCTGCTGCTCGCCGACGGCCGCCCCGTCGTCGTCCTCACCGGCGAACAGGCCCCGGACGCCCAGCTGATGGCCGTCTCCACGGTGCCCGTCGGCATCGCCGCCGAAGCGCACGCCTACCTCGCCCACGGCGGCCCCGCCAACCTGGAGCAGCTGGCCCGGTTCCTCTCCGACACCGTCCTGCTCACCGGCCACGGCTTCGACGCCCCCGCCCCGGCGCCCTCCTGGGGCCACCTGGAGCGCACCGCCCGTGCCGACGGCGCCGACCGCACCGCGCGGACCCCGCACGCCGACGCCGCCGCAGACGCCCCGACGATCGCCGTGCTCTACTACCGCGCCCACCACATGAGCGGCAACACCGCCTTCGTCCAGACCCTGTGCGAGGCCGTGGAGGACGCGGGCGGCCGCCCGCTGCCGCTGTACGTGGCGTCGCTGCGCGCCCCCGAGGCCGAGCTGATCGAGGAACTGCGCGCCGCGGACGCCGTCGTCACCACCGTCCTCGCCGCGGGCGGCAGCACCCCCGCGCGCGCCTCCGCCGGCGGCGACGACGAGTCGTGGGACGCGGGCGCCCTGCCCACCCTGGACGTGCCGATCCTCCAGGCGCTGTGCCTGACCTCCTCCCGGCAGACCTGGGAGGAGAACGACGAGGGCGTCTCCCCGCTCGACGCGGCCACCCAGATCGCCGTGCCCGAGTTCGACGGCCGCCTCATCACCGTGCCGTTCTCCTTCAAGGAGATCGACGCCGACGGCCTCCCCGCCTACGTCGCCGACCCCGAGCGGGCCGCCCGCGTCGCCGGGATCGCCGTACGCCACGCCCGCCTGCGCCGCATACCCGCGGCGGACAAGCGCCTCGCCCTCGTCCTGTCCGCCTACCCGACCAAGCACTCCCGCATCGGCAACGCCGTCGGCCTCGACACCCCCGCCAGCGCCGTCGCCCTGCTGCGCCGCCTGCGCGAGGAGGGCTACGACTTCGGCGGCGCCGACATCCCCGGCCTGGCCTCCGGCGACGGCGACGAGCTGATCCGCGCGCTCATCGAGGCGGGCGGCCACGACCAGGACTGGCTCACCGAGGAGCAGCTCGCCCGCAACCCGGTCCGTATCCCGGCCGCCGACTACCGCCGCTGGTTCGCGACCCTCCCCGGCGACCTGCGCGCGGCCGTCGAGGAGCACTGGGGGCCCGCGCCGGGCGAGATGTTCGTGGACCGCAGCGCCAACCCGGAGGGCGACATCGTCCTCGCGGCCCTGCGCTTCGGGAACCTGCTCGTCCTGATCCAGCCGCCGCGCGGCTTCGGCGAGAACCCCATCGCGATCTACCACGACCCCGACCTGCCGCCGTCCCACCACTACCTGGCTGCCTACCGCTGGGTCGCCGCCCCGGCCGCCGACGGCGGGTTCGGCGCGGACGCCATGGTCCACCTCGGCAAGCACGGCAACCTGGAGTGGCTGCCCGGCAAGAACGCGGGCCTCTCCGCCGCCTGCGGCCCCGACGCCGCCCTCGGCGACCTCCCGCTGATCTACCCGTTCCTCGTCAACGACCCCGGCGAGGGCACCCAGGCCAAGCGCCGCGTGCACGCCACCCTCGTCGATCACCTCGTCCCGCCGATGGCCCGCGCCGACTCCTACGGCGACATCGCGCGCCTGGAGCAACTTCTCGACGAGTACGCCCAGATCGCCGCGATGGACCCGGCGAAGCTGCCCGCGATCCGCGCCCAGATCTGGACGCTGATCCAGGCCGCCCGCCTCGACCACGACCTCGGCCTGGAGGACCGCCCCGACGACGACGGCTTCGACGACTTCCTCCTCCACGTCGACGGCTGGCTGTGCGAGGTCAAGGACGCCCAGATCCGTGACGGCCTGCACGTCCTCGGCGCCCCGCCCGCCGGCGGCGACCGCGTCAACCTGGTCCTGGCGATCCTGCGCGCCCGCCAGATCTGGGGCGGCACCACCGCCCTGCCCGGCCTGCGCGAGGCCCTCGGCCTGGACGAGTCCGCCGCCACCCGCACCACCGCCGACGCCGCCGAGGAGCAGGCCCGCGCCCTGGTCCAGGCGATGGACGACGCGAACTGGGACCCGGCCGCCGTCCCCGACACCCACGGCGAACAGGTCGCCGCCGTCCTGGAGTTCGCGGCCCGCGAGGTCGTCCCGCGGCTCGCCGCCACCACCGCCGAACTCGACCACGTCGTCCACGCCCTCAACGGCGGCTTCATCCCCGCGGGACCCTCCGGCTCCCCGCTGCGCGGCCTGGTCAACGTCCTGCCGACGGGCCGCAACTTCTACTCCGTCGACCCCAAGGCCGTCCCCTCCCGCCTCGCGTGGGAGACCGGGCAGGCCCTCGCCGACTCCCTGCTGGAGCGCTACCGCACCGACCACGGCGACTGGCCCGTCTCCGTCGGCCTCTCCCTGTGGGGCACCAGCGCGATGCGCACGGCGGGCGACGACGTCGCCGAGGCGCTCGCCCTGCTCGGCGTCCGCCCCGTCTGGGACGACGCCTCCCGCCGCGTCACGGGCGTCGAGGCCGTCCCCCAGGAGGAGCTGGGCCGCCCCCGCATCGACGTCACCCTCCGCATCTCCGGCTTCTTCCGCGACGCGTTCCCGCACGTCGTCGGCCTCCTCGACGACGCCGTACGGCTGGCCGCCTCCCTCGACGAGCCCGCCGAGGCCAACCACGTACGCGCCCACGTCCAGGCGGACCTGGCCGAGCACGGCGACGAACGCCGCGCCACCACCCGCATCTTCGGCTCCCGCCCCGGCACGTACGGCGCGGGCCTGCTCCAGCTCATCGACTCCCGCGACTGGCGCACCGACGCCGACCTCGCCGAGGTCTACACCGTCTGGGGCGGCTACGCGTACGGCCGTGAACTCGACGGCCGCCCGGCCCGCGACGAGATGGAGACGGCGTACCGGCGCATCGCGGTGGCCGCGAAGAACACCGACACCCGCGAGCACGACATCGCCGACTCCGACGACTACTTCCAGTACCACGGCGGCATGGTCGCCACCGTCCGCGCCCTGCGCGGCTCCGCCCCCGAGGCGTACATCGGCGACTCCACCCGCCCGGAGACGGTCCGCACCCGCACCCTGGTCGAGGAGACCTCCCGCGTCTTCCGCGCCCGCGTCGTCAACCCCAAGTGGATCGAGGCGATGCGCCGCCACGGCTACAAGGGCGCCTTCGAACTCGCCGCCACCGTCGACTACCTCTTCGGCTACGACGCCACCACCGGCGTCCTCGCCGACTGGATGTACGACAAGCTCACCGAGACCTACGTCCTCGACCCCACCAACCGCGCCTTCCTCCAGGAGGCCAACCCCTGGGCCCTGCACGGCATAGCCGAACGCCTCCTCGAAGCAGAATCCCGAGGCATGTGGGAAAAGCCCGACCCCCAGATCCTGGAAGCCCTCCGCCAGACATACCTGGAGACAGAGGGGGACCTGGAGTCGGACGGGGACGGGGACGGGGACTCGGACTCCGGCGAGGGCTGAGCCTGAGCCGGGGGTGTGGGGGCGGAGCCGAATACGCCTCCGCCCCCACACCCCCAGCCACTCACCTACGCCAGCGAGACCCACCTGGACCGACAGTCGCCCCGACCCGGCGACTGTCCCTCCCGCGTGCACCGAAGACGCGACGCCGAGCCGACCGAACCGTAGTGACGATCGAACGTTGCGCTTGTCAGAAGACGAAGCGAACTTCGGCATTCCGATTACAGCTGTCGCGAGGGCTCCGAAGCTCAAGTGACCCTCAAGAAAACGTGTTTGCGATTGTAGATCAAAGTGGATCGTGGGAAAGTTGTACCGCCGCGAGGGGTGACCTCCCTCGCGTTCCAGGGGGAATGTGACGCATTCGAAGGGAGAGAAATCCCCTGTTGTCCATGCTGACTGAGTTTCTTGCTTGAGCATCTGGAGGACAGACGTATGCGCATCACCAAGAAAGCGAATTTCACGGGGGCTTTTGTCCTGATGGCCGCAGCCACGACGCTCGTTTTGGCCGTTCCGGGAACGGCCCAAGCGGCAGCGTGGTCGACCAGCTGCGACAAGTGGGCCGCCGACGGCGACCCCGGTTCCAACGACCTGGTCGCCTCGCTCTGGAGGACGAGCGACTCCACGAAGGCCGCCCGAGCGTCCTTCAAGGGCAAGGGCGAGACGCTGTCGGCCCGCAACTGGGCGGGAGCCTCCATGACGGTCAGTGTGGAATGGGCGTCGGCCGACGGCTCGAAGGTCGAAAGGATTTGGGACCGGGCGCTCTGGACCGGCGACTCGGTCAACATGAATTTTGACATCCCCGAGGGTCGAACGGTGTGGGTGAGCATAGGGACGCCGGGAGGCTCCACGGCCGTATGCAAGGGTAAGGCCTAGCATCTCGCAGTCGTTGAATTTTGGCTGAACCCGACATCGGGAGAGTCCGTTTTCAGCCAACGCCTGAATTCACCGAGTGCCCGCGAGGGGCCGGGCGGGATTTCCTGCCCGGCCCCTTTCGTGTATGCAAAGTGGCCGAATGCTTTTCAGCCACGATCGGGCAGCCGGGCTTGCGACTTCGGAACTGCCCCGGCAAGCTCACCTCAGGTCAGCGCTTCTTGGTCTTCTTCGGCTGCGGTGGAGTCCACTCGCCCCGGTGCAACTGGCAGCGGGAGTAGCCGATCATCGCCGGATTCTGGCAGCGTTTGCCGGTCTTGGTCTGGGTCGACCCACACTTGACCTGCTTGCCCATCGGTCCTCCCTGGTCCGGGCGGTGCGTGGCGCGGCAGACTCATCGTCACCCGGCGGAGGTGCTCCACTCCCGTTCCCGACCCCAGTCGGCCGATTCAAGCTGCTTTATGCCTGAATCACGACAATTCATCTCCAAGTTGATCTCCCCTGGACTGTCCGTCGTCGGCGAACGGCGGGGAGAACAGCCGAGAGGCAAGCCGGTTCACGGGATGTCGATCTACCGCAGAGCAGCGACAGATCGACGGCTTGGAAAGCTCAGTGCAAGGACCCTGCCCACGGTCAGGGCAACAAACAACCCCCAGGTCATCGACCTGGGGGTTTCTCATGGAGCGGGTGACGAGAATCGAACTCGCGCTCTCAGCTTGGGAAGCTGATGTTCTACCATTAAACTACACCCGCACGTGACACCGGTGGTGCGGTGTCTGAATGCCTCGTCACTCTACCCCATGCCCGCCCCCCGGCGCTGAAGCCGTGGGGCGGTCCGCGTTCGTGGTCGGAGGGGTGGCCGGATCGGGGTGCGGGGGAGGGGAGTTGGGGCGTACGGTGGCCGCCGGGTCGAGGGGCGTATCCTCGTGCGCGCCCCTCGGTGAGGCCGGTCCCCGCGCGCGGTCGATCCGACGCTGAAGGGGCGCCGAGCGGCCCGCCCCCACCCCGGAGTGCCGCCCGCCAAGGGCCTCTGTTTCTCCCGTAATGTGGCTTTCGTCGTCCGGCGAGCAGGCGTCGGGCGGGGCTCTCTTGGGGAAGGGACTCTTGGACTTGATGGAGCGCACCGTCGTCCGTTGTGCCGATGGGCACGTGTTCAGTACCGCTTCGTTCCCGATGCAGCAGGCCGAGCGGCTCGGCCCCGGCCGGCTCGTCCGGTGCCCCCGCTGCGCGCGGTTGCGCAGCGCCGTACCGGTCACTCTCACGAAGCGATAGGCAAGCGGCAGCAGAGAGGCGCGCGGGTCGTCCTGGTGGTGGGCGGTTCGCGCGCCTTGCGTATCCTCAGGGCGTGCTTCTCTCAGACAAGGACATCCGGGCCGAGATCGACGCCGGGCGGGTGCGGATCGATCCCTACGACGTATCGATGGTGCAGCCTTCCAGTGTCGACGTACGTCTCGACCGCCTCTTCCGGGTGTTCGAGAACCACCGTTACCCGCACATCGACCCCTCCGTCGAGCAGGCGGACCTGACGCGGCTGGTGGAGCCGGAGGGGGACGAGCCGTTCATCCTCCACCCCGGTGAGTTCGTCCTCGCCTCGACGTACGAGGTCATCACGCTGCCCGACGATCTCGCCTCCCGGCTGGAGGGCAAGAGTTCCCTCGGGCGGCTCGGTCTCGTCACGCACTCCACGGCCGGGTTCATCGACCCCGGTTTCTCCGGGCACGTCACGCTGGAGCTGTCCAACCTCGCCACCCTGCCCATCAAGCTCTGGCCGGGCATGAAGATCGGGCAGCTGTGCATGTTCCGGCTCAGCTCGCCCGCCGAGCACCCGTACGGCAGCGAGCGCTACGGCTCCCGCTACCAGGGGCAGCGCGGACCCACCGCCTCCCGCTCCTTCCTCAACTTCCACCGGACCCAGGTGTGAGCGACGGGGCGCCGAAGAGCCCGAACGGGCAGGAGCGGCGGGAGAACCTGAGCTACGAGTCGTTCGGGGTCGCCGTGCGCGAGCTGGCGCAGGCCGTCGCCGACGACGGGTACGTCCCCGACGTCGTGCTGAGCATCGCCCGCGGCGGCGTCTTCGTGGCCGGCGGGCTCGCCTACGCCCTCGACTGCAAGAACCTGCATCTCGTCAACGTCGAGTTCTACACCGGCGTCGGCACCACCCTCGACATGCCCGTCATGCTCGCGCCCGTCCCCGACCTCGTCGACTTCTCCGCCAAGAAGGTCCTGATCACCGACGACGTCGCCGACACCGGCAAGACGCTCAAGCTGGTCCGCGACTTCTGCCTCGACACCGTCGCCGAGGTCCGCAGCGCCGTCATCTACGAGAAGTCCCACTCCCTCGTGAAGTGCGAGTACGTCTGGAAGCGCACCGACGACTGGATCAACTTCCCCTGGAGCGTCCTGCCCCCGGTCAGCCGGAGCGGTGAGGCCGCCCGCCCCAACACCGAGGCGCTGTAGTCCCGGATGGACGGCGCGCCCATCGACGTCGTCGTCGCGGACGACCAGCCGCTGGTCCGGGCCGGGTTCCGGCTGATCCTCGACGCGCAGCCGGACATCACCGTGGTCGGCGAGGCCGCCGACGGCGTCGAGTGCGTCGCCCTCGCCCGCGCCCTGCGTCCCCGCGTGGTGCTCGCCGACATCCGCATGCCCCGCCTCGACGGGCTGGAGGTCACCCGGCAGCTCGCGGGACCCGGGGCGGCCGTCCCGTTCAACGTCGTCGTCATCACCACCTTCGACCAGGACGACTACGTCCGTACCGCCCTGCGCAACGGCGCCTGCGGGTTCCTCCTCAAGGACGCCTCGCCCGAACTGCTCGTCGAGGCGGTCCGGGCGGCGGCGCGCGGCGACGCGCTGGTCTCCCCGGCCGTGACCGTACGGCTGCTGAAGGAGATCGGGCGCGGCGGGCCGCCCGCCGCGGACACCGGGCGCACCGGCGCCGGGGGCGGGCTCAGCGCGCGCGAGCTGGAGATCGTACGGCTCGTCGCCGTCGGGCGGACCAACCAGGAGATCTGCGCCGAGCTGTTCCTGTCGCTGTCCTCCGTCAAGACCTACCTGGGGCGCATCCAGGTCAAGCTCGACGTCCGCAACCGCGTCGAGGTCGCCGCCTGGGTCTGGGAGCACGGGGTCGTCGGACCCCGGACGTAGACCCGTAGACCCGTAGACCCGTAGACCCCAAGGGTGAGTACGGTGCGGACGGTCCGCCTGTCGCCGTCCAACCCGGCACGGCGCCCCTCACCCCGTCCTCTCACTCCGTCCCCTCACCCCTTCCGGGGAAAGTCCGCCTGTACCTGCCAGCCGCCGTACGGCAGGGGGCCCGCGTGGAAGGTGCCGTCGAGGGCCCGTACGCGTTCCTGGAGGCCGATGAGGCCGAAGCCGCTGCGGCCGCCCGCGGGGGCCGAATCGTGGCCGGGGGAAGCGGTGTTGACGACGGAGACGTGCAGCCAGGTGTCGTCCGCGTCGAGCTGGACCGTCACCCGGGCCCGGGGCGCGTGGCGGCGGGTGTTGGTGAGGGCCTCCTGCACCAGCCGGTGGACGGAGATCTCCACCTCCGGGTCCAGGCGGGCGGTGCGGGCGGTGGCGGTCGCCTCCAGGCGGGCCTGGTCGGCGGGGGCGCCGGAGACGGCGGTGGCGCAGTAGCGGGCGACGAGGTCGGCGAGTTCGCCGAGCAGGTCGCCGGGGAGCGGCGCGGGGTGGCCGTCCTCCCGCAGCACCCGCACCAGGCGGCGCATGGACTCCAGGGTCTCGGTGCCGGACGCGGCGATGGTGCGCAGGATCGGCTCGATCTTCTCGGGCGCGGTGGCGTGGATGGTCGCGGCGGCGTTGGCCTGCACGATGATGCCGGTCATGTGATGGGCGATCAGGTCGTGCAGATCGCGGGCCAGGGAGAGCCGTTCGGCCTGCCGTACGTCCTCGACGGCGCGCCGTCGGCGGGTCTCCATGGCCCGGATGACGAAGCCCAGCGCGACGCACAGGGCGAGGGCCACGGTGAGGATGTAGGTCGCCGGGACGAAGGTGCCGACGGACCGGTGCCGCAGCGCCATCAGCAGCACCGCCGCGGCCAGGCCCGCCGACACGAGGGCGGTCCGGGTCGGGCGGTTGATCTCGCTGAGGGTGCACACCAGCAGGAACAGCAGCCCCGACCCCTCCAGCGCGCCCACCGACGCCTGGTACTGGGGGGCGGCCAGACACCACCCGGTCACGGCGACGGAGAGGACCGCCATCGCCGCCGCCCGCACCTGGAGCGGCGGCGACCAAGGGGTGTCGATCAGCGCGAGGACGGCGACCGGGCCGGTGACCAGCGCCGGGACCCAGTTCGTCGCCGGGTGCCAGGGGCTGCCGCTGCGGCTCAGCAGCGCCAGGTCGGCGACCCAGGTGAGCACGAGGGCCAGGACGACGGTGCCGCCGACGAGGCGTCTGATCACGGGAGAAAACGGAAGATCCCAGTCCACGCGCCCAGCCTAGGGAGGACGGTCCGCCCGGTGCTGTCGGCCGAACGGCCGACAGCACCGGGCCGGTACGGGTACGTCCGGCCGACGCGCCGGTCCGCCGCCCGCCCTGAGCATGGGTCCACGGCGCCCGCCCCGCCCGTTCCCGCCGGGCGCCCCGCTCCCCGCCCCACCCCGCCTCGCCCCCTCTTCCGTACGGAGTGCTCACCCCATGGCCACTTTCCTCTACCGGATCGGCGGCTTCGCCTTCCGGCGGCGCTGGCTCGTCCTGCTGCTCTGGGTCGCCGTCCTCGGCGGGTCCGGCGCGGCGGCGGCCGGTGCCACCGGCGCCACGGAGACCGCCGTCAGCCTGCCCGGGACCGAGGCCCAGAAGGCGTTCGACCTGCTGGCGGAGAAGTTCCCGGCGGCGAACGCCGAGGGCGCCGGGGCCCGCATCGTCCTGCGCGCCCCCGACGGGCAGCGGATCACCGGCCCCGAGAACCGGGAGGCCGTCGCGGCGGTCCTGGCGGACGTCGAGGGCTCCTCGGCGCGCGTCGCCGCCGTCACCGACCCGTTCGCCGCCCGCACCGTCAGCGCCGACGGCACGACCGCGTACGCGCAGGTCACCTACGGGGTGACGGCGGACGCCCTGACCGGCGCCGACCACGACCGGTTCGACGCCGCCCTCGACGCGGGCCGCGCGACCGGGCTGACCGTGGAGGCGACCGGCAGCGCCCTGGAGCCCGCCGGGGCGAGCATGGTCACCGAGGCGGTGGGGTTCGCGCTGGCCGCCGTCATCCTGCTCGTCACCTTCGGCTCGCTGGTCGCCGCCGGGATGCCGCTCCTGACCGCCCTCGTCGGGGTGGGCGTCACCCTGGGCGCGATCACCGCCCTGTCCGGGCCGCTGAACCTCAACGGCAACACATCCGCGCTGGCCACCATGCTGGGCATCGCGGTCGGCATCGACTACTCCCTCTTCATCGTGTCCCGCTACCGCTCCGAGCGCGCCGCCGGGCACCCCGCGCGCGAGGCCGCCGCCCGCGCCAACGGCACCGCCGGATCGGCCGTCGTGTTCGCCGGGCTGACCGTCGTCATCGCCCTGGTCGGGCTGGCGGTGGTCAACCTGCGGGTCCTCACCGCGATGGGTATGGCCGCCGCGGGCGCGGTGACCGTCGCCGTCCTGGTCGCCGTCACCCTCGTCCCGGCCCTCCTCGGCCTCGCCCCGGAACGCGTCCTCGGCCGCACCCGTACGCCCCGCCGCCGCACTCCCGGCGCGAACGCCACCGGCGCCACAGTCACCCCCGGCCCCACCACCCCTGCCACCCCCGCCCCTGACTCCGCTCCGAAGCCCGGTGTCGCCGCCCGCTGGGTGGACGCCGTCCTGCGGCGGCCCGTGCGCGCGCTGGTCGTCTCCGTTCTCGCCCTCGGGGTGCTCGCGCTGCCCGCGACCAGGCTGGAGCTGGGCCTGCCCGACGACGGCTCGCAGCCCGTGTCCACCACCCAGCGCAAGGCCTACGACCTGCTCGCCGACTCCTTCGGCCCCGGCTTCAACGGCCCGCTGACCGTCGTCGTCACCGACGCCGACCCGGCCGCCGCGCGGGCCGCGGCCGACCGCTTCGCGTCCGACCTGGCGGAGCTGGACGACGTGGCGACGGTGGCGCCCGCCGCCTTCAACCCGGCCGGTGACACGGCGATCCTGACCGTCGTCCCGCGCAGCGCCCCCGCGAGCGACGCCACGAAGGCGCTGGTCGGCGACATCCGCGACCTGGCCGACCGCACGGAGGCCGAGACCGGCGCCCGGGGCCTGGTCACGGGCAGCACGGCGCTGAACATCGACACGTCGGCCAAGTTCACGGCGGCCGTCGTGCCGTACATGCTGCTCGTGGTGGGGCTGGCGTTCCTCGTGCTGATCCTGGTGTTCCGCTCGCTGCTGGTGCCGCTCAAGGCGGCCGTCGGCTTCCTGCTGTCGGTGCTCGCCTCGTTCGGCGCGCTGGTCGCGGTGTTCCAGTGGGGCTGGCTGAAGGACCTGTTCGGCATCGAGCAGACCGGCCCGATCATGAGCCTGATGCCGATCCTGACGGTCGGCATCGTCTTCGGCCTGGCCATGGACTACCAGGTCTTCCTGGTGACCCGGATGCGTGAGGCGTACGTCCACGGCGCCGACCCGCGGACGGCGGTCGCGACCGGGTTCCGGCACAGCGCGCGGGTGGTGACGGTGGCCGCGCTCATCATGATCACGGTGTTCGCCGGGTTCGTCGGCGCCCACGAGGCGATCATCAAGTCCCTCGGGTTCGGCCTGGCCGTCGCGGTCGCGCTGGACGCCTTCGTGGTCCGGATGACGCTCGTGCCGGCCGTGCTGGCGCTGCTCGGCGAGCGGGCCTGGCACCTGCCCCGGTGGATCGACCGGGTCCTGCCGCACGTCGACATCGAGGGCGAGAAGCTGACCGGGGCGGCGCCGCTGGAAGGGGCGGGGGCGGGGGACCGTTCCGCGCGGGTTCCCGAGTACAGCGAGCGGGGCTGATCCCGCCCGGCACCCACGGCCCATGAGGAAGGCCCCCGGCGTCCGCCGGGGGCCTTCCTCGTCGTACGGGCCGGGGCGGCGCGCCCCGGAACTCCCTGACCGCTAGAACGTGCCCAGCTTCACGATCGACAGGATCGCGATCAGCTGGATCGCGGACGCGCCCAGCGCCTTCGGCCAGGGCAGGTCGTGGGACCGGCTCACCATGAGCGTGAGCAGGGCGCCCGCGGCGACCCAGGTCGCCCAGCCGAGGAGCTGCACGAAGGAGGCGTCGCCGCCGAGGAACATCGCGAAGACCAGCCGCGGGGCGTCCGTGAGCGACATGATCAGCATCGACAGGCCGACCGTGGGCTGCCAGGCGCCGTCGCCGCCGAGCTGGCGGGCGAGGGTGTGCGTGACCACGCCGAGGACGAAGGTGCTCAGCACCATCGCGACGGCCGTCGTCAGGACGATCGGGATCGCGTTGGACAGCGTCGCGTTGATCGCGTCCTCGCGGGTGTCGTCGAAGCCGAAGACCGCGAGCAGACCGTAGAGGAAGGTGACGACCAGCGCGGGGCCCCAGAGGCTGTAGTCGCGCATCTGGAGGAAGGTCTGCGCGGGCGACAGCACGATGCCGCGCAGCAGGGCCTTCCAGTGCAGGCGCGGCCCGACCGGACCGGCGGGGGCCGCGGCGCCCGCGTGGTAGGTCTCGCCCTGGCTGTACTGCTGGTGGTCGTCGATCGAGAAGGCCTGGGTGTGCCCCGGATTGTTCGCCGCGTACGGGTCGGGGCCCGCTGCGCCGTACGGGTCGCCCCCGCCGAAGTACTCCGGTTCGCCGCCGCCGTGCCCGCCCTGGCCACCGCCCGCGCCGCCCCCGTACGGCTGCTGCTGCCCGTACGGCTGCTGACGGCCGTACGGGGGCTGCTGCTGCGGGTACGCGGGGGGCTGCGGCGGTTGCGGGTAGCCGTAGGACCCTCCCTGGGGTCTCTGCTGCCCCTGGGGAGGGTTCTGGGGTCGCGCTTGGGGGGCGCGGCCGTCCCGGCCGCCACGTCCGATCCTGAATCCAGCCACGTCGTCGAACGTACCTGGTCCGGGGGGATCACGTGCGGGGCCGGGGCCCCGGGAAGGGCCTTTGCGGCCGACCTGTGACATCCCCTAAGGGGGGATCAGGGGGACCCGTACGGCCTGCGGAGGGCGGGCCCGTAGTACCTGCGGGGGAGGCCAAGGGTGTCGGGCCGGGTACGGGAGAGGCCCCCGGTCCCGGAGGGGACGGGGGCCTCACAACCCGGCCTGCGGGCCGGGCACTTGACCGCCGGTCAGCCTGCGTGCGGCTGTCTCACCGGCGGTCGGTGCGCCGACGTCACTTCACGGGCTCGGGCTCCGGCGCGCTCTCCGCCTCCGACGTGCCCGCCGGGGGCTCGTCGTCGACGGGGGTCTTCACCGACTCCAGGAGGAGCTGGGCGACGTCGACGACCTGGATGGACTCCTTGGCCTTGCCATCGTTCTTCTTGCCGTTGACGGAGTCGGTGAGCATGACGAGGCAGAAGGGGCAGGCGGTGGAGACGATGTCGGGGTCGAGGGCGAGGGCCTCGTCGACGCGTTCGTTGTTGATGCGCTTGCCGATCCGTTCCTCCATCCACATCCGGGCGCCGCCCGCGCCGCAGCAGAAGCCGCGTTCCTTGTGGCGGTGCATCTCCTCGTTGCGCAGTCCCGGGACGCTCGCGATGATCTCCCGCGGCGGGGTGTACACCTTGTTGTGACGGCCCAGGTAGCAGGGGTCGTGGTAGGTGATGATGCCCTCGACCGGGGTGACCGGGATGAGGCGTCCCTCGTCGACCAGGCGCTGCAGGAGCTGGGTGTGGTGGACGACCTCGTAGTCGCCGCCGAGCTGGGGGTACTCGTTGCCGATCGTGTTCAGGCAGTGCGGGCACGTCGCGACGATCTTCTTCGACGCCTTCGGCCTGCGGGACTCGGGGGTGACGTTGCCGTCGTCGTCCATCTCCTCGCCGAACGCCATGTTGAGGGCCATGACGTTCTCCATGCCGAGTTCCTGGAACAGCGGCTCGTTGCCCAGCCGGCGCGCGGAGTCACCCGTGCACTTCTCGTCGCCGCCCATGATCGCGAACTTCACCCCGGCGATGTGGAGGAGTTCCGCGAACGCCTTCGTGGTCTTCTTCGCGCGGTCCTCCAGGGCGCCCGCGCAGCCCACCCAGTACAGGTACTCGACCTCGGAGAGGTCCTCGATGTCCTTCCCGACGACGGGGACCTCGAAGTCGACCTCCTTCAGCCACTCCAGGCGCTGCTTCTTCGCCAGCCCCCAGGGGTTGCCCTTCTTCTCCAGGTTCTTCAGCATCGTGCCCGCCTCGGACGGGAACGCCGACTCGATCATCACCTGGTAGCGCCGCATGTCCACGATGTGGTCGACGTGCTCGATGTCCACCGGGCACTGCTCCACACACGCCCCGCACGTCGTGCACGACCACAGCACGTCCGGATCGATGACCCCGCCCTCCTCGGCGGTGCCGATCAGCGGGCGTTCCGCCTCCGCGAGGGCGGCGGCGGGCACGTCCTTCAGCTGCTCCGGGGACGCCTTCTCCTCCCCCTCCATGGACTTGCCGCCACCGGCCAGGAGGTAGGGGGCCTTGGCGTGCGCGTGATCGCGCAGCGACATGATCAGCAGTTTCGGGGACAGGGGCTTGCCGGTGTTCCAGGCGGGGCACTGCGACTGGCACCGCCCGCACTCCGTACAGGTGGAGAAGTCCAGCAGGCCCTTCCACGAGAACTGCTCCACCTGGGAGACACCGAACACGTCGTCGTCACCGGGGTCCGCGAAGTCGATCGGCTTCCCGCCCGACGTCATCGGCAGCAGCCCGCCCAACGCCGTCCCGCCCGACGCCTCCCGCTTGAACCAGATGTTCGGGAACGCCAGGAACCGGTGCCACGCCACACCCATGTTGGTGTTGAGCGAGACCACGATCATCCAGATGAACGAGGTGCTGATCTTCACCATCGCGGTGAGGTAGATCAGGTTCTGGAGCGTGCCGACACCGAGGCCCTTGAAGGCGAGGACCAGCGGATACGAGGCGAAGTACGCGGCCTCGTAGTGCTCCACGTGGTGGATCGCGCCCTCCAGGCCGCGCAGCACGTAGATGGCGAGGCCGATGGTGAGGATGACGTACTCGACGAAGTACGCCTGACCCGACTTCGAGCCCGCGAAGCGGGACTTGCGGCCCGGCCGGGACGGCAGGTTCAGCAGGCGGATCACGATCAGCACGGCGATGCCGAGGATCGTCATCACGCCGATGAACTCGATGTACAGCTCGAACGGCAGGAAACCGCCGATGACCGGGAGCGTCCAGTCCGCCTGGAAGAGCTGGCCGAAGGCCTGCGCCAGGGTCGGCGGGAGCGTCAGGAAGCCGACCGCGACGAACCAGTGCGCAAACCCGACGATGCCCCAGCGGTTCATGCGGGTGTGGCCGAGGAACTCGCGCGTCAGGGTCACGGAGCGCTGATAGGGGTTGTCCGTCCGGGTGCCCGCCGGGACCGGCTGGCCCAGCTTGAAGTAGCGGACGAACTGGCCGATGGCGCGTGCGAGCAGCGCGACGCCGACCACGGTCAGGACCAGCGACACGATGATCGCGGCGAGTTGCATGGGGGCTCCTCGGGCCTGCGAGGGGGTCTCGTCGGGGACGGATACCCGAAATTACTAAGCGGTAACTTATGCAGTCTGTCTGAGAGTACCCCCATCTCTCGCCGCACTGTAGCCGGGCACGGGGTGATCTGGATCGCTGAGGGTCACCTCAGCGATCCGCAGGGCGATCCCGGAGACGCGCCGGAAAAGCGCTGGTGGGCGCGGTGCCGGGGTCCGATCGGCCGTCACTCGAAAGCCGACCGTGTTATTCGTACCAAATTGATACATTTATGACTAATTTATAGCCGTGCTCTACGGGATCACCGCCGCCGCCACCGCCCTGCTCCTCGCCGCCCTCCTCGCCGCCCTGCTGCGCGGCCCCGCCCTGCGCCTGGGCCTGGCCGACCGGCGGCAGCGGCAGCGACGCGTGCCGCTGTCCGGGGGAGTCGCCGTCGTCCTCACCACCTGCGCCGTCGCCGTCGCGGGCGACCGCGCCGGGTTCGCCCCGCTCGGCGAGGGCGTGGGCGCGCTGCTCGGCGCCGCCGGGGCGGTCGCCGCCCTCGGCCTCGCCGCCGACCGCTGGCGCCTCAAGACCCGCTTCCTGGTGGCCGGTACGGCCACGGCGGCGGCCTGCGTCGTGCCGTACGGCGACACCGGGGTGCCCGCCGGGATCGCCGCCGTCGGCTGGATCGCGTGCGTCGCCCTCGCCTTCCGGGCGCTGGACCACGCCGACGGGGTGGTCGGCACGGTCGGCGTCGTCACCGCCTTCGGGGTCGCCGCCTGCGCCGCCGCCGAGGTGCTGGACGGGCTCGCCGTGCTGCTCAGCGTCCTCGCCGCCGCCCTGACCGGCTTCCTCATGCACAACTGGCCGCCCGCGCGCGTGGCCCTCGGCGGCTGCGGCGCCATGTTCACCGGCTTCCTGCTCGCCGCCGCGGCGGTCGTCGCGCGCGCGGGCCAGGACGCGGCCACCGGCGCGGGGGTGCTGTTCGCGCTCACCGCCGTCGCCGTCGCCGACGCCGTCCTCGTCGTCCTGGTCCGCCGCACCGCCGGGCACCCGCTGCTGCGGCGGGGGCCGGACCATCTCGCCCACCGGCTGCGGCGGCTGGGCCTCACCGCGGCGGGTGCGACCGTGCTCGTCGGGGCCGCCGCCTTCGCCGGGGTGCTCGTGGGAACGCTGGTGCACACCGGCTGGCTCGGCGCGCGCGCCCCGCTCTGGGTGGCGGGCGGCGCCCTGCTGGTGGTCCTCGGACTGTGGCGGGTACCCGCGCGCGGAGGCCGTTCCGCGGCGCGCGGCGCGCGTCCCGCACCGGGTCCGCAGCGCGACGTACGGCACCGGGGACGGCTCCGGCGGGAGGCGGCGCCGCTCGTCCGGCCCCCTCGGCGGCCCGTGGAAACCCCCGCGCGCGCGATGCGCCGTATGGCGTAGCCGCAGGTCAGAGGCGACTTGCGTGTAAGGAACAGATAAGAGTTGAGTCTGTCTGACTCAGGTCTGTTGACCGAGGGGCGGGCGTCGTGCACACTTGAGCCTGTTCCACTCAAGTCAGCTGGAGGAAGATCACCATGGCACGTGCGGTCGGCATCGACCTGGGCACAACCAACTCCGTCGTCAGCGTTCTGGAGGGCGGCGAGCCCACCGTCATCACCAACGCCGAGGGTGCCCGGACCACGCCGTCCGTCGTCGCCTTCGCGAAGAACGGCGAGGTTCTCGTCGGCGAGGTCGCCAAGCGCCAGGCGGTCACCAACGTGGACCGCACCATCCGCTCCGTGAAGCGCCACATGGGCACGGACTGGAAGATCGAGCTGGACGGCAAGAGCTTCAACCCGCAGCAGATGAGCGCCTTCATCCTGCAGAAGCTGAAGCGCGACGCCGAGGCGTACCTCGGGGAGAAGGTGGCCGACGCGGTCATCACCGTCCCCGCGTACTTCAACGACTCCGAGCGCCAGGCCACCAAGGAGGCCGGTGAGATCGCGGGCCTCAACGTCCTGCGCATCGTCAACGAGCCCACCGCGGCCGCGCTCGCGTACGGCCTGGACAAGGACGACCAGACGATCCTCGTCTTCGACCTCGGCGGCGGCACCTTCGACGTGTCCCTCCTGGAGATCGGTGACGGCGTCGTCGAGGTGAAGGCCACCAACGGCGACAACCACCTCGGTGGTGACGACTGGGACCAGCGCGTCGTCGACTACCTGGTCAAGCAGTTCCAGTCCGGCCACGGCGTGGACCTCAGCAAGGACAAGATGGCCCTCCAGCGCCTCCGCGAGGCCGCCGAGAAGGCCAAGATCGAGCTGTCCTCGTCCACCGAGACCTCGATCAACCTGCCCTACATCACGGCGTCCGCCGAGGGCCCGCTGCACCTGGACGAGAAGCTCACCCGCGCCCAGTTCCAGCAGCTGACCGCGGACCTGCTGGAGCGCTGCAAGACGCCGTTCCACAACGTCATCAAGGACGCCGGCATCAACCTCTCCGAGATCGACCACGTCGTTCTCGTCGGCGGTTCCACCCGGATGCCCGCCGTCGCCGAGCTGGTGCGCGAGCTGACCGGCGGCAAGGACGCCAACAAGGGCGTCAACCCGGACGAGGTCGTCGCCATCGGCGCGTCCCTCCAGGCCGGTGTCCTCAAGGGTGAGGTCAAGGACGTCCTGCTCCTCGACGTGACCCCGCTGTCCCTCGGCATCGAGACCAAGGGCGGCATCATGACCAAGCTCATCGAGCGCAACACCACGATCCCGACCAAGCGGTCCGAGATCTTCACGACGGCCGAGGACAACCAGCCGTCCGTGCAGATCCAGGTCTACCAGGGCGAGCGGGAGATCGCGGCGTACAACAAGAAGCTCGGGATGTTCGAGCTGACCGGTCTGCCCCCGGCGCCGCGCGGCGTCCCGCAGATCGAGGTCTCCTTCGACATCGACGCCAACGGCATCATGCACGTGACCGCGAAGGACCTCGGCACGGGCAAAGAGCAGAAGATGACCGTCACCGGCGGCTCCTCGCTGCCGAAGGACGAGGTCGACCGCATGCGGCAGGAGGCCGAGCAGTACGCGGACGAGGACCACCGCCGCCGTGAGGCCGCCGAGGCCCGCAACCAGGGCGAGCAGCTCGTCTACCAGACGGAGAAGTTCCTCAAGGACAACGAGGACAAGGTCCCCGGCGAGATCAAGACCGAGGTCGAGACCGCGATCGGCGAGCTGAAGGAAGCCCTCAAGGGCGAGGACACCGCCGAGATCCGCACCGCCACCGAGAAGGTCGCGGCCGTGTCGCAGAAGCTCGGCCAGGCCATGTACGCCGACGCGCAGGCCGCCCAGGCCGCCGGCGGCGAGGCCCCCGGCGCCGGCGCCAAGGCCGACGACGACGTGGTCGACGCCGAGATCGTGGACGACGAGCGCAAGGACGGTGCCGCGTGACGGAGGAGACCCCGGGCTTCGAGGAGAAGCCCGACGTCCCCTCCGGCGCCACCCCTGAAGACGCCGAGCCGAAGACCGACTCCTCCACCGCGGAGGGGTCGGCCCCGGCCGGGGACGCGAACCAGACCGCAGGCCTCGTCGCCCAGCTGGACCAGGTCCGTACCGCGCTCGGTGAGCGCACCGCGGACCTCCAGCGGCTCCAGGCCGAGTACCAGAACTACCGCCGCCGGGTCGAGCGCGACCGGATCGCGGTCAAGGAGATCGCCGTGGCGAACCTCCTGACCGAACTCCTGCCCGTGCTCGACGACATCGGCCGCGCGCGCGAACACGGCGAACTCGTCGGCGGGTTCAAGTCCGTCGCCGAGTCGCTGGAGACCGTCGCGGCCAAGATGGGCCTCCAGCAGTTCGGCAAGGAGGGCGAGCCCTTCGACCCGACGATCCACGAGGCGCTGATGCACAGCTACGCGCCGGACGTCACCGAGACGACCTGCGTGGCGATCCTCCAGCCCGGGTACCGGATCGGCGAACGCACCATCCGCCCCGCGCGGGTGGCCGTCGCCGAGCCCCAGCCCGGGGCGCAGGCCGCCAAGGCGGAGTCGGCGGAGCCGTCGGCCACCCCCGCGGCGTCCGCCCCGGAGACGGGTGACGACAAGGAGAGCGGTGGCCCGGACGAGGGCTGAGCGGGACGCGACCGCACGTGACACGCGCAGGGCCCCCGCGGCCCTGGACGCCCGGAAGGAGGGACGTCGGGGATGAGCACGAAGGACTTCATCGAGAAGGACTACTACAAGGTCCTCGGCGTCCCCAAGGACGCCACCGAGGCCGAGATCAAGAAGGCGTACCGGAAGCTCGCCCGCGAGTTCCACCCGGACGCCAACAAGGGCAACGCCAAGGCCGAGGAGCGCTTCAAGGAGATCTCCGAGGCGAATGACGTCCTCGGCGACCCCAAGAAGCGCAAGGAGTACGACGAGGCCCGCGCCCTGTTCGGCAACGGCGGCTTCCGCCCCGGACCGGGCGGGGCGGGCGGCTCCTTCAACTTCGACCTGGGCGACCTCTTCGGCGGCGCCCAGGGCGGCGGCGGGGGCCAGGGCGCGGGCGGCTTCGGCGGCGGACTCGGTGACGTCTTCGGCGGGCTGTTCAACCGCGGCGGCGCCACCGGGACCGGCACCCGGACCCAGCCCCGGCGCGGCCAGGACATCGAGTCCGAGGTCACGCTGAGCTTCACCGAGGCCATCGAGGGCGCCACCGTCCCGCTGCGGATGTCCTCGCAGTCCCCCTGCAAGGCCTGCTCCGGCACCGGCGACAAGAACGGCACGCCCCGCGTGTGCCCGACCTGCGTCGGCACCGGACAGGTCGCCCGCGGCTCCGGCGGCGGCTTCTCGCTGACCGACCCGTGCCCCGACTGCAAGGGGCGCGGCCTCATCGCCGAGCACCCCTGCATGGACTGCAAGGGCAGCGGGCGCGCCAAGTCCTCCCGGACCATGCAGGTCCGCATCCCGGCGGGGGTGACCGACGGGCAGCGCATCCGGCTGCGCGGCAAGGGCGCTCCCGGCGAGCGCGGCGGCCCGGCCGGTGACCTCTACGTCGCCGTCCACGTCGACGCGCACCCGGTCTTCGGCCGCAAGGACGACAACCTCACGGTGAGCGTGCCGGTCACCTTCACCGAGGCGGCGCTCGGCGGCGACATCAGGGTCCCCACCCTGGGCGGCCCGCCGATCACGCTGAAACTGCCGCCCGGCACCCCCAACGGGCGCACCATGCGCGCCCGCGGCAAGGGCGCGGTCCGCAAGGACGGCAGCCGGGGCGACCTCCTCGTCACCGTCGAGGTGAGTGTCCCGAAGGACCTGTCGGGGAAGGCTCGTGACGCACTGGAGGCGTATCGCGAGGCGACCGCGGAGGAGGACCCGCGGGCCGAGCTGTTCGAGGCAGCGAAGGGAGCTTGAGCGTCATGGACGGCCGTCGGCGCAACCCGTACGAACTGACCCAGGAGACCCCGGTCTACGTCATCTCGGTGGCGGCCCAGCTCTCCGGCCTGCACCCCCAGACGCTCCGCCAGTACGACCGGCTCGGCCTGGTCTCCCCGGACCGCACCGCGGGCCGGGGCCGCCGCTACTCGGCCCGGGACATCGAACTGCTGCGCACCGTCCAGCAGTTGTCCCAGGACGAGGGCATCAACCTGGCCGGCATCAAGCGGATCATCGAGCTGGAGAACCAGGTCGCGGCCCTCCAGTCGAGGGTCGCGGAACTGGAGTCGGCGCTGGACGGCGCGGCGGCGGCCATGCAGCAGAGGGAGGCCGCGGTCCACGCGTCCTACCGCCGCGACCTGGTCCCCTACCAGGAGGTCCAGCAGACCAGCGCCCTGGTCGTCTGGCGCCCCAAGCGCCAGCAGACCTCGGACTGACGGCCCGACAGCCCGACGGCCCCCTGGGCCTGACGTCCCGACGCTCCACCGCTCCACCGCACGCACGCCGAAGGGGCGGCCCCGGACATCCTCCGGGGCCGCCCCTTCGGCGTGTTCCCGGACGCGGTGAAGTGCGGGTCGGTGAAGGGTTCGTGAGGCGCCCCCGCCGAGTCCTTCGCGTCGTCTCCATGTGTCTTCACCCGCTAAGCGGAGGGTGATGTTGTTACTTCGTTAAGTAGTTCCGCTTGACGGCGGCGGTGGGCGGCCAGTTGTCTTTTCAGACACCTGGGTGGTCGAGTCGCGCCCATGTCCCTAACGCACCTGAAGTGAGCCCCTGAATGCGTCGTATCGCCATAGCCGTGGCCGCCTCCACGATGTCCCTCTCGCTCGCCGGATGCGGGATGCTCGGCGCGGCGGAGGAGGGCGGGGCGGCGACGCCGACGAAGAGCAACGACATCACCGTGGGCGTGCTGATGCCGGAGTCGACGAACACCCGGTACGAGGAGTTCGACTACCCGATCATCAAGGCCAAGGTCGCCGCGCTCACCGCGAACAAGGGCAAGACGGAGTACGCGAACGCCGAGTCGAAGACCGAGACCCAGATCACCCAGATGGAGCGGATGATCGACGAGAAGGTCGACATCATCCTGCTCGACGCGGTCGACTCCAAGGCCATGGTGGACACCGTGCGCAAGGCGAAGGACGCGGGCATCCCGGTCATCGCCTACGACCGGCTGGCCGAGGGCCCGATCGACGCGTACGTCTCCTTCGACAACGAGCTGGTCGGCGAGGTGCAGGGGCGCACGCTCGCCGAGTCGCTGGGCAACGCCCAGACCTCCGACAAGATCGTCATGATGAACGGCTCGCCCACCGACCCCAACGCC
Organism: Streptomyces sp. NPDC091281; assembly: GCF_044757425.1. Lineage (NCBI taxonomy): Bacteria > Bacillati > Actinomycetota > Actinomycetes > Kitasatosporales > Streptomycetaceae > Streptomyces > Streptomyces sp. NPDC091281. The sequence goes on along the minus strand of NZ_JBIVUY010000021.1, from coordinate 14,042 downwards.
AAGCAGTTCAAGAACGGCGCGCTGTCGGAGCTGAGCGGGCGCGTCACGATCGCCGAGTCCTTCGACACCAAGGACTGGAGCCCGGACATCGCCCAGGAGAACATGGCCCAGGCGATCCAGAAGATCGGCGCCGACAACATCTCGGCCGTCTACTCCGCCAACGACGCGATGGCCGGCGGCATCATCAAGGCCCTCAAGGCCGCGGGCGTCACCGAGCTGCCGCCCATCACCGGCCAGGACGCCGAACTCGCGGGCGTGCAGCGGATCGTCGCCGGTGAGCAGTACATGAGCGTCTACAAGCCCTACCCGCAGATGGCGGAGGCCGCCGCGGAGATGGCCGTCGCCAAGGTGCAGGGCCGCGACATCCAGTTCGACGCCCTGACCCGCGACTCCGTCGACAGCCCCACCGACAAGAACATCCCGGCCCAGCTGGTGACGGTGGTCGCGCTGACGAAGAAGAACATCAAGGAGACCGTCATCGCCGACGGGATCTACAAGGCGTCCGACATCTGCACCGCCAAGTACCAGTCCGCCTGCGCGGCCCTCAAGCTCAGCTGAGGCCGGGGCGGAACCGCTCGTCCCCGTACCCCCGGGAAGGCCCGCCGCCTCCCGGGGGTTTCGCCCGTCCCCCCCTTGCGCCGAGCGCGTACAGACGTACGACATCGCTGTCCGGGCCGGGAGGAACCCGTGGAAATGGCCTGATTTCCCCGGGTGCGAGGGACGGAGCCGTGTTGCGGAGCCGGTCCGGGGCCGCGCATAGTTGCGCTGCGGACCAGGCGAACAGCGGGGGTGGGATGGCCGATGGCCGGGCACGGGGCGGAGGAGCATCCTCACGGTGCTGACCGACTGTGCGGGGCCGGGGATCGCGTGTATTCCCGGGCCGTACGGCGGGGGCGCGTCGCACGCCGGGACGCCGAACCGGTGCCCTGTCTGCTCGAACTGGCCCTGCTCCACCCCGATCCGGACGACATGGACTGGCTGGTCCCCACCTCCCCGCAGGAGGTCATGACCCGGCTGCTGCGCGGCCTCTACGACGAGGTCAGCGCCAGCCGGCACCGGATGGGCTCGGCCGTCGCCGCCTTCGAGTGGTACGCCGGGCTCGGCGGCCCCGCGCCCGCGCCGCTCGCCGGGGAGGGCGCCGCGATCCGTGTCCTGGACGGCCCCGCCCGCATCCAGGCCGCCCTGGACGAGGCGACGGAGGCGTGCACCACCGAGGTCCTCACCGTCCAGCCCGGCGGCATCCGCCGCGAGCACGAACTCTCCGAGGGCCTGCACCGGGCGCTGGCGCTGCGCGGCCGGGGCGTACGGATGCGCGACCTCTACAACCACGTGGCCCGGCACGGGCAGGGTCTGCTCAACTACCTGGAGCTGATGGGTGACGCGGTCGAGGCCCGCACCCTCGACGAGGTCGTGGACCGCCTCATCCTCTTCGACCGCACGGTCGCCTTCATCCCCGCCAACAGCGACCGCACGATGGCGCTGGAACTGCGCCACCCGGCCCTCACCGCCTACCTCGTCACCGTCTTCGAACGGCTGTGGCGGCTCGCGGTGCCGCTGACCGCCGCGCTCCCCGACCCCCGTGTCGAGGGCGTCTCGCACCGGGAGCAGGCCATCGCGGCGCTGCTCGCGGAGGGCCACCAGGACGCGGTCATCGCCGAGCGGCTCGGCATCAGCGTGCGGACCTGCCGGACGCACATCGCCCGCCTCTCGGAGACCCTGGGCGCGGCCAGCCGCACCCAGCTGGGCGTGCGGATCGCCCAGGTCGGCCTGGACGTGCCGTTCTCCGGGGCGGCGGTCAGTGTGCCGAGCGGGGCGGGCGGTCCGGCCGGTCCGGGTTCTCCGGGCGTTCCGGGTCAAGAATCCCCGAGCGGCCGATGAGGTAGCCGAGCTGGGCGCGGCTCTCGCTGCCGAGCCCCGCCGCGAGCTTCGCGATGTGCTCCCGTGCCGTACGGACGTTCATGCCGAGCCGGTCGGCGACGACGGCGTCGGTGTGCCCCTCGACCAGCAGCGCGGCGATGGCCCGCTGGCGCGGGGTGACGCCGTCGAGGGAGGGCGGCGCGGCGGCGGACTCGGGGTGCATGGGCGTCGCCAGCCGCCAGAACCGTTCGAAGACGGTGACGAGGTAGGCCAGGAGCGCCGGGTGGCGGACCTCCAGGGCGAGGCTGCGGTCGGCGTTGGCGGGGAGGAAGGCCACCGTGCGGTCGATGACGAGGAGCCGTTCGGTGACCTCGTCGAGGGTGCGGGCCTCGGCGTCGCCGCGCAGCCGCTCGTAGCGGGACAGGACGAGGGGCCGGTGGCGCTGGGTGTGCTGGTACAGGGTGCGGATGCGGCCGCCGCGGTCCAGGAGGGCCTGGTCGCGTTCCATGGCGACGGCGTGCGCGGCGTCGCCGCGGGCGCCCTCGGGGCGGCTGTTGGGCTGGACGCAGAGCACCTCGCGGTCCGCCTCGTCCATCGCCTCGCTGATCGCCTGGTTGATCTGCTCGGAGCCGCTCAGCAGCCGCAGGGCGGGCCCGTCGGGGTCGGCCGCGCCGCGTCCGTCGATCCGCATCAGCGGCTCGAACTCGGCCACCAGGCGGGCCTCGCGGCGCCGTTCGCCCGCGATCCGGTCCGCCGAGCCGCGCAGCAGCCGGTGCAGGGCGGCGGCCGGGGCGACCGGCTCCAGCCGGGCCGGGTCGTCCAGCGCGGGGTGCAGCAGCCCGTGGCGGGTCAGGCAGGGCGCCTCGCGGGCGGCCTCGGGGGCGGCGACGTGTCCCTCGCGCAGGGCGCGGGTGTAGAGGTCCAGCCCGGCGGGACACAGATCCTCCACACCGTGTTCGGGATGCGGGAGGTACGGTCCCGCGCCGGTGGCGGCGCCCGCGGCGGGGCGCGGCGCGGTGCCGGGGCCGCTGCCGGGGTCCGGGTGCGGGCCGGGGCCGGGCGGTGGGGGCGCCGGGTGCGGGAGGTGCGGGGGAGGCGGTGGGGGGAACGCCAGGGTCACGGTGCGATGTCCTCCTGCCGGAGAATCCCGGACTGTGCGATGAGAAAGCCGAGTTGGGCGCGGCTGCCGCTGCCCAGCGTGGTGGCGAGCTTGGCGATGTGGGCGCGGCAGGTGCGGACGTTCATGCCGAGGCGGCGGGCGATCGCCTCGTCGACGTGGCCCTCGATGAGCAGCTTCGCGATGGAGTGCTGGATGTCGGTGATGCCGTCGAGGGCCGGTTCGTAGGGGGCGCCCGCGCTGAGCGGGACGGCGCGGCTCCACATGAACTCGAACACTTTGATGAGATACCGCACGAGTCCGGGGTGGCGCAGTTCGAGGGCCACCTGCCGGTCGTCGCGGGTGGGGATGAAAGCCACGCTCTCGTCGCAGATGATGAGCCGCTCGACGAGTTCGTCGATCGTGCGGTACTCCACCTTGCCGTCGGTGAACCGGGCGACGTAGGCCAGCGTCTCCGGGCTGTGCCGGGCCGTGTGCTGGTACAGGGTGCGAATCCGTACCCCGCGGTCGGTTAGTGCCTTGTCCCGGTCGAGAGCCTGTTCGAGGGTGTGCTCCAGCCGCCGGCCGCCGGGCTGGACGGTGAGCATCTCCGACTGGCACTGTGCGGTGGCGAGGTCGAGAGCGGCGTTGATCCGGTCGAAGCCCTCCAGGACCGTGATGGAGTGGGTGGCCGCCGTCGCCTGCGCGCTGAGCGTCATGAAGGGCTCGAAGGCGCCGGCGATCTCGATGGACAGCCGCCGGTGCTCGCTGATCTCCCGCTCGATGGGGTTCAGCCGCTGGGCCAGCGCGACCGCGGGCGGAACCGGACGCATCCAGTCGGCGTCGTCGGGGTCGGGGTGGAGCAGGTCGAACTCCGTGAGGCACGGAGCGGCCTCCACGTCGGCACGGGCGACCCGACCTGCGCGAAGGGCGTGCGCGTACAGCCGGGCGCCGGCCTCACACAATTCGGTCACCGCATGGGGATGTGTCCCTTTAGTCGCGTTGGTAGCCAAATTTCCACCCCCCAGGGTCCTGAACATGCAGGAACATGATGCACCGATCGTGTGGCCACCACGTGCCCGAATGAGCCATCGTCTTACTCGACGGGGGTTGAGGTGACCATCAAGTGAGGACGAAGCCGACTATGGGCAAGAGAAAGCTTCGCTCGGTGCTTGCCGCCGCCTTCGCCACCGCCGTGGCCTTCGGGGCGTTGAGCGGGCTGGCGGGTGCGAAGAGCGACGCGCTGGCCGACAGCAGCTGGGGCCGGGCGAAGCCGGTGAGCGTGGTGGCCGGTGACAGCAGCTGGGGCCTGGTCCGGCCGACCGGCGAGGTGCCCGGCGACAGCAGCTGGGGCGTGGTGACACCAGTCAGCACGAACGACAGCAGTTGGGGCTGACGGGTAGATGACGACTCCTCCTGACGACCGCTCGTTCCGCCGCGAGATGGCCACGGCCTACCGCTCCGGCTGGCACTTCATCGACCTGGTCACCGCCATCCCCCACAGTGGTGACTCGTTGATGGTGACGGTGTTCGGAGAGCCGGTCGTCGTCACGCGTGACGAGGAGGACGACGTCCGCGCGTACCGGTGTCTGCGGCGGCCTCGGGGGGCGCCGCAGCCCGTACGCTGCGCCATCAGGTACGGAATGATCTTCGTGAACCTCGACCAGCGTGACCACCAGCTGTCGGAGTCCGCGCCCCAGCCCGCCCCCAGGGCCGTCTCAGCCACCCCCCGCAGTGCCTGACGCGATTCCCCCGTCGTAACAGATCGCTCAGGTGCTTCCCCCCGCAGCGGCGTCACCGTGACCTGAACACGGTGACGCCGCTGCAGTTTCTGCCGACATGTCCTTTCATCGCCGCGCCGCGGGCCTGCGCCGAGGTGGCCGGATTCCGCCCGTGCCGATCCGGTCATCCGCGGATCACTCCCCGACCGGCCGACCGCGTCCCATCGCCCGTGTGAGCCGGATCTCGATCACCGCCCGCGTCGGGTTCGGGCGCGGCGGGTGCCCGTACCGCTCCGCGTACCGGCGCTCCGCCTCCGCGACCCGCTCCGGGTCCTCGCTCACCACGGCCAGGCCCTCCAGGGTCGCCCAGAAGCGGCCGTCCACCTGGCAGACCGCCACCCGCGCGCCGGGGCCGTCCGCGCCGCCCGCCGCGCGCACGTTGCGCACCTTGCGGCTCGCCCGGTCGGCGATCACCCGCGCCAGCAGGTTCTCCGGGTCGTAGGTCACCCCGACGGGGACGACGTGCGGGGTGCCGTCCGGGCGGAGCGTGGTCAGCGTGCACAAGTGACGTTCGCGCCAGAAGGCGAGGTACGGCGCGTCCGGCGCGCCCGGGTCCTGAGGGTATGCGGCCATGATCTGGACCCTAGTCGGCCTCTTCGGAACCGGACCTTCCGGTCTGGTAATCCGGCGTTCACGGGAAGAACGGGCGGTCGCCGCCGGGTCAACAGCAGGAAGCTGCACCTCCGCGGGAACGTCCCGGAAAGGGGCCCGGTGCCGGACCCCGCGCCGCTCGCGGGCCCCTTCATCCCATCCCGCCAACCTTGAGCGGAACAGACTCAAGTTTTGTTACGCTGTCCTAGTCAGTGCTGCCGGGCTGACGTACGGAGGAGGAGACAGCGAACGTGGACGCCGAGCTGACCAACCGGAGCCGGGAGGCCCTTCAGGCCGCCCAGAGCCGCGCCCTGTCCGAGGGGCACGCCGACCTCACCCCCGCCCACCTGCTGCTCGCGCTGCTGGAGGGCCAGGACAACGAGAACATCACGGACCTGCTGGCCGCCGTCGAGGCCGACCAGGCCGCCGTACGGGCCGGTGCCGAGCGGGTGCTCGGCGCGCTGCCCAGCGTCGCCGGTTCCACCGTGGCGGCCCCCCAGCCCAACCGCGAGCTGCTCGCCGTGCTCGCCGACGCGCAGGAGCGCGCCCGCGAACTGGGCGACGAGTACCTCTCCACCGAGCACCTGCTGCTCGGCACCGCCGCCAAGGGCGGCCGGGCGGGGGACGTGCTCACCGGGCAGGGGGCCACCGCGAAGAAGCTGCTGGAGGCCTTCCGCAAGGCCCGCGGCGGCCGCCGGGTCACCACCGCCGACCCCGAGGGCCAGTACAAGGCCCTGGAGAAGTTCGGCACCGACTTCACCGCCGCCGCCCGCGAGGGCAAGCTCGACCCGGTCATCGGCCGTGACACCGAGATCCGCCGCGTCGTGCAGGTCCTCTCCCGCCGTACGAAGAACAACCCCGTCCTCATCGGCGAGCCCGGCGTCGGCAAGACCGCCGTCGTGGAGGGCCTCGCCCAGCGGATCGTCAAGGGCGACGTGCCCGAGTCCCTCAAGAACAAGCGGCTGGTCTCCCTCGACCTCGGCGCGATGGTCGCGGGCGCCAAGTACCGCGGCGAGTTCGAGGAGCGGCTCAAGACCGTCCTCGCCGAGATCAAGGACTCCGACGGGCAGATCGTCACCTTCATCGACGAACTGCACACCGTCGTCGGCGCGGGCGCCGGCGGCGACTCCGCGATGGACGCGGGCAACATGCTGAAGCCGATGCTGGCCCGCGGCGAGCTGCGCATGGTCGGCGCGACCACCCTGGACGAGTACCGCGAGCGGATCGAGAAGGACCCGGCGCTGGAGCGCCGCTTCCAGCAGGTGCTGGTCGCCGAGCCGTCCGTCGAGGACACCATCGCCATCCTGCGCGGGCTCAAGGGCCGCTACGAGGCCCACCACAAGGTGCAGATCGCGGACAGCGCGCTCGTCGCCGCCGCCACCCTCTCCGACCGGTACATCACCTCCCGCTTCCTGCCCGACAAGGCCATCGACCTCGTCGACGAGGCGGCCTCCCGGCTGCGCATGGAGATCGACTCCTCGCCCGTCGAGATCGACGAACTCCAGCGCTCCGTCGACCGGTTGAAGATGGAGGAGCTGGCCCTCGGCCGGGAGACCGACGCCGCCTCCCGCGAGCGGCTGGAGAAGCTGCGGCGCGATCTCGCCGACAAGGAGGAGGAGTTGCGCGGCCTCACCGCCCGCTGGGAGAAGGAGAAGCAGTCCCTCAACCGGGTCGGCGAGCTGAAGGAGAAGCTCGACGAACGGCGCGGCCAGGCCGAACGGGCCCAGCGCGACGGCGACTTCGACACCGCCAGCAAGCTGCTCTACGGCGAGATCCCCGACCTGGAGCGGGCCCTGGAGGCCGCCTCCGAGGCCGAGGAGGAGGCCGCGAGGGACACCATGGTCAAGGACGAGGTCGGCTCCGACGACATCGCCGACGTCGTCGCCTCCTGGACCGGCATCCCCGCCGGGCGCCTCATGGAGGGCGAGACGCAGAAGCTGCTGCGCATGGAGGACGAGCTGGGCCGCCGCCTCATCGGCCAGACCGAGGCGGTCCGCGCGGTCTCCGACGCCGTACGGCGCTCGCGGGCCGGGATCGCCGACCCCGACCGGCCGACCGGGTCGTTCCTCTTCCTCGGCCCGACCGGCGTCGGCAAGACCGAGCTGGCCAAGGCCCTCGCCGACTTCCTCTTCGACGACGAGCGGGCCATGATCCGCATCGACATGTCGGAGTACGGCGAGAAGCACAGCGTCGCCCGCCTCGTCGGCGCCCCGCCCGGCTACGTCGGGTACGAGGAGGGCGGCCAGCTCACCGAGGCCGTCCGCCGCAGGCCGTACAGCGTGGTGCTGCTGGACGAGGTGGAGAAGGCGCACCCGGAGGTCTTCGACGTCCTGCTCCAGGTGCTGGACGACGGCCGCCTCACCGACGGCCAGGGCCGCACCGTCGACTTCCGCAACACCATCCTGGTGCTCACCTCCAACCTGGGCAGCCAGTACCTGGTGGACCCGGTGGCGAGCGAGGCGGAGAAGAAGGAGCAGGTCCTGGAGGTGGTCCGGGCCTCGTTCAAGCCGGAGTTCCTCAACCGGCTCGACGACCTGGTGGTCTTCTCGGCGCTCTCCAAGGACGAGCTGGGCCGCATCGCCCGGCTCCAGATCGACCGGCTCGCCCGGCGGCTCGCCGAGCGGCGGCTCACCCTGGAGGTCAGCGACGAGGCCCTGGCCTGGCTCGCCGACGAGGGCAACGACCCGGCGTACGGCGCCCGGCCGCTGCGCCGCCTCGTCCAGACGGCCATCGGGGACCGGCTCGCCCGGGAGATCCTCGCGGGCGAGGTCAAGGACGGCGACACCGTCCGCGTCGACGCCTTCGGCGACGGCCTGATCGTCGGCCCGGCCACCACCGGCAAGACCCTCTGACCGGCCGGGCGCGCCGCCGTACGAGGTGAGCGCGCCGCCGTACGCGGCGGGCGGGGGCACCTGTGCGCGGGCCCCCGCCCACCCTGTGTCACCGTCCGGGGCACCGTGCGGCCGGTTCCTGTCCGCCGAGGGCTGACAGGGCCCGCCCGGGGTTGCCACCCCCCTCCCCGCATGGGGGAGGATGGCGAGATCCGTACGAAGGGAAAATCACGGTGACCATCGACCCGTCCTCGATTCCGAACTTCGGGGGCCAGCCCGAGCCGCAGCCCCAGGGCCCGGCGGGCCCCGTCGTTCCGGATCAGGACCTCGTGAAGCAGCTTCTCGACCAGATGGAGCTGAAGTACGTCGTCGACGACGAGGGTGACCTCGCGGCGCCGTGGGAGGAATTCCGCACGTACTTCATGTTCCGCGGCGAGGGCGACCAGGCGGTCTACTCGGTGCGGACGTTCTACGACCGGCCGCACGTCATCGACGACAAGCCCCAGCTGCTGGAGGCGATCGACGACTGGAACCGCCGCACCCTGTGGCCCAAGGTCTACACGCACACCCACGACGACGGCACCGTCCGCCTGATCGGCGAGGCCCAGCTGCTGATCGGCGCCGGCGTCAACCTGGAGCTGTTCGTCTCCTCGACGGTGAGCTGGGTGCGTGCCGCCATCGAGTTCGACAAGTGGCTCGTCGAGCAGCTCGGCCTGGAGTCCGAGGTGGACGACGCCGAGAAGCCCGAGGACGACCAGTAGCGCTCCGCCGCCCCCACACGGCCCGCACATCCCGGAGCCCGTCCCCGCCCTCCCGCCCCGGCGGCTGAGGGAGGGGGGCGGGCTCCGGGCGTGCGGGCGGGACGTCCCGGCGGCCGCGGAACGTGGCTCAGTACTCCTCCAGGGTGGCGGCGGCCGACGCCGCCTCGGCGGCACCGATCCGCCGGTAGACGCCCACCGCCTCACGGAGGGCGGCACGGGCGGCCGACCGGTCACCGGTCCGTCCCAGACAATGGGCCATGCCTTCCAGCGCCCGCCCCTCCTCGATCGGACTGGCCAGCCGGCGCGCCAGAAGCAGCGCGGAACGGTAGTGCGCCAGTGCCTCGGACGCGCCCGCCGAGTCGGCCGTCAGTGCCCCCATGCTGTTGAGCAGCTCGGCCTCGCCCCGCAGGCTGCCGATCTCGCGCAGGACGCCCAGCGCCTCGTCCAGGAGGCCGGCCGCGCCGGAGAGGTCGCCCGACAGGTGCCGGACCCGGCCCAGACCGTGAAGGGAATTGGCCATTCCGAAACTGCTCCCCACGGCCCGGTAGATCGCCAGCGCCCGCTCGAAGCGGTCCCGGGCCTCCGGCAGCCGCCCCGTCGCGGCGCATACCCGCCCCAGGCCGTGCAGCGCGTTGGCCTCCCCCTGTCTGTTGCCGAGATCCCGGTAGATCGCGAGGGCGGACTCCTGGAGCCGGGTCGCCTCGCCGTCGTAGCCGGTCAGGTGCCGGACGAGGCCGAGATGGTGCAGGGCGTTGGCCTCACCGAACCGGCTGCCCACGGAGCGGAAGACGACGAGCGCCTCCTCCTGTGTCTCCGCCGCCCCGACGTACGCGCCCGCAGCAGCGCGCGACCGCCCCAGGTCCCACAGCGCGTTCCCCTCCCCGATACGGTCGCCGACCTCCCGGAAGAGGGCCAACGCCCGCTCGTGCAGGGCGGTCGCCGCCGCGGGTTCGCCGGTCATCGCGCGGACGCGGCCCAGTTCCCACAGAGCGTTTCCCTCCGACCCCCGGTCTCCGGCATCGCGGTAGAGCAGGTGAGCGCGTTCCTGCAACGCGGCGGCCGTGGCGTACCGGCCGCCCAGGTAGTGCGTGCGTCCCAGGTCGGACAGGGCGTTCGCCGTGCCCTGGCCGTGGCCCAGATCCTCGTAGAGGGCCAACGCCCGCTCGTGCGCTTCCGCCGCCGCCTTCAGGTCACCCATGCGGTAGAGCACGCGGCCCAGGTCGTTGTGGGCGTTGGCCTCGGCGAGCGGGTCGGCGCCGCGGCGCGCGATGTCCGCCGCGCCGCGATGCAGCGCCGCGGCCTCCGGCCATGGGCCCTCCAGGTGCAGGAAAGCGGCCGCCGCGGCCGTGATGCGGAGCGCGTGCGAGCGGTACCGGGCCTGCGGGGAGAACGCGTCGATGCACGCCAGGAAGTTCCCGCGTTCGCCGCGCAGCCAGGCGGTCGCGTGGTCGCGGGTCGGGAAGACGGTCGCGGGGACGCGGGCCGGGGAGCCGGGTCCGCCCGCCTCCGCCGGGGCGGGTGACGCGCCGGGCCGGGTGGTGCGGGCGAAGAAGCGGTCGGCGTCCTCGGCGGTCCGCCCGTAGTGATCCAGGAGCCGCTCGATCGCGCCGCCGCTCACGGTGACGGGATCGTCGGCTGCCAGCGCGAGCGCGTAGGCGCGGATCAGATCGTGCCGTCCGTACCGGCCCGGTGCTCTCTCCTCCAGCAGGTGGTCCGTGTACAGCGCGTCCAGATGCCGTTCCGCGTCCGCCCGCGACACCCCGCCGAGGGCCGCGGCGGCGTCGACGTCGAGGTCCGTTCCGGGGTGGTGGCCGAGGTGTCGGAAGAACCTCCGGCGATCGGCGGGCAGGTCCCGGTACGACAGGTCGAACGCCGCGGCCACCGTACGGTCGCCTCCTCGGAGCCGCTCGAGCCGGTCCCTGGCCTCCACGAAGTCCGTGACGAACCGGGAGAGGCTCCAGGCCGGGTGATGGGCGAGGCGTCCCGCGAGCAGCGTGACGGCCAGCGGCAGATACCCGCACAGCCGGACCAGTTCGGCGACGGCGCCCGCCCCGGCGGCCTCCGTGTCACGGCCGGACAGGCGCAGGAACAGCCGCTCGGCCTGCTCCGGCGACAAGGTGTCCAGGGGGACCGGACACGCGCCGTCGAGGTCGATGAGGCGCCGACGACTGGTGACCATCACCAGGCACCCGTCCGTTCCGGGCAGGAGAGGTTCGACCTGGGCGCCGTCGGCGGCGTCGTCCAGGACCAGCAGGATCTTCCTGCCCACCAGGCGACTGCGCCAGCTCCGGACCCTGGCGTCGAACCCGGACGGAATCCGCTGGGCCGCCATCCCGGTCGCCAGGAGCAGATCCGTGAGGACCAGGCCCGGATCGGCCGGTCGTCGGCCCGGGGTGTGCGCGTGCAGGGAGACGAACAGCTGCCCGTCGGGGAAGCGGTCGGCGAGCAGGCGCGCGGCGTGCGTCACCAGGGCGGTCTTGCCGACGCCGGGCATGCCGCTGACGCTGTGGATCGCGACGAGCCCGGGAGATGCGGCGACCTCGACGAGCCGCCGCAGCTCGGACTCCCGCCCGGTGAAGGCGGCCACACCGCGCGGCAGGGTGTACATGGAGGGTTCCGGCACCGGCGCCGCGGTGGTGTGGGTGACGGTGTGGTGCACGTCCCGCCCGGCCACGTGGACCTGCGCGTTCTCATGGGCGTGCGTCACGATCCGGGTCGGTGCGGGCCCGGATCCGTCGGCCGACGGTGTCACCGCTCGTCGATGTGGACGTCACGGCCTGCCATGTACACCCGTGACGTGTCGTGCGTCTCGGCCCTCATGACGACCGACGGCACCTGGGACGCCTCCTCGCGGGGCAGTGCCGGAACCAGATGCTCGTCCAGCAGACGGCGCAGGTCCTGGGCCAAGGACGGGTCCGCTTCGAGGAGTTGCTGGAGCCGCAGCCGCCACGCGCCGACGAGGGCCTGTTCCGTGGCGTCGTCCGCCGCCTCGCGGGCGGTGAGTATCCGGGTGTGGACCGCGTCCAGTTCTGATCCCACCCCGTCGGCCTGGTCGGCGTGGACGCGTCGCCACAGGTCCACCACCGCTGCTCGGGCCTGCTGCCAGGCGTCGGTGGCCATCGCCCCCACCAGCGCCGTCCCGGCCGCCAGCACGATCGGGTCCATCCCCCCACCCCCCTGTGGTCGGACTTCTGGTCCCACTGTAGGTGGGGAGCCCCCTCCCCGGAACAGGGCGTCGGTCAGCCGCCGAACGCCTTGCGGAGCCGTCCGGCGGCGTCCGTCAGCACCTCCGTCCGCTTGCAGAACGCGAAGCGTACGAACGGGGCGCCTGCCTCGCGGTGGTCGTAGAAGACCGCGTTCGGGATGGCGACGACGCCCGCGCGTTCCGGCAGGGCGCGGCAGAAGGCGAAGCCGTCGCTCTCGCCGAGGGGGCGGATGTCGGTGGTGACGAAGTACGTGCCCGCCGGGCGGAACACGCCGAAGCCGGCGTCCGCCAGGCCCGCCGCGAGCAGGTCCCGCTTGGCCAGCAGGTCGGCGCGGAACCCGTCGAAGTAGGCGTCGGGCAGCGCCAGCGCCTCGGCCACCGCGTACTGGAAGGGGCCCGCGGAGACATACGTCAGGAACTGCTTCGCCGAGCGGACCGCCGAGACCAGGGCGGGCGCGGCCGTCACCCAGCCGACCTTCCAGCCCGTGAACGAGAACGTCTTGCCCGCGCTGCCGATCGTCACCGTCCGCTCCCGCATGCCCGGCAGCGTCGCCAGCGGGACGTGTTCGGCGCCGTCGAAGACCAGGTGCTCGTACACCTCGTCGGTGACTACGAGGAGGTCCCGCTCCACCGCCAGCTCGGCGATCGCGGTCAGCTCGGCGCGGGTCAGGACGGTGCCGGTCGGGTTGTGCGGGGTGTTGATCAGCAGCAGCCGGGTGCGGTCGGTGACCGCGTCGCGCAGCTCGTCCAGGTCCAGGCGGAAACGGGCCTCGGCGGGGTCCGGCCGCAGCGTCACCGGGACGCGGGTGCCGCCCGCCAGGGCCACGCAGGCGGCGTAGGAGTCGTAGTACGGCTCCAGGGCCACCACCTCGTCGCCGGGCTCCACCAGGGCCAGCAGTGCCGCCGCGATGGCCTCCGTGGCGCCCGCCGTGACCAGCACCTCGGTGTCCGGGTCGACGGCGAGGCCGTAGCGGCGCCGCTGGTGCTCGGCGATCGCGGTGCGCAGCTCGGGGACGCCGGGGCCGGGCGGGTACTGGTTGCCGCGGCCGTCGCGCAGCGCCCGTACGGCCGCCTCGCGCACCTCCTCCGGGCCGTCCGTGTCGGGGAAGCCCTGCCCCAGGTTGATCGCGCCGGTCCGCGCGGCCAGCGCGGACATCTCGGCGAAGATCGTCGTCCCGAACTCGGTGAGACGGCGGTTGAGCAAGGGGCGCGCGGTGGAGGTCATGACGGTCATCCTGCGTCGAAGCTCTGGAGTTCCTCAAGTGTGCTTTGGCCCGTGAGAGGGGCGGGCATCCCCCGGTCACGCGTCGCTCCGGCGGCGCACGAGGCGCCCACGGGGGGCCGCTTCGGGGGAATCGAGAGGAGGGTGGGCCATGGTCACGGGCATCATCCTGGCGGCGGTCCTCGTCGCCATCCTGCTGGTCTTCGTGCTCGTCCTGGTGCGCGTCTCGCGCTCGGCCGCGTCCCGCACGGTGGGGGCTTATGGGGGCGGGTCGCGCGGGCGGGGGCGCCGGTCGCGTCACCACGACAGCAGCGGCAGCGACAGCGGCAGTTGGTGGGTCGCGGGCAGCGACGGCGGCGGGGGCGGCCACAGCGGCGGGGGCCACGGCCACGACGGGGGCGGCGGCTCGTCCTGCGGTTCGTCGGGCGGCAGTTCCTGCGGCGGCGGCTCCTCCTGCGGGGGAGGGGGCGGCGGCTGCGGCGGGGGCGGCAGCTGAGACCGGCCCACAAGAACGGCTGAACTCCCTTGCGGGAGGCCGTTCTCCCGGCCGTGCGCGGTGGGGCCGCGGGCCCCGCCCCCCGCGGGGCCCCCCGCCCCCCCCCGGCCGGGGGGGGGGGGGCAAGGGGGGGGGGTCCAGGCCGCACCGCGTACGCCGGAGTTGTACAGTTGAGCTGTGCAGCCCACAGAGGGATTGAAAA
>NZ_JBIVUY010000020.1:0-110009 GCF_044757425.1 Streptomyces sp. NPDC091281 | reverse complement strand
GCCACCCGCTACGACAAGACCGCCGAGTCCTACCACGCAGCTGTCGCCCTCGCCTCACTCCTGATGTGGGCGTGACATTTGACGACAGAACCTAGGGGCGCGGGGAACCGCGCACGGGCGGGTGACGCCCTCGCGTCGTAGGCGACCTGGCCGGGGCCGGCCTCAAGGGGCGCGGGGAACCGCGCGCGGTGCCCTCACGCCCCCGGTGTTGCGGGAGACCTACGCGCTGAGGGCGGCGACTGCCTCGGCGATGGTCAGTTCCTGGCGGTCGCCCGTGCGGCGGTCCTTCAGTTCGAGGACGCCCTCCGCGGCGCGGCGCCCGGCGACGAGGATCTTCGGGACGCCGATCAGCTCGGAGTCGGTGAACTTGACGCCGGGCGACACCCCGGCCCGGTCGTCCACCAGCACCCGCAGCCCCGCAGCGCGCAACTGCTCGGAGACGTCCAGCGCCAGCTCGGTCTGGAGCGCCTTGCCCGCCGCGACGACGTGCACGTCGGCCGGGGCGACCTCGGCGGGCCAGCACAGCCCCTTGTCGTCGGCGGTCTGCTCGGCGAGCGCCGCGACCGCGCGGGAGACGCCGATGCCGTAGGAGCCCATGGTGACGCGGACCGGCTTGCCGTTCTGGCCGAGGACGTCGAGCTTGAGCGCGTCCGCGTACTTGCGGCCGAGCTGGAAGATGTGGCCGATCTCGATGGCGCGGTCCAGCTTGAGGCCGGTGCCGCACTTCGGGCAGGGGTCGCCCTCCTCGACGACCACGACGTCGACGTACGCGTCGACCTGGAAGTCACGGCCCGCGACGACGTTCTTCGCGTGCGTGTGCTCCTTGTTGGCGCCGGTGATCCAGGCGGTGCCGGGGGCGACGCGCGGGTCGGCGAGGTAGGTCACCTTGTCGAGGCCCTGCGGGCCGACGTAGCCGCGGACGAGGTCGGGGCGGCCGGTGAAGTCCTCGGCGGTGACGAGTTCGACGGCGGCGGGGGCGAAGTGGGCCTCGACCTTGCCGAGGTCGACCTCGCGGTCGCCGGGGACGCCGACGGCGACGATCTCGCCGTCGACCTTCACCAGCAGGTTCTTCAGCGTGGCGGAGGCGGGCACGCCGAGGGAGGCGGCGAGGGTCTCGATGGTCGGGGTGTCCGGGGTGGGGATCTCCTCGGCGGCGGGCACGGCCGAACCGTCGACGGGCTTCAGCTCGTACGTGATCGCCTCGGTGTTCGCGGCGAAGTCGCAGTTGGGGCAGTCCGCGAAGGTGTCCTCGCCGGCCTCGGCGGGGGCGAGGAACTCCTCGGACTTGGAGCCGCCCATGGCGCCCGCGGTGGCGGCGCAGATGCGGTAGTCGAGGCCGAGGCGCTCGAACACCTTCTGGTAGGCCTGCCGGTGCAGGGCGTACGACTGGGCGAGGCCCTCGTCCTCGGTGTCGAAGGAGTAGGAGTCCTTCATCAGGAACTCGCGGCCGCGCAGGATGCCGGCGCGGGGGCGGGCCTCGTCACGGAACTTGGTCTGGATCTGGTAGAGGATGACCGGCAGGTCCTTGTAGGAGGACGCCTGGTCCTTCACGATCAGCGTGAAGATCTCCTCGTGGGTGGGGCCGAGGAGGTAGTCGCCGCCGCGGCGGTCGTGGAGGCGGAACAGTTCGGGGCCGTACTCGTCCCAGCGGCCGGTGGCGTCGTAGGGCTCCTTCGGCAGGAGGGCGGGGAGCAGCACCTCCTGGGCGCCGATGGCGTCCATCTCCTCGCGGACGACGCGCTCGACGTTGGCGAGGACCTTCTTGCCGAGGGGCAGCCAGCTCCAGATGCCGGCGGCGGTGCGGCGGACGTATCCGGCGCGGACGAGGAGCTTGTGGCTGAGGACCTCCGCGTCGGCCGGGTCGTCGCGCAGGGTCTTCGCCATCAACTGGGACATGCGCTGGACCGGTGCGTTCGCCATGGTTCTCGTACTCCTGCCGATGGGGTTCTCACCGGTCCGGTCGCCGCGGGTGCGCGGCCGGGCGGGGAGAGGTGATGGCTAGGAGGTTAGCCGGGAGGCGGGGGTCGCCGGAAATCCGTTTCAGCGGCGGCGCAGCGGCAGCGGGGCGCCCATCACGGCGTACGGGCGGGGCGCGCTGGGGAAGAGGACGCGGCGGGCGAGGTCCTGGTAGCCGAGGGCGTGGTAGAGGGCACGGGCCGGGCTGTCGGTGTCGATGGCGGAAAGGATCGAGCGGGGCTGGTCGGCGGCGTCGGTGAGCGTGGTGATGAGGGCCCGGCCAGCGCCCTGGTTCTGGTGGGCGGGGTGGACGTGGAGTTCGGTGATGACGAAGGAGTCGTCGAGCCAGCCGTCGTTGCCGAGGGCGCGCAGGTAGGGCTCGACGACGGTGGACCACCAGTGGGCGCGGTCGTTGGGCATGCCGTACACGAATCCGGCGAGGCGGCCGTCGGGGGTGGTGGCGCCGAGGGCGCGGGCGCCGGGGCTCGTCATGTGACGCAGGACGATCTGGCGGCGTACGGCGACCTCGTCGGCGCCCAGTCCGAAGGCGAGGGCCTGGACCGCGAGGGCCTCGTCCACGCGGGCGGAGAGGTCCAGGGGGCCGATGACGAGGTCCATGGCCGGAGCCTACAGGGGGTGCGGTGTGTGTCCGGCAGGAAGAGCGCACTTCAGCGGGGGCCTGCCGCGGGCCGTGGCGGGGCGGGCCGGGGAGGGGGTCAGAAGAGGACGCTCATGAAGGCGCCGACCTCCTGGAAGCCGACGCGGCGGTACGTGCGGCGGGCGGCGGTGTTGAAGTCGTTGACGTAGAGGCTCACGACGGGGGCGACGTCGGCGAGGGCGTAGCGCAGGACGGCGGCCATGCCGGGGGCGGCGAAGCCCTGCCCGCGGTACTCGGGGGCGACCCAGACGCCCTGGATCTGGCAGGCCTGGGGGGTGGCGGCGCCGATCTCGGCCTTGAAGACGACCTTGCCGCGCTCGTCGAGGCGGGCGAAGGAGCGGCCGGAGCCGACGAGTTCGGCGACGCGGGCCTGGTAGAGGAGGCCGCCGTCGCCCGCCATCGGGGAGACGCCGACCTCCTCGGTGAACATCGCCACGCACGCGGGCATGATCGTCTCCATCTCGTCCTTGCGGATGCGGCGGACGTACGGATCGGGGGCGATGTCGGCGGGCATGCGGTCGGTGACCATCAGCGGCTGGTGGGCGCGGACGTCCCGGGCGGGGCCCCAGTGCGGTTCCAGCAGGCGCCACAGCTGGGCGGTGGCCTCGGCGGGGCCGACCACGGAGGAGCAGCGGCGGCCTGCCCGGCGGGCGCGGTCGGCGAACGCGCGGACCGCGCGGGGGGTGGCGCAGATGGGGACGAGGTTGGCGCCCGCGTAGCAGAGGGACGTGAGCATGCCGTCCTCGTACCAGCCCCACATCTCGCCGCCGAGGCGCCACGGGTCGAGGCCCGCGACCTGGACGCGCGAGGTCACGAAGGCGTTGGCCACGGGTTCGCGGCCGAGGACGGCGAGGGCGGCGTCCAGGTCGCTCGGGTCGAGGACCCGGGAGGTGGTCTGCGTCAGCACGTACGGGGCCTCACAGTGGGGTCTGCCTGGTCTCCGCACTGTACCTGCCGGGGGCTGGGGGGGGCTGGACGGTGCCGTCCGTCTGGGCTGGAGGTGTGGGGGGCGGTGCCCCCCACCCCCCCGCTGTCGGCCCTGGACGGGCCTTGGGCGCCCGCGCCCGGCGGGGGGGGGGGGGGGGGGGGGGGGGGCCCGGGGGGGGGGGGTGGGGGGTGGGGGGGGGGGGGGGGGGGCCGCGGGCCCGGGGGGGGGGGGGGGGGGGGGGGGGGGGGGGCCGGCCGGGGGGGGGGGGGGGGGGGGGGGGGGGCCCCCCCACGCCCCCGCTGTCGGCCCTGGACGGGCCTTGTCCTCAAGCGCCGGACGGGCTGGGCGGGCTTGTGGGCGGCTGACCGTGGGTCGTGGGTCGGTGGTGCGGGGGCTGCCGCCCCCGCGCCCCCGCTGTCGGCCCTGAAAGGGCCTCGTCCTCAAACGCCGGACGGGCTGGTGGGTCGAGGCCTGGCCTGTCGAAAAGGCTCGGCAAGCCGTACGGGCCGGGCGGACGAGCCGAGAAGCTCGATCTGCGGGGTGGGCTGGGAAGCTCGACCGGCTGGGTGCGGGGTCAGCCCGCGACCGACACCGACGGTTCGCCGGAGGCGATGCCGTCGGCTTCCATCTGTTCGGCGAGCTTCATGGCTTCTTCGATGAGGGTCTCGACGATCTTGGACTCGGGGACGGTCTTGATGACCTCGCCCTTGACGAAGATCTGGCCCTTGCCGTTGCCGGAGGCGACGCCGAGGTCGGCCTCGCGGGCCTCGCCGGGGCCGTTGACGACGCAGCCCATGACGGCGACGCGGAGGGGGACCTCCATGCCGGTGAGACCCGCGGTGACCTCTTCGGCGAGCTTGTAGACGTCGACCTGGGCCCGGCCGCAGGAGGGGCAGGAGACGATCTCCAGGCCGCGCTGCTTGAGGTTGAGGGACTCCAGGATCTGGAGGCCCACCTTGACCTCCTCGGAGGGCGGGGCCGAGAGGGAGACGCGGATGGTGTCGCCGATGCCCTCGGAGAGCAGCGCGCCGAAGGCGACGGCCGACTTGATGGTGCCCTGGAAGGCGGGACCGGCCTCGGTGACGCCGAGGTGCAGGGGGTAGTCGCAGGCCGCGGCGAGCTGGCGGTAGGCGTTGACCATGACGACGGGGTCGTTGTGCTTGACGGAGATCTTGATGTCGCGGAAGCCGTGCTCCTCGAAGAGGGACGCCTCCCACAGCGCCGACTCCACCAGCGCCTCGGGGGTGGCCTTGCCGTACTTCTGGAGCAGGCGGCGGTCGAGGGAGCCCGCGTTGACGCCGATGCGGATCGGGGTGCCGTGGTCGAGGGCCGCCTTCGCGATCTCCTTGACCTTGTCGTCGAACTGCTTGATGTTGCCCGGATTGACGCGGACGGCCGCGCAGCCCGCCTCGATCGCGGCGAACACGTACTTCGGCTGGAAGTGGATGTCCGCGATGACCGGGATCTGCGACTTGCGGGCGATCACGGAGAGCGCGTCGGCGTCGTCCTGCGTGGGGCAGGCGACGCGCACGATCTGGCAGCCGGACGCGGTCAGTTCCGCGATCTGCTGGAGGGTGGCGCCGATGTCCGACGTACGGGTCGTCGTCATCGACTGCACCGACACCGGGGCGTCGCCGCCGACCGCCACGGAACCGACCTGGATCTGCCGGCTCTTGCGGCGTTCGGCCAGCTTGGTCGGAACGGACGGCATGCCGAGAGAAATCGCAGTCATCTGCTGTGCAACCCCAAGTCGTGGATCAAGGTCCGGTCCCGTGAGCAGCGGGCCCCGGCCTTCGAGATTACGGCACCGGCACGGCGGCGGGCACATCCCGCACGTAAACCCACCGCACGAGGGGGCGGCCGGACCCCCGTAGGGTTCCGGCCGCCCGTGAACCCCGTGTGGCTAGGAGATTTTGACGGGGTTGACGACGTCCGCGATCAGGACGAGGACGGTGAAGCAGATGAAGATGCCCGCGACGACGTAGGCGACCGGCATCAGCTTCGCGACGTCGAACGGGCCGGGGTCGGGGCGGCGCAGGACCTTGGCGGTGTTGCGGCGCAGCGCCTCCCAGAGGGCGCCCGCGATGTGGCCGCCGTCGAGGGGCAGCAGCGGGAGCATGTTGAACAGGAACAGGGAGAGGTTGAAACCCGCGAGCAGCATCACGAACATGGCGAGCTGCTGGGAGGCCGGGATGTCGAGGGTGGCGATCTCGCCGCCGACGCGGGCGGCGCCGACGACGCCCATCGGGGAGTCGGGTTCGCGCGGGCCGTCGCCGAAGGCCGCGTCCCACAGGGCGGGGACCTTGGAGGGCAGGGCGGCGAGGGAGTCGACGGCGTCACCGACGCGGTCGGTCATCCAGCTGACGGACTCGCCGAAGTCCTGCTTGACGACGCCGGTGGCGGCGCTGAAGCCGAGGAACCCGGCCTCGACGTACTTGCCCTGGACGTAGCTGCCGTTGCCGTCCTTCTTGGCGACCATGTTGGTGGCGATGGTGGCCTTGAGGGTGACCTCGCGGCCGTCGCGCTCGACGACGATGGGGACGGTCTGCCCGGCGCTGACCCGGATGAGGTCGGAGAGGGTGTCCCAGTCCTCGGTGCGGCGGCCGTCGAAGGAGACGATCCGGTCGCCCTTCTCGATGCCCGCGGCGGCCGCCGGGGAGGCGGGGTCGGACTTGGCGCAGGTGTCGCGGTTCTCGCTCTGCGCGATGACGCAGGGCGAGACGGACGCCACCGAGGTGGTCTGCTGCTGGATGCCGAAGCCCATCAGCACGGTGAGGAAGAGCACGACCGCGAGGATCAGGTTCATGAACGGGCCCGCGAACATCACGATGACCCGTTTCCACGGCTTGCGCGTGTAGAACATCCGCGACTCGTCGCCGGGTTTCAGCTCCTCGAAGGCGGCGGAGCGGGCGTCCTCGATCATGCCGCGCCACGGCGAGGTGGAGCGCACGGTGACCCGTCCGTCGTCGCCGGGCGGGAACATGCCGATCATGCGGATGTAGCCGCCGAACGGGATCGCCTTGACGCCGTACTCGGTCTCGCCCTTGTGGCGGGACCAGAGGGTGGGGCCGAAACCGACCATGTACTGCGGGACCCGGATGCCGAAGAGCTTGGCGGTGGAGAGGTGCCCCAGCTCGTGCCACGCGATCGACACGAGCAGGCCGAAGGCGAAGACCACTATGCCGAGGATGAACATCAGGGTCGTCATGCACGGGCCTCCGCCGTCTGTGCCGCCAGTTCCCGGGCCCGGGCGCGGGCCCAGGTCTCCGCTTCGAGGACGTCCGGCACGGTCAGGGAAGTTCCCGTGTCCGGGGTGCCGTGTTCCTCGACGACCCGGGTGACGGTCTCCATGATCCCGTTGAACGGCAGCGCGCCCGCCCGGAAGGCTTCCACGCACTCCTCGTTGGCGGCATTGAACACCGCCGGGGCGGTGCCCGCGAGCTGACCGACGTGCCGGGCGAGGTTGACCGACGGGAACGCGTCGTTGTCGAGCGGGAGGAACTCCCACGTCGACGCTTTGGTCCAGTCGAAGGCGGGCGCCGCGTCGGGCACGCGCTGCGGCCAGCCGAGGCCGATCGCGATCGGGCCGCGCATGTCCGGGGGCGTCGCCTGGGCGAGCGTCGAACCGTCGGTGAACTCGACCATCGAGTGGACGTACGACTGGGGGTGGACGACGACCTCGATGCGGGAGAACGGGATGTCGTAGAGGAGGTGGGCCTCGATCACCTCCAGGCCCTTGTTGACGAGGGTCGCGGAGTTGATCGTGATGACCGGGCCCATCGCCCAGGTGGGGTGGGCGAGGGCCTCCTCGACGGTGACCCCGGCGAGCTGTTCCCTGGTGCGGCCGCGGAAGGGGCCGCCGGAGGCGGTGACGACCAGCTTGCGGACGTCGGCGCGGGTGCCGGCCGCGAGGGCCTGGAAGAGGGCGGCGTGCTCGGAGTCGACCGGGATGATCTGGCCGGGCTTGGCGAGCGCCTTCACCAGGGGGCCGCCGACGATGAGCGACTCCTTGTTGGCGAGCGCCAGCGTGCGGCCCGCCTCCAGGGCGGCGAGGGTGGGCGCGAGGCCGATCGAGCCGGTGACGCCGTTC
Organism: Streptomyces sp. NPDC091281; assembly: GCF_044757425.1. NCBI lineage: Bacteria > Bacillati > Actinomycetota > Actinomycetes > Kitasatosporales > Streptomycetaceae > Streptomyces > Streptomyces sp. NPDC091281. Next base: position 102,377 of record NZ_JBIVUY010000020.1, on the reverse strand, counting down.
AGGACGGTGTGCGCGTCGGAGGCGGCGAGCTGGGTGGCCGCGTCGGGCCCGGCGACGATCTCGGGCAGCGGCTCCCCCGCGCCGTACGCGGCGGCGAGCGCCTCGCGCAGGGCGGGCACGACGTCCTCGCGGGCGACCCCGACGGTCCGGACCCGCAGGCGGTGGGCCTGCTCGGCGAGGAGGGCGACCCGGCCTCCGTGGGCGGACAGGGCGGTCACCCGGAAGCGGTCCGGGTTGCGCAGCACGAGGTCGACGGCCTGGGTGCCGATCGACCCGGTGGACCCGAGGACCACCACGTCCTTGGGGCCGTCGCCCGCCACGGGGTCGTAGACGAGGTGCGGGTCGGCGAGTGGGGCTGGACTGTCGCTCATGGACCCATTCTTGCCTCATCGGGTGCGCGGGCGGGCACGGTGTCCCCTCCCGGTCCCCGGGGAGTCCCCCACGGGCTCCCCCGCGGCTCCCCCGGAACTCCCCCGCGGCCGCCCGCGAGGGGCGGGGCGCGGGGGAACCGGAGGGTCCCGGTGGCGGGGCGGGCGGGTCACCCGATCCGGCGGTGGACGTTCTCGCGGGCGGACGGGCCGGGGGTGGTGTCGGCGATCCACGGGCCGTCGCCCGACGGGTCGATGACGCCGTCCTCCAGCCACGTGTACGTACCGGCCATGACGCCCTGGACGACCTTGCGGTCGAGGTCGTCGGTGTTGGACCACAGGCGGGTGAAGAGGTCCTCCACGCGCAGGCGGGCCTGGTGGCAGTAGGCGTCGGCGAGCTGGTAGGCCGCGCGGCCGTGTTCGCCGCGCGAGCGCAGCAGCTCGGCGCGGACACAGGCGGCGCTCATCGCGAACAGCTCCGCGCCGATGTCGACGATCCGGCCGAGGAAGCCCTGCTTGGTCTCCATCCGGCCCTGCCAGCGGGACATGCCGTAGAAGGTCGAGCGGGCCAGCTTGCGGGCGGTGCGTTCCACGAACCGCAGGTGCGCCGAGAGGTCGACCTCGTGCTTGAACTCGGCGTACGAGGTGGGCAGCTGGCCCGGTCCGGCGACCAGCTTCGGCAGCCACCTGGCGTAGAAGGCACCGGCGTGGGCGCCCGCGCGCGCCTTGTCCTGGAGGGAGGAGTCGGGGTCGATGAGGTCGCCCGCGACGGAGAGGTGGGCGTCGACGGCCTCGCGCGCGATCAGCAGGTGCATGATCTCGGTGGAGCCCTCGAAGATGCGGTTGATGCGCAGGTCGCGCAGCAACCGCTCGGCGGGGACGGCGCGTTCGCCGCGGGCGGCGAGGGAGTCGGCGGTCTCGAAGCCGCGTCCGCCGCGGATCTGGACGAGTTCGTCGGCCATCCGCCAGCCCGCCTCGGAGGCGATGAGCTTGGCGAGGGCGCCCTCGATGCGGATGTCGTTGCGGTCCTCGTCGGCCATCTGCGAGGACAGGTCGAGGACGGCCTCCAGGGCGAACGTGGTGGCCGCGATGTACGAGATCTTCGCGCCGACCGCCTCGTGCCGCGCGAGGGGCTTGCCCCACTGCTCGCGGGCGGCGGACCACTCGCGGGCGATCTTCAGACACCACTTCCCGGCCGCCACGCAGGACGCGGGCAGCGAGAGCCGCCCGGTGTTGAGGGTGGTCAGCGCGATCTTGAGACCCTGGCCCTCGGCGCCGATGCGGTGGGCGGCGGGGACGCGCACCTGGTGGAAGCGGGTGACGCCGTTCTCGATGCCGCGCAGGCCCATGAAGGCGTTGCGGTTCTCGACGGTGACGCCGGGCGTGCCGCTCTCCACGAGGAAAGCGGTGATGCCGCCGGGGTGGCCCTCGCTCCTGGGGACGCGGGCGGTGACGACGAGCAGATCGGCGACGACGCCGTTGGTCGTCCACAGCTTCACGCCGTCGAGGAGGTAGTCGTCGCCGTCGGGGACGGCGGTCGTGGCGAGGCGGGCCGGGTCGGAACCGACGTCCGGTTCGGTGAGGAGGAACGCGCTGATGTCGGTGCGGGCGCAGCGCGGCAGGAACTCCTGCTTCTGCTCGGGCGTGCCGAACAGCTTCAGCGGCTGGGGCGCGCCGATCGACTGGTGCGCGGAGAGCAGGACGCCGACGGCGGGGCTGGCGGAGCCGACGAGGGCCAGCGCCTTGTTGTAGTACACCTGGGTGAGGCCGAGGCCGCCGTACTGCGGGTCGATCTTCATGCCGAGGGCGCCGAGTTCCTTGAGTCCGGTGACGACCTCGTCGGGGACGCGGGCCTCGCGTTCGATGCGGGCGCCGTCGACGTGCGTCTCGCAGAACGCGCGGAGCTTGGTGAGGAACTGCTCGCCGCGCCGCACGGCCTCGTCGGTGGGGACGGGGTGCGGGTGGATGAGGTCGAGGCGGAAGCGGCCGAGGAACAGCTCCTTGGCGAAGCTGGGCTTGCGCCACTCCTGGTCCCGCGCGGCCTCGGCGACCTGGCGGGCCTCGCGTTCGGTGACGACGGGCTTCTTGAGGGGTGGGGCGGACATGAGGCTCACCTCGCCGCGGACCGGCGTCCGCGCATCGGGACCATGTACCTGACGGGGACCCCGTGGGCCCCAGGACGACCGACGGGTCACCGACAGGTCACCAACGGGTCGTACCCGATCGTTCGTACCCGATCCGGGACGGACCCACCACCCCTCACGCGGCCCGCGCACGCCCGCCGGACGGCCCGGCCCGGCGGGCGGACGGCCGGGGCCGGGGGCCGGGGCCCGGGTGCGCGTACCGGAGGCACGTTGCGCCGGTCGGGTGGCGTGGGGCGGTACGGCCAAGGGGCCCTGGCGAGTACAGGGAGCGGACCCGGCGGGTACGGGAAACGGGCCCGCCGGGGTACGGCGAAGGGGCCCGGCACCGAGGTCCAGGTCGGTGGCGGGCCCCTTCGGGGAACCGGGTCGATCAGAGGGCGAGGCCGGTGAGGACCAGCACGCGCTCGTAGGTGTAGTCCTCCATCGCGAACCGGACGCCCTCGCGGCCGACGCCGGACTGCTTGGCGCCGCCGTACGGCATCTGGTCCGCGCGGTAGGAGGGCACGTCGCCGATGACGACGCCGCCGACCTCCAGCGCGCGGTGGGCGCGGAAGGCGGCCTGGAGGTCGTGGGTGAAGACGCCCGCCTGGAGCCCGTACTTGGAGTCGTTGACGGCGGCGAAGGCCTCGGCCTCCCCGTCCACCCGGCGCACGGTCAGGACCGGCCCGAAGACCTCCTCGCAGGAGAGCGTGGCGGTCTCGGGGACGTCGGTGAGGACGGTCGGCGCGTAGGAGGCGCCGTCGCGCTCGCCGCCGGTGAGGAGGGTGGCGCCCGCCGCGACGGCCTCGTCGACCCAGGACGCGACGCGCCGCGCGGCGTCCTCGCTGACCAGCGGGCCGACGTCGGTCTTGTCGTCGGCGGGGTCGCCGGTGACCTGGGCCTCGACGGCGGCGACGATGCGCGGCAGCAGCCGGTCGTACACCGGCGCGTCGACGATGACCCGCTGCACCGAGATGCAGGACTGGCCGCCCTGGTAGTTGGAGAAGGTGGCGATGCGCTGCGCGGCCCAGTCGAGGTCGGCGTCGGAGGCGTAGTCCCCGAGGACCACGGCCGCGCCGTTGCCGCCCAGCTCCAGGGTGCAGTGCTTGCGCGGCACCGAGTCCATGATCGCGTAGCCGACCTTCTCGGACCCGGTGAAGGAGATGACCGGCAGCCGCTCGTCCTGGACCAGGGCGGGCATCCGGTCGTTGGCGACCGGCAGGACGCTCCAGGACCCGGCGGGCAGCTCGGTCTCGGCGAGCAGTTCGCCCAGGATCAGGCCGGAGAGCGGGGTGGCGGGGGCGGGCTTGAGGATGATGGGGGCGCCCGCGGCGATCGCCGGGGCGACCTTGTGCGCGCAGAGGTTCAGCGGGAAGTTGAACGGTGCGATGCCGAGGACGACGCCCTTCGGGAAGCGCCGGGTGAGGGCGAGGCGCCCCTGGCCGCCCGCGTCGGTGTCGAGGCGCTGGGCCTCGCCGCCGTTGAACCGGCGGGCCTCCTCGGCGGCGAACCGGAACACGGACACGGCCCGGCCGACCTCGCCGCGCGCCCACTTGATGGGCTTGCCGTTCTCGGCGGAGATCAGCTGGGCGATCTCCTCGGTGCGCTCGGCGAGCCGCTTGCTGACGTGGTCCAGCGCGGTGGCGCGGACGTGGGCGGGGGTGGCGGCGAACGCGTCCCGTACGGCGTACGCGGCGGCCACGGCCTCCTCGACCTGCGCGTCCGAGGGGACGGAGACCCGGCCGACGAGCCGGCCGTCCCACGGGGAGGTGACGTCGAAACTGTCCTCGCCGGTGACCTGGCGGCCGGCGAGCCAGAAGGCGTGGGTGGAAGTCATAGTCGGGTCCCGGCCCTTCCGCGTGGGAGGTGTGCTGATGGCTGGCTGTTCGGGTCCACGGTAGGCGGGGCACGCCACGGCGGTGTTTGTCCGCGCCGTACGGGTGGGGGGTGGGGGTGCGCCGGATTGGCGCGGTCGGTCGGGAGCGGGGGCGAGGGCGTCCGGCTCCGGGACCGCCGGTCAGCGGTCGGCGGCCGGCGGCACGCAGTCGGTGATCGGCGGTCAGCGGTCGGCGCGGCGGAGGAGGAGCCACAGGGCGGTGAGGAGCAGTCCGCCCAGGCACCAGCTCGCGGCCACGTCGAGCGGCCAGTGGTAGCCGCGGCGCACGAGGCCGTACGACACGGCCGCGACGAGGACGACGGCGGTGATGACGGCGGTGCGGCGGGCGGCCGGGGCGGTGAGCAGGCGCAGGAGCAGGAGGACCGCGGCACCGTAGGCGACCGTCGCGGTGGCGGTGTGGCCGGAGGGGAAGTAGCCGGTGGCGGGCGGGACCGCGGGGGTGCCGGGCCGGTCGGTCCACACCTTGAGGGGGACGACGATCAGCGGTACGAGGGCCATCATGGCGAGCGCGGCGGCCGGGGGCAGCCACCAACGGGCGGTGCCGGTCGCACGGGCGCGCAGGGCGGCGTAGGCGGCGGCCAGGACCAGGACGGGCACGGCGACCTGGACGTTGCCGAGGTCGGAGAGCAGCTCGGAGAGGCGGTCGGGGTGGACCAGGGCCCGGCTGAGGCGGGCGTCGGCGCGCAGGAGGGGGCCGTCCGCGAGGACCTGCCAGGTGGACAGGGCCAGCAGGAGCAGGAGCGGCGGGGCCAGGAGGGGGGCGAGTCGGCCGGGGCGGGCGGTCGGCGGCGCCGGGGTCTCGGAGGTGGTGGACATCGGCTCCAGCTTCTCAGGAGCGGCGCCGGGTCCGGACGGGGGCGAGGGGCGCGATGCGCGCGAGGGGCGGCCGACGGGCCGGCTCGGGAAATGGGCCAGTCCGGGAAATGGGTCGGCCATCCCGGAACAGGGGGGGTGGTTCCGGGATGGCCGTCCGGATCGGAACGCCGCGCGCCCCGGGGGGTTTGGGGCGGGCGACCGTCCGATCGAGGAGATCCGTGACAGAGCTCCGGTGTGTGCGCGAGGCACGACCAGGGCGGAACTGGGGAGGCCCCGACCCGGTCAGCCCGCAGTCGCCTGCGGGCGGGGTGTATCTCTCATCTGGAGAGAACCTACGGCAGTGCGGGGCGGGGCGACAGACGGAATCCCCACCCGCCATCCACCCCGCACACCTTCTTCACACGCTCTGCCCGGCCCGGGAGTCCGTGGCTCCCGGGCCGGACGGCCGCGGCCCGCTCAGATGCGGGAAACGCCTGCTCAGATGGGTACGGCGGGTCTGTTCTGCCGGGTACGGCGGGCCTCTCCGCCGCGTCCGGCGGCCCCCGCCGCGGACCGTCCGTCAGACGCCCGTGAAGGCCTGCTCGATGATGTCCAGGCCCTCGTTGAGAAGGTCCTCGCCGATGACCAGCGGGGGCAGGAAGCGGAGGACGTTGCCGTAGGTGCCACAGGTCAGGACCAGCAGGCCCTCCTGGTGGCAGGCCTTGGCGAGTGCGGCGGTGGCCTCCGGGTTCGGCTCCTTGGTGGCGCGGTCCTTGACCAGCTCGATGGCGATCATCGCGCCGCGGCCCCGGATGTCGCCGATGATGTCGAACTTCTCGGCCATCGCGGAGAGCCGGGCCTTCATGACGGCCTCGATGCTCTTGGCGCGCGCGTTGAGGTCCAGCTCCTTCATCGTCTCGATGGAGCCGAGCGCACCGGCGCAGGCGACCGGGTTGCCGCCGTAGGTGCCGCCGAGGCCGCCCGCGTGGGCGGCGTCCATGATCTCGGCGCGGCCGGTGACGGCGGCGAGCGGCAGCCCGCCCGCGATGCCCTTGGCGGTGGTGATCAGGTCGGGGACGATGCCCTCGTCCTCGCAGGCGAACCACTGGCCGGTGCGGCAGAAACCGGACTGGATCTCGTCGGCGACGAAGACGATGCCGTGGTCGGCGGCGAACTGGCGGATCGCGGGCAGGAAGCCGCGGGCGGGCTCGATGAAGCCGCCCTCGCCGAGCACCGGCTCGATGATGATCGCGGCCACGTTGTCGGCGCCGACCTGCTTGGAGATCTGGTCGATGGCCTGCGCGGCGGCCTCGGGACCGGCGTTCTCGGCGCCGGTCGGCCAGCGGTAGCCGTAGGCGACGGGGACGCGGTACACCTCGGGCGCGAACGGGCCGAAGCCGTTCTTGTACGGCATGTTCTTCGAGGTCAGCGCCATCGTCAGGTTGGTGCGGCCGTGGTAGCCGTGGTCGAAGACGACGACCGCCTGGCGCTTGGTGTACGCGCGGGCGATCTTGACGGCGTTCTCGACGGCCTCGGCGCCGCTGTTGAAGAGCGCGGACTTCTTGGCGTGGTCACCCGGCGTCAGCTCGGCGAGGGCCTCGGCGACCTCGACGTAGCCCTCGTACGGGGTGACCATGAAACAGGTGTGGGTGAAGTCGGCGAGCTGGGCGGAGGCCCGGCGTACGACGGCCTCGGCGGAGGCGCCGACGGAGGTCACCGCGATGCCGGAGCCGAAGTCGATCAGGCGGTTGCCGTCGACGTCCTCGATGATGCCGCCGCCCGCGCGCGCCGTGAAGACCGGCAGCACGGAGCCCACGCCCTGCGCCACCGCGGCGAGGCGGCGGGCCTGCAGCTCCTGCGACTTCGGGCCGGGGATGGCGGTGACGACGCGGCGCTCCTGCGGAAGTGCGGTCATGGGGGCTCCCTGATGATCTTGCGTACCGGGCGTACGGGCGTGCTGGGCCTGGGGGCGGGCCGCGGGGACGGGGTGCTCCGGGATGCGGGGCGGCCCGTCCTGCCGCGCGGGGTCCGTTTTCGGACGCTTACCTCTTTTCCCGCAGGCTAGGGCGGTGAAGCAGGGGCGGGCATGCTCCATGTGGGCGGTGTCGCCGCCGCGCTTTGTCCGCCGTGGACAGGGGCGCGGGTCGCCGGGTCGGCGCGGCGCCGGGCGCGTAAGCGGTGAACTCCCCTTGCGGGGGCGTTAGATTGACCCGGCGATGGTGGACGGAGCGGCTGGTCAGGGGGCAAGGGCGATGGACAGCGACGGGACCCAGGACGCGCGGGGCACACACGCGGACCCCGTGCCGCGCCCGGCGACACCACCGGGGCCGCCCGCGATGCCCCCGCCGGGGTACGGGACCGTGCCGCCGCCCGCCGCCGGGGCCGCGCCGCCGCCGAGGCCCGCGGGCGCTCCCCCGGTGCCGCCACAGCCCTCGGGTCCGCCCGCGTCCGGCCCCGTGGACACGGCGCCCACCTCGGCGGCGCCCACCTCGTCGGGGCCCACCTCGGCCGTGGCCGCCTGGTTGGACGAGGCGCGTCCGGAGGCGCGCACCGGGATCTGGCGGTACGGCTACCGGCCGCCGAAGCCCGCCCGCCCGAGCGAGCGACTCGCGCCCGTGACGATCGTCGGCATGCTGATCCCGCTGGTCGTGGCGCTCGTCCTGTGGTCGCTGTGGCGGCGCGGCGGGGTGCCGTACCAGTTCGCGCCGCTGCGGCTGTTCACGCCGGAGGACTGGTGGTGGGGCGGCACCGTGGCCACACCGAAGACCGGCGAGGGAATCAGGGCACGCATCGTCTATGACGGTGTCTTCTTCGCGCTCCTCGTGTACACCATGGCCCGACTGGGAGGCTGGGCTCAGGCCGTACACCACTTTGTCGGCCGACGTCCGCAGCCTGGACGTGCTCTGATCGCCCTCATCGCCGCCCTGCTGACCCTGAGCTTCGTGTTCCCCGACGCGTTTCCCCTGGTGGGCTGGGACCCCCTGCCAGTTGCGCGCCCGCTGCTGGCGTTGACTGCCCTGGTCTTCGGCGGCATCCCTTCTCAGACGTACGCGGATCTCCTCTACACCGCCATCACCCTCCTCGTCCTCTGGCCCTTCGCCCTCCTCGGTGACTGGTGGCCCTACCTGAAGGAGCGGCTCGCGGCGCGGCGGGCGGTCGCCGTGCCCGGGGTGCCCGCCGCCGTGGTGCGGCCGCGGGCGCAGTGGCCGGAGCTGCGGGACGCGGGGCAGGACGAGGCGGCCGACGTGCTGACCGCCGAGGCCGGGGCCGGGCGGATGAACGACGTGGACTGCGCGCGTGTCACCCGCGCCTGGGCGGCCCGCCGTGCGGACTTCCGGGAGACCGTGCTGCGGGAGGGCGGGGCCGCCTGGACCCACCCGTCCGGCGCGCGCGACCTGCCCCGGCGGGCCGCGCGGCACGACCTGCTGACCCGGCAGGTGCGGGTCGGGCGCTGGGTCGCCGGGGACCGGACCCCGCTCGCCTACCACGACGCGGGGGCCGCGCTCGGGCCGGAGGCGCTGGGCACCTCGCTGCTGGCGGTCGGGCCGTCCGGGTCGGGCAAGACCCGGCTGCTCGCGGAGCCCGTCGCGGAGGCGCTGTCGCTCCAGGCCCTGACGGGCGGATGCGCGCTGGTCGCGGTGTCGGCGCCGGGCGGTCCGCTCGGTCCCGACGCCGCGTACGACGTGATCGTCCGCCTCGGGGACCGGTCGTCCGCGCACGACCTCGACCCCTACGCCGGGTCCGACGATCCCGACGAGGCCGCCGCGATCCTCGCGGAGGCGCTGGCCGGCGATCTCGACACGGTGAACGGGCAGGCCGCCGCCACGGCCCTCGCCCAGCTCCTCGGCCCGTACCGGGCGGCGTACGGCGTGTTCCCGCCGCTGCCGGTGCTGCGTGAGCTGCTGGAGGGCGAGCCGGGTGCGCTGGCGGTGCTGCGGACGGCTGTCGCGGACGACGAGGTGATGCGCCGTGAGCTGGAGGCGCGCACCCGGCAGACCGGCGCCCCCGGGGACCCCGGACGGGCCCTCGCCGACCGGCTCGCCCTGCTGAACCGGCCGGTGTTCGCCGGGTTCCTCGGCAGCGGGGCGACGGGTGCGGGCGGCGGCGCGCACCGGGCGTTCTCCCTGCGCGCGATCGCCCATCACCCGCTGCGGGTGCGGATCGACCTGCCCGAGCGCGGTCACGAGGAGGCCGGGCGGCTGATCACCCGGCTCGTCCTCGCCCAGTTCCACGCCGTGGTGGGCGCGGGCCGCCGCGACCACTTCGCCGGGCTGGTGCTGGACGACGCGACGGGCGCGGTCACCCCCGACTCCGTACGCCGCGTCCAGCGGCTGCGGGCGCGCAACGCGGGCGTGCTGCTGTCGCTGCGGACGGTCGGGGACGTACCGGAGTCGCTGCACGGGCCGCTCTTCGGGGCCGTCGGCTGCCGGATGGCGTTCGCCGGGGTCACCACCTGGGACGGCGGCCGGTTCGCGCAGACCTGGGGCACCGAGTGGGTGGAGACCACCGAGGTCGCCAAGCACACCGTCTTCGCCGACCAGCCGATGACGCGGGCGCTGCACGCGCTGCGCAAGCTGGTCACCGGCAAGGCGGTCACCACGGACGCGGTGACCGTGCGGCAGGTGGAGCGGGAGCGGTGGTCGGCGTCCCGGCTGGCGCACGAAGTGCCGCCCGGCCACGCGGTGCTGTCCCTGACGACCGTCGACGGCGAGCACGCGCCCCCGCTGCTGGTGGACCTGCGCGGCTGACGCGCCCCCGCCCCCGGCCCCGGCCGACCGTCCGGCGGGCGGACTCGGCACGCGCGGCACCCCTCCAGTGAGGCAGAATCGGCACCGGCCCTTCATACGTCGCGGCCAAAAGATCAACGCGTAGATAGACCCATGGAGATAGACCTATGGAGATCAACCCGTAGATCAACCCGTTGATCACCCCCGTAGATCACCCCGCCGATCCCGAAGGTCCGAAGGCCCCATGCCGCCCACCCTCGCCTCGCTCGTCCACCACTCGGCGTTGAAGCTGACCGTGCGGGCGGGCGGCGACCGGCTGGACGTGCCCGTGCGCTGGGCGCACGTCAGCGAGCTGGCCGACCCGGTGCCGTACATGGAGGGCGGGGAGCTGCTGCTGATCACCGCGTTGAAGCTGGACGCGGAGGACCCCGAGGCGATGCGGCGCTACGTGAAGCGCCTGGCCGGGGCCGGGGTGGTGGGGCTCGGTTTCGCGGTCGGCGTCAACTACGAGGAGATCCCGCAGGCCCTGGTGGACGCGGCGGAGGCGGCGGGGCTGCCGCTGCTGGAGGTGCCGCGCCGGACGCCGTTCCTGGCGATCAGCAAGGCCGTGTCGGCGGCGATCGCGGCCGATCAGTACCGGTCGGTGACGGCCGGGTTCGCCGCCCAGCGGGAGCTGACCCGGCAGACCCTGACGGCCGGGCCCGAGGGCCTGCTCGCCTCGCTCGCCTCCCAGGTCGACGGCTGGGCCGCGCTGTACGACGCGTCGGGCGCGGTCGTCGCGGCGGCGCCGGAGTGGGCGGGGCGGCGGGCGGCCCGGTTCACGGCGGACGTGGAGCGGCTGCGGGACCGGGCGGCGCCCGCCTCGGCGGTGGTCGGCGGCCCGGAGGGCGGCGAGCACGACGACCGGGTCGAACTGCACTCCCTCGGCACCGGGCGGCTGCCCCGTGCGGCGCTCGCGGTCGGCACGGCGGCGGCCCTCGGCACGGCCGAGCGGTACGCCGTCCACTCGGCGATCGCCCTGCTGACCCTGACCACCGAGCGGTCCCGTTCGCTGCGGGCGGCCGAGCAGCGGATCGGGGCGGCGGTGCTGCGCATGCTGCTGGCGGGCGAACCGGACCACGCGCGCGCGGTCGCCGGTGACCTGTACGGCGGGCTGCTGGACGCGCCGTTCCGGGTGATCGTCGCCGAGGCGGCGCCCTCCCCAGCCCGCGCGCGTCCGGCCACGGACCCGGCCGGGGAACCGGCGGGCGCGCTCGCCGACCTCGCGGAGGCCGTGGAGTCGGCGGCGGCGCGGTCCGGGGAGGCGGTGCTGGTGGTGCCCGGGGGCGGGCGGCTGGTGGCGCTGGCGGCGGACGACGGCGCGGCGGCTGCGGCCTGCGCGCGGTTCGCGACGGCGCTGGAGGGCGCGCGTGCGGCCGGGGGCGACGGGGAGGGCGGGGACGGTGAGCTGGTCGTCGGGCTGTCCGCCCCGGCGGGGCCGATGGGCGCGGGGGCCGCGTACAAGCAGGCCGAGCAGTCGCTGTCGGTGGCGCGGCGGCGGGGCCGGGTCCTGGTGGAGCACGGGCAGCTGGCGGCGGGCTCGGTGCTGCCGCTGCTGGCGGACGACGCGGTGAAGGCGTTCGCGGACGGTCTGCTGCGGGCGCTGCGCGAGCACGACGCGACGGGCCGCGGGGACCTGGTGGCGTCGCTGCGGGCGTGGCTCTCCCGGCACGGCCAGTGGGACGCGGCGGCGGCCGATCTCGGCGTGCACCGCCACACCCTGCGCTACCGGATGCGCCGCGTGGAGGAGATCCTGGGCCGTTCCCTGGACGATCCGGACGTCCGCATGGAGCTGTGGCTGGCGCTGAAGGCGACGTCGGCGGAGTAGTTGAGCAGCGGCGTGGCACCCGCCCACCCGCACCGGGTGGCGGGAGACGGCGGGCCGTGGGCGACACAGGGTCGTGGGGGCGGCGGCGGGCCGTGGGGGACACGGCGGGCCGGGCGGCCCCCGGGGGTCCGGACGGACCGCGTCGGCCGCACGGGCGGCCGACGTGACGGGTCCGACGGAACAGGGTCCGGTCGGTTCAGGTCGGGTGTGCTCGGGTCCGGTCACCGCTTCGGGCCGAGTCTTCGGGTCAGACCCCTCAGGTCAGACGCCTCAGGCCAGGCCCTTCGGGTCGGGCCCTCTGCCTCGGTTCGGACCCTTCGGCCTCCCCGGTTTCGGGGGACGCGGAGGCGGGTGGGTCCGGTCCGGCCTGGTCGGCGGCCGGGGTGACGTTCCGGGTGGGTTCAGGCGTCGCCTCCCCCGGTCGGCGGACCCGCCGCCGCCTCGTGCATCGCCAGTTCGAGGAGGGCCGGGTCGGTGAGGGTGCCCGAGCCGTCCGGCGGGACCAGCCAGCGGACGCCGCCGGTGGCGCGGCCGGGGTAGGGCACGACGATCCAGGTGCCGGTGCCCGCCGTGCGGATGCCGGTGCCGACCCAGCGGGCGGCCGTGCCGGGCGGCACGAGGAAGCCCATCCGGTTGTCCCCGAAGTCGGCCAGGACGGGTCCGGGCCGGTCGAGGATGCGGGTGAGGACGTCGAGCGTGGGATAGCCCAGCTCGCCCGGCAGGATCAGTACGTCCCAGGACCTGCCCGCGGGCAGGAGCGTCACCCCGTGCGGGTTGCGCTCCCATTCCCAGCGGCAGGCCTCGGGGTCCGGTGCGACGGATGCCAGCCACTCGACGGCCGTCTTCGCCCCAGTCATGAGAAGACCTCCAGTTCACTCTCCGTGCCGTGGTCGACGCGTGCGCGTCACACAGGAGAGGGAGGTCACCCGGGGTGCATTACGCGAATTGCGGCTCCTCGTTGGAGTGAACCGGCTCACACCCCGGGCGGGGCGGTCAGCTGTCGAAGCCCAGGCCGAGGCGGTCCATGGTCCGCAGCCAGAGGTTGCGGTGCCCGTCCCGCTCGTCGGCGCGGGCCAGCGACCACTTGGTGAGGGCGATGCCGGTCCAGGCGAACGGCTCGGGCGGGAACGGCAGCGGCTTCCTGCGCACCATCTCCAGCGAGGTCCGCTCGGTGGTCTCCCCGGCGAGCAGGTCGAGCATCACGTCGGCGCCGAACCGGCTCGCGCCGACCCCGAGCCCGGTGTACCCGGCCGCGTAGGCCACCTTGCCCTGGTGGGCGGTGCCGAAGAACGCGGAGAAACGGGAGCAGGTGTCGATGGCGCCGCCCCAGGCGTGGGTGAAGCGCAGGCCCTCCAGCTGCGGGAAGCAGGTGAAGAAGTGCCCGGCGAGCTTGGCGTACGTCTCGGGCCGGTCGTCGTGCTCGGCGCGCACCCGGCCGCCGTAGGGGTAGATCGCGTCGTAGCCGCCCCACAGGATGCGGTGGTCGGCGGAGAGGCGGAAGTAGTGGAACTGGTTGGCGCTGTCGCCGAGGCCCTGGCGGCCCTTCCAGCCGATGGCGTCGAGCTGGGCGGGGGTCAGCGGCTCCGTCATGAGGGCGTAGTCGTAGACGGGGACGGTGTAGGCGCGGACCCGCTTCACCAGGTTGGGGAAGACGTTGGTGCCGAGGGCGACCCGGCGGGCGCGGACCTGCCCGTAGGGGGTGCGGACGGCCATGCCGGGGCCGTGCGGCTTGAGGGCGAGGGCCGGGGTGTGCTCGTAGACGCGGACGCCGAGGCCGAGGCAGGCCTGCTTGAGGCCCCAGGCGAGTTTCGCGGGGTGGAGCATGGCGACGCCGCGGCGGTCGTACAGGCCCGCCCGGAAGGTGGGTGAGTCGACCTGGGCGCGGACGGCGTCGGCGTCCAGGAACTCGACGCCGTCGGCGAGGCCGCGTCCCTGGATCTCGTCGTACCACTCGCGCAGTTCGCGGGCCTGGTAGTCCTCGGTGGCGACGTCGATCTCGCCGGTGCGTTCGAAGTCGCAGTCGATGCCGTAGCGGGCGACGGCGGCCTCGATGCCGTCGAGGTTGCGGGCGCCGAGTTCCTCCAGGCGGTGGATCTCGTCGGGCCAGCGGGTCAGTCCGTTGGACAGCCCGTGGGTGAGGGAGGCGGCGCAGAAGCCTCCGTTGCGGCCCGAGGCGGCCCAGCCCACCTCGCGGCCCTCCAGCAGCACCACGTCCCGCTGCGGGTCGCGCTCCTTGGCGTTGAGCGCGGTCCACAGTCCGCTGTAGCCGCCGCCGACGACCAGCAGGTCGCAGGTCTCGGCGCCGGTCAGCGCGGGTTCGGGCTGCGGCTTCCCGGGGTCCTCCAGCCAGTACGGGACCGGCTGCGCCTCGGAGAGCGACTTCGTCCACTGTCGGTCTGTGCCACGGCTCATGGCGCTTGGGGCCATGATTTCAACTCCCTACGAGAATGCGTGCCGCGGGCCGTCCGGAATTCCGGCCGGTGCGGCACTCACGCCTTCTGCTTGTTCCGGCGATGGGTGATGACCATGGAGGTCAGGACGAACAGTACGGCGACGAGGAACATGGCCGTACCGATGACATTGATCTGAACGGGCGTTCCGCGCTGGGCCGAGCCCCACACGAACATGGGGAAGGTGACGGTGGAGCCCGCGTTGAAATTGGTGATGATGAAATCGTCGAAGGAGAGCGCGAAGGCGAGCAGCGCGCCCGCGGCGATTCCGGGGGCCGCGATGGGCAGGGTGACCCGGACGAAGGTCTGGAAGGGTCCGGCGTAGAGGTCCTGCGCGGCCTGTTCCAGGCGGGGGTCCATCGACATGACGCGGGCCTTGACGGCGGTCACGACGAAGCTGAGGCAGAACATGATGTGGGCGATGAGGATCGTCCAGAAGCCCAACTGGGCGCCCATGTTGAGGAACAGGGTGAGCAGCGAGGCGGCCATGACGACCTCGGGCATCGCCATCGGCAGGAAGATCAGGGAGTTGACGGTGCCGCGGGCGCGGAAGCGGTAGCGGACGAGCGCGAAGGCGATGGCGGTGCCCAGCGCGGTGGCGCCGAGGGTCGCCCAGAACGCGATCTGGAGGCTGAGGGAGAGCGAGCCGCACATTCCGGCGACACCGCACGGGTCTTTCCAGGCGTCGAGGGAGAACTGCTGCCACTGGTAGTTGAAGCGCCCCTTCGGCTGGTTGAAGGAGAACACCGTGACGATGACGTTCGGCAGGAGGAGATAGGCGAGCGTCAGCAGTCCCGCGATGACGACGAATTTCTTCCTGAGCCAGGTGACGAAAGGCATTTAGACCAGATCCTCCGTCCCGGACCGGCGGATGTAGAGGGTGACCATGAGCAGGATCGCGGCCATCAGGATGAACGAGAGGGCGGCGGCCGTCGGATAGTCCAGGACGCGCAGGAACTGGGTCTGGATGACGTTGCCGATCATGCGGGTGTCGGTGGAGCCGAGGAGTTCGGCGTTGACGTAGTCGCCGGAGGCGGGGATGAAGGTCAGCAGGGTGCCGGAGACGACGCCGGGCATCGACAGCGGGAAGGTGACCTTGCGGAAGGTGGTGACGGGGCGGGCGTAGAGGTCTCCTGCCGCCTCGTGCAGCCGTCCGTCGATGCGCTCCAGCGAGGTGTAGAGCGGCAGGATCATGAACGGCAGGAAGTTGTACGTCAGTCCGCAGACCACGGCGAGCGGGGTGGCGAGCACGCGGTCGCCCGCGGTCCAGCCGAGCCAGCTGGTGACGTCGAGGACGTGCAGGGTGTTGAGGGCTCCGACGACGGGTCCGCTGTCGGCGAGGATCGTCTTCCAGGCGAGGGTGCGGATGAGGAAGCTGGTGAAGAACGGCGCGATCACCAGGATCATGATCAGGTTGCGCCAGCGGCCCGCGCGGAAGGCGATGAGGTAGGCCAGCGGGTAGCCGAGGACCAGGCAGAGCACGGTCGCGGCGCCCGCGTAGAGGACCGAGCGCAGGAACTGCGGCCAGTACTCGCTCAGCGCGTCCCAGTAGGTCGCGAAGTGCCAGGTGACCTTGTAGCCCTCCTCCAGGGAGCCCGTCTGCACGGACGTGGAGGCCTGGTAGATCATCGGCAGCGCGAAGAAGACCACGAGCCAGAGCAGTCCGGGCAGCAGCAGCCAGTACGGCGTCCAGCGCCCGCGCTTCCTGGGCGGCTTCGCCTCGGGGGCGGGTGGGGAGAGCGGCGGGGGCGCCTCGGTGAGTGTCGCCATCAGACCGCCGCCTCCTCGTCGAGGCCGGCGTCGATGTCCTGGTCGGCGTCGAGGCCGAAGGTGTGGGCGGGGCTCCAGTGCAGGACGACCTCGGCGCCGGGCGCGAGCCGCGGGTCGCGGTCGACGTTCTGGACGTAGACCTCGAACTCGGGGCAGACGGCGGTGTCGACGACGTACTGGGTGGAGACGCCGATGAAGGAGGTGGTGGTGATGCGGCCGGTGATCCGGTTGCGGCCGTCCGGTATCTCGCCCGCGTCGTCGGCGGGGGTGAGGGAGATCTTCTCCGGGCGGACACCGACGAGGACCTTGCCGCCGGTGGCGGTGGGGGCCGGACAGCGGGCCTCGGGCAGGACGAGCTTGCCGCCGCCCGCCTTGAGGACGATGTCGCCGCCGTTCTTGGAGTCGACCTCGGCCTCGATGAGGTTGGAGGTGCCGAGGAAGTTCGCGACGAAGGTGGTGCGCGGGTTCTCGTAGAGGTCGGCGGGCGAGCCGAGCTGTTCGACGCGGCCGCCGTTCATCACGGCGACCGTGTCGGCCATCGTCATGGCCTCCTCCTGGTCGTGCGTGACGTGCACGAAGGTGATGCCGACCTCGGTCTGGATGCGCTTCAGCTCCAGCTGCATCTGGCGGCGCAGCTTGAGGTCGAGGGCGCCGAGCGGCTCGTCGAGGAGGAGGACGCCGGGCGTGTTGATCAGGGCGCGGGCCACGGCGACGCGCTGCTGCTGGCCGCCGGAGAGCTGGTGCGGCTTCTTGCGGGCCTGCTCGCCGAGCTGGACCAGGTCGAGCATGTCGCCGACCTGCTTCTTCACCGACTTGATGCCGCGGCGGCGCAGGCCGAAGGCGACGTTCTCGAAGATGTCGAGGTGCGGGAAGAGGGCGTAGGACTGGAAGACCGTGTTGACGGGCCGTTTGTACGGCGGGAGGGCGGTGACGTCCTGGTCGCCGAGGTGGACGGTGCCGGAGGTGGGTTCCTCCAGGCCCGCGATCATGCGCAGGGTGGTGGTCTTGCCGCAGCCGGAGGCGCCGAGCAGGGCGAAGAAGGAGCCCTGCGGGACGGTCAGGTCGAGCGGGTGGACGGCCGTGAAGGAGCCGTAGGTCTTGCTGATGCCGGTGAGGCGGACGTCGCCGCTGGTGTTCGTCGTCGTCTTCATCTCGTCACGCCCCAGTGAGCTTCGCGAACTGTGCTTCGTAGGCGGTCTCTTCCTTCGCGCTCAGCGAGCGGAAGGAACGGGACTTCGCCTGCATGGCCTTGTCGGGGATGATCAGCGGGTTGTCCGCCGCGTCCTCGTCGATCTTCGCCAGCGCGTCCTTCACTCCGTCGACGGGACAGACGTAGTTGATGTAGGCGGCGAGCTGGGCGGCCGGTTCCGGCTCGTAGTAGTAGTCGATGAGCCGTTCGGCGTTGGTCTTGTGCCGGGCCTTGTTGGGGATCAGCAGGTTGTCGGTGGACGTCATGTAGCCGCTGTCGGGGATGACGAAGTCGACGTCGGGGCTGTCGGCCTTGAGCTGGACGACGTCACCGGCCCAGGCGATGCAGGCCGCGAAGTCGCCGCTGGTGATGTCCGAGGTGTAGTCGTTGCCGGTGAAGCGGCGGATCTGGCCGCTGTCGACGGCCTTCTGGAGCCGGGCTATGGCGGCCGAGAAGTCGTCGTCGGTGAACTTCCCGGGGTCCTTGCCCATGTCCAGGAGGGTCATGCCCATGCTGTCGCGCATCTCGGTGAGGAAGCCGACGCGGCCCTTGAGCTTGGGGTTGTCGAGGAGGTCGGAGACCGACTTCACCTCGATGCCGTCGAGGGCCTTCTTGTTGTAGGCGATGACCGTGGAGATGCCCTGCCAGGGGTAGGAGTAGGCGCGGCCGGGGTCCCAGTCGGGGTTGCGGAACTGGGGGGAGAGGTTGGCGTAGGCGTGCGGCAGGTGGGAGGCGTCGAGCTTCTGGACCCAGCCGAGGCGGATGAGGCGGGCGGCGAGCCAGTCGGTGAGGACGATGACGTCGCGGCCGGTGGACTGGCCCGCGGCGAGCTGCGGCTTGATCTTGCCGAAGAACTCGTTGTTGTCGTTGATGTCCTCGGTGTACTTGACCGCGATCCCGGTGCGTTTCGTGAACGCGTCGAGGGTGGGGTGGCGCTTGCCCGCGTCGTCGGTGTCCATGTACTCGGTCCAGTTGGAGAAGCTGACGGTCTTCTCCTTGGCCGAGTGGTCCTCGGCGGACGTGCCGCCCTCGGTCCTGCCCGCGGCCGGGATGCCGCAGGCGCTGAGGGCTCCCAGGCCGCCGAGCGCCAGGGCGCCGCCGGTGGAGGCGCGCAGCAGGGACCGGCGGGTCATGGCCGCCCTGCCGCCCAGCAGACTGCGCCGTAGGGCGGCCGCCTGGGGCGGGGTCAGGCGGTCGGGCTCGTAGTGCTCCATGCGCGTAGTGCCCTTTCAGGACGGTGCTGCCGGGCTGCCGGGCGGGGCCGTGGTCGGCGGTGTGTCCCGCCCGGCGGCAGCCGGAAAGCTGACTACTGACAGTCCCCGAAGACGGTGCGGTGCCAGGGCTTCCGGGCGACCGCGGTGTTGTCGAACATGACGTGCTTGATCTGTGTGTACTCCTCGAACGAGTACGCCGACATGTCCTTGCCGAAGCCGGACGCCTTGTATCCGCCGTGGGGCATCTCGCTGATGATCGGAATGTGGTCGTTCACCCATACGCACCCGGCCTTGATCTCCCGTGTCGCCCGGTTGGCCCGGTAGACGTCCCGGCTCCACGCGGAGGCCGCCAGCCCGTACGGGGTGTCGTTGGCGAGGCGGATGCCCTCGTCGTCGCTGTCGAAGGGCAGCACCACGAGGACCGGGCCGAAGATCTCCGCCTGGACGATCTCGCTGTCCTGGGTGGCGTCCGCGACGAGGGTGGGGCGATAGTACGCGCCGTTCTTGAGATCTTCCTGGGGAGCCTCGCCGCCGGTCACCACGCGCGCGTAGCCGCGCGCCCGGTCGACGAAGGCGGCGACGCGGTCGCGCTGGACGTGCGAGATCAGCGGGCCGAGGTCGGTGTCGGGGGCGAACGGGTCGCCGAGGCGGACGCCGTCCATGAGCTGGGCGACGCGCGCGACGAACGCGTCGTACAGGGGGCGCTGGACGTACGCGCGCGTGGCGGCCGTGCAGTCCTGGCCGGTGTTGATGAGGGAACCGGCGACCGCGCCCTGGGCGGCGGCCTCCAGGTCGGCGTCGTCGAACACGACGAAGGGCGCCTTGCCGCCCAGCTCCAGGTGGAGCCTCTTGACGGTGGCGGTGGCGATCTCGGCGACGCGCTTGCCGACGCCGGTGGACCCGGTGAACGAGGTCATGGCGACGTCGGGGTGGCCTACCAGGTGCTCGCCCGCGACGAGGCCGAGCCCGTTGACGATGTTGACGACCCCGTCGGGGATGCCGGCCTCGGTGGCGGCCTGGGCGAAGAGCAGGGAGGTCAGCGGGGTCAGCTCGGCGGGCTTCAGCACGATGGTGTTGCCCGCGGCGATCGCCGGGAGGATCTTCCACGCCGCCATCTGGAGGGGGTAGTTCCAGGGGGCGATCGAACCGACCACCCCGATGGCCTCCCGCCGTACGTAGGACGTGTGGTCGCCGGAGTACTCCCCCGCCGACTGGCCCTGGAGGTGGCGGGCGGCGCCCGCGAAGAAGGCGGTGTTGTCGATGGTGCCCGGGACGTCGAACTCGCGGGTCAGCTTCAGCGGCTTGCCGCACTGGAGGGACTCGGCGCGCGCGAAGTCCTCGGCGCGCTCCGTGAGGACCGCGGCGAAGCGGTGCAGGGCGTCCGAGCGCTCGCCGGGCGTGGCGCCCGACCAGCCGGGGAACGCGGCGCGCGCGGCGGCCACGGCGGCGTCGACGTCGTCGGCGCCCGCCAGCTCGTACGTGTAGACCTCGTCGCCCGTCGACGGGTCGACCACGGCGTGCGTCCGGCCGGACGTACCGTGCCGGAGGCGGCCCCCGATGTACTGGGCGCCCTCCGCGAAACGCTCCTGCGCGGGGAACCGGTCGGATCGGTCCGGGGTGGCACTGCCCGGGTTCTCCATGTCGCTCTCCTCCGCCTTCGCCCCGTCGTCCACGGGGGCGGGTGGCGTAGCTCCGGCCTGATTTGAGTGCCGATCCTGGCAGAGCAATGGGACGCCAACAAGTGATTCCGTTGTTGCCTTTTGGTTACGCGACGGAATCTGTCGACCAGGTGTCGAGTCGACACGGAAAAGGGCAGACGCAGTGTCAGTGGCGCGTGCCAGGGTGGACGGCATGGCGACGATCGATTCCTTGGAGACCCTCGTCGGGGCGTCCCGCGCGGGGGCCCGGATCAGGTACCTGCTCTTCTGGGGACACACCCCGCGGCCCGACGGGCGGCTCGGCGCGAGCTGCCTGAGCCAGTGGTGGCCGTCGCCGTTCATCGTGTCCGGCGTGGAGTACGCGACGGCCGAGCACTGGATGATGGCCGCGAAGGCGCGCCTGTTCGGCGACGCGGAGGCGGAGCGGCGGGCGCTGGCCGCCGGGCATCCCGCGCAGGCGAAGAAGGCGGGCCGCCTGGTCCGGGGCTTCGACGAGACGGTCTGGGCGCGGGAGCGGTTCGGGATCGTGGTCGAGGGCAGCGTCCACAAGTTCGCCTCGGACCCGGAGCTGCGGCGGTTCCTGCTGGGCACCGGGGACCGGGTGCTGGTGGAGGCGAGCCCCGTGGACCGCGTCTGGGGCATCGGCCTCGCCGCGACCGACGAGGCCGCCGAGGACCCGGAGCGCTGGAAGGGCCCCAACCTGCTCGGCTTCGCCCTGATGGCGGCACGGGAACGGCTGCGGGAGGAGTGAGGGGGCCTCCGGCGGAGGAGCGGGGGCGGTGGGGAGGCGGGGCCCGGTGGGGGAGGTGGAAGTCTCCGGCGTGGAGGTGGAGGTCTCCGGCGGGCGAGGAGTTCGAGAAGAGGCCGCCGTGCGGGGCGGACGCCCGGTGGCTCAGAGGTCAGGGCTCAGGGCTCAGGGCGAAGAGGAGGACCCCGAAGGCGACCGCGAGGGCCATTCCGGTCGAGCCGCAGATGATCCCGGCCAGGGCCTGGCCGGGGTTGGTGGCCTCGCCCCGCCGGGCCTTGGCCCGGCCGATCAGGCCGAACACCAGCGCCAGGACACCGCCGACGATCGCCACCGGCCAGAGGCAGAAGCCCACGGCGGCCACGATCCCCAGGGTCAGGGACGCGATGCCCATGCCGTTGCTCGGCGACTGGGGGACGGGGGGCCAGCCGTAGGCGCCGGGGCCGGCGGGGTGGCCGGGGGCGCCGCCGTAGCCCGGCTGGGCCGCGGGGCCCGGAGCGCCGTAGGGGGCGGCGGGGTGCGCATACGGGGCGGGATGCGCGTAGGGGACGGGATAGCCGTACGGCACCTGCGCCGGGCCGTCGGGGGCGAGCGGCGGCGGGGGTACGGCGCCGTCGGCGGGCGGGGCGAAGGGGTGGCCGTAGGGGGCGGCACCGCCGGAGGCCGGGCCGGGGCCGGGGTGAGCGGCAGGGGTGGGAGGCGCGGCGGGCCCGGGGACGCCGGGCAGCGACGTCACCGTCTGCTGGTCATGAACGGAAGGGGCGGAGGGGGTGGCCGCGGGGCGCTCCTGTGGGTCCTGCTCCGCCGGGGCGTCCGCCGGGCCCGCGTACTGCGGACCCTCGCTGCCCTCGGGGACGGAACCGGGCGCGGCCCACGGGTCGCGGGCCGACTCGGACGCCGACGCGTCACCGGACATGCGGCCCCCTCTGCCAGACGTTCCCCCATGCTACGACCGGGTCCGCCCACCCGGACGCCCGGCCCCGCACCGCCCGTGGCCCCCGAACCCGCCGCCCCCTCCCAGAGCCCCGGCCCCGCCATCCCACCGGCCGGCCCCAGCGGCCCAGCGCGGCACTCCCCCGAGCCCGACCCCGCCTCCCCCACCTCACCCGCCTCCCCACCGGCCCCTCCCCCACCCTCCGCCTACGATGACCTGGTCTCGTCGATCAGCCGATCACCCGCGTCCCGGACGGCCACCGCCACCGGGGCGCCGTCCCGGGGAGGACCCCTTGACCCTGCAAGCGCCGCAGAACGCGCCCCTGAACGCCTTCATCGCCGGTCTGCCCAAGGCCGAACTGCACGTCCACCACGTCGGCTCCGCCTCCCCGCGGATCGTGTCCGAACTGGCGGCCCGCCACCCCGACTCGAAGGTGCCCACCGACCCCGAGGCGCTGGCGGACTACTTCACGTTCACCGACTTCGCGCACTTCATCCAGGTGTACCTCTCGGTCGTCGACCTGATCCGCACCCCGGAGGACGTCCGGCTGCTGACGTACGAGGTGGGGCGCGAGCTGGCCCGCCAGCGGGTGCGGTACGCCGAGCTGACGATCACCCCGTTCTCCTCCACCCGGCGCGGGATCGACGCGCGCGCCTTCATGGACGCGATCGAGGACGCCCGCAAGGCCGCCGAGGCCGAGTTCGGGACGGTCCTGCGCTGGTGCTTCGACATTCCGGGCGAGGCCGGGCTGGAGGCGGCCGAGGAGACGACGGTGCTCGCCACCGACGACCGGCTGCGCCCGGAGGGCCTGGTGTCGTTCGGGCTGGGCGGCCCCGAGATCGGCGTACCGAGGCCGCAGTTCAAGCCGTACTTCGACCGGGCGATCGCCGCCGGGCTGCGCTCGGTGCCGCACGCGGGCGAGACGACCGGCCCCGGCACGGTGTGGGACGCCCTGACCCATCTCGGCGCCGAGCGGATCGGGCACGGCACCAGCTCCGCCCAGGACGAGAAGCTGCTCGCGCACCTCGCCGAGCACCGCATCGCGCTGGAGGTGTGCCCGACGTCGAACATCGCCACGCGCGCGGTGCGGACGCTGGACGAGCACCCGATCGGCCGGTTCGTGGAGGCCGGTGTGGTGGTCACGGTGAACTCGGACGACCCGCCGATGTTCGGCACGGACCTGAACACCGAGTACGCGGTGGCCGCCCGGCTCCTCGGCCTCGACGAGCGCGGGGTCGCCGACCTGGCGAAGAACGCGGTGGACGCGTCCTTCCTGGACGAGCCCGGCAAGGCCCGCATCCGGACCGAGATCGACACCTACACGGCGTCCTGGCTGGCCCCCTGAGCGAGGCACGGAGGGCGGGCCGCGCACCGGGCGGTCCGCCCCGGCGGGAACGGCGCCGCCGCGCCCCCGACAATGGGCGCATGCAGACCGTGACCGCCGTGGCCCATCGCGGCGACCCCTACCGCCACCGTGAGAACACCCTCGACTCCCTGCGGTCCGCGCTCGACCGGGGCGCGGACGCCGTGGAGATCGACGTACGTCTGACCCGGGACGGCGTCCCCGTGCTGCTGCACGACGAGACGCTGAACCGGTTGTGGGAGCACGACCGGCCGCTGCGGTCGCTGTCGGCGGCCGAGCTGCGCGGGCTGACCGGCGGCGGGGTGCCGACGCTCGCGGAGGCGCTGGCCGCGACCGGCGACGGCCGGGTGATGATCGACCTGCCGGGCACGCGCGAGGAGAAGTCGGCCCGCCGGATCGTGGACGCCGTCCGCGAGGCCGGAGCGGCGGACCGGGTCTACTACACCGCCGACGCGCGGGCGATGCTTGCGGTCCGCGCGGCCGACCCGTCCGCCGAGATCGCCCTGACCTGCGCCAGCGTGGCACCTCCGCGTCCCGCGCTGCTGGCGGCGATCGGGCCGCGCTGGCTCAACTACCGCTTCTCGCTGGTCGACCGCGACCTCGCCGCCCGCGTGCACCGTGACGGCCGTCTGCTGTCGGTGTGGACGCCGGACACCCGCCGCTCGATGCGCCGCCTGATCGGCCTGGGCGTCGACTCGATCACCACCAACCGCGTCGACGTCCTGTGCGCCCTGCGCGACCGGGACCACGACGGAGGCGACGCCGGACGGCGCGGCTGATTGCACCTGGTACGTCCCCTCAGCGGGGAGGCGCTCAGGCCGCGGCAACCGCGTGGGCGGGCCACGGGGTGAGCGCCTCCAGCCGCTTGATCTTCCGGCGCACGACGTAGAGCGGTATCGCGCCGAACACGCCGAACGACATGTCGATGACGGTCCACCAGAACGGGATGCCGCGCAGCGGCCCGCAGATCAGGGCCAGCGGGATGATGCCCGCGCAGGCGATCAGCGCGAACTCGACGACCCAGACGTTGCGGACGGGGTCGCGGTAGGGCCCGTGGAAGGCGACGGCGATGACGAGGTGGGCGAAGGCCAGCCAGTCGGTGCCGTAGAGCAGGAACGGGTAGCGGGCGTCGACGGTGTCCAGGCCTTCCCTGACCCGCACGATCCAGTCCATCAGGCCGGGAAGGTGCTCGGGCACCGCCAGGGACCGCAGCAGGTCCTCGGTCCAGCGCAGCTCGTGGACCAGGGGGAAGGCGGTGGCGCCGCTCAGCGCCAGGCACACCACGAAGAAGACAAGCCAGACACGGATGCCCTTCAGCAGGGCGGCTCTGTCGCTCATGGACGCAGCGTACGCCGCGAATTGAACACGTTCAAAACCACCCCCGGCGACCGCCGTACGCTTTCGTCATACCCTCCAGGGGTATAGGGTCGCCCTAGATACCCCCCACGGGTATAAAAACGCACGCAGCGCGGCGGCGCGAGCCCCACGCAGGAGACACGACGGGAGCGCGGGATGAATCCCCTGCTGAAGACCGGGGCGTTCGCGGCGGCACTGGTAGCGGTCTGCGGTACCGGGTACGGCGTCGGCACGGCGATCGGCCCGCTGAACCTCGATCCGGCGCCGGTCGCCGCGGGCCACGATGACCGGCACAGCCCGGACGGAGAGACGGACGCGGCCACGCGCGGCACGGGCGACGCCGTACCGGCCGGACTCCAGGTCGCCCAGGACGGCTACGCGCTCGACCTGGAGACCGGCACCGTCCCGGCGGGCGCGGACCGCACCCTCCGCTTCACCGTCCGGGACGCGGACGGCGACCCCGTGACCCGCTTCACGACCGCCCACGGCAAGCAGCTGCACCTGATCGTCGCCTCGCGCGAACTGACGACGTACCGCCATCTGCATCCCGTGCGCGCGGCCGACGGCACCTGGAGCACGCCGGTGGACCTCCCGGACGCGGGCGGCTACCGCGTCTTCGCGGACTTCGTGCCCGCGGACCGCGAGGAGAAGGACGACGGGAAGAGTCCGGCGGGCCTGACCCTCGGCTCCGACCTGACCGTCACCGGCCCCTACCGGGCGGACCGGCCCTCCGCGCCCGCCGCCACCACGACCGTCGACGGCTACGCGGTCACCCTGCGCGGCACGCTGCGGCCCGGTACCGCGAGCGAGCTGACGTTCACCGTCCGCCGCGACGGACGGCCGGTCACCGGACTCCAGCCCTACCTGGGGGCGTACGGTCATCTGGTCGCGCTGCGCGCGGGCGACCTGGCGTATCTGCACGTCCACCCGCACGAGGAGGCGCACGGCACGGCCCTCTCGGGGCCCGACGTGGCGTTCACCGCGGACGCGCCGAGCGCCGGGACCTACCGGCTGTTCCTGGACTTCAAGGTGGACGGGACGGTCCGGACGGCGGCCTTCACGGTCCGGGTGGGCGCGCAGCCGCCCGCCTCCACGCCGCCCGCGCCCGCCCCGGAGCACGGGACGGGCGCCCCGCACGGCCACTGAGCCGACCGCGTCACGGCCGCCTCACTCGCTCCCGGCGCTCCTGACCTGGCGGTCGGCGCGGAACTCGGGGGTGGCCCCCGTGTCGCGCGCGGAGGGCACCGGTGTGGGGGCGCGGCGCTGGGCGGCCGGGGACGAGCGGGCCTCCGACGGCGGGATCGACCGGACCGGGCCGGGGTAGGAGGCGGACGGGCGGGGCGAGCGCGGCGCCGGGGTCGTCGCGGGGTCCGGCACGGAGGGCGGGCCGGTGACGGGCGGCGGGGCCATGGGCGCGGTGGGGGCGACCGGTTCGGCCGGGGAGCCGCCGCGCAGCGGCAGCGCCACCAGCACGGCGACCGCGCAGGCGGCGCCCGCGCCGAGGGCGGTGCGGACGAGGCGGCGGCGGGCGGCGCCGCGCCGGACGGCCTCGTAGCGGCCGGGGGGCGGGGCGAGGTGTCCGGCCGGGGGCCGCAGGAGGACGGTCAGCGGGTCCGGGTCGTCGTGCGGCGGGCGGGGGCCGAGGCCGGCGCGGGCCTCGTCGGCGCCGTCGGCGTCGTCAGCGTGCGTGATCAAGGCTTCTCCCCAGGTGGGCACGGAGCAGTTCGCGGGCCGCGTGGAGATCGGCCTTGACGGTTCCTTCCTTGCGCCCGGTGAGCACGGACACCTCCCGGATCGGCATGTCAGCGTAGTAGTGCAGCAGGATCGGCACGCGCAGCCGGTCCGGCAGGGACTGCACGAGGAGCCGGACCGAGGGGTCGGTCTGCTCGGCGGGCGGGCGGACCGCGGCCTCGGCGGTGACGCGGCGGACGGCGCGGCGCTCGCGTTCGAGGCGCCGCCAGTGGTCGCGGACCAGGTTGGCGGCGGTGACGTAGAGGAAGCCCTGCGGTTCGGTGACGGCGGTCCAGCGGGCCCAGAGGCGGGTGAAGGCCTCGGAGGCGATCTCGTGGGCGGTCTCGTCGTCGTCGACGAGGCGGCGGCACCACCCGGCGAGGCGGGGGTAGAGGGCGGCGAACAGGTCGGCCGCCGCCCGCTCCCGCGATCGTTTCACCGTGCTCCCGCCGCGCTCAGGGCGGCGAACACGATCACGTTGTCGCGGTATCCCTCGCCGTCGTGGGGACCGCCGCACGTGATGAGACGCAGTTCGGGCCGGTTCACGTTCCCGTAGACGTCCTCGGTGGGGAAGTCCGCCTTGTCCACCGTGCGGACGTCGGTGACGGCGAAGGCGGCGGTGGTGCCGTTCTCCAGGCGCGCCGTGATCCCGTCGCCCCGGCGCAGCCGGTCCAGCCGGCGGAAGACGCCGTCGCCGTACGGGCCGACCGTGACGTGGCCGAGGATCACCGACGGGCCGGTCTGGCCCGGGGTCGGCGAGTACCGGTACCAGCCGGCGCGGTCGTCGGCGGTGATCGGCGGCACCTCGACGGTGCCGTCGGCGGCCACGCCCAGTCGCAGCAGCGGGGTGTCGACCCCGATGGCCGGGATGAGCAGCCCGACCGGCACCGACCGCCCGAGGGGCCGTACGGTGCCGGGCGCCGAGGGTGCTCCGGCGGTGCGGGTGGGCGGGGTGGTCGCCGTCCGGTGGTCCGGGGTGGCGGCGCAGCCGGTGAGGAGGGCGGCGCCGGTGGCGGCGAGGAAGGCGCGCCTGGAGTACGGGCTCATGCGCCGGTCGTCCCCCGGCGGCGTACGACGACGATCCCGGCGCCGCCCAGGGCGAGCACGGCGGCGGCCCCGCCGCCGATCAGGGCGCCCTGGTGGCCGCTGCCGGTGGTCTCACCGGTCTCGGCGGCGCCGCGCGGGACGACCCGGACCTGGCCGGAGTCGCGGAAGCCCTCGGCGGGCGCCGGGACGGCGCTGGCGTCGTCGGAGCGCTCCTGGGCGGAGCTGTACGGCACCGGGGTCGGGGTGCGGCCCTCGGCCTGCGCGGGGGCGGAGGCGACGGGCGACGGCGCCCGCCCGTCGGCGGCGGCGCTGCCCGCGCCCAGGAACAGCGCGGCGCCCGCGACGGCCAGGGCCCCGAGGCCGGTTCGGCGGATGGTTCGCATCAGTGGTTCTCCTTCGTCGGTCCGCACGGCTGCGTGACGGATCGAGCGAAGAGACGAGGCACCCCGGACCCGGGTTGTAAAGAACAGGCAAAGCCGTTCCGGTGTACGGCGGTACGGCGGTGCTACAGGCCCGCGATCGCGTTCCAGCGGCGGGCGAACTCGACGCGTTCGCCGGGGCGGATGTCGCGGGCGATGGCGAGGCGGGCGCGCATCGTGTCGTCGGGGAAGATCAGCGGGTCCTCGGCGAGGGCGGCGGTGTCGGGGTCCTTGGAGCGGGCGAGGACGTCGCGGGCGGCGGGGACGGGGCACACGTAGTTGACCCAGGCGGCGAGCTGTGCGGCGACCTCGGGCTCGTAGTAGTAGTCGATGAGGCGTTCGGCGTTGGCCTTGTGGGCGGCGCGGTTGGGGATCATGAGGGATTCCGACCAGAGTTCGGCGCCCTCCTCGGGGACGACGAAGCGGATGTCGGGGTTGTCGGCCTGGAGCTGGATGACGTCGCCGGAGTAGGCCTGGCAGGCGAGGACGTCGCCCGCGACGAGGTCCTTGGTGTAGTCGTTGCCGGTGAAGCGGCGGATGTGGCCGTCCTTGACGCGGCTCTCGACCTGGTCGCAGACGCGGTGGAAGTCGTCGGCGGTCCAGCGGGTGACGTCGACGCCGTTGCCCTGCATGAGCAGCGCGAACGCCTCGTCGAGGCCGGACAGCAGGGTGACCCGCCCGCGCAGGTCCTTCGCCCACAGGTCGGAGACCTGCCGGATGTCGCGGCCGAGCCTGCGGCGGTCGTAGGCGATGCCGGTGATCCCGGACTGCCAGGGGACGGTACAGGCGCGGCCGGGGTCGAAGGCGGGCGAGCGCAGCAGCGGGTCGAGGTAGGTGGTGACGTGGGGCTGGCGGGCGCGGTCCATCGTCTGGACCCAGCCGAGGCGGACGAACCGGGCGCACATCCAGTCGCTGACGACAATGAGGTCCCGGCCGGTGGCCTGGTGGTTCATCAGGGCGGGGCTGATCTTGCCGAAGAACTCGTCGTTGTCGTTGATCTCCTCGACGTAGTCGACGGAGATGCCGGTGCGGCGCTGGAACTCGGCGAGGGAGGGCCTGCTGGTGGGGTCGTCGTCGTCCGTGTCGATGTAGAGGGGCCAGTTGGCCCAGGTCAGGCTGCGGTCGCGGGCGGAGTCGTCGGCGGCGCCCCGCTCCCCCGGTTCGACGTACGCGGCGGGCACCCCGCAGGCGGCGAGGGCACCGAGCCCCGCCGTACCGCCGAGCGCGCGAAGCAGGGACCGCCGGGAGAACGCACCGGACCGCGGAGCAGGAGCAGCAGACATGCCCGCAGCCTCCTCCTCCCCCTCCCCCCGGACAATGGACGCCCCGTCGAGCGAACCGCAAGAACGATGACACCCTGTCAACCCCCCAGGGGCGCGGGGAACGGCGCGACCGGCCACAACGCACCCGCACCCACAAACCCCACCCCCACCCCCCACCACCCCAGGGGCGCGGGGAACTGCGCGACCAGCCACAACGCACCCGCACCCACACCCCCCGGCCCCGCCGACCCTCGACAGGGGCGCGGGGAACTGCGCAAAACGGCCCCCCACAGACCCGCACGGACATCTCCGCGCAAGCCCACGAGGGACCGCCAAGGCAAAGCGCCGACGTCACGCGTCCAGCGACGTCATCACATGCTTGATCCGCGTGTAGTCCTCGAACCCGTACCCGGACAGGTCCTTGCCGTAGCCGGACTTCTTGAACCCGCCGTGCGGCATCTCCGCGACCAGCGGAATGTGCGTGTTGATCCACACGCACCCGAAGTCGAGCTTCTTGGACATCCGCATGGCCCGCCCGTGGTCCTTGGTCCACACCGAGGAGGCGAGGGCGTAGTCGACGCCGTTGGCCCAGGTGACGGCCTGGTCCTCGTCGGTGAAGGACTGGACGGTGATGACGGGCCCGAAGACCTCGTTCTGGATGATCTCGTCGTCCTGGCGGAGCCCGGAGACGACGGTCGGCGCGTAGAAGTAGCCGCGGTCGCCGACGCGCTGCCCGCCCGCCTCGACCTTGGCGTGCGCGGGGAGCCGCTCGATGAAGCCGGAGACCTGCTTGAGCTGGTTGGGGTTGTTGAGGGGGCCGAAGAGGACGTCCTCGTCGTCGGGCTGTCCGGTCTTCGTCTCGGCGGCGGCCTTGGCGAGCGCGGCGACGAACTCGTCGTGGATGCCTTCCTGGACGAGGACGCGGGTGGCGGCCGTACAGTCCTGGCCGGCGTTGAAGAAGCCCGCGACGGAGATGTCCTCGACGGCCTTGGCGATGTCGGTGTCGTCGAAGACGACGACGGGTGCCTTGCCGCCGAGTTCGAGGTGGACGCGCTTGAGGTCCTTGGAGGCGGACTCGGCGACGGACATGCCGGCGCGTACGGAGCCGGTGATGGAGGCCATCGCCGGGGTGGGGTGCTCGACCATGAGGCGGCCGGTGTCGCGGTCGCCGGTGACGACGTTGAAGACGCCTTGGGGCAGGATGCCGCCGATGATCTCGGCGATGAGGACGGTGGAGGCGGGGGTGGTGTCCGAGGGCTTGAGGACCACGGTGTTGCCCGCGGCGAGCGCCGGGGCGAACTTCCACACGGCCATCATCATGGGGTAGTTCCAGGGTGCGACCTGCGCGCAGACGCCGATGGGCTCGCGGCGCACGATGGAGGTGAGGCCTTCCATGTACTCGCCGGCGGAGCGGCCCTCCAGCATGCGGGCGGCGCCCGCGAAGAAGCGGATCTGGTCGACCATCGGCGGGATCTCCTCGGACCGCGTGAGGCCGATCGGCTTGCCGGTGTTCTCGACCTCGGCGGCGATGAGTTCCTCGGCGCGCTCCTCGAAGGCGTCGGCGATCTTCAGCAGGGCGCGCTGGCGCTCGGCCGGGGTGGTGTCGCGCCAGGCGGGGAAGGCCGCGTCGGCGGCGGCCATGGCGGCGTCGACGTCCGCCTGCCCGGAGAGCGGCGCGGTGGCGTAGGCCTCGCCCGTCGCGGGGTTGACCACCTCGGTGGTCCGTCCGTCGGCGGCGTCCCGGAACTCACCGTTGATGTAGTTGCGCAGACGACGCAGCTCGGTGCTCACTGCCGGCCTCCTGTCAGGGTCGAACGTGTCCAGTCTCTGAGACACCCACCCTAATCGCCGGGCCCACGTTTTCAATACCCTCGATCGGGCCACTGCTGCGAAATCCGCACGTCTCGGTCGCGTAAACAACGAATTTCATCGCACGCGCCTTGCGCAACGGTCGAGACGTCGTGCACAGTGAGCCCGTGGCCAGTCGAAGCGCAGAGCAGCGGGACTCCAGGGAGTCCAAGAGCGGCACCCCGCACCTGGATGCCGTGAGCCTCGCCATCGTCGAGCAGCTCCAGGAGGACGGCCGCCGGCCGTACGCCGCGATCGGCAAGGCCGTCGGCCTGTCGGAGGCGGCCGTGCGCCAGCGCGTCCAGAAGCTGCTGGACCAGGGCGTGATGCAGATCGTCGCCGTCACGGACCCGCTCACCGTGGGTTTCCGGCGGCAGGCGATGGTCGGTGTCAACGTCGAGGGCGACGTGGAGTCCATAGCCGACGCGCTCACCGCCATGCCGGAGGTGGAGTACGTGGTGATGACCGCGGGCTCGTACGACATCCTCGCGGAGATCGTCTGCGAGGACGACGACCACCTGCTGGACGTCATCAACAAGCGCATCCGCGCGCTGTCCGGCGTGCGCTCCACCGAGAGCTTCGTCTACCTGAAGCTGAAGAAGCAGACCTACATGTGGGGAACCCGATAACCGTGAGGACCCGATAACCGTGAGCACCAAGGACCTCAGCCGCACCGCGTACGACCACCTGTGGATGCACTTCACCCGCATGTCCTCGTACGAGAACGCGCCCGTCCCGACCATCGTCCGGGGCGAGGGCACCTACATCTACGACGACAAGGGCAAGCGGTACCTCGACGGCCTCGCGGGCCTGTTCGTCGTCCAGGCGGGTCACGGCCGCACCGAGCTGGCGGAGACCGCGGCCAAGCAGGCGCAGGAACTGGCGTTCTTCCCGGTGTGGTCCTACGCCCACCCCAAGGCCGTGGAGCTGGCGGAGCGTCTCGCCCACCACGCGCCGGGCGACCTCAACAAGGTCTTCTTCACCACCGGCGGCGGCGAGGCGGTCGAGACCGCCTGGAAGCTCGCCAAGCAGTACTTCAAGCTCCAGGGCAAGCCGACCAAGTACAAGGTCATCTCCCGCGCGGTCGCCTACCACGGCACCCCGCAGGGCGCCCTGTCCATCACCGGCCTGCCCGCGCTGAAGGCCCCCTTCGAGCCGCTGGTGCCGGGCGCGCACAAGGTGCCCAACACCAACATCTACCGCGCCCCGATCCACGGCGACGACCCGGAGGCCTTCGGCCGCTGGGCCGCCGACCAGATCGAGCAGCAGATCCTGTTCGAGGGCCCGGAGACCGTCGCCGCCGTCTTCCTGGAGCCGGTGCAGAACGCGGGCGGCTGCTTCCCGCCCCCGCCCGGCTACTTCCAGCGGGTCCGCGAGATCTGCGACCAGTACGACGTGCTGCTCGTGTCGGACGAGGTCATCTGCGCCTTCGGCCGCCTCGGCACGATCTTCGCCTGCGACAAGTTCGGCTACGTCCCGGACATGATCACCTGCGCCAAGGGCATGACCTCGGGCTACTCCCCGATCGGCGCGTGCATCGTCTCCGACCGGATCGCCGAGCCGTTCTACAAGGGCGACAACACCTTCCTGCACGGCTACACCTTCGGCGGCCACCCGGTCTCCGCGGCGGTCGGCCTCGCCAACCTCGACCTGTTCGAGCGCGAGAACCTCACCCAGCACGTCCTCGACAACGAGGGTGCCTTCCTCAGCACCCTCCAGAAGCTGCACGACCTGCCCATCGTCGGCGACGTCCGCGGCAACGGCTTCTTCTACGGCATCGAGCTGGTGAAGGACAAGGCCACCAAGGAGTCCTTCAACGACGAGGAGACCGAGCGCGTCCTGTACGGCTTCCTGTCGAAGGCCCTCTTCGACAACGGCCTGTACTGCCGGGCCGACGACCGCGGCGACCCGGTCGTCCAGCTCGCCCCGCCGCTGATCTCCACCCAGGAGACCTTCGACGAGATCGAGCAGATCCTCCGCGCCACCCTGACGGAGGCGTGGACGAAGCTCTGACCGTGCCGTGCCCGCGGTCGCCCGCTCCGTCCCGGGCCGGACACCCCGGCCCCGCGTCTCCCGCCCCGGCTGGTCGGGCTGAACTCCCTCACAGCCTGATCAGCTGATCAACACCGGCCCCGGCGCCGTCCGTTCGAGTGAGAAACGGCGGCCCGGGGCCGTGTGCTGTCCGGATGCCCGACACCCGCTGCCTAGCGTTCCTGTGACCGATCGGCCCTGCCTCCCGCGCCCCGCGCGGGGCGGCGCTCCCCCGTCCGGCGTGACGTTTCCCCCCTGTCCGGGGCGGCGTTCCCCCGTCCGCGGGGCGGCCCGGGAACTACGGATCTGAACCGAGGTGTACGCGCATGGCGGCTCCGCCGGACAACGACGTGCTGTGGGCCCGCTCCCTGCACTTCACCCACCGCGACGGCTCACCGGCGCTCGGCGGGGTCTCGCTGGGCGTGCGGAGCGGCGAGATCCTCGCCGTCACCGGCCCCCGCGGCAGCGGCAAGACGGCCCTGCTGCGCTGCCTGGCCGGACTGTCGCGCGCCCAGCGCGGCGAGGTCTGGTTCGACGGCGTCTCCGTCCACACCCTGGGCGCGATCGCCCGCGAGCGGCTGCGCCGCGACCGGTTCGGCTGGATCGACCCCGCGCCGGCCCTCGTCCCCGAACTGAACGTGTGGGAGAACACTGCGCTCCCGCTGATGCTGCGCGGCACCGGCCGCGGGCGCGCCAAGGGCGCCGCCCTGGAGTGGCTGGACCGGCTCGACATCGGCTCCACCGCCCGGCGCCGCCCGCACGACCTGACCCAGGCGCAGCGCCAGCGCGTCTGCCTGGCCCGCGCCCTGGCCGCGGCGCCCTCGGTGCTCTTCGCGGACGAGCCGACGGCGCCCCTGCACCGCACGGACCGCGACCAGGTGCTGCGCACCCTGACCTCGGCGGCCCGCTCGCACGGCATCACCGTCGTCCTGGCCACCCACGACCCGCGGACGGCGGCCCTCGCCGACCGTACGGTCTCCCTGCTGGACGGCCGCCGGGTGCGCACCGTGCACCTGCCGCCGGTCACCGAGTCGGAAGGCCGGGCGGCGTGCTCGCTCTCCGCCTGACCCGCGGCGCCGGACCCGCCGTGCAGACGCGCCGCCTGCTGGTGGCGGCGGCGTCGGCGGGCACCGGCTTCCTCCTGCTGTCGATCCTCGGTCACGCCCTCGGCCATCCGGCGGGCGCCGGGACCTCCGCGCTGCGGCTCGCCTGGTGCGCGGTCCCGCTGGCCGCGACGGTCCAGTTCGCGCTCGCGGTGGCCCGCACCGACCCGGGCACCCGGCCCCGGCCCGGTCTGGCGGCGATCGGCCTGGGCCCGGTCCGGCTGATGGCGATCTCCGCGACCACGACCGCCCTGTCCACGCTCTTCGGGTCGATGCTGGCGCTGCTGCTCTTCCTGCATCTGCGCGGCGACCTGACGGGTCTGCCGTTCGACAGCGACGCCGCCGAGTTCCTCGCGGCGGGCGTCCCGCTGCCGCTCCCGGCCGCGCTGACCCTGCTGGCGCTGGTGCCGGTGGCGTCCTCGGTCGCGGTGGCGCTGTCGCTGCGGCCGCGCGAGACCCGCCTGGCCGCGGGGGCCCGCGGCACGGGCATCGCCCTGCGCCGCTTCAGCCCGGCCGCCTCCGTCCGCGAGACGTTCGGCGCGTACGGCCGGTTCGGCGCCCGCGGCCAGGACCGCCCCACGGCGGGCCGTACGGTCACGGCGACGGCCAACGGCAGCCACGCCAACGGCGCGTCGCTCGGGACCGCCGACGGCTCGGGCACGCTCACCGCGACCGTCCGCACGCCGCGGGAACCGGTACGGGCGACGGTGACGGAGGTCCCGGCGCCGGACGCGGCCAACTCCGCCGGGCCCCTCGCGCCGACGGACACCCCCGCCGCCGACCCCGTGCTCGCCCTCGCGCCCGCGCCGCCCGCGCCGAAGGCCACCGCCCTCCCCTGGGGCGCGGCCCTCCTCGCCGCCGGGCTCGCCGTGGAGGCGTACGCGGGCCGCTCCCCCGGGCACGCGCTCGCCCTGCCCGGCGGCCCCACCGGCCCCGCCGTGGTCCTCGCGGGCTGGGTCCTCACCGCGCTCGGCCTGGCCGTGGCCGGTCCGAGCCTCACCCACCTGTGCGGACGGCTCCTCCAGGCGGCGGGCCCCGGCGCGCTGCGCCTCCTCGCCGGGCGCGGCCTGATGGAGGCGGCGTCCCGGATCGGCCGCCCGCTGGGCATCCTGTGCGCGGTGGCCTCCGGCGCCTACGCCCTGTCGACGCTGTACGACGACAGCGACCCCTCGCTCGGCCCGCTCACCGTGCTCGGCGCCTCCTTGGTCGCCGGGTGCGCGCTGGCCACGCTGTGCACGGCGGCCGTGGAGGCCCGCCAGGCCCGCGCCGACACCACGGCGGCCCTGCGCCGCCTCGGCGCGCCGTCGACCGCGCTGCGCGGCGCGGCGGCGCTGCGGGCGGGCGCCCTGGCCGCGCTGTTCGTGCCGCTCACCGTGGCGGTGGCGGTCCTGGCCGCGCTCCCGCTGACCCGCTGACCCGCTGAGGCTGCCCGGCGCGGCCCGGCGCGGGCGGGAAAAAAGATTCCCGGGCCGCGATGAGTTCCGCCGGGACCCGGGGTCTACCCCACCGACACACACCGCAGCACCCCGTACGCACCCGATGGGAGCCCCCCGATGACCAGCAACGCCTATCAGCAGATGGTGTTCATCAACCTGCCCGTGGCGGATCTGGCCGTGTCCAAGAAGTTCTTCACGGACCTCGGCTACGCGCTCAACCCGCAGTTCAGCGACGACAACGCGGCCTCGTTCGTCATCAGCGACACGATCATCGCGATGCTGCTGACGAAGCCGTTCTACGCGACCTTCACCCAGAAGGAGATCGCGGACGCCACCAAGACCAGCCAGGTCATGATCGCGCTGAGCGCCGAGAGCCGCGAGAAGGTCGACGAACTGGTCGACCGCGCGCTGGCGGTGGGCGGTTCGCAGGGCAACCCGACGCAGGACCTCGGCTTCATGTACGGCCGTTCCTTCGACGACCCGGACGGCCACACCTGGGAGGTCGCGTGGATGGACCCGTCGGCGATCGAGGGCTGAGCCTCTCCGGGCCCCGGACGCACGGGGCTCGCACGCAGGAGACTCGAACGCGCGGGCGGACGTCCGGGTGGCCGGATCTAGCATGGGCGGGTGCATCCGACACCCGCCCAGCCGTTCGACGGCTGTCACGACCGTGAGATCGAGTCCCTCG
Organism: Streptomyces sp. NPDC091281; assembly: GCF_044757425.1. Classification (NCBI taxonomy): domain Bacteria; kingdom Bacillati; phylum Actinomycetota; class Actinomycetes; order Kitasatosporales; family Streptomycetaceae; genus Streptomyces; species Streptomyces sp. NPDC091281. The sequence goes on along the minus strand of NZ_JBIVUY010000020.1, from coordinate 66,356 downwards.
CCGAGTTCGACGCGGTGGTCTCCGCCCGGGGCACCCTGGCCCACTTCCGCGTCCAGGCCGTCGACCTGACGGCCCGTACCCGCGATCTCCTCGACCTCGACACCTCCGGCGCCGTCTTCCTCGGCTGCCCGATGGACCCGGAGGCGGCGGCACGGGTCCGCGCCGCGGGCGCCCTGGTCTTCCCGCCGATACCCGGCCTGCCCTTCGACCCGTACCGCGGATTCGTCTACACGCCCGACGAGTTGTACGCGAAGCTCGACGGCCCCGACGGCTACGCGGCCACCCCGGACGCCCGGACGTACGCGTGGTTCCAGGACACGAAGTCCGACGGCGACATCTTTTCCTCGATGCTCCGCGCCGTGCACGACGACGCCGTCTCCGACGCCCTGGACGAACTCCTCGGCTCCGCCCCGGTGGTGGGCGTGATGGGCGGCCACGCGATGGCCCGCGGTACCGACGCCTACGCGGGCGCCGCCCGCCTCGGCCGTGAACTGGCCCGCGCGGGGCTGACGGTGGCGACCGGCGGCGGACCCGGCGCGATGGAGGCGGCCAACCTCGGCGCCTACGCGGCCCCCTTCGACGACCGTATGCTCGCCTCCGCGCTCGAACTCCTCGCGCGGGCACCCGGGTTCACGCCGTCGATCACCGACTGGGCGGCGGCGGCCTTCGCGGTCCGCGCCCGCTGGCCCGACGGCGGCCCCTCGGTGGGCATCCCCACCTGGTTCTACGGGCACGAGCCGCCGAACCCGTTCGCCGCGCACCTCGCCAAGTACTTCTCCAACGCCACCCGCGAGGACGGCCTGCTGGCCCGCTGCACCGCCGGGGTGGTGTTCCTGCCGGGCGCCGCCGGGACCGTGCAGGAGGTCTTCGACAGCGCGACGCCCAATTACTACCAGTCGCGCGGGGAGCCGGTGCCGATGGTGCTGGTGGACCGCGCGCACTGGACCGAACGGCTGCCCGCGTGGCCGCTGTTGACGGCGCTGGCCGGGGAACGGGCCATGGCGGACCGGATCGCGCTGGTCGACCGGATCGAGGAGGTCCCGGAGACATTGAAGCGTCTGGGCGGTTCCTGAGGCGTCCGGGCCGGATCCCAGGAGGCCCGTGACCACCACACATTGACACTTCTTATGGAACGCTTATAGACCTGTGATTCCCCTGGGGACGTGTGTCACCGCCGTATCGGGGCGCCGTCTCCCCCTCCGCCCCACGCAGTAACGCACCACGTAAGGACAAACGTGTCCCCATCCCGCCGTACCGCCTCGCGCCCGGCCCGCGTGCTCGGCGTCGCCGCCGCGTCAGCCGCCCTCGTCCTCACCGCCTCCGGTGCCGCGCTGGCGGGCGACGACATCAAGGACTTCTCGGCGAGCGCCGCCTGTGACGGCGCGAAGGGGGTCATCACGGTCACCGACAAGGACCGTTCGGCCACTCCCGCCGTCGTCACCGTCTTCCTCCAGAACAACAGCGCCGACCTGCGCCAGGTCGGCAAGCCCACCAAGATCAAGGGCTCCGCCAAGGGCACCGCCGTCACCTTCGCCGAACAGTGGGAGCCGGGCGCCGTCTACCGGGTCCACGTCGAGGCGGCGGGGCTCAGCGCCGACCTGGAGACCAACCTCACCACCCCGGCGAAGGCCTGCGCCGACGAGGAGAAGCCCACAACTCCCTCAAAGCCCACCGGCACCCCGACCGCGTCGGCGTCACCGTCGGAGTCGGAGTCGGGGTCGGGGTCCGGGTCGACGCCGGGCGCGACCGCGTCCCCCACCGACGCCGCCGCCACGCCGTCGGCCGACGAGAGCGACAGCGGTTCCGTCCCCGCCGGGGGCGGCGCCGACAACGCGCCCTCCCCCGCGGCCCAGCAGTCCAACCTCGCCGAGACCGGCGCCGACTCGCACACCGGCCTGATAGCCGGGATCGCGGCGCTCCTGGTCGTCGTCGGCGGCGGCGCCGTCTTCCTCGGCATGCGTCGCAAGGGCACCGGCAACCGCTGACCCCCGCACCACCGGCCCGCCCCCGCACCTCGCCGGGGCGGGCCGCGCTGTGCCGCGCCGTGCCATGCCGTACGGCGGTCACGCGCTCAGTCCAGTACGGCGATGTCGGCCGGGTCGAACTCCACGCCGACGGTGTCCCCGACACCGGGGGCGAGCCGCAGCGGGCAGGCGGCCTCCAGGCGGGGCGCGTCGCGCGGCTGGAGGTGGACGGCGACATGGGTGCCCTTGAAGGTGCGCGCGGCGACCGTGCACGGCAGGCCCGCGTCGGCGGCCACCAGACGGACCCCGCCGGGCCGGACCAGCAGCGTACGGGTGCCCTGCGGGGAACCGGCGGGGACCGGCACCTTGCCCCAGGGGGTGTCCGCGGCCTCCCCCGCGACGCTCGCGGTCACGACGTTGTCGAAGCCGAGGAAGCGGGCGACGAAAGCGTCCGCCGGACGCTGCCACACCTCCAGGGGCGTACCGGACTGGGCGATCCGCCCGTCGCGCATGACCACCACCCGGTCGGCCAGTGCGAACGCCTCGCCCTGGTCGTGGGTGACCGCCAGCACCGTGGTGCCCAACCGGCCGAACAGTTCACGGAGTTCGACCACGAGCCGTTCCCGCAGCGACCGGTCGAGCTGGCCGAGCGGTTCGTCCAGCATGAGCAGCCGGGGGCTCGGGGCGAGGGCGCGGGCCAGGGCGACCCGCTGCTGCTCACCGCCGGAGAGCGCGGCGACGGCCCGCCCGGCGGCACCGGGCAGGCCGACCAGGTCAAGCAACTCGGCGACCCGCTCGCGCTGTTGCCGCCGGTCGGCGCCGCGCATGCGCAGTCCGAAGGCGACGTTGCCGCCGACGTCGCGCTGCGGGAACAGCTGGTGGTCCTGGAACATCAGGCCCAGTTCCCGCCGGTGCGCGGGCACCCCGTCCTGGTCGCGGCCGTCGAGGAACACCCGCCCGGCGTCGAGGGGTTGCAGTCCGGCGACCGCGCGCAGCAGCGTCGACTTGCCGCTGCCGCTGGGCCCGAGCACGCACACCACCTCGTGTGCGGCGACGGCGAGGTCGAGGGCGTCGAGGGCGGCCCGCTCCCCGAACCGCACGGTGGCGCCCTCGGTGCGCAGCAGGACGGCCGCGTCGGGCCGGTCGGTGGTCGGCGGCATCAGAACTCCCCCGTCCGGTCGGTGCGCAGCCGTTCCAGCACCAGCAGGGAGACCGCGCAGACCAGCATCAGAATCGTCGAAAGGGCCATGGCCTGGCCGTAGTTGGTCGCTCCGGCGCGGCCGAGGAGGCGGGCCACGGCGACCGGGAGGGTCGGGTTGTCGGGGCGGGCGATGAACACGGTGGCGCCGAACTCGCCGAGCGACACGGCGAACGCGAACCCGGCGGCGACCAGCAGGGCGCGCCGCACCAGCGGCAGGTCGACCTCCCGCCACACCCGCCAGGGCGAGGCGCCGAGCACGGCGGCGGCCTCCCGGAGGCGGCCGTCGACGGCGCGCAGCACGGGCAGCATGGTCCGCACGACGAACGGCACCCCGACCAGCGCCTGCGCGAGCGGGACGAGGACCCAGGAGCTGCGCAGGTCCAGCGGCGGCTTGTCGAGGGTGATGAGGAAGCCGAAGCCGACGGTCACGGCGGACACGCCGAGGGGCAGCATCAGCAGCGCGTCGAAGCCGCGGACCAGGCGTCCGGCGTCGCGCCGGGTGAGGGCCGCCGCCGCGAGCGACCCGATCACCAGGGCGATCGCGGTGGCCGCCGCCGCGTACTCCAGGGAGTTGGCGACCGCCTCGATCGGCGGGACGAGGAAGACGCCGCCGTCCTCGTGGGTCAGTGCCCGGTACGAGGAGAGGCCGCCGTCGAGGGAGCGCTGGACGAGGACGGCGAGGGGCAGCACGATCAGCGCGGCGACGGTGGCGAGGACGCCGGCCAGCAGCGCCCACTGCCCGGCCCCGCGCGGGCGGCGGGCGGTGACGGAGGCGTCGACCAGCCGCAGCGCGCTCTCCCGCCGCCGGACGGTGACGGCGTGCACGGCGAGGATCGCGGCGACGGCGGCGAACTGCACGAGGGTGAGGACGGCCGCCGTGGAGAGGTCGAAGATCTCGGAGGTCTGCCGGTAGATCTCGACCTCCAGGGTGGAGAAGGTGGGCCCGCCGAGGATCTGCACCACGCCGAAGGAGGTGAAGGTGAAGAGGAACACCATGAGGGCGGCGGCGGCCACCGCGGGGGCGAGCGCGGGCAGGGTGACCTGCCGCCAGGCGCGCAGCGGGGACGCGCCGAGCAGCCGGGCGGCCTCCTCCTGGCGGGGGTCGAGCTGCGCCCAGAGGCCGCCGACGGTGCGGACGACGACGGCGTAGTTGAAGAAGACGTGCGCGAGGAGGATCGCCCACACGGTGGTGTCGAGACGGACGCCCGCGAGGTCGTCGAGGAGTCCGCCGCGGCCGACGAGCGCCAGGAAGGCCGAGCCGACGACGACGGTGGGCAGGACGAACGGCACGGTGACGACGGCGCGGAGCAGGTCCTTGCCGGGGAAGGACAGCCGGGCGAAGACGTAGGCGGCGGGCAGGGCGATCAGCAGGGTGAGCGCGGTGGAGACGAGCGCCTGCCAGGTGGTGAACCACAGCACGTGCCGGATGTCGGAGCGGCCGAGGACGTCGAGGAGGCGCCCGAACTGCCAGCCGTCGCCGGTGTGCAGGCCGCGGCCGACGATCGCGGCGACGGGGTAGGCGAAGAAGACGCCGAAGAACGCGACGGGCAGCGCCATCAGGCCGAGCCGCGCCGCGCCCGCCCGCCGCCCGCCGCGCTTGGTGACGGCGGTGGCGGCGGACGGTCCGGCGGCCGGGTCGGCTACTTCAGTACGAGCGAGGTCCACGTCGAGACCCACTGGTCGCGGTCGGCGGCGATCTTCGCCGGTGCCATCGTCTCGGGGTCCTTGGCGGGGGGACCGTAGGCGCTGAACTCGGCGGGCACGGCCGCGCCGTTCAGCACCGGGTAGACGAACATGTTGAGCGGCATGTCCTCCTGGAACTCCTTGGAGACCATGAAGTCGATGAGGGCCTTGCCGCCCTCGCCGTTCTTCGCGTTGCTGAGGAGTCCGGCGAACTCGACCTGGCGGAAGCAGGTGCCGTTGGCGACGCCGGTGGGGGCGGTGGTGGGCTTGGGGTCGCCGTAGATGACCTCGGCGGGCGGCGAGGAGGCGTAGCTGACGACGAGCGGGCGGTCGGCGCCGGCCTTGCGGCCGCCCGCGGAGCCGGAGAACTCCTCGTTGTAGGCCTGCTCCCAGCCGTCGACGACCTTGACGCCGTTGGCCTTGAGCTTCTTCCAGTAGTCCTGCCAGCCGTCGTCGCCGTAGCGGGCGGCGGTGCCGAGGAGGAAGCCGAGGCCGGGCGAGGAGGTGGACACGTTCTCGGTGACCAGCAGGTTCTTGTAGGCGGGCTTGACGAGGTCGTCGAAGGTCGCGGGCGGGGCGAGCTGGTGGTCGGCGAAGTACTTCTTGTCGTAGTTGACGCAGATGTCGCCGTGGTCGACGGGCGTCACCCGGTGCTTGCCCCGGTCGAGCTGGTAGGCGGCGCCGACCTGGTCGAGTCCGGCGGCCTCGTACGGCTGGAAGAGGCCGTTGTCGAGGGCGCGGGAGAGCAGGGTGTTGTCGACGCCGAAGAAGACGTCGCCCTGCGGGTTGTCCTTGGTGAGGACGGCCTTGTTGACGGCCTGACCGGCGTCGCCGTCCTCCAGGACCTTGACCTTGTAGCCGGAGCGCTTCTCGAAGTCGGCGAGGACGTTCTTGGAGACGGCCCACGAGTTGTGGCTGACGAGCGTGACGGTCTTGGACCCGCCGCCGCTGTCCCCGCCGCCGTTGTCGTCCGAGGACCCGCACGCCGACAGCGTGACGAGCCCGAGGCCGACGGCCGCGGCGACGAGCGTTCTGGTGTGCCGGACGGTGATGTGCACGTGAAATGTCCTCCTGGGGGTGACCAGGAAGAGACGCGGCCCCGCCCGGACCTCCGGCGAGGAGGCCGCGGGCAGGGCGCAACAGCTCGAGTGATGACCGAACTTCCTACCCAGAATGACCTGGGCGAGGTTCAGAGGGTCTGCGGCCCGGTTGCCGCACTCTCAGCGCTGTGGCGCTCCCCTGTCGGAATATGAACTTGTCCGAAAAACGAAGGTCCTGCGTCGGCCAGACTACCGCTCGGTCGCGGCGAGCTGACCACACGCCCCGTCGATCTCCTGACCGCGGGTGTCCCGCACGGTCACGGGTACCCCGTGCGCGGCGATCGCCTCGACGAACGCCTTCTCGTCCTCGGGCCGCGACGCGGTCCACTTCGAGCCGGGGGTCGGGTTCAGCGGGATCAGGTTGACGTGCACCGGCCGACCCTTCAGCAGGCGGCCGAGCCGGTCACCGCGCCAGGCCTGGTCGTTGATGTCGCGGATCAGCGCGTACTCGATGGAGAGGCGGCGGCCGGACTTCTCGGCGTACCCGAAGCCCGCGTCGAGGACCTCGCGCACCTTCCACCGCGTGTTCACGGGGACGAGGGTGTCGCGCAGTTCGTCGTCCGGGGCGTGCAGCGAGATCGCCAGCCGGCACTTGAAGTCCTCGTCGGAGAACCGGTGGATGGCCGGGACGAGACCGACGGTGGAGACGGTGATGCCGCGCTGCGAGAGGCCGACGCCGTCGGGCGCGGGGTCGGTGAGGGCGCGGATCGCGCCGACGACCCGCTTGTAGTTGGCGAGCGGCTCGCCCATCCCCATGAACACGATGTTCGACAGCCGTGCCGGACCGCCCGGCACCTCCCCGTCGCGCAGGGCGCGCATGCCGTCGACGATCTGGTGCACGATCTCCGCGGTGGACAGGTTGCGGTCCAGACCGGCCTGCCCGGTCGCGCAGAACGGGCAGTTCATTCCGCATCCGGCCTGCGAGCTGATGCACATGGTGACCCGGTCCGGGTACCGCATCAGCACCGACTCCACGAGGGTGCCGTCGCCCATCCGCCACAGCGTCTTACGGGTGGTGCCCTGGTCGGTCGAGAGATGCCGTACGACGGTCATCAGCTCGGGCAGCAGCGCCTCGCGCAGCTTCTCGCGGGCACCGGCGGGGATGTCGGTCCACTCGGCGGGGTCGTGCGCGTACCGCGTGAAGTAGTGCTGCGACAGCTGCTTCGCCCGGAACGGCTTCTCACCGATCTCCGCCACCGCCTCCTTCCGCTCGGCGGGCGAGAGGTCGGCGAGGTGCCGCGGCGGCTTCTTGGCTCCGCGGGGGGCGACGAATGTGAGTTCTCCGGGCTTAGGCATGGCCGTACCAGTGTCGCAGATCGGCCGCGGTGCCCCCGCCGGGCTGTGGACGACCCCCGCGCCCGCACCGGAGGGCGGCGGGAAGCCGGGTGCGGGGGCGGACGGCCGCGGGCCCCCGCCCGGAAGGACGGAGGCCCGCGGCTGTGGCTGTGACGGTCGGACGGTCAGCCGGTCAGCCGGAGCCGACGAAGAGGACCAGGAGGAGCCAGACCACCGGCGCGGTGGGCAGGAGGCTGTCCAGGCGGTCCATGATGCCGCCGTGGCCGGGCAGCAGGCTGCCCATGTCCTTGATGCCGAGGTCCCGCTTGATCATGGACTCGCCCAGGTCGCCGAGGGTGGCGGTGGCCGCGACCGCGAGACCCAGCAGCAGGCCCTGCCACCAGGCGCCGTCGTCGATCAGGAACTCCATGCACAGCGCGCCCGCCACCATCGCGAACGCCACCGCGCCCAGCAGGCCCTCGCGGGTCTTGCCGGGGCTGATGCGGGGGGCGAGCTTGTGCTTGCCGAAGCGCCAGCCGACCGCGTACGCGCCGGTGTCGCTGACGACCGTGAGGAGCAGGAACGTCAGGACGCGCTTCGGACCGTCGTCGGCGGTGAGCATGAGCGCGACGAACGTGGCCAGGAACGGGACGTAGAACGCCGCGAAGACGCCCGCCGTGACGTCCTTGAGGTAGCCCTCCGGCGGCTCGGTCATCCGCCAGACCAGGACCGCCAGCGCGGTCAGGGCCATGGCGACCCAGGCACCCTCGGGACCCCGGACGTACCCGGCGACGACCATGGCGGCGCCGCCGACCGCGAGCGGCACCAGAGGCGCCTTGATGCCCTTGCGCTCGTCGAGCCTGCTGGTCAGCTCCCACAGGCCCACGACGACGGCGACCGCTATCACGCCGATGAAGACGGCCTTCACGACGAACAGCGACGCGATGATCACCGCGCCGAGCCCGACACCGACCCCTATGGCCGCGCCCAGGTCACGCCCCGCGCTCTTCTTCTGCGGTGCGGTCGCCGGTGGCGGGGCGTCGGGCATGGGCTCCGGTGGGGTCGCGTGCGCCGCACGGGGCGGCTGCGTCGGGTGGGTCGTGTCTCGGAACAGGGGACCGCCCAGCCGAGCGGCCCCCCGGTCGTCATCCTGGTTTCCGCCGTGTGCGGGTACGTCGGGGACGATGGGCATGGGGCGAGTCTGCTGCGCCTCAGGCGCATCGTACGCGGGACCCGCCGGAGCGGCCCCCTGGGCGGTCCCCGGAAACGGCCCGTGGCCGGTCGGCCGGCCGTGGACCGGCCCGTGGGCGTGCCCGTGCACGGGGTCGGCGCCGTAGCCGGGTCCGTGCGGGGCCGCGTGGGTCCCGCGGTCGTTGGGCTCCCAGTGACCGGCCTGTGACCCGGCTCGTGGCGGAGTGCCCCAGGAAGAGTCGTTCATCAGACCTCGAGCAGCTCCGCTTCCTTGTGCTTCAGGAGCTCGTCCACCTGCGCGACGTACTTCGCGGTGGTGTCGTCGAGTTCCTTCTCCGCACGGCGGCCCTCGTCCTCACCGACCTCGCCGTCCTTGACGAGCTTGTCGATGGCGTCCTTGGCCTTGCGGCGGACGGAGCGGATGGACACCTTGGCGTCCTCGCCCTTGCTCTTGGCGACCTTGATGTAGTCGCGGCGGCGCTCCTCGGTCAGCTCGGGGAACACCACCCGGATGATGTTGCCGTCGTTGCTGGGGTTGACGCCCAGGTCGGAGTCGCGGATCGCCTGCTCGATGTTGCGCAGCGCGCTCTTGTCGAACGGGGTCACGACCGCCATGCGCGGCTCCGGCACGGAGAACGAGGCCAGCTGGTTGATCGGCGTCGGCGCGCCGTAGTAGTCGGCCACGATCTTGTTGAACATCGCCGGGTGCGCACGGCCGGTGCGGATCGCGGCGAAGTCCTCCTTGGCGACCACGACGGCCTTCTCCATCTTCTCCTCGGCCTCGAGGAGGGTCTCTTCGATCACCACTTGCTCCTGCGTCTTTGAGTAGGCCCGGCTGCGGTTCCTTGCGGGGGCGGCGGCCGGCTGCGTCGCGTCTTCTTCCTGCACGGTTCCCGACCGGCAGGACCTTGTCCATCCCCCGACCAGGGGGGTACCCGCGGTCAGGGGTCCGTACGTGGACCGGGGTACGCCCCCGGCCGGCGGCTGTCGTACGGACCGGGGTGCTCCGGTCAGGCCCGGTTGGCCTGCTCGCCCACCAGCGTGCCGATCTTCTCACCCTTGACGGCCCGCGCGATATTGCCCTCGACGAGAAGCTCGAAGACGAGGATCGGGAGCTTGTTGTCGCGGCACAGGGTGATGGCGGTGGCGTCGGCGACCTTGAGGTCACGGGTGATGACCTCGCCGTAGCCGAGGGCGTCGAACTTGACGGCCGCCGGGTTGGTCTTGGGGTCGGAGTCGTAGACGCCGTCGACGCCGTTCTTGCCCATGAGGAGGGCCTCGGCGTCGATCTCCAGGGCGCGCTGGGCGGCGGTGGTGTCGGTGGAGAAGTAGGGCATGCCCATGCCGGCGCCGAAGATGACGACCCGGCCCTTCTCCAGGTGCCGCACGGCGCGCAGCGGGATGTACGGCTCGGCGACCTGGCCCATCGTGATGGCGGTCTGGACGCGGCTGTCGATGCCCTCCTTCTCCAGGAAGTCCTGGAGGGCGAGGCAGTTCATCACGGTGCCCAGCATGCCCATGTAGTCCGAGCGGGCGCGGTCCATGCCGCGCTGCTGGAGCTCGGCGCCGCGGAAGAAGTTGCCGCCGCCGATCACGACGGCCACCTGGGCGCCGTCGCGGACGACCGCCGCGATCTCACGGGCGATCTTGTGCACCACGTCGGGATCGACGCCCAGACCGCCACCGCCGGAGAATGCCTCCCCGGACAGCTTCAGCAGATACCGGCCGCGTACTTTGCCGTCGTCGCTCTTCTGGGCCTTGGTGGTCATGCGAGATCCCGCCTCTTTCACGTGGTGCACACACGAAGAAGGCCACTGCCGGTGGGGTGTCGTTCGCATCCCATGCTCGGCAATGGCCTCCTCGTCAGATCTGCTGTCGTCCGTCACGCGTCCACGGCACGGGTCCGGGGACGGCGTCCGGGACGACTGCTGGCGACCCTATCCGGGTCGGGCGTCCGTCGCGGTACGGACTCAGGACTCAGATGCCGACCTTGATGCGCGTGAAGCGCTTCAGGGCGACACCGGCCTCGTCCAGGACCTTCTGCACGGACTTCTTGTTGTCCAGGGCGTACGGCTGGCCCAGGACGGTGGCGTCCTTGAAGAAGCCGTTCAGACGACCCTCGACGATCTTGGCGATCGCGGCCTCGGGCTTGCCCTCGGCGCGGGTGGTCTCCTCGGCGACACGGCGCTCCGACTCGACGACCTCGGCCGGCACGTCGTCCTTGGACAGGTACTTCGGCGCGAACGCGGCGATGTGCTGCGCGATACCGCGGGCGACCTCGGCGTTCGGCTTGTCCAGCTCGACGAGGACACCGATCTGCGGCGGCAGGTCGGGCATCGTGCGGTGCATGTACGAGGTGACGTAGCCGTCGGCGAACTGCGCGAAGCGGTCCAGGACGATCTTCTCGCCCAGGTTCGCGTTGGCCTCGTCCACGAACGCCTGGACGGTCTTGCCGGGCTCGATCTCCGAAGCGAGGAGCGCCTCGATGTCCGCCGGGGAGGTGGCGGCGACGTGCTGGGCGATCGCGTTGGCGGCGGCCTGGAACTTCTCGCCCTTGGCGACGAAGTCCGTCTCGCACTTCAGCTCGACCAGAACACCGGAGGAGTTGTCGTCGGCGATGATCGAGACCACGGCGCCGTTCTCGGCGGAGCGGCCCTCGCGCTTGGCGACGCCCTTCTGGCCCTTGATCCGGAGCGCCTCGACGGCCTTGTCGACGTTGCCGTCGGCCTCGTCCAGCGCCTTCTTGCAGTCCATCATGCCGGCGCCCGTGAGCTCACGGAGCTTCTTGACGTCGGCGGCGGTGTAGTTCGCCATGATCCTGGAATCTCTCTCGAAGTCTGAAGATCTACGGGCCGAACGGCGGGGGCTGCGCGAGCCCCCGCCGTTCATGGACCCGAAGGGGTGAGGGTCAGGCCTGCTCGGCGTCCGCGGCGGGAGCCTCGGCGGCGGCCTCGGCCGCGGGGGCCTCAGCGGTCTCGGCGGCAGCGGCGGGGGCCTCGGCCTGCTCGGCGTCGGCGACCTTCTCCGTCTCGGCGGAGGTCTGGACCTCGGGCTCGTCGGCCTTCTTCTCACCCTCGAGGAGGTCGCGCTCCCACTCGGCCAGCGGCTCACCGGCGGCCTTCTCGCCCTTGCCCTCGGTGGCGACACCGGAACGGGAGATCAGACCCTCGGCCACGGCGTCGGCGATCACACGGGTGAGCAGGGTGACGGAGCGGATGGCGTCGTCGTTGCCCGGGATCTTGTAGTCGACCTCGTCGGGGTCGCAGTTCGTGTCGAGGATGGCGACGACCGGGATGTTGAGCTTCCGGGCCTCACCGACCGCGATGTGCTCCTTCTTGGTGTCCACGATCCACACCGCGCTGGGCACCTTGGACATCTCGCGGATACCACCGAGGGTCTTCTCCAGCTTGGCCTTCTCACGCGAGAGGACCAGGAGCTCCTTCTTGGTGAGACCCGAGGCGGCGACGTCCTCGAAGTCGATCAGCTCCAGCTCCTTCAGACGCTGGAGACGCTTGTAGACGGTCGAGAAGTTGGTGAGCATGCCACCCAGCCACCGCTGGTTGACGTACGGCATGCCGACGCGGGTCGCCTGCTCGGCGATGGCCTCCTGCGCCTGCTTCTTCGTACCGACGAACATGACCGTGCCGCCGTGGGCGACGGTCTCCTTGACGAACTCGTAGGCGCGGTCGATGTACGACAGCGACTGGAGCAGGTCGATGATGTAGATGCCGTTGCGCTCCGTGAAGATGAAGCGCTTCATCTTCGGGTTCCAGCGACGGGTCTGGTGACCGAAGTGGACGCCGCTCTCCAGCAGCTCCCGCATCGTGACGACGGCCATGGCCGTTCTCCTTGAGATTCTCGGTTGTGCCGCGGATACCGGACGGCACCCGCGCCTGACGCCCGCGATGCGCCCAGCCGCGAAGGACCGAGGGGCGCGGACACCGAGGAACCGACTACTGCCGGGCCCTGATGCCGGGGCGTGCGAAGTCGACCCGGTGACCCGGATCGCCAGAAGAAGTGTACGGGACCCACAGAGCACCGGGTGACGCCGATCTCCACAACCAGCCGGTTGTCCACAGGGCCCACCATGATCGACCCAGGTGAGCCACCGTGGACACATGCAGACAGAGCAACGGCTGGTTCGGTTGACGAGGGTCACTCGGGACGCTCGGGTTGCTCGGGCGACCTGGCTGACACGCGCAGCCCGGATGACTCGGGCGACTTGCGTGACGGGCCTGGCATGCCTAACGGGCCTGGCGATCGGAGCCGTCGCCACTACGGCCACGATGACGGGCAGGACTTCCGTGACGCCGAGGGCGGCTGCGGCCTCGGTGACGTCGGCTACCTCGCCGGTAGCTGTCAGGGCCGCGGCATCCGTGAAAGCGGCGTCCGGCGCGGGTCCCCCCGGCACACCGACACCGGCGCCTGTACCGGCACTCGCCCGGAACTGGCCCGTCGGCGCGCGACCCCACATCGCGCGCCCCTGGGTGCCACCAGCGAGCCCCTACGCCCCCGGCCACCGCGGCATCGACCTCACCGCCCCCTCGGGCGCACCCGTCCGATCCGTCGCAGCAGGCCGCGTCACCTTCGCGGGCCGCGTCGCGGGACGGGGCGTCATCACCGTCGAACTCCACGCCAGCGGCTCACCGCCCCTGCGCACGACATACGAACCGGTCCAGGCAACCGTCCACACAGGCGACCACGTCACCGCCGCACAGATCATCGGCCACCTGGAAGGCACCGGATCACACTGCGCCGCTACACCCTGCCTGCACTGGGGGCTCCTACGCGGCGACACCTACCTCAACCCGCTCAGCCTGCTACCACCCGCCCTGCTGTGGAGAGGGCCGTCGAGACTGCTGCCGGTCGCGGGAGTGCGTGAGGAGGTCAGAGAGGCGCGGGGGTCAGAGGGGTGAGGGGGCGCGCGTGAATGAGTGAGGCGGGGGGGGAGGGAGGGGCGGGGGGGTGGGGGGAGGGGGTGGGGCCCCTAGCCTCGGACGCCTCGCACCACCATCCGCACCGCCGCCTCCGTCACCGTCTCCGGTTCTTCCACGCCCAGCTCGATGCGGCGTACGGCGGCGTCGACGACGCCTTGGGCGAGCATGGCGGCGAGGCGGGGTTGCTGGTGGCCCAGGTGGGCGAGGGCTTCGACGATCATCGCGACGAGGGCGCCGTGGGCGGCGCGGATCTTCTCGCGGGCGCCGGCGTCCAGTTCGCTGGCGGAGATGGCGACGACGGCGCGGTGACGGCGGTCGCCGACGAGGGCGAGTTGGCGTCGGACGTAGGCCTCGACCTTGGCTTCGGGTCCGTCGGCCGCCGCCATGGCGGATTCGACCTCGGCCGCCCAGACGGGGAAGTCGACCTCGCAGAGTTCCTCGACGACGGCCGCCCTGGACCGGAAGTACTCGTACACGGAGGAGCGGGCGAGGCCCGTCCGTTCGGCGAGGGCGGGGAAGGTCAGCGCTTCCGTCCCGCCCTCGGACAGCAACGACCGAGCCGCGTCCAGCAGGGCGGCTCGCTGCATCGTCCGGTGCTCGGCCACGGAGGCCGCTCGAATCCTTGGCACGTCGTCCACTCTACGGACGCGGCGGCGCCCTGGGGAGTGACTCGGTCGTCCTGGCCGCCGTCGAGCCAGGTCAGCGGCCGAAGCTCGCCAGTTTCGCGCGGAGCTGGAGGACGGATTTGGTGTGGATCTGGCTGACCCTGCTCTCCGTGACGCCGAGGACGTTGCCGATCTCGGCGAGGGTGAGCCCTTCGTAGTAGTAGAGGGTGACGACGGTCTTCTCGCGGTCGGGGAGGGTGTTGATCGCCCGCGCGAGGAAGCGCCGTAGTTCGCGGTCCTCGGCGACCTCGACGGGGTTGTCCGCTGCGGTGTCCTCCAGGGTGTCCATGACGCTGAGGCCGTCGCCGCTCTCGCCTCCGACGTGGAGGAGTTCTTCCAGTGCCACGACGTTGGCGAGGGAGAGCTGGCTGAACACGGAGTGCAGGTCGTCGACGCCGATGCCGAGTTCGGCGGCGACCTCGACCTCGGAGGGGGTGCGGCGCAGCCGGGCTTCGAGGGTGGCGTAGGCGCGCTCGACGTTGCGGGCCTTCTGCCGGACGGAGCGGGGGATCCAGTCGAGGGCGCGGAGTTCGTCGATCATGGCGCCGCGGATGCGGGTGATGGCGTACGTCTCGAACTTGATCTCGCGGTCGACGTCGAACTTCTCGATGGCGTCGATCAGTCCGAACACTCCGGAGGAGACGAAGTCGGCCTGTTCGACGTTGGGGGGCAGGCCGACGCTGACGCGTCCCGCGACGTATTTGACGAGGGGCGAGTAGTGCAGGATCAGCTGCTCGCGCAGCCGCTCGTCCCCCGTCGACTTGTACGACCGCCACAGCTCGTCGAGCGTCGAGGGCGCGGGCGGCCGCACGTTGCCACCGTCGCGGGCGGCTGGGGGGATCGCCGCCCGGTCGGACCCGGAGGTGTGCTGAGGCATGCGTCGCCTAGTGCCGTTCTGCCGTGTACGTGAAGTCGTGGGGTGCGGGGTGGTGCGGGATGGTGCGGGTCGTCGGGTGAGCAAGTGGGTGAAGTCGGCTGATCCGCCGGTCTGTACCGGAATCCACGTGAGCGTAGCGTGACTGGGGTGTCGCGGTGTGCGAAGAGGTGGGGGTGAGCGGTGCGCAGATACGTTCCGCTGGGCGTTCCGTCGGGGGACGCCGACGGGCGGGGAGGGGGGCGGGGATCGTCAACTGGGGGAATTTGCAAGGGGGTCGGCGTTCCCCCGGACGGCCGAACCCGGTCGGTCAACCGGGGTTCGGGCCGGTCCGGAGGGTGACCATTGCCTGGCGTGTCAACTTCCAGCCGTCGTCGTGTCGTTCGACGTAGCCGAGTGCGCCGAGTTCGTACAGTCTGGCGAGTGCGTCGTCCTCGCTGGTGCCGCCTTCGCGGGCGATCTCGGCGAGCGCTGCCGGGCGGCGGGCGGGGAGGGCGGCGAGGACGCGTCGTGCGCCGGGGGCGAGGAGGTCGCGGGGCAGGACGGGTCCGTGTCGTTCGGGGGCCAGTTCGCCCATGGCTCCGACGAGTTCGACGATCTCCGCGGCGTCGGTGACCAGGACGGCTTCTCCGCGCAGGAGTTCGTGGACTCCCGCGGAGAGTGCGCTGGTGGCGGGGCCGGGGACGCCCATGGTGTGGCGGCCGAGGCGTTGTGCGGCGCGGGCGGTGACGAGGGAGCCGCTGCGGTGGGCGGCCTCGATGACGACGGTGCCCGCGGTGAGGGCGGCGATGACGCGGTTGCGTTGGATGAATCTGCTCTGGGTGGGGTGGTCGCCCGGTGGTAACTCTCCTACGACGAGGCCTTGTTCGGCGATCCTGTTGATCAACTGGGTGTGTCCGGCGGGGTAGGGGCGGTCGACGCCGCAGGCGAGGACGGCGGTGGTGGCGCCGCCTGCGGCGAGGGCGCCGCGGTGGGCGGCGCCGTCGATGCCGTAGGCGCCGCCGGAGACGACGACCCAGCCGCGTTCGGCGAGGCCTGCGGCGAGGGTGGTGGCCATGTGGGCGCCGTACTCGGTGCAGGCGCGGGCGCCGACGAGGGCGACGGAGCGCAGGGCCCACATGCGCAGGCTGGGTCGGCCTCTGATCCACAGGCCGGTGGGGCGGGTGTCGCCGAGGTCGTCGAGGGGGCCGGGCCATTCGGTGTCGCCGGGGATGACGAACCGGACGCCTGCCGTGTCGGCGAGGGTGAGGTCGTGGGCGGGGTCGGCGCGGGCGGCGCGGGCGCGCAGTCCGGCCCAGCGGCGTGTGCTGACTCCGGGCAGGGGTTCCTTGCCGGACCGTAGCCGTCGGGCGACCGCGGGGGCGCCGTGTTCTCTGATCCAGCGGCCGCCGGTCTCGTCGCCGGGTTCCAGGACGCGGGTGAGGAAGGCACGGGCTAGCCGGTCACTGTCGGGGCCGTCCGGATCAGGGTGTCCGGGGCTGTGGGGAGTGCTCATGCGAGGGCTCCCAGTGCCATGGGGACGCCGCGGGGGACGCCGGTGCGGAGTTGCAGGGCGAGGGCGACGTCGGTGGCGTCGGGGCGGTCGTGGCCGACGAGGTCGGCGACGGTCCAGGCGACGCGGAGGACGCGGTCGAGGCCGCGGGCGGTGAGGATGCCGCGTTCCAGGTTCCGTTCGGCGTCGTCCATGGCTCCGGGGGCGGGGTGCCATCGGGTGCGGAGTTCGCGGCCGGGGACCTCGCTGTTGGTGCGCCAGGGGGTGCCGGTGAGTCGGGCCGCGGCGCGTTCGCGGGCGGCGCGGACGCGGTCGGCGACGGTGGCGGTGGAGTCGCCTCCGGGGCCGCGGTGGGCGAGGTCGGCGCGGCTGACGGGGTCGACCTCGACGCGTAGGTCGACGCGGTCGAGGAGGGGTCCGGAGAGGCGGGACTGGTAGCGGCGGATCGCGGAGGGCGCGCATTCGCAGAGGCTGTCGCGGAGGGAGAAGCGGCCGCAGGGGCAGGGGTTGGCCGCGAGGACCATGAGGAAGCGGGCGGGGAAGCGGACCACTCCGGCGCTGCGTGCGATGACGACGTGTCCGGCTTCCAGGGGTTGGCGGAGGGCGTCGAGGGCGTGGCTGCTGAATTCGGGGGTCTCGTCGAGGAAGAGGACGCCGCGGTGGGCCATGGAGACGGCGCCGGGGCGGGCGATGTGGGGGCCGCCGCCGACGAGGGCCTGCATGGTGGCCGAGTGGTGCGGGGCGCAGTAGGGGGGTTGGTCGATGAGGGGTTTTCCGGGTGGCAGGAGGCCTGCGACAGAGTGGACGGCGGTGACTTCGAGGGATTCCTGGTGGGTGAGGCGGGGCAGGACGGCCGGGAGTCGTTCGGCGAGCATGGTCTTGCCCGCGCCGGGTGGTCCTTCGAGGAAGAGGTGGTGGCCTCCGGCGGCGGCGACCTCGACGGCGGTGCGGGCGGATCGCTGGCCGACGACGTCGGCGAGGTCGTGTCCGGGGTCGTGCGGGGTGGCCGCGGTGCCGGGCAGGCCGGTGGCCGTGCCGGTGCCGGGCAGGCGGAGGCCTGCGAGGAGGGGGTCGGGGCGGCCTGGTTCATCGGGTGTCTCGTCGGGGACGGGTTCGTCGGCGAGGAGGGCGATCAGTTGGCGGAGGCTGCGGACGCCGAGGACGGAGACGCCGGGGACGAGGGAGGCCTCGGCCGCGGCGGACTCGGGGACGACGACCTGTTGGTATCCGGCGTCGGCCGCGGCGAGGACGGCGGGGAGGATGCCCCGGACGGGGCGGACCCGGCCGTCGAGGCCGAGTTCGCCGATCATCACGATGTCGGCGAGCACCCGGGGGTCGATGCGCTCGGCGGCCCCGAGTACCGCTGCTGCGATGGCGAGGTCGAAGCCACTTCCCGCCTTGGGTACCGAGGCGGGGCTGAGGCCGACGGTGAGTTTCTTCTGCGGCCATTCACCGCCGGAGTTGACCACCGCCGCGCGGACGCGGTCGCGGCTCTCGCTGAGGCTCTTGTCGGGCAGGCCGACGAGGGTGAAGGCGGCGACGCCGGGTTCCAGGTCGGCCTGGACCTCGACGACGACTCCTTCGACGCCCACGAGGGCGACCGAGCAGGTGCGTGCGAACGCCATGTCAGTCCACCCCCCGCGCGTGCTCGACGACGGCGGCGCCGCGTCGGGGCAGCAGGACGCCGACGAGGTCGATGCGGACGCCGCCCGGCGGGGCGCCTCCGTGGGCCTGGACCCAGTGTCCGGCGAGGGCGCGCAGCCGCTGGGCCTTGTCGGGGGTCACGGCGGCCATGGGGTGCTGGAAGGCACCGCCCTTGCGGGTCTTGACCTCGCAGATCACCAGGACGTCGCCGTCCCGGGCCACGATGTCGATCTCTCCGGTCCTGCCGCAGCGCCAGTTGCGCCCGACGACCGTCATCCCGGCGTCCGCCAGCCGCCTCGCGGCCAGTTCTTCGCCGTACCTGCCCAGTGCTCCTCGTGCCAGATCCGTGGTCATGTCGGCACCACCTCCGGCACCTACGGTCACGTACCGGCGGCGGGGAGAAGGATCTTGGTGGACAACCCGGCGACTGTGGAAAACTCCGTCACCCGCACGGGTGGCGAGGGGCAAGAGGCGAGGCCGGGCGGAACGGGAGCACCGCCGGCGGCCCTCTCACCCGCCCGGCAGTTCCAGGTCGCTCTTGTTCAGCTCCTCGATGTTCACGTCCTTGAACGTGAGGACGCGTACCTGCTTCACGAACCGTGCGGGCCGGTACATGTCCCAGACCCAGGCGTCGGCCATGGAGACCTCGAAGAACACCTCACCCTGGACCGAGTGGACCTGCATCTCGTAGTCGTTGGTCAGGTAGAAGCGACGCTCGGTCTCGATCACGTATTTGAACAGCCCGACGACGTCGCGGTACTCCCGGTAGAGCTTCAGCTCCATCTCGGTCTCGTACTTCTCGAGGTCCTCGGCGCTCATGGCATGTTCCCCTTCAGCCGTGCGATTCCCCCATTGTGCGCCAGTCCCGTGAGCCGCTAGACGATTTCCGTGTCAAGGGTCACGGGCCCTGCCGGGGGCCCCTCGTCGAGCAGCCGGCGCAGCAGCTCGGCGAGCCTGGTCGGGTACACCGTCTCATGGGCCCGGGTCAGTTCCTGACAGGTCCACCAACGTGCTCCGGCCACGCTGCGGCGCTCCAGTTCGGTGAGGGCCGTCGCCCGGGTGGCGGTCACCGTCGTACGGGCCAGGTAGTACCACTCGTCCTGGTCCCAGCGGCGGCCCGCGAACGGGAAGGAGCAGCGGCGGCGCCACAGCACGGGGCCGAGGTCGACGTCGGTGATGCCGGTCTCCTCGGCGAGTTCCCGCAGGGCGGCCTCCTCACGGGTCTCGTCGCCCTCGACGCCGCCGCCGGGGGTGAACCACCAGTCGTCGGCCGGGTCGTCCGGTTCGTGGCCGTGCAGCAGCAGGACGCGCTCGTCGGGGTCGAGGAGGACGACGCGGGCGACTTTGCGCAGGCCGCCCCGATAGGTGTCGGCGGCGCCCCCGGTGTCCGGGGTGCCGGGGCCCGGGGTGCCGGGGCCCGTGTCGGTGGGTTCAGCGGGCACCGGCGGGCTCCGGGCGCGGGCCGGTGCGGCGGCGGGCGGCCCGCTTGGCGATCGGGCCGTAGGCGCCGCCCGCGAGGACGAGGACCGCGCCGCCGACGATCAGCCAGCCGATCAGCGGGAGCGGGCCGGGCCGGGAGAGGCTGCCGAGCTGCTCGAAGCCGGTGGGGCGGGCGAGCATGCCGTCCATGGGCCAGACGACGGCGTCGACGCGCGCCTTGACCGCGCTGCGCGCGACGGTGCCGCCGGCGGCGTCGGTGAGGTGCGCGGTGGAGTCGAGGGAGCCCTGGCGTTCGTCGCCGAGGAGGAAGAGGCGGCCCGCGGGGACCTCGACGGACGGGATGCCGGCGATCTCGGCGGGGCTGCCGTCGGCGAGGTAGGGCTCGTCGATGGGCTTGCCGTTGACGGTGAGCTTGCCGCGGGTGCAGCAGGCGACGGTGTCGCCGCCGACGGCGACGACCCGCTTGACGACGGGCGCGTTGGCCGCCCAGGTCTTGTCCGTGAAGACCACGACGTCGCCGCGGCGTACATCGTCGCCGTCGACGACCTGGGCGAGGACCCGGTCTCCGGCGGCGATGGTGGGCGACATGGAGCTGGTGGGGACGGTGTAGGGGCGGTAGGTCAGGGCCGCCCAGCCGAATCCGCCGAGGAACAGCGCGAGGCCCAGGGCGACGGCGATGCCGGACAGGACCTGTCCGGTCCGGCCGCCGACGGGGCCCGTGCCGGGGGCTCCGCCGCTGCGCGGGGCCGTATGTGTCGTGCTCTCGCCACCCATGGGTCCGCACCCTACCCGGCGGTACCGAGCCGGGTCAGCCCCGCCGCCGCGGCCCGACCGGGCCGGGACCACAAGCTTGGCCAAGGGTTTACGGACCTCGGGGCGCGCCCACGCGTGCGCCGCGTCCCCGGAAGTCGGCAGACTCCGGGGACGCGGCGGACGCAGAGGACGCCGAGTACGGGGAGGACACGGCGGACACCGCGGACACGGGCGTCAGCGGGTATCAGCGGGTATCAGCGGGTGTCTACGGTCCCCGCGCGCCGTCGGCGCCACAGGACGAGCGGGACGGCGCCGACGAGGGCGACGCCCTGGGGGGCGACGGTGAGCGCGGTGGGGGCCGCGGCCTGGCTGTTCAGGCCGCTCTGGTCGAAGGTGTCCGGGACGGGCAGGGTGCCCCAGCGGTTGATCGGCCAGGCCTTGACGATGGCGCGCCCGACGACCTCGTCGACGGGGACCATGCCGTGGTTCTTGTCGCCCTGGTTGTAGCGGGAGTCGCGGGAGTTCTGGCGGTGGTCACCCATGACCCAGATGAAGCCCTTGGGGACCTTGACGGAGAACTGGCCGCCCTGGTCGTCGACGCTGCACGGGGTGTTGCCCGGGTAGACGTACGGCTCGTTGAGGGCCTTGCCGTTGACGGTCAGGGGGCCCGTCTTGTTGCAGGTGACGGTGTCGCCTCCGACGCCGACGACCCGCTTGATCAGGTCCTTCTCCTCGGCGGACGGCATGAGGCCGATCCAGCTCAGGAAGGTCTGGATCGCGTTCGGGTCGGCCGTGGGTTCGCCCGCCAGCCAGTTGTCCGGGTCGTGGAAGACGACGACCTCGCCGCGCTCGGGCTCGGAGCCGAACCACGGGGTCAGCTTGTCGACCAAGACCCGGTCGCCCTGCTGGAGGGTGTTCTGCATCGAGTCCGACGGGATCGAGAACGCCTGCACCAGGAACGTCTTGATCAGCAGGGCGAGGACGAGCGCGATGCCGATGAGGATCGGCAGCTCCTTCCAGAAGGAGCGGGGCTTCTTCGCCCGGGGCGCGCCGTCGCCCTCGTCCTGCACCGTGCCGGGGGGCTGTCCGTGCCCGGACCCGTCGTCTCCGGTCGCCGGGGAGTCACTCCCGGGGGTCACGGCGCCGTCCGTCGACGGGTCGGCCGCGTCCACGGGGTGCCCGCGGTGCTCCTCGCCGTCGTGCCCGGACCGTGCGCCAACCGCCACATCCCCCACGCCAACTCCTCACTCTGTGCCGCTGCCTGCTCCATGTGCGGCGCAGGCCCACCACTCCCATAACGAGCGGGAGTTCCGCAGGGGTCGGGAGTCGGACGGATCCGTTCGGATCGCCGGGGGCAACCCTATGCGACGACACTGTGGACGCCGTCGCCCCGGACGCTGCCGCGCCGGTCACGGCGGAAAAGGTTTGCGGTTCCTTGAGGGAGTTCCAGTGGCCCATGGGCCAGGCGATCACCATGGCGCGGCCGACGACCTCGTCCTCGGAGACGGTGCCGCCGTCGCGGTCCTGGTGGGCGCGGGAGTCGGCGGAGTTGGAGCGGTGGTCGCCCATGACCCAGAGCCGGCCCTGCGGGACGGTGATGTCGAAGGGGGTCTGGGACGGGGTGCTGTCGGGGTGGAGGTAGTCCCGTTCGTTGAGGGGAACGCCGTTGACGGTGACGCGGCCCTGCGCGTCGCAGCACTGGACGCGGTCGCCGCCGACGCCGACGACCCGCTTGATGAGGTCTTTCTCGTCGTCGGAGGGGAGCAGGCCGATGAAGGTGAGGCCCTGCTTGACCTGCTTGACGACGACCGGGTCGTTCTTCTTCGCGGTGGTCTCGTCGTCCTCCAGCCAGCCGCCGGGGTCCTTGAAGACGACGACGTCACCGCGGGTGGGCTTGGAGCCGAACCATGGCGTGAACTTGTCGACGAGGACGCGGTCGCCGATCTGGATCGTCTGCTCCATGGAGCCGGACGGGATCACGAAGGCCTGCACCAGGAAGGTCTTCAGGACCAGCGCGATGAGGACGGCGACGCCGACGAGCAGCGGGACCTCGCGGGCCGCGCTGCGGCGGCGCTTGCGTTTGACCTTGCGCTGGAGCTGGCGGCGCTCCGCGCGCGTACGGCCGGAACCGCCGCCGGAGGCGCGCCGGACCCCGGTCGGCAGGAGGTCGGCGGCGGCGCTGCTGGAGACGCCGCGGGGCTTGCCGCGGTTACCCATGCGCGCCCGCCCGGTCCGGGAGGGGCGACGTGGACGCCTCAGGGAGGGGAGACGGGGTGGACGCCGTACGGGGGAGAGTCCGCGCGGCCGACGCGTCGGGGGCGGCCCCGGCGGCCGGTACGGGCGCGTAGGCGTCCGGGCGGTGCAGGCGGGTGAGGTGGGCGGGGGGCCAGACGATCCCGTCGGCGCGGCCGACGACGCGGTCCACGGGGATCATGCCGCCGCCCGGGGAGCCGAGGTGGTCGCGGGAGTCGCGGGACTCGGCGCGGTGGTCGCCGAGCACGAACAGGGCGCCCTCGGGGACGACCACGTCGAAGGGCACCGTGGAGGGGCTGTCGCCCGGATACAGGAAGGCCGACTCGTCGACCGCCCGGCCGTTCACCTCGATCCTGCCCTCCTTGTCACAGCAGACCACGTGGTCTCTCCCCACACCCACAACGCGTTTGACGTAGTCGGCGTCCCCGAAGTACCCGGTTCCGTCGAACACGACGACGTCGCCGCGCCGCGGCTCACCACCGAAAAGGTACGCCAACCTATTTACGAGAACGCGGTCGCCGATCCTCAATCCGTTCTCCATCGATCCGCTGGGGATCTGGAACGGCTTCACCACGAAGGCGTTGAGGAGCAGCAGGAACAGCAGGCAGATCAGCAGGGTCAGGCTGATACGGCCGCCCGGCAGCAGGTCGAGCAGACGGCCCGAGCGGCCCTCGTCCGGCGCCGGACCGTCGACGCGCGCCCGCCTCTCACCGGGCCCCGCCCCATCCGCGTGGACGTCCGTGTCCGCCGACCCGGCACGCCGCCGTCCCGCCAACGCGAAACGCGACCGGTCCTCGCGCCGTTCCGGGTCCGGGATCGCTCCGGGACGGGAAGGGCGGGAGGAGCGGTCGCGCTCCGTCGGCTGTGCTTCGGTGTCCATCGGGGCCAGATGCTATCCGGCCCCGATGTGTACGCCGTCGCTGGCTCAGTTGTCGCGCTTCTCCTTGATCTTCGCGGCCTTGCCGCGCAGCTCACGGAGGTAGTACAGCTTGGCGCGGCGCACGTCACCGCGGGTGACCAGCTCGATCTTCTCGACGATCGGGGTGTGCACGGGGAAGGTGCGCTCCACGCCGACGGAGAAGGAGACCTTGCGGACCGTGAAGGTCTCGCGGACACCGGCGCCCTGGCGGCGGATGACGACGCCCTTGAACTGCTGCACACGGGAGCGGTTGCCCTCGATGACGCGCACGTGGACGTTGACGGTGTCACCCGGACGGAAGGCGGGGACGTCGCTGCGCAGCGACGCGGAGTCGACGGTGTCGAGCAGGTGGGACATTGCGTCTGCTTTCCTCGTCGATGCCACAGGTCATCGACGGAGACTAGGTCTTGATGAGTGAGTGCCGTGGGCGTCGGGGCGGTGCGTCGTCTCCCCCTGTGGCAGGGGCGCACGCCGGACTGCGCACAACAGCGGCCTATTGTTCCATGCCGTCGGTCCTGCGCCAAAATCGGCCGTGGGGCTCGCCCTCGGGGTCGGGTGCCCAGCCGAGGATGGAGAGCATCTCGCGGTCCTTCTTGTCGAAGGCGGCGGGCGCGCAGCGTTCGATGAGGTCGGGCCGGTGGGCGGTGGTGCGGCGCAGGGCCTCGTCGCGGCGCCAGCGGGCGATCTTGCCGTGGTGGCCGCTGAGCAGGACCTCGGGGATCTCCCGGCCGCGCCAGGCGGGCGGCTTGGTGTAGACGGGGCCTTCGAGGAGGTTGGCCATGGCGCCGGGCGCGAAGGAGTCGTCGCGGTGGGACTCGGCGTTGCCGAGGACGCCGGGCAGCAGCCGGGCCACGGCCTCGGTGACGACCAGGACGGCCGCCTCCCCGCCCGCGAGGACGTAGTCCCCGATGGAGACCTCCAGGACCGGGACGCGGGCGGCGTACTCGTCGATGACGCGGCGGTCGATGCCTTCGTAGCGGGCCGGGGTGAAGATCAGCCACGGCCGCTCGGACAGCTCGACGGCGAGTTCCTGGGTGAAGGGGCGTCCGCTGGGCGTGGGGACGACGAGGGTGGGGGCGTGGGCGCCCGTCTCGTAGCCGTCGGCGAGGACGGAGTCGAGGGCGTCGCCCCAGGGGTCGGTCTTCATGACCATGCCGGGGCCGCCGCCGTAGGGGGTGTCGTCGACGGTGTTGTGCCGGTCGTGGGTCCACTGCCGCAGGTCGTGGACGTGGACGGCGAGCTGTCCGCGGGCGCGGGCCTTGCCGACCAGGGAGACGTTCAGCGGGTCGAGGTATTCGGGGAAGATCGTGACGACGTCGAGGCGCATCAGGACGCGTCCTCCGGCGACGTACCCGCGTCGGGCTCCGTCGCCCCGCGCCCCTGCGGGCCGGGCGCGGGCTCCTCGCGGCCGGAGGCGATCTCCGCGCGGTCGTCGACGAGGCCGGGCGGCGGGTCGATGACGGCGCGCTGCTCGGCGAGGTCGATCTCGGTGACGATGCTCTCGACGAACGGGATCATCACCTCGCCGCCGTCGGGCCGTTCCACGATGAAGAGGTCCTGGGACGGCAGGTGGGAGATCTCGGTGATGCGGCCGACGAGGACCCCGTCGGTGGTGACGACGTCCAGGTCCATCAGCTGGTGGTCGTAGTACTCGTCGTCCTCCTCGGGCAGCTCCTCGGGATCGATCTCGGCGATCAGCAGGAGGTTCCGCAGCGCCTCGGCGCCGGTGCGGTCGGTGACGCCCGCGAAGCGCAGCAGGAGGCGGCCGCTGTGCACCCGGCCGGTCTCGATCGTGAGCGGACCCGCCGGGGCGGGGTCCGTGAGCAGGACGGCGCCGGGCGCGAGCCGCAGCTCCGGCTCGTCGGTGCGGACCTCCACGGTGACCTCGCCCTTGATGCCGTGGGCGCGGCCGATCCGTGCGACTACGAGCTGCACTGTTCGAAGATCTCCTGTCGTACCGGTCGGAAAAGCGGGCGCCTGACGAGGGCACCTACGACTGCGGGCCGGGGAAGGCCGGTGGCCCTCCCCGGCCCGAGCCGGTGCTGCGGATGCGTCAGCGGACGTGGTCCACGTCGACGAGGTCGACCCGGACACCGCGGCCGCCGATGGCGCCCACGACGGTGCGCAGAGCGCGTGCGGTGCGGCCGTTGCGGCCGATCACCTTGCCGAGGTCGTCGGGGTGGACCCGGACCTCCAGCACACGCCCGCGGCGCAGGTCGCGCGAGGCGACCTGCACATCGTCGGGGTTGTCGACGATGCCCTTCACGAGGTGCTCAAGCGCCTCTTCGAGCATGCTGCTCAGGCCTCGGTCGACTCGGACGCGGGCGCGGCCTCGTCCTTCTTCTCAGCCTTCTTCTTCTGGGTGATGGCCTCACCCTTGCCCTCGTCGTCGCCGCCCAGGGCCTCGAACGACGGGCGCGCCTTCTTGGGCTCGGCGACGAGCAGCGGAGCCGGGGCGGGCTCGCCCTTGAACTTCTGCCAGTCGCCGGTCTTCTTCAGGATGGCGAGGACGGGCTCGGTCGGCTGCGCGCCGACACCCAGCCAGTAGGCCACGCGGTCGGCGTCGACCTCGATGACCGACGGGTTGTACGTCGGGTGGTACTTGCCGATCTCCTCGATCGCACGGCCGTCGCGGCGGGTGCGGGAGTCGGCGATGACGATGCGGTAGTGAGGCGAACGGATCTTGCCCAGACGCTTCAGCTTGATCTTGACTGCCACGGGAGTGGGTTCTCCTGGAATTGACGTGGTTGGGCACGGCGAGAAGGCCGCGTGGGGTTGCGGTACCCGAGTGCCCGATGGACGCGTCAGCCGGAGGAGAGAGGGGTCCTGTGCGACTGTCGAGTACAGCTAGCCATTGTGCCACACGCGGTGGGCGGCCCTTCCCCGCGGGCCGGGCCCCTGCCGACGGGAGCCCCGCGCGGCCGGACGGGGGCCATGGCCGGGCGAACGAGCGGGCGGGTGGGCATGACGGGGTGACACCCGGCGCGTGATCGCTTCGCGTCGGGTGTGCCGTCCCGCGGGGCGGGGTGCCGTCCGGGGACGGCTCCCCCGCCGGGTCCGCCGAACCGACAGCCACGAGTTGCCGGTGCGCGTCCCTCGCCGCGGGTTACGCCGCTCCCATGACCTCCGGGATGCGGAACGGCTTGCCGCAGCCGCCGCACACGATGGGGGCCTGGGCCAGCACCGAGGGGACGACCCGGACGTTGCGTCCGCAGTCGCAGACCGCCTTGACGCGGACGCCGCCGCCGGAGGAGCCGTGCCGGGCGGCCGGGCCGCGGAAGGCGCGGGTCGTCTCGGCGGAGGTCGCGGCGACGTGGGCCTTGAGGGCCCGCTGGAGCCGTTCGATCGTCGGGCGGTACCGGCGCTTGGCCTCCGGGTTGAGCGTGACCAGCGAGAAGCCGCTGCTGGGGTGCGGCTCGTCGGGGTGGTCCAGGCCCAGTTCCTCGGCGATCGCGAGGAACCTGCGGTTGTGGTAGCGGCCGGCGCGGGAGGTGTCGCGGACGCCGCGCGAGGCGGCGATCCCGTGGACCGCCTCGTGCAGCAGGCGCTCGAAGGAGAGCTCGTGACCGCAGGCGGACGACGACTCCCCGATCAGGGACTCTGGCGCGGCAAGATCGGGCAGCTCGGGGTGGTACCGCTGAATGTCGGCCCACGCCTGTGCCAGCTCTGCGGCGAGAACAGGTGGTGTCTGTGTCGTGCTCACGTAATGACAACGAGCGGGGGTGCCGCTGTGTTCCTATTCCGGGGCATCCCAAATAATTTGCACGTACCCGTCAGTTGCCGCTGATGCGTCCGGACGAGGGCGGGTGCGCTGATCTGCGGAGAAGCCTCGCAGCTCGTGTCAATGTGGTGCGTAGGCTGACGTACGCCCCGCGTCCGTCCCGCCCCCGTCAACCGGGGTCCTGTGGATCACCCCGCCCCGGCGCGTAGACGATGTTCGCACGCCGGGCGCCCAGGTGAGTATGGAAGAACCGGAAACGCGCAAGAGATGTTTTCGGCCGCCTTCGGTGGACACGTGCCCCGCGCGCGGGGGTGGGCGCGGGTGCCTTCGGCGTGGCCGGATGGTGGGGGCCCGCGTTGCCGGGATGTGAATTCTCGCCACACCCGCGGACAGTGCCCAAGCCGGGCTCCACAACCCCTGGACGCGCGCTCCGCACGGGAGTTACCTGGCATACGGGGTGCGCGCGCGGGGAGCGCGGCGCACCGACGGGGGCCACCTGGACGAGTACGAGGCACACACTCGGCGGATTGGGGCGCTTATCCATGACACCTACGCTCGTGCGCCGGCACCTTCCTCAGGCGGGGCAGTCGCCCCGGACGGAACCGGGTGCCCGCGCGCGTGACTGGTCCGAGATCCAGGAGCGGATGCTGGTCCCGCTCTACGAGGCCGTCCACGAGCGACTGGAGGTGGGCCCGGCCACCCGGCTGCTGGGCCTCGGCTGCGGTTCGGGGCTGGCGCTGCTGATGGCGGCGTCCCGGGGCGCGGCCGTCACCGGCGTCGAGGCGGTCCACCCGGAGCGGCTGGCGCTCGCCCGGCAGCGGCTGCTGCCCGAGGGCTCCGGGCCGCGCGCGCGACGGCGGGTACGGCTGGTGGAGCGGCCCGGCGACGCGGCCGACGCGACGGCCCCCCCGTACACCCTGGTGACGGCGTTCGAGCCGCTCGGCGGGGCGGCGGGGGACGCGGAGCGGGTCGGCGGGCTGCTGGCGGCGGCGACACCGATGGCCGCGCGCGGGGCGGCGGTGGTCCTGGCGGGCTGGGGTCCGCCGGAGCGCTGCGCGACCTCGGCGGTGGTGCGGGTCGCGGCCGGGCTCGCCGATCCCCCGCCGGGCGGCGGCGGTTGGCGGCCCGCGTTACGCGACGGCCTGGAGGACGTGGCGCTGCGCGCGGGGCTGCGGCCCGACGGGTCGGGGCGGGTGGCCTGCCCGTTCGGCTACGCGAGCGTCGACAGCGCGCTCAAGGGGCTGCTCTCGACCGGCCTGTTCGACGCGGCGGTGGCCGCCACGGACGAGGCGCGCGTGGAGAAGGAGGTGACGGAGGCCCTCCATCCGTACCGGCGCAAGGACGGCACGGTGTGGATGCCGAACGTGTTCCGCTACCTGGTGGCACGGGTCCCCTGAGGGCACGGGTTCGCTGACCGGGCGTGGCCCGTACGCGGGTCAGGAACCGGCCTCGGCGTCGGAACCGGTGTCGGGCCCGGACCCGGTGTCGGGCGCGGAGGCCTCATCCGGCCGTGAGTCGGGGTCGGCGCCGGAACCGGTGTCGGGCCCGGACCGGGCGTCGGGCGCGGAGGCCTCATCCGGCCGTGAGTCGGGGGCGGCGCCGGGGTCGGTGTCGGGGTCGGGGTCCTTGGTGAGGCGGGTGATGCCCGCGACGCGGTAGATGTCCGCCTCCTCCAGCGTCTCGCGTTCCAGGAGCGCGGCGGCGAGGGCGTCCAGCCGGTGCCGGTGGTCGCGGAGTTTGCGGCAGGCCTCCTCGTAGCACTCGTCGACGACGCGGCGCATCTCCGTGTCGATGACGTCGAGGGTCTGCGGGGCGGCGGAGAGGCCGTACGCCTGCTGGGCGTCGCCCGGCAGCGCGGAGAGGCGGCCGACGCGTTCACTCATGCCCCAGCGGGCGACCATGCCGCGCGCGATGGTGGTGACCTGTTCGAGGTCGTTCTCGGCGCCGGTGGTGACCACGCCGTAGACGACCTGTTCGGCGGCCATGCCGCCGAGGGCGCCGATGATCCGGCCGCGCAGGTACTCCTCGGTGTAGGCGTAGCGGTCGACGTCCGGGGTGGAGAGGGTGACGCCGAGGGCGCGGCCGCGGGGCACGATGGTGATCTTGCGGACGGGGTCGGCGCCCGGCTGGAGCATGCCGAGCAGGGCGTGCCCGCTCTCGTGGAACGCCGTCCTGCGCCGCTCGTCCTCCGGCATCACCAGGGGGCGTTCCGCGCCGAGCTGGACCTTCTCCAGCGCCTCCGAGAGGTCGCTCTGGGTGACCTCGCCCTGTTTGCGCTTGACGGCGAGGAGGGCGGCCTCGTTGGCGAGGTTGGCCAGTTCCGCACCGGTCATGCCGGGGGTGGTGCGGGCGACGCGGGCCAGGTCGACGCCGTCGGCGAGCGGGATGTCCCGGGTGTGGATCTCCAGGATGGCCTCGCGTCCGGCGCGGTCGGGGGGCGAGACGGTGACGACGCGGTCGAAGCGGCCGGGGCGGGTGAGGGCGGGGTCGAGGACGTCGGCGCGGTTGGTGGCGGCGATGACGATGACGCCCTCGGCGCCGGAGAAGCCGTCCATCTCGGTGAGGATCTGGTTGAGGGTCTGTTCGCGCTCGTCGTGGCCGCCCACTCCCCCGCCCGCGCCGCGGGCCCTGCCGATGGTGTCGATCTCGTCGATGAAGATGATCGACGGCGCGACCTTGCGGGCCTCGGCGAACAGCTCCCGTACGCGGGAGGCGCCGACGCCGACGATCATCTCGATGAACTCGGAGGCCGACGCGGAGAAGAACGGCACCCCCGCCTCGCCCGCGACGGCCCGCGCCAGGAGGGTCTTGCCGGTGCCGGGCGGGCCGGCGAGGAGGACGCCGCGCGGCATCTTCGCGCCCATGCGGCGGTAGGCGTCGGGGTTCTTGAGGAAGTCGACGACGTCGTTCAGCTCGCCCTCGACCTCGTCGATCCCGGCCACGTCCTCGAACGTCGTGCGCTGCTGTCCCGGTTCCAGTTCGACCGGTTTCGGCGGGGTCTTGCGGCCGAGCATGCCGCCCGCGCCGCCGAGACCGCCCCCGCGCAGGCGGCGGGCGACGAACACCCAGACGGCGATCAGCAGCACCATCGGGGCGAGGGAGATCAGGACGTTGGCGAGGAGGCTGCGGCGCTGGACGACCGGTTCGGCCGTGACGGTGACGTCGTTCTTCGACAGGTCCTCCCAGAGCCGGTCGTCCGCGAAGGTCGGCCGCTCGGTCTTGAACTTGGTGTAGCTGCCGTCGCCGCCGGGCCGGTCCTGTTTCTTCTTCAGTTCGCCCTGGATGGCGTCGCCCTTGGCGTAGATCTTGCTGACGTTGCCCGCGTCGACCTGTTTGCTGAACTCGGTGTAAGAGATCGTCGGTTCCTCGTCGTCGTCGACGTAGAGGAGGACGAGGTTGGCGATCAGGAAGACGATCAGCGCGGCGGCGGCGAGGCTCCACCAGCCGCCCCACAGCCGCCTGCGGCCCGGCGGCGGCTTCGGCGGCTCGTCCGGGGTGCCCTCGGAGCGCCAGGGCTGGTCGGGCGACTTCCGTGACGGGGCGGGGTTGCTCATATCGGGACGTTACGACACAGGGCGGACGTCAGCACCTGCGGGCGGGCGGGGACTGCCTGAGGGGCGCCCCCGGACCGGCGGGCGCCCCTCAGGCCCTCCTACGTGGACTGCTCAGCCCATGAACTTCTTGAACTCGTCGGGCAGCTCGAAGTCCTGGCCCGCCTGCTGGCCGGGGAGACCGAGGGCGCCGCCGGGACCGCCCTGGGCCGCCGCCGCCCGGCGCGCCGCCTCCTCCTGCTCCTGCTGCTTGCGCTTCATCGGGTTGCCGGAGCGCTGCTTGCCCTTGGCCTGCTTGGGCTGCTTCTTCGTCCGGCCGGGGCCGCCGCCCATCCCGGGGATGCCGGGCATTCCGGGCATGCCGCCGCCCTGGGCCATGCGGGACATCATCTTGCGGGCCTCGAAGAACCGCTCGACCAGGCCCTTCACCGCGCTGACCTCGACGCCGGAGCCCTTGGCGATACGGGCGCGGCGGGAGCCGTTGATGATCGTCGGGTCCTGGCGCTCGCCCGGGGTCATCGACTTGATGATGGCGGCGGTGCGGTCGACGTCCCGCTCGTCGAGGTTGTTGATCTGGTCCTTGATCTGGCCCATGCCCGGCAGCATGCCGAGGAGCTTGGAGATGGAGCCCATCTTGCGGACCTGTTCCATCTGGGCCAGGAAGTCGTCCAGGGTGAAGTCCTGGCCCTTCTTGGACGCCAGCTTGGAGGCCATCTTCTCGGCCTCTTCCTGGCTGAACGTCTTCTCCGCCTGCTCGATCAGGGTGAGGAGGTCACCCATGTCGAGGATGCGGGAGGCCATCCGGTCCGGGTGGAAGGCGTCGAAGTCGCCGAGCTTCTCGCCGTTCGAGGCGAACATGATCGGCTTGCCGGTGATCTGCCGGATCGACAGGGCCGCGCCGCCGCGGGCGTCGCCGTCGAGCTTGGAGAGCACCACGCCGTCGAAGCCGACGCCGTCACGGAAGGCCTCGGCGGTGTTGACGGCGTCCTGGCCGATCATCGCGTCGACGACGAAGAGGATCTCGTCGGGCGAGACGGCGTCGCGGATGTCGGCGGCCTGCCGCATCAGCTCGGCGTCGATGCCGAGGCGGCCGGCGGTGTCGACGATCACGATGTTGTGGACGCGGGCCTTGGCGAACTCGACGGAGTCCTTGGCGACCTTGACCGGGTCGCCCACGCCGTTGCCCGGCTCGGGGGCGTAGACGGCGACACCGGCCCGCTCGGCCACGACGCTGAGCTGGTTGACGGCGTTGGGGCGCTGGAGGTCGGCGGCGACGAGGAGCGGCGAGTGGCCCTGCTCCTTCAGCCAGTGGCCGAGCTTGCCCGCGAGGGTGGTCTTACCGGCGCCCTGGAGACCGGCCAGCATGATGACGGTCGGCGGCTGCTTCGCGAAGCGCAGTCGGCGGGTCTCGCCGCCGAGGATCGTGACCAGCTCGTCGTTGACGATCTTGAGGACCTGCTGGGCCGGGTTGAGCGCCTTGGAGACGTCGGCGCCGAGGGCCCGCTCCTTGACGTTCTTGATGAACGTCCGGACGACGGGCAGGGCCACGTCGGCCTCGAGGAGCGCGATGCGGATCTCGCGCGCCGTGGCGTCGATGTCCGCTTCGCTCAAGCGCCCCTTGCCGCGCAAGTTCTTGAAGGTCGCTGAGAGGCGATCGGAAAGAGTATCGAACACGGCGGCGTCGGTCCTCGGGGTCGGAGATGGCTGCGGACAATCGCCCTCCAGAGTATCCCGCCCGCCCGGAACCGGGTCACGGTCGTCGGGAGCGGGGCCGGCGGGCGCCGGGTGGCTCCCCTGGTGAAGGGGACGAGCGAGCGGCACCCGGCAGGGCGGTCGGGTGGAGGGGCGAGGCACCGCCGACCGCCGGAAGCCGGGCCGGGGGCCCTGCCCCTGCCCTCCCCCGCTGCCACGCGGTCCCCGCACCCCGGCCACAAACCCCCGTGCCCGAGCCCCGCAGGGCCAAGCCCTCACAGGACCAGGCCAGGCCCCCCTACCCCCGCAACGTCTCCTCCAGTTTGCGTGCCACCCCCGTCGCCTCCTCCGGGGGCAGGGGGGTGCCGTCGGGGGCGGTGACGTAGAAGGCGTCCACGGCGTTGGCGCCGAGGGTGCTGACGTGGGCGCTGCGCATGCGGACGCCCGCGTCCTCCAGGGCGCGGCCGATGCGGAAGAGGAGGCCGGGGGCGTCCTGGGCGCGGACCTCGATGACGGTGGCGAGGCGGGAGGCGGCCGGGGCGACGGTGACCCGGGCGGGCGGTGCGACGACGCCCCGGCGGCGCGGGTAGGCGGCGTCGCGTTCGGCGAGGCGGGCGGCGACGTCGAGGGAGCCGTCGAGGGCGCGGACGAGGTCGGCGCGCAGGCGGGCGGCCTGCGGCAGCGAGCCGTACTCGGCGGCGACCCGCCAGTTCAGCAGCAGGACCGTGCCGTCGACGCCGCTCGGCAGGTCTAGGGCGCGCAGTTCGGCCGTGCGGACGGTGAGGCGGTGGACGGCGAGGACGCCCGCGACGGCGGGCAGGACGCCCGGCTGGTCGGGGACGGCGATGAGGAGTTCGACGCCGAGCGGTTCGGGGTCGCCGGGGGGCCGTTCGCCGTCGGGGTCGGCGGGCGGTTCGGTCTGGGCGCGCAGGGCGAGGACGGGACCGCCGGTGGCGACGGCCTCGATGGCGAGGCGTTCCTGTTCGGCGGTGGCCGCGGCGGCCTCGGGTTCGTCGGGGGTGTCCCCGGCGAGGACGGCGGCGACCCGGCGGACGAGTTCGGTGACGAGGGAGGCCCGCCAGGAGGACCAGGCCGCCGGTCCGGTGGCGAGGGCGTCGGCCTCGGTGAGGGCGTGCAGGAGTTCCAGGGTGCCGGGGGTGCCGACGGCGTCGGCGACGGCGCGGACGGTGGCCGGGTCCTCCAGGTCGCGCCGGGTGGCGGTGTCGACGAGGAGGAGGTGGTGGCGGACGAGGGTGGCGAGGACGGCGACGTCGGCGCGGTCGAAGCCGATGCGGGTGGCGACGTCCTTGGCGATGATCTCCCCGGCCACCGAGTGGTCGCCGGGCCAGCCCTTGCCGATGTCGTGCAGCAGCGCGGCGACGAGCAGGAGGTCGGGGCGGCTGACGCGGCGGGTGAACTCGGAGGCGCGGACGGCGGTCTCGATGAGGTGCCGGTCGACGGTCCAGATGTGCACGGCGTTGCGCTGGGGGCGGCAGCGGACGCGTTCCCAGTCGGGCAGCAGGCGGGTGATGAGGCCTTCGGCCTCCAGCGCCTCCCACACCTCGACGGTGGGGCGGCCGGAGCCGAGGAGGGTCACGAGCTGTTCGCGGGCCTCGGCGGGCCAGGGCGAGGGCAGCGGCCGTACGGAGCCCGCGAGGCGGCGGACGGCGTGCAGGGAGAGCGGCAGGCCCGCCTGGGCGGCGGCCGCGGCGGCGCGCAGGGGCAGCACGGGGTCGCGTTCGGGGCGGGCGGCGCGGGCGAGGACGACCTCGCCGTCCTGCTCGACGACGCCCTCGGCGAGCGGGGAGCGTTCGGCGACCGGTTTGCCGCCGCCGAGCATGGCGCGCAGCCGGGGCCGTACGGCGCGGGAGCGCAGGACGCGGCCGACCTCGCGCCAGGTGACGTCGCTGGCGTAGGAGATGAGGCGGGCGGCCTCGTAGACCTGGCGCAGGAGGGTGTCGGCGTCGAGGAGGCCGAGGCCCGCGGCGACCTGGTCCTGTTCCTGGAGGGCGAGGCGGTCGGTGGCGCGGCCGGTGGCGAGGTGGAGGGCGTCGCGGACGTCGAGGAGGCGGCGGCGGGCGTCGTCGAGGCCTTCGCGGGGGGCGTCGGCGAGCCAGGAGGCGGCGACGGCGCGCAGGGCGGTGGCGTCGCGCAGGCCGCCGCGGGCCTCCTTGAGGTCGGGTTCGAGGAGGTACTGGAGTTCGCCCTGGCGCTCGGCGCGCTCGGCGCAGAGTTCCTGGAGTTCGGGCAGCCGTCTGGGGGCCTGGTTGCGCCAGTCGGCGAGGACGGCGGTGCGCAGTCCGGCGGTGAGGCCGAGGTCGCCCGCGAGGTGGCGGGCGTCGAGGAGGCCGAGCTGGACCTTGAGGTCCTCGCCGGCGGTGCGGCGGGCCTCGGCGGGGGTGCGTACGGAGTGGTCGAGGGCGACGCCGAGGTCCCAGACGGGGTACCAGAGGCGGTCGGCGAGGGCGGCGACGGCCCTCGGGTCGCTGCCGTCGTGCAGCAGCAGGAGGTCGAGGTCGCTGCGCGGGGACAGCTCGCCGCGGCCGTAGCCGCCGACGGCGACGAGGGAGACGCCGCGCAGGTCGCCCGCTCCGGCGGCGAAGAGGCCGCTCAGCCATTCGTCGGTCAGTTCGGAGAGGGCGGTACGGCGCGGCGGCCCGGACCGCGCCCCCTCGGTGAGGAGGCGCAGCCGGGCCGCCGCGTAGCCGCTGGGTCCCGAGTCCTCTGCTTCTTTCCGCACGTCCGTACTCGTCACCCAGTGGCTCCTGTTCTGTTCTGCCGTCAGAGCGCGTCCGGGCCGCGCTCGCCGGTGCGGACCCGTACGGCCGTCTCGACCGGGAGGGACCAGACCTTGCCGTCACCGATCTTGCCGGTCCGGGCGGCCTTGACGATCACGTCGATGAGCTGTTCGGCGTCGTCGTCCTCGGCCAGGACCTCGATGCGGATCTTGGGGACGAGGTCCACCGTGTACTCGGCGCCCCGGTACACCTCGGTGTGTCCTCTCTGACGACCGTAACCGCTGGCCTCGGTGACCGTCAGCCCGTGGACTCCGAAGGCCTGGAGGGCCTCCTTGATCTCGTCGAGGCGGTGGGGCTTGACGACGGCGGTGATGAGCTTCATGCGTCCACCTTCTTGCTGGCAGTGTCGGCGACCGGGGCCGTGACCGCGGTGCGGGCGGCGCCGCCGCCGGCGCCGCTGAAGTCGTATGCGGTCTCGGCGTGCTCGGCCTGGTCGATGCCGGCGATCTCGTCGTCCTCGGGGACCCGCATGCCGAGGGTCTTGTCGATGAGGAAGGCGAGGACCGCGGAGGCGACCAGAGAGTAGCCGAGGACCGCGAAGACACCGGCGCACTGCTTCCAGAACTGGTCGAGGCCGCCGCCGTAGAAGAGGCCCTCGACGTCGGACTGGCCCTTGCCGCTGGCGAAGAAGCCGATCAGCAGGGAGCCGACGACACCGCCGACGAGGTGGACGCCGACGACGTCGAGCGAGTCGTCGTAGCCGAACTTGTACTTGAGGCCGACGGCCATGGCGCACAGGACACCGGCGATGGCGCCGACGGCGATCGCGCCGAGCGGGGAGACCGCGCCGCCGGACGGGGTGATGGCGACGAGACCGGCGACCGCGCCGGAGGCGGCGCCGAGGGTGGTGAAGGCGCCGTGGCGGATCTTCTCGTAGACGAGCCAGGCGAGCATGGCGGCGGCGGTGGCGACCTGGGTGTTGACGAACATCAGCGCGCCGACGCCGTCGTCGTTGCCGAGCCAGGAGCCCGCGTTGAAGCCGAACCAGCCGAACCACAGCAGACCGGCGCCGAGCATGACCAGCGGGAGGCTGTGCGGGCGCATCGGGTCCTTCTTGAAGCCGATGCGCTTACCGATGACGAGGATCACGCCGAGGGCGGCGGCGCCGGCGTTGATGTGGACGGCCGTGCCGCCCGCGAAGTCGATGACGCCGAGTTCGAAGGCCCAGCCGCCGGCGCCCCAGACCCAGTGGGCGACGGGGAAGTAGACGACCGTGGCCCACAGGGCGATGAAGAGGGCCCAGGCGCTGAACTTGACGCGGTCCGCGAGGGCGCCGCTGATCAGGGCGGGCGTGATGATCGCGAACATCAGCTGGAAGACCAGGAAGACGAAGACCGGGATGGTGTAGCCGTCCCAGAGCTGGGTGAGCCCGATGTTGCTGAGTCCGACCCAGTCGGAGTTCCAGCCGAAGAGGCTTCCGTGGTCCGTGCCGAACGCGACGGAGAAGCCGTAGAGCACCCAGAGGAT
Source organism: Streptomyces sp. NPDC091281 (assembly GCF_044757425.1). Taxonomy (NCBI): domain Bacteria; kingdom Bacillati; phylum Actinomycetota; class Actinomycetes; order Kitasatosporales; family Streptomycetaceae; genus Streptomyces; species Streptomyces sp. NPDC091281. The sequence goes on along the minus strand of NZ_JBIVUY010000020.1, from coordinate 29,736 downwards.
GGTGACGATCCCCAGGCTGATGAAGCTCATCATCAGCATGTTGAGGGTGCTCTTGACGCGGACCATGCCTCCGTAGAAGAAGGCCAGGCCCGGGGTCATGAGCATCACCAGGGCGGAACAGATGAGCATGAAGCCTGTGTTGGCGGACGACAGTTCAGCGTCCGCCGCAAGCGTGATGGCTGGTGCCATCGGCGTCTCCTCGTCGTTGGTACGGCCCCGTGCGGGCGAAGCCAGAAGCGGAGTGAGGGGTGGGCCGGGTATGGGCCATGAGATTGGCGCAGCGCGGTTTCGGTGGAAGCCCCTGGTTGTTTCGCCGCCGTGACGAAGGCGCCGTGTGCGTTACGCGTCGGTGAACTGCCGGATGCGCGCCGGAGGGATCGTTATCGTGGCGCAACCTTCACCTGAGGACGCAAACCGGCCGCGGTCGGCCTTCCGATGACCTGGCACGGGGGAGCCGAGTCGGACAGTTCGGGAGGGCCGGCCGCGGCCGGGGTTCTGGGGTGTCGCCGGGCGTCAGACCGCTTCCGCGGCCTCCGGCAGCTCGACGGCGAGCCGGTCGGTGAGATCGATGACCTCGCTGAGGTCGCCGAAGTCGCGGGCGGCGGTGGAGACGGTCTTTCGGATACGAGTGTTGACCCGCTCGGAGCGGACCTTCTTGGCTTCCTTCAGGGCCTGCTCGGCGAGGACCGCGCTCTGTCCGGGTTCGCGTCGCAGCAGGTGGACGGTGGCCATGCCGATGAGGTTGAGGGCGTAGGAGCGCTGGTGCTCGGCGTCGTCGGCGAAGAGGTCGACGGCGCGCTGCATCAGGGGTTCGGCGAGCGAGGCGTAGGTGGGGCTGCGGCCCGCCACGTAGGCGAGGTCGCGGTAGGAGTGGGAGTTCTCGCCGTACAGCTCGGCCTCGGAGAAGAAGCGGATCCAGTCGGGGTCGGGGTCGTCCCAGTCCTGGGCCTCGGCGAAGATGTCCTCGGCCATGCGGACCGCGCGCTTGCAGCGGCCGGGCTGTCCCATGTTGGCGTAGGCGCGGGCCTCCATCGCATACAGCATCGACTGGGTGCGCGGGCTCGCGCAGTCCCGGCTGCCGTACTGGGCGAGGTGGATCAGCTCCAGCGCGTCCTCGGGCCGCCCGAGGTGGATCATCTGGCGGCTCATGCTGGACAGGATGTACGAGCCCAGGGGCTTGTCCCCGGCCTCCTTGGCGGCGTGCAGCGCGAGGACGAAGTACTTCTGCGCGGTGGGCTGGAGGCCCACGTCGTACGACATCCAGCCCGCGAGTTCGGCGAGTTCGGCGGCGACCTTGAACAGGCGGCGGGTGGTGGCCTCGGGCTGGGGTTCCTGGAGCAGGTCGGTGACCTCGTGGAGCTGGCCGACGACGGCCTTGCGGCGCAGGCCGCCGCCGCACTGCGCGTCCCACTGCCGGAACATCACGGTGGTGGACTCCAGCAGGTCCAGCTCGGGCCGGGAGAGGCGGCCGCGGGCGCGGCTGGTAGGGACGGGGTCGGTGTCGTCGGCGGGAACGGCCGGCGGGGTGGGCACGAGCCAGCGCTGCATGGGCTCGATGAGGGAGGGGCCGGCGGAGAGGGCGAGCGAGGTGCCGAGAAAGCCGCGCCGGGCGAGCATCAGGTCGCTGCGGGAGAACTCGCTGAGCAGGGCGACGGTCTGCGGTCCGGTCCAGGGCAGGTCGACGCCGCTGGAGGAGGGCATGGGGCGGGCGGCGCGCAGTCCGAGGTCCTCGACGGAGACGACGCAGCCGAACCGCTCGGAGAACAGTTCGGAGAGGATGCGCGGGATCGGCTCGCGCGGGTTCTCGCCGTCCAGCCAGCGGCGGACGCGGGAGGTGTCCGTGGAGATGTGGTTGGCGCCCAACTGGCGGGCCCGGCGGTTGACTTGGCGGGCCAGTTCACCCTTGGACCAGCCGCTGCGGACGAACCAGGACGTGAGCAGGTCGTTAGGCCGTTTGTCCGTGCCCGAAGCGCTCGTCGCGCCTCCGCCGTTGCCGCTCACTGGAACGCCCCCATCCCTGAGACCACTTGTCGCTCTGATGCGCCAAGCCTTATCAGAATGCCGGTAAATACCGTCTGCCGTCCCGCAGTTGTCACCCTTCGAACGGAAAGCCGACTTGCCCCCGGCATACCCACGCGGGCATGTGCCCCCGGATCTCGCACACTCAAAGTAATCCTACGATCACGCGCCCAGCCACGGCGATCCCGGAAACGCCACCATTCGCCACCCCTTCGAATGAACTCCCGGTGGCGCACGCGCGATTCACTTGACATAGGCCAGTCGGAAGTGGGCGCGGTGACGCGCACAGGGGCGCGCGCGGCATGGCGCGCCACCCTCGACGCTTCCGTGCGCTGCCTGATTCCGGCGGGACCGGGCAGCTGTCAGTACGCGGATTCACCCAGCGTCACCACGTGCGTCCGCAACGTAACCATCGCGCGTCGGACCCGTTGGAGGGGGCATGGGCTTCACGATCGGCGGTATCCGCGAGATCCGTTCCGGCACGCGTAGGCGCGGTCGTTCGTCCGACTGCACCGCGGTGGCCGAGTTCACCGGGCTGTGGGGCTGGGACGTCGTGCCGGGCGCGCGCGCCGCGGCCGGAGTCTGTTCGTGCGGGCGGACCGGCTGCCCCGAACCGGGCGCCCACCCCCTGGAGTTCGCGCCCCGCGTCCAAGCGGGCGCCACCCTCGACGACGTGACGCGGGCCTGGTCGGAGTTCCCGGGCGCCTCCGTGATGCTGCCGGTGGGCGGCGCGTTCGACGTCATCGAGGTGGCCGAGGCCGCGGGGCGGCGGGCGCTGGTCCGCCTGGAGCGGATGGGCCTCCCGCTCGGCCCGGTGACCGCCACCCCCGAGGGCCGCGCCCAGTTCCTGGTGGCGCCGGGCGCCGCCGCCGACCTCGACGGACTCCTCTACCGCATGGGCTGGGACGACCCGACCTCCCTGGACCTGCGCGGCCTCGGCCCGGGTACGTATGTCACCGCGCCGCCCTCCGACCGGGGCGGCCTCGGCCCGGTGCGCTGGCTGCGCCCGCCCGCGCTGGACGCGGCGACCCGCCCCCCGGCGGCCCGCCTGCTGCTCGGCACACTGGCGTACGTGGCACACCGCTCCCGCGTGTAGGACCGGCGCGGGAGCGCGGTGTGCGGCCCGGCCCGCCCCCCGCCCGCTGAGCACCCGCCCCGCGCCCGCCCGCCGGGACCGCACAGCGAAGCGCCCGCCTCCGACTGCACCTCGGGGGCGGGCGCTTCTTCGCTGCCCGCGGCGCGACGGCGTCCGCGGCCGGTGACCGGCCGGGGCGCCGCCACCGGGCCACCGGCGACGACGCCCGCGTCCGCCACGGGCGAGGACGCCGGGTGTCAGTCGCCGACGAGGGCGTCGACGAACGCCTCGGGGTCGAACGGCGCCAGGTCGTCGGCGCCCTCACCGAGGCCGATCAGCTTGACCGGGACACCCAGTTCGCGCTGGACGGCGACGACGATGCCGCCCTTGGCGGTGCCGTCGAGCTTGGTGAGCACGATGCCGGTGATGTCGACGACCTCGGCGAAGACCCGGGCCTGGACCAGGCCGTTCTGGCCGGTGGTGGCGTCGAGGACGAGGAGGACCTCGTCGAGCGGCGCGTGCTTCTCCACGACCCGCTTGACCTTGCCCAGCTCGTCCATGAGCCCGGTCTTGGTGTGTAGCCGGCCGGCGGTGTCGATGAGGACGACGTCGACCCCCATCTCCTTGCCCTCCTTCACCGCGTCGAAGGCGACGGAGGCGGGGTCCCCGGCCTCGGGCCCGCGCACGGTGTGGGCGCCGACCCGCTCGCCCCAGGTCTGGAGCTGGTCGGCGGCGGCGGCCCGGAAGGTGTCGGCGGCGCCGAGGACGACGGTGCGGCCGTCGGCGACCAGGACGCGGGCGAGCTTGCCGGTGGTGGTGGTCTTGCCGGTGCCGTTGACCCCGACGACCATCACGATGCCCGGCTTGCGGTCCTCCGGCTCGGTGCGCACCGTCCGGTCGACGTCGGTGCCGACCAGCGTGAGCAGCTCCTCGCGCAGCAGGCCGCGCAGCTCCTCGGGGGTGCGCGTGCCGAGCACCCGGACCCGCTCGCGCAGCCGGTCCACCAGCTCCTGGGTGGGCTGGACGCCGACGTCGGCGGTGAGGAGGGTGTCCTCGACCTCCTCCCAGGTGTCCTCGTCGAGGTGCTCGCGCGACAGCAGCGTGAGCAGCCCCTTGCCGAGGGCGTTCTGGGAGCGGGAGAGGCGGCTGCGGAGGCGGACGAGCCGCCCCGCGGTGGGCTCCGGGATCTCGATCCCGGGAGCCTCGACGACGGGAGGTTCCTCGACGGCGGTGGGGGTGCCACCGCCCGGGAGGTCGACCTCCTCTATGGTGCGGCGCGCTTCGTCGCGCGGCGTCTCGGCCTCGTCGCCGACGTGCGGCTCGGCCGGCGGCGCGGTGATGTCGGGCGCGGCCGGGGGCGGCGGGGGCAGCGGCTTCTTCCGCCTGCTGCCGACCACGAGCCCGCCGAGCACGCCGAGCACGACCACGGCGATGACTACAGCAAGGATGACGGTTTCCATAACCCGACCAGTATGCGCGACCCCCTCCCGCCGGGCCGGTCGCCCGCCCCGGCGACAGGGCCGTGCCGTACCGCCGACGAGGGCGTGCCACGGCCCTGGCGACCTGACGGTGCGTCAGCTATGGTCCGCCTCCCCGACCGAAGGGGGGCCTCCCGTGCCCGTCGCCGTCGTCCGTTTCAACCTCGTCGCCCCCGGCGCCTCCCCCGCCGCGCTCGGGGCCCGCTACCGGGCCGCCCTGGAGATGGCCGCGTACGCCGACACGCACGGTGTGGCGACCGTGCAGACCGAGGAGCACCACGGCGCCGAGAACAACTGGCTGCCCTCGCCGTTCGCCTTCGCGGGCGCCGTCCTCGGGGCGACGGACCGGCTGACGGTGACGGTGTCGGCGGTGATCGGTCCGCTGCACGACCCGCTGCGGCTGGCCGAGGACATCGCCGTCCTGGACCTGGTGAGCGGGGGGCGGCTGGTCACGGTCGCCGGGATCGGGTACCGGCCCGAGGAGTACGCGCGGGCGGGCGTCGACTGGTCGGCGCGCGGGCGGCTCCAGGACGAGCTGCTGGAGACCCTGCTCAGCGCCTGGACCGGGGAGGAGTTCGCCTACCGGGGCCGTACGGTGCGGGTGACGCCGCGGCCTGGGACGGCGCCGCATCCGCTGCTGCTGGTCGGGGGCTCCTCGCGGGCCGCCGCCCGCCGGGCCGCCCGGCTGGGCCTGCCGTTCTTCCCCAGCGCGCACCTGCCGGAGCTGGAGGCGTACTACAAGGAGCGGCTGGTGGAGTACGGCACCGAGGGCTGGGTGCTGATGCCGCCCGCCGAGACCCCGCTGCTGCACCTCGCCGAGGACCCGGACCGGGTGTGGGCGGTGTACGGGGAGCACTTCCTGCACGAGGCGCGGACGTACGCGTCCTGGCAGTCGGGCGGGGTCCGCTCGGCGGTGCGGTCGGCGGCGGTCACCGTCGAGGAGCTGCGCGCGGAGGGGGTGTACCGGGTGCTCACGCCGGACGCGTGCGTGGCGTGGGCGCCGGACAGTCTGGTGCTGCATCCGCTGGCGGGCGGGATGCCCGTGGAGGAGGGCCGGCGCAGTCTGCGGCTGCTGTGCGAGGACGTCCTGCCCCGGCTCGGCTGACCTGCGAGGTCACCGGGCCGGGGCGGGACGCGCCACGGGTGTCGGGGGGACGGGCAGCGGGGAGGTGGCCCTCCCCCCGAGTGCGGGGGCCCGGAGGCCGTACGTCCGGGCCGAGCCGTGGGTCCGGGGCCGGGCGTACGTCCGGGGCGGGTCGTACGGCCGAGGCAGGCGTACGGGCCGCGGGGTCAGCCCATCTCCTCCAGCGTCTTGCCCTTCGTCTCCTTGACGAACTTGAGGACGAACGGGATGGAGAGCGCGGCGAAGACGGTGTAGATCACGTAGGTCGCGGAGAGGTTCCAGTCGGCCAGCGACGGGAAGCTCGCGGTGATGGCCCAGTTGGCGATCCACTGCGCGGAGGCGGCGACGCCGAGCGCGGCGGCGCGGATGCGGTTGGGGAACATCTCGCCGAGGAAGACCCAGACGACGACACCCCACGACAGGGCGAAGAAGAGGACGAACACGTGGGCGGCGACCAGGGCGACCCAGCCCTGGGTGGCCGGGAGCTTGCCGTCGACGAGGTCGTAGGAGAACGCCCAGGCCTCCAGGCCGAGGCCGATCACCATGCCGACGGAGCCGATGAGGGCGAGCGGCTTGCGGCCGATGCGGTCCACGAAGATCATCGCGATCACGGTGCCGACGATGTTGATGATCGACGTCGTGAAGGAGTAGAAGAACGAGTCCGTCGGGTCGACGCCGACCGACTGCCACAGCGTCGAGGAGTAGTAGAACGCGACGTTGATGCCGACGAACTGCTGGAAGACCGACAGGCCGATGCCGACCCAGACGATCGGCTTGAAGAAGAAGGAGCCGCCGAGGAGGTCCTTGAAGGTCGACTTGTGCTCGCGCTTCATCGCGTGCTCGATCTCGGCGATCCGGGCGTCGAAGTCGACGTCCTTGCCCTCGACCTCCTTGAGGATCTCGCGGGCGCGCTCGCGCTTGCCGACGGAGATCAGGAAGCGCGGGGACTCGGGGATGGCGAAGGAGAGCAGGCCGTAGAGGACGGCCGGGACGACCATCACGCCGAGCATGACCTGCCAGGCCTCCAGGCCCATCAGCTTGCCGCGCTGGTCGCCGCCCGCGGCGTTGAGCAGACCCCAGTTGACGAGCTGGGAGATGGCGATGCCGATGACGATCGCGGCCTGCTGGAAGGAACCGAGGCGGCCGCGGTAGGCCGGTGGGGCGACCTCGGCGATGTAGGCGGGGCCGATGACCGAGGCCATGCCGATGGCGAAGCCGCCGACGATCCGCCAGAAGGCCAGGTCCCACAGCGCGAAGGGCAGGGCCGAGCCGACGGCGCTGATCGTGAAGAGCACGGCCGAGATCTGCATGCAGCGGATGCGGCCGATGCGGTCGGCTATCCGGCCCGCGGTGGCGGCGCCGATCGCGCAGCCGATCAGGGCGATGGCGATGACCTGGGCCAGGGCCGCGGAGCCGATGTCGTACCGGTCCCGGATGGCCTCGACCGCGCCGTTGATGACGGAGCTGTCGTAACCGAAGAGGAAGCCGCCCATCGCGGCCGCCGCCGCGATGAAGATGACGTGCCCGAGATGATCGGGGTGAGCCGTCCCGGCTCCTGACTGAGGTGCCTGCGATGTGCTGGTCACGTGTTCTCCTCGGGCCACGGCAGCGCTGCCGCGGGTGGGGGCGAGCCCTGTCAGATGTGGGGTTCCAGTGGCGCACAGTTCGGTGCCCCTCACACCTGAAGGCAAAAGCAACGTTGCAGAGACTATGCCTTCAAGTAACGAAGTCAAACGCCGGGTCTTCGTCAAATCTCACCCAGACCGATGAGGCATTGCGTTCACTTCGTGAAGTGTTGAAAAGATGCTGGTCACACCGGGTGTAGAGGGCACGCAGTGCGGCGGGGGCAGCGGGTGGTGGTTCAGCGGAGGCGCTGCGAGATGACCTTCGACACACCGTCGCCCTGCATGGAGACGCCGTAGAGGGCGTCGGCGACCTCCATCGTGCGCTTCTGGTGGGTGATCACGATGAGCTGCGAGGACTCCTGGAGCTCCTGCATGATCCGGATCAGCCGCTGGAGGTTGGTGTCGTCGAGTGCCGCCTCGACCTCGTCCATGACGTAGAACGGGCTGGGGCGGGCCTTGAAGATGGACACCAACATCGCGACGGCCGTCAGCGAGCGTTCCCCGCCGGACAGCAGCGACAGCCGCTTCACCTTCTTGCCGGGCGGCCGGGCCTCGACGTCCACCCCGGTGGTGAGCATGTTGTCGGGATCGGTCAGGAACAGCCGCCCCTCACCGCCCGGGAAGAGCCTGCCGAAGACGCCCTCGAACTCGCGGGCGGTGTCGTGGAACGCCTCGGTGAAGACCTGCTCGACCCGCTCGTCGACCTCCTTCACCACTTGAAGGAGGTCGGCCCGGGTCTTCTTCAGGTCCTCCAGCTGCTCGCTGAGGAACTTGTGGCGCTCCTCCAGCGCCGCGAACTCCTCCAGGGCCAGCGGATTCACCTTGCCGAGCTGCTGGTGGGCGCGCTCGGCCGCCTTCAGCCGCTTCTCCTGCTCCGACCGGACGAACGGCCGGGGCTGGTTGCGCGGGTCCTCGGGGTCCTCCGGCAGTTCCTCGCCCTCGGCGGGCAGTGACGGCGGCACCGGCTGGTGCGGCCCGTACTCCGAGACCAGGCCCGCGGGTTCGACGCCGAGTTCCTCCAGCGCCTTCGTCTCCAGTTGCTCCACGCGCAGGCGCTTCTCGGCGCCGAGGACCTCCCCGCGGTGCACCGAGTCGGTCAGCTTGTCGAGTTCCGCCTTCAGGTCGCGGCCCGCCCCGCGTGCGGCGCCCAGGTCCTGTTCGCGGCGCGCGCGGGCGCTCTCGGCGGCGGCGCGTTCGGCGTCGGCCCGCAGCAGCGACACCTCCACGTGCGCGAGGAGCTGCCGGGCGCCGGAGGCGACGGCTCCGGCGACGGCCGCCTCGTGGCGCAGCCGGGCCCGGCGCTGTTCGGCCCGCGCGCGCGCCTCACGTTCGGCGCGCGCGGCCCGGTCCAGCGAGTCCGCCCGCCCGGCGAGCCCCTTGACCCGCTCCTCGTGCGTACGGACCTGGAGGCGGGCCTCCATCTCGGTCTGCCGGGCGTTGGCGCCGTCGGCGGCGAGCCGGTCGCGGGCCGCGGTGTCGGGTTCCTCCTCGACGGGCAGCTCCTCGGCGACCGCCAGCCGCTCGGCCAGCTCCTCCGCCTCCGCCACGGCCCGGTCGAGGGCCTCCTGGGCGCGAGCGGCGGCCGCGGCGGACCGCTCGGCCTCGCCCGCGGCGCCGCGGGCCTGCCCGGCGAGCCGGCCGAGCTGCTGGGCGACGGCCGACTTCTCCCGGTCGGCGGCCCGCCGCCGCTCCCCCAGTTCCTCGACGGCGGCGGCGCACTCCCGGCGCCGCGCGTCGGCCGCCGCGTGCGCGGTGGTCAGCCCGGCGCAGCGGACGGCGAGTTCCTCCAGCTCGGCGGCGGCCTCGTCGACGGAGGCCTGGACCTCCAGCAGGCTGGGCGCCCCGGCGGACCCGCCGTGCGCGAAGTGGGCGCCGAGCAGGTCGCCCTCGGCGGTGACGGCGGTGAGGTCGGGGCGGCCGTAGACGAGTTCCTCGGCGTCCTCCAGGGTGCCGACGACGACGATCCCGCGCAGCAGGCGGCGTACGGCGGGCATCAGTTCGGCGGGGGCGCGGACCAGGTCGGCGGCGAAGGGCGGCAGGCCGGTGGCGGACGCGGGGGGTGCCGTACGGAGGGGGTCGGCGGGGTCCTCGGGGGCGCCCGCGAGGAGGAGGGAGGCGCGGCCCGCGTCCTGTTTGCGCAGCAGGCGGATGGCCTCGGCGGCGGAGGCCGGGGTGGTGGCCGCGACGGCGTCGGCGGCGGCGCCGAAGGCGGCGGCGAGCGCGACCTCGTGGCCGGGGACGACGGTGAGGAGTTCGGCGGCGGGGCCGAGCAGTCCGGTGAGCCGCTCCCCCGCGCCGAGCAGGACGCCGGTGCCGTCCTTGCGGCGCAGGCCGAGCGCGAGGGCCTCGTGGCGGGCGCGGGTGGCGGCGCGGCTGCGTTCGGCGACGGTGACGGCCTCGCGGGCGGCGGCGAGCGCGGCTTCGGCCTCGGCGAGCTGCCGTCTGGCCTCGTCGTGCCGGTCGCCGAGGTCCTGCTCGCCCGCGTCGAGGCCGTCGACCTCGGCCTTGAGGGCTTCGTACTCCTCCTGCGCGGTGACGGCGCGTTCCTGGGCCTCGTCGCGGCTGGCGGCGAGCCGGTCGATCTCGGCCTGGGCGGAGGCGGCGCGGGAGCGGGCCGCGTTGACCTGGCCGTTGAGCCGGGCCAGGCCTTCCCGGCGGTCGGCGATGGCGCGGGCGAGGTCCTTGAGGCGGCGTTCCTCGGCGGCCAGTTCGCGTTCGAGGTCGGAGCGGTGGGAGACGGTGTCGTCGAGGGCGTTGCGCGCCGCGTCGAGGGCGGCCTCCAGCTCGGCCTCCTGTTCGCGGACGCGGGCGGCCTCGCGCTCCATGTCCTCGGGGTCGCGGCCGCGGCGTTCCTCGGGGGGCGCGGAGGTGGCGCTCTTCACGCGCGCGTCGGCCAGGGAGACCGTGCCGCGGACGCGTTCGGCGAGCTGGGAGAGTTCGTACCAGGTCTGCTGGGCGCGCTGGAGGCGCGGGGTGAGGCGGCGGACCTCGTCCTCCAGCTGGGCCTCGCGCTGCTGGGCCCGGCGCAGGTCCTGCTCGGTGGCCTCCTTGCGTTCCTTGAGGGCGGCCTCGTCGGCGATCTCGGTCCGCAGGGCCTCGCGGAGCCGGACGAGGTCGTCGGCAAGGAGGCGCAGCCGGGCGTCGCGCAGGTCGGCCTGGATGACGGCGGCGCGGCGGGCGACGGCGGCCTGCCGGCCGAGGGGCTTGAGCTGGCGGCGGAGTTCGTCGGTGAGGTCCTGCACGCGCGCGAGGTTGGCCTGCATCGCGTCCAGTTTCCGCAGCGCCTTCTCCTTGCGCTTGCGGTGCTTGAGGACGCCCGCGGCCTCCTCGATGAAGGCGCGGCGGCCCATGGGGTCGGCGTGCAGGACGGAGTCGAGCTGGCCCTGTCCGACGATGACGTGCATCTCGCGGCCGATGCCGGAGTCGGAGAGCAGGTCCTGGATGTCGAGGAGGCGGCAGGTGTCGCCGTTGATCTGGTACTCGCTGCCGCCGTTGCGGAACATGATCCGCGTGATGGTGACCTCGGCGTACTCGATGGGCAGGGCGCCGTCGGAGTTGTCGATGGTGAGGGACACCTCGGCGCGGCCCAGCGGGGGGCGGCCGGTGGTGCCGGCGAAGATGACGTCCTCCATCTTGCCGCCGCGCAGCGACTTGGCGCCCTGTTCGCCCATGACCCAGCTGAGGGCGTCCACGACGTTGGACTTGCCCGAGCCGTTGGGCCCGACGACACACGTGATGCCCGGCTCGAACCGGAGTGTGGTGGCCGAGGCGAACGATTTGAACCCTCGGAGGGTCAGGGCCTTGAGGTGCACGCCGCCGGACTCTACCCGGCGGGGGTGTCTCACTCCATGAACCCGCGGTTTCGCCGGTGAACGCGGAGGGCAGACCAGACGTTGAGACGGTGAAACGATGCGTGGTGTTGCCAACGGGCTTCGGGGGACCGGGACGCCGGGTCGGACCTCAGGGGGAAAGAAAGAAGGGACGCCGAAGCGTCCCTTGCACATTCTGATGCACGTACCGACGACTGAGCGGTGGGACGCGGGATTCGGATGCGCCACCCCGACCACGGTGTCTGCTGTGGTGGAGCAGTGCAGCGATCAGGTGAGCGCGGGCTCCACCTGGTGTGCGTCGATGCTCTCCATGAACCTGTCGTGAGAAGCGGCAGCCGTGAGCGCGTCGTTCTCGGCCTGAATGCGACCGAGTTCGTTCTCCAGGTCCTGGACGCGCTGCTGGAGCCGTCGCATCTCGGAGAGGAGTCGCGGGTCGGAGCCGCCGACGTAACCGAGAAGCGCCTTTGCCATGATGGATGGTCCTCCACACTGAGTGACCGACCGGAAGCGGTGTGGGTCGTGAGGGATTCGCACCCGCGGTTGTGACAGGGACGGTGATCGGCGGTCCTGATGCCGTTCATCCATGCCAAACAGCTGGGTGCGCGGGGTGCTTTCAGCGTCTCACCAAAAAGTTTGACGGTCAACACGATCACACCCCGTGCGGGCGGACGGCGCGGGGCGCGCGGCCTGGAACGGCGGCGCTGCGACTCCTGCGGGCCCTCGGGGCGAGGCGATCATTCCTGGGTGCGGAGCATGCCAGTACAAGCGGTTACTTGGCAACCACCTGCCCCTTTTCCTCCGCGGCAGATGCCGGGGGCACAGACCGGCGCCGCCGCGGGTCCGTCCGGGCGCGGCGGGTCAGCGGATGGCGAACCCTTCGTAGCCGCCGCGGGGTGTGTCCCATATCTCGGTGACGCCGTCGACGCGGCCGGGCGTGTCGTCGCCCTGGAGCCAGGCGAGCAGTCCGTCGCAGCCCGCGCGGGCGCCTTCGGCGACCACCTGCACCCGCCCGTCGGCCAAATTGAGAGCAAAACCACTCAGGCCGCCGATCTCCAGCGCCTTGGCCCGCGTGAACCAGCGGAATCCCACGCCCTGGACGTGTCCGCGCACCCAGGCGACCAGCCGTACATCCTCGCTCATGGAGGCAACCTAACCGGGCAAAGCCGCTCGGGACACTTCCTCCTCGCGCGCCATGGGGTACCGTCCCCGTCCAATGCATCTCATATGAAACTCACCTGATCGAGTGAGTTTGGCCGATCGTCAGCAGCCAGGCGCCGCCGCGCGCCCGGTCGGCCCGGGGGACTTCGACGGACGAGGAAGGCCAGGACATGGGACGCCATCGCCGCTCCGCCGCGGGCCCGGCCGCCACGGGCCGTGCCGCGGGCAGCAACCGCCACGAGGGGGGCTCCGCGCCGGACGGCGCCGGGCACGACGGGTACGGCGACGACCGCCCCACCATGGGCATCGCGCCGTATCTGAACCCGGAGGCGTACGCCGATTCGGTCGCCCGGAGCGAGGAGTACCTGTTCGCGCCCGAGGGACCGGGCCAGCCGGACGGCTCGGGCCACTTCGCCTCGGAGGCGTTCGCCTCGGACGGCTTCACACCGGACGGCGGGTCGCACGGCGGTGGCCGCGGCGGTCCCGGACGGCGCCGCAAGCGCAAGGCCGTGACCCCGGTGAAGACGGGACTGCTCGGTGTGTCCGCGGCGGTCGCGCTCGGCACGGTCGCGGTGGCCACCGGCGTGGTGCCCGGCCTCGACAACTACCAGCTGGGCGGCGGCGGGGGCACCGACCGGGTCACGGCCGGTGACGTGCCCCGCAACTCGGCCGCCGAGCAGGGCGGCACCTCCGGCTCCGCCGACCCCGGCCGCGACGGTACGCCGGCCGGCCGCGCGCCCGGCGCCGCCGCGGCCCCCTCGACCTCGGCCCCCGGCTCCCCCACCCCGTCCGCCTCCGAGGCGTCCCCGAGCGCCCCGGAGAGCGAGAAGGCGTCCCCCTCGGCGAGCGAGCGGGCCGGGAAGAAGCCGACGGAGGAGGCGAAGCCGGAGGCGCCCGCGCGCAAGAGCGAGAAGCCGACGGGCACCCCCTCGCGCGAGCAGCCCCGCGAGACCCCGTCCCGGGCGGCGACGGCGGCCCCGCCGAAGGCCGAGGCGCCCGTGACGGTCTCGGCCGAGGCCCAGGCGGCGGCCGAGGTCCTCAAGCTCGTCAACGAGGAGCGCGCCAAGGTCGGGTGCAGCGCGCTCGCCGCGAACAGCTCCCTCACCGGCCTCGCCCAGGACTTCAGCGCGGACATGGCCGCGCGGGGCTTCTTCGACCACACCGACCCCGACGGGGCCTCCCCCTGGGACCGGGCCGCGAAGGCCGGGATCACGGGCCTCGGCGGCGAGAACATAGCCCGCGGGCAGGCCGACGCGGCGGCGGTGATGGAGGCCTGGATGAACAGCGCGGGGCACCGCGCGAACATCCTGAACTGCGACTTCAAGACGCTGGGCGTCGGCGTGCACCTGGGCTCCGGCGGGCCCTGGTGGACGCAGGACTTCGGCTTCTGACGCTGGAGGGCCTGGAGGGTTGGAGGGCTGGAGCTTGAGGGCTTGAGGCTTACGGGGGCCACGGCATCCCCGCCCCGATGCTTCCGGGCCCGTTATCCGCCGGGCCCGCTGGGGCCGCCGTCGCCTGACGCCTCGGGGACAGCTCGGGCACTAACTCACAGTTAGTGCAACCTGTTGGTGAGCGCTGTGCTCGCGTACGCTTGAGGCATGAACGGGATTCAGGAGGGCGTCGACCGGCCGGAGCTGGGGGACCTTCCCTACAACGTGTTCGCCAAGGCCTGCCCGTCGCGCGGGACGCTGGAGCATGTGACGGGACGCTGGGGCGCGCTCACGCTCGGCGCGCTGTACGAGGGGTCGCTGCGCTTCAACGAGCTGCGACGCCGGGTCGACGGCGTCAGCGAGAAGATGCTGTCCCAGACCCTGCACGCGCTGGAGCGGGACGGTCTGGTGCACCGTGAGGCACAGCCCACCAACCCGCCGCGCGTGGACTACGAACTGACGCCCCTCGGCCGGGACGTCGCCGACCGGCTGCTCGGCCTGATCCAGCTGGTGGAGGGGCGGATGGACGACGTCCTCGCCGCCCGCGCGCGCTACGACGACACGCGCGGCACCGGCTGACACTTCGGGCAGAAGTAGCTGGACCGGTTCATCCAGGCGCGGCGCAGCATCGGCGTGCCGCACCGCCGGCAGGGCTCGCCCTCGCGGCCGTAGGCGTCCAGGGAGCGGTCGAAGTAGCCGGACTCGCCGTTGACGTTGACGTACAGGCTGTCGAAGCTGGTGCCGCCGACGGAGAGGGCCGCGTTCATGACGTCCCGGACGTGGCCGAGGAGTTCCTGGGTGCGGGGGCGGGTGAGGCCGCCGGTGGGGCGGTCGTAGTGCAGGCGGGAGCGCCAGAGCGCCTCGTCGGCGTAGATGTTGCCGACGCCGCTGATGAGCGACTGGTCGAGCAGGGCGCGCTTGACGGTGGTCCGCTTGCGGCGCAGCGCCTGGTGGAAGGCCTCGTCGTCGAAGAGCGGGTCGAGGGGGTCGCGGGCGATGTGCGCGATGACGTCGGGCAGGCCGTCGGGGCCGGTGTCGTGCAGGGAGAGCCCGCCGAAGGTCCGCTGGTCGACGAAGCGGAGTTCGGTGGCGACCGCGTCGGCGAACCGGAACCGGATGCGCAGGTGCTTCTCGTCGGGCGAGCCCTGCGGCTGCACCAGGAGCTGTCCGCTCATGCCGAGGTGGGCCAGGATCGCCTGCGAGGTGTCCGCCAGCGGCAGCCACAGGTACTTGCCGCGGCGGCTCGGCGTGCCGACCTGATGGCCCTTGAGCCGGTGGGTGAAGTCGTCGGCGCCCGCCAGGTGGCGGCGGACGGCACGCGGATGCAGGACCTCGGTCTCGGCGACCGTGCGGTGGGCGACCCACCGCTCCAGGCCCCGCCGGACGACCTCGACCTCGGGCAACTCGGGCATCGACTGCGCTCCCCGTGTGGGCTGGTGTGCCACTGCTGGCTCGGTGCCGGTGCGGTCACCGGGCGCCGTACGGGGCGAGCGCCCGTCCCCGGTGGGGCGGGCGCTCGCCGTGGTACCGCGTACTGCTCAGGCGGAGGCGGACTCCTGGTCCAGGCTGCCGTCGGCGTCGGCCGCTTCGGCCTGTGCCGCCTTGGCGCGCTCGTCCGCGGCGGCCCGGATGGACCGCCAGGCGGACTCGGCGGCCTGCTGCTCCGCCTCCTTCTTGCTGCGGCCGGTGCCGGTGCCGTACGAGACGCCTCCGACGCGGGCGGCAGCGGTGAAGGTCTTCTCGTGGTCGGGGCCGGTCTCCGTGACCAGGTACTCGGGGACGCCGAGCCCTTCGGTCGCGGTGAGTTCCTGGAGGCTGGTCTTCCAGTCCAGGCCGGCGCCGAGGTTGGAGGACTTCTCGATCAGCGGGTCGAACAGGCGGTGCACCAGTTCGGAGGCCGCGTCGAGGCCCTGGTCGAGATAGACCGCGCCGATCACCGCTTCGAGGGTGTCGGCGAGGATGGACGCCTTGTCCCGGCCGCCCGTGCCCTCTTCACCGCGGCCGAGCCGGATGAAGGCGCCCAGGTCGAGGCCGCGACCCACGTCGGCCAGCGCACGCGAGTTGACCACCGCGGCCCGCAGCTTGGCCAGTTGGCCTTCGGGCAGGTCGGGGTGGGTGCGGTACAGCGTGTCCGTGACGACGAGGCCGAGCACGGAGTCCCCGAGGAACTCCAGGCGTTCGTTCGTCGGCAGGCCGCCGTTCTCGTACGCGTAGGAACGGTGGGTCAGCGCGCGCACCAGAAGGGCGGACTCGACGTGGTAGCCGAGCCGCCCTTCCAGAAGCGTGTGGGACGAGGCTGTGGTGTCCGCCGATCCGCCGCCTGCGCGGACGGGGTGCTTCTTGGCGTCAGACATGGAGCCTCTCACCGGCCGCTCAGACCTCGAGGACCTGGCGCTTGTTGTAGGTGCCGCACGACGGGCACGCGATGTGCTGCAGCTTGGGCTCGTGGCAGCGCTCGCACGCAACCAGGGTGGGGACCGCAGCCTTCCACTGCGACCGGCGGTGGCGCGTGTTGCTGCGCGACATCTTCCGCTTCGGAACAGCCACGGCTACTTCTCCTGCTTCTCGTTGGCGTGCGCCGAACCGGGCGCCTCGCCACTCATCTCGTCCTTCTCGCCGTCTCCGAGTGAACCGGCGAGTCCCTGCAGTGCCGCCCAACGGATGTCGACGGCGTCATGGTGGTGGTCCGGGTCGTCCGCCAGCCGGGCTCCGCACTGGGAGCACAGGCCGGGGCAGTCGTCCTGGCACACCGGCTGCATCGGCAGTGCGAGCACCACCGCATCGCGCAGCACGGGTTCGAGGTCGAACATGCCGTCCTCGAGGAAGAGCCTGTCCTCGTCTTCCTCGGCGTCGTCGGCCGGTTCCGCCTTCACGCGGCCCCGGTCGTCGGCGTCAGGGTACGAGAACATCTCCTGGAAGTCCGTGTCGAGCGACAGCCCGACCGGCTCCAGACACCTTACGCACTCCCCCTCGGCCCGCGCACGGGCGGTGCCTGTGACAAGCACCCCTTCGAGCACCGACTCCAGACGGAGTTCCAGCTTGACCGGGGTGCCTTCCGGCACTCCGACGACCCCCTCGATCCCGAGGTCCTTGGGGGCGTCGATCTCGCGGGTCAGGCGCTGCAGCGCACCCGGACGCCGACCCAGCTCGTGTGTGTCGAACACGAGGGGGTTGCGGTGGTCGAGGCGGGCGTGAGGTGCCATTCCAGCTTTCGATCTTCCAAGCTATGAGGGCGCCGCCCTTCGGTGTTCCGGGCAGCGGTGATCGCGGACATAGGCGCGACCGAAGAGCCAGGATACTTGACCTTCCCGCCACAGCCCAATCCGGTGGTCACGGCCTCCGGGTACGGGCGTCGGGGGTCTCAGAGGCCGCGGCCCTGTTCGTAGGCGCGCAGCTGCTCGGCGCTGATCATGCCGGTGTCGAAGAGGCTGGTCTCGTCGAGGGCGTACCCCTGCTGGGCGTGCTGGTCCGGCGCCTGCGGGTTCTGCGGGGTCTGCCCGGTGTCGTAGGCCTGCTGCTGGGCGTCGTAGCCCTGGTAGGCGTAGGGATCGGCCTGCTGGTAGCCGTAGGCGTCCTGCTGTCCGCCGTACGTCTGCTGCGGGTAGCCGCCGTAGGGGTCCTGCTGCGGGACGGGGGTGCCGGCCGCGGGGGTGTAGTCGTGGGCGGCGGCGAACGTCTCCTGCGGCTGCTGCTCGTACGGGGCGGGCGCGGGCGGTTCGGGGGTGGCGGCGCGGGCCGGGGTGTCCGCGAGGGAGGCGAGGTCGGCGAGGTAGTCCGCGTCGGAGGAGTGCTGGTAGGTGCTGTCGTCGTCGGCGAGGGCGCCGAGGTCGTCGCTGGCGATCCGGCCGTGCAGCTTCTGGCGGCCCCGGCCGACGGCCTCCAGGGTCTTGGCGAGGACCGCTTCGAAGGCACCGAGCTTGACGTCGACGTAGGCGTCGGCGTCGCGGCGGAGGGTCTCGGGGTCGTGGCTGCGCTCGGGGGCGTCCTCGTCGGCGTAGCCCTGCTCGTCGAGGCCGGGACCGGTGCCGAGGAGTTTCTCGCGGCCGCGGCCGACGGAGCCGAGGGTCTTGGTGAGGACGACCTCGAAGTTGGCGAGCTTGGAGTCGACGTAGTCGTCGGCCTCGGCGCGGACCTCCTCGGCGTCCTTGCGGGCCTCGGCGAGGATGCGGTCGGCCTCGGCCTGGGAGCGGCGGGCGATCTCGGTGTCGGAGATCAGCGAACCGCGCTCGACGTGGGCGGTGGAGATGATCCGGTCGGCCTCCTGGCGGGCCTGCTCGACCATCTGCTCGCGGCCGCCGATCAGCTCCTGCGCCTGGGCGAGGGAGTCGGGCAGGGCCGCGCGCACCTCCTCCAGCAGGGCGAGCAGGTCGGCGCGGTTGACCACGCACGAGGCCGACATCGGCATCGACCGGGCACTGGAGACCGCGGTGACGATCTCGTCGAGCTTCTTCTGCACGTCCACCGGTTGCTCGCCACTCTCTACAGCTGTGTTGGAGACGGACGGGACGACTGTACGGCCATGAGGTGTCCGGCCGACAGCGGGTGAGGGGGCGTCAGACGGGCGGGTGGGCCGGGGCGGGGTCCGGGTGGCGGTGCGAGCGAGGCTCCGGGCAGGGGGCCGGGTGGCGGTGCGGGGGCGGTTCAGCTCTTGCGGAGGCGTTCGGTGAGCTGTTCCAGGACCAGCGGCGGGACCAGGTGGGAGACGTCGCCGCCCCAGGTGGCGACCTCCTTGACCAGGGAGGACGACAGGAAGCTGTAGGTGGGGTTGGTCGGCACGAAGAGCGTCTCGACGCCGGAGAGGCCGTTGTTCATCTGGGCCATCTGGAGTTCGTAGTCGAAGTCGCTGACGGCGCGGAGGCCCTTGACGATGGCGGGGATCTCGCGCTGCTTGCAGAAGTCGACGAGGAGGCCGTGGAAGGCCTCGACGCGGACGTTGGCGTAGTCGGCGGTGACGGAGCGGATCAGGTCGATCCGCTCGTCGATGTCGAACAGGCCCTTCTTGGACTTGTTGATCATCACCGCGACGTAGACCTCGTCGTAGAGACGGGAGGCGCGGGAGATGATGTCGAGGTGTCCGTTGGTGATCGGGTCGAACGACCCGGGACAGACGGCGCGGCGCACTAGTGATCCCTCGCTCTCCGGTCCGGTCATCGTGCGTCTTCGCACGTTGAGGCGGCGCGACCGTACCAAAACGTTCCCTCGCCGTAGCGACGGGACCGGAGTGCGTCGAAGCCGTCCGGCCAGTCGAAGGTGCCGCCTCTGGTGCTGCGCTCCACGGTGACGAGGGCTTCGGCCGCGAGCCAGCGTTCCGCGCGGAGTGTGAGGAGAATCTCCCGAAGATCGTCGTCGGTGACGGCGTACGGCGGGTCGAGGAAGACCAGGTCGTACGGGGTGGCCGGGGGTGCCGTGCGGATGACCTGCTCGGCCTTGCCCGCGCGGACCTCGGCGCCGGGGAGGGCGAGGTTCTTCACGTTCTCCCGGACGGTGCGGGCGGCTCGGGCGTCGGCCTCGACGAGGAGGGCGTGGTGGGCGCCGCGGGAGAGGGCCTCCAGGCCGACGGCGCCGGAGCCCGCGTAGAGGTCCAGGACGCGTTCGCCGTCCAGGGGGCCGCCGAGGAGGGACTGCCAGGTGGAGAAGAGGCCCTCGCGTGCGCGGTCGGAGGTGGGGCGGGTGCCGGTGCCTGGTGGCACGGCCAGGTGGCGTCCGCCGGCGGTGCCGGCGATCACGCGGGTCATCTCGGGGTCCTTGTCGTGGGCGGGTGGGTGGGCGGGTGGGTGTGGGGCAAGTCTGGCAGGGAGTGGGTGGCTCCGCCGGGGGGTGGGGATTCGGGTGCGGGTGGGTGGGGGCTGGTCGCGCAGTTCCCCGCGCCCCTGGGTGGGGGGTCTGGGCCGGGGGTGAGGGGTGCGGGTGGGGAGGGTGGGAGTGCGCGGTTCCCCGCGCCCCTGGGGTGGGGGTTCTGGGTCGGGGGGCAGGAGTGCGGGTGGGTTCGGTGGGAGTGCGCGGTTCCCCGCGTCCCCTGGGGTGGGGGTTTTGGGAGGTAGGGGGGTCAGCCCTTTTCCAGGTATTGCTCTCTTTCCTGGTCCAGGAGGGCGTCGAGGGCTGTGTGGAGGGCGGGGAGGTGGGTGAGGTCGGGGGTGGTGGTGACCAGGGTGGTGGCCTCCTGGCGGGCCTCCGCGATGATCTCCTCGTCCTCGATGACGGCGAGGACGCGCAGGCTGGAGCGGGCGCCGGACTGGGCCTGGCCGAGGACGTCGCCCTCGCGGCGCTGTTCGAGGTCGATGCGGGACAGCTCGAAGCCGTCGAGGGTCGCGGCGACCGCGCCGAGGCGCTGGCGGGCCGGGCTGGCCTCGGGCATCTCGGTGACCAGGAGGCAGAGTCCGGGGGCGGAGCCGCGGCCGACCCGGCCGCGCAACTGGTGCAGCTGGGAGACGCCGAAACGGTCGGCGTCCATGATCACCATCGCGGTGGCGTTGGGCACGTTCACCCCGACCTCGATGACCGTGGTGGCGACCAGGACGTCGGTGTCCCCGGCGGCGAAGCGGCGCATGACCGCGTCCTTGTCGTCGGGGTGCATCCTGCCGTGCAGCACCTCGACGGCCAGGCCCTGGAGGGGGCCCTTGGCGAGCTGGTCGGCGACCTCCAGGACGGCGAGCGGGGGCCGCTTCTCGGCCTCGTCCTCGGCGGACTTCCGGGCGGCGCCCTTCTTGGCGGTGCCGGGTTCGTCGTCGTCGCCGATGCGGGGGCAGACGACGTAGGCCTGGTGGCCGTTCTCGGCCTCCTCGCGGACGCGTTCCCAGGCGCGGGCGAGGAAGTGGGGCTTGTCGGCGGCGGGGACGACATGGCTGGCGATGGGGGAGCGTCCCGCCGGGAGCTGGTCGAGGACCGAGGTCTCCAGGTCGCCGAAGACGGTCATCGCGACCGTGCGCGGGATGGGGGTGGCGGTCATGACGAGGAGGTGCGGGGGCTGTTTGCCCTTGCCGCGCAGGGCGTCGCGCTGCTCCACGCCGAAGCGGTGCTGTTCGTCGACGACGACCAGACCGAGGTCGTGGAACTGGACCTTGTCCTCGATGAGGGCGTGGGTGCCGATGACGACGCCCGCCTCGCCGGTGACCAGGTCGAGCAGGGCGTGGCGGCGGGCGGCGGCGCCCATGGAGCCGGTGAGCAGGACGACCTTGGTGGCGTCGGCGGCGCCGCCGAGCATGCCGCCCTCGGCCAGCTCGCCCATCATCTCCACGATCGACCGGTGGTGCTGCTGGGCCAGGACCTCGGTGGGCGCGAGCATCGCGGCCTGGCCGCCCGCGTCGACCACGGCGAGCATCGCGCGCAGGGCGACCATCGTCTTGCCGGAGCCGACCTCGCCCTGGAGGAGGCGGTGCATGGGGTGGTCGGTGGCCAGGTCGTCGAAGATCTCCTTCGACACCTTGCGCTGGCCGTCGGTGAGGGTGAACGGCAGCCGGTCGTCGAAGGCGGCGAGCAGCCCGTCCTCGCGGGGCACGCGCGGGGTCGCCGCGAGCTGGGAGTCCGCGTGCCGCCGTCGGGCGAGGGCGACTTGCAGGACGAAGGCCTCGTCCCACTTCAGGCGGGCGCGGGCGGTGTCGATGTCGGCCTTGGTGCGTGGCCGGTGGATGCCGCGCAGGGCCTCGGGGAGCGTGACCAGGCCGCGGCCCGCGCGCAGGGACTCCGGCAGGGGGTCCAGGGCCTCTTCCTCCGCGCGGCTGTCCAGGAGGACCTGCACGGCCTTGCCGATCTTCCAGGACTCCAGCTTGGCGGTGGCCGGGTAGATCGGGATGAGCGAACCGGCCCAGCTCTCGACGGCCTCCCCCGCGCCCTCGCCGTCGGCGCGCAGCAGCTCGTACGCCGGGTGGGCGAGCTGGAGCTTGCGGTTGAAGAGGGAGACCTTGCCGGAGAACATGGCGCGGGTGCCGGGCAGCAGCTCCTTGTGCGGCTTGTGCACGCCGCTGCCGAAGAAGACCAGTTGGAGGCGGCCGTTGCCGTCGGTGAGGGTGACCTCCAGGCGCTGGCCCTTGCCGCGGGGCGCCTTGGCGGAGGCGAAGGTGTGCAGCCGGGCGTCGGCGACCTGGGCGACCACCGTGACGTGCTCGTCCATGGGGAGGTCGGCGAGGTGCGTGAGCTGGCCGCGCTCCTCGTACCGCCGGGGGTAGTGGTGCAGGAGGTCGCCGACGGTGTGCAGGCCGAGGTGCTCGGCCATCGCCTTCGCGGTCGGTGGGCCGAGCACCTTTTTCAGTGGTTCGTCGAGTGCGGGCACGAGATCCATTGCACACCACCGCACTGACATTGCCGTAACGTGTCCTGAAAGTCCTGGTCAGACGGCTCGTTGGGGCCCTAGGATGGCGCGCTCCGGCCATCCCCGCGGTCACCGCCCCACCGGGACCGCCCGACCCCGCGCCGTCGATCCTCCCCCCGTCCCCGGCGCAGCGACGATGGACTCCCAGACCTCACAGCCATCCCAGGCGTCACCTCCGCCTCACACGTTCCAGGTCGACCTGCGCGGTCTGGTGGACCTGCTCTCCCAGCACCTCTACTCCAGTCCCAAGGTGTATCTGCGCGAACTGCTCCAGAACGCCGTGGACGCCATCACCGCCCGGCGGGCCGAGGAGCCCGGTGCCCCGGCGCGGGTGCGGCTGTTCGCGGCGGACGGGCGGCTGCGGGTGGAGGACTCCGGCGTCGGGCTGACCGAGTCGGACGTGCACAGCCTGCTGGCCACCATCGGCCGCAGTTCGAAGCGCGCGGACGGGCTCCAGGAGGTCCGCTCGGACTTCCTCGGCCAGTTCGGCATCGGGCTGCTCGCCTGCTTCGTCGTCGCGGAGCGGATCAGGGTGGTCAGCCGCAGTTCCCGTACGCCGGACGCGCCGCCGGTGGAGTGGACGGCGCGCGACGACGGCTCGTACACGGTGCGGACCGTCGCGCACGAGGAGCGTCCCGAGCCGGGTACGACCGTGCACCTGACGGCGCGCGCGGGCGCCGCGGAGTGGCTGACCGAGCGGCGGGTGCTCCAGCTCGCGCGCGACTTCGGCTCGCTGCTGCCGTACGACGTGCGGGTGGGTGAGGAGGCGGTCACCGACCTGCCCGCGCCCTGGGACCGGCCGTACGCCTCGCCCGCGAACCGGCGGGTGGCGCTGGCCCGGCACTGCCACGAGCTGTTCGGGTTCACGCCGCTGGACTCGATCGCGCTGGACGTGCCGGTGGCGGGGGTCCGCGGGGTGGCGTACGTGCTGCCCGCCGCGGTCAGTCCGGCGCAGCGGGCGACCCACCGGGTGCACCTGAAGGGCATGTTGCTCACCGAGCGCGCCGAACAGCTGCTGCCGGACTGGGCGTTCTTCGTGCGGTGCGTCCTGGACACCGACAGTCTGCGGCCGACGGCCTCGCGGGAGGCGCTGTACGAGGACGAGACGCTGGCCGCCGTGCGGGAGGCGCTGGGTGAGCGTGTCCGGGCGTGGCTGACGGGGCTCGCGGCCGGTGACCCGGAGCGGCTGGCCGCGTTCCTGGCCGTGCACCATCTGGGGGTGAAGTCGCTGGCGCGGCACGATCCGGAGATGCTGCGGACGATGCTGCCCTGGCTGCCGTTCGAGACGAGCGACGGGCGGCTGTCGCTGGAGGAGTTCGCGCAGCGGCATCCGGTGGTGCACTTCACGCGCACGGTGGAGGAGTACCGCCAGGTCGCCCCGATCGCGTCCGCGCAGGGCGTCGGCGTCGTCAACGGCGGCTACACGTACGACAGCGAGCTGGTCGAGGCGCTGCCGTCGGTGCGGCCGGGGACGGTCGTCGCCGAGCTGGACCCGGACACCGTGACCGCGCATCTCGACGCCGTGGACCCGGCGGAGGAGCTGGCGCTGTCCGGGTTCCTGGCCGCCGCGCGCGCGAAGCTCGACCCGCTGGGCTGTGACGTCGTGCTGCGCGCGTTCCACCCGCTGTCGGTGCCCGCGCTGCACCTGGACGACCGTTCGGCGCGGCACGAGCAGGCGCGCGCGGAGGCGGAGGCGCGGGCCGACGACCTGTGGGCGGGCATCCTGGGCTCGCTGCGCGGCGGCGCCCCGCGCGCGCGTCTGGTGCTCAACCATCTCAACCCGCTGGTGCGGCGCATCAGTTCGCTGGGCGACGCCGAACTCATCGGCACAGCCGCGGAGTCGCTGTACGGGCAGGCGCTGCTCATGGCGCAGCGCCCGCTGCGACCGGCCGACTCCGCGCTGCTGAACCGGGCGTTCATCGGCCTCCTGGAATGGGCCACGCACGGGGACACCCCGCACAAGGGCGCCGCGCGCGGGGAGTTGGGGCGCGGGGACGCGACACCTGGGGAGGACGATCACTGATGACGGGCATCACGGACTTCGAGTCCCTCCGCCGGGCGATGGCGGAGAACGGCGAGCAGCCGGAGGGCCCGGCGCGCAACGCGCGCGCGGAGCACCTGCTCGCGGAGGCCGAGCGGCTGGACGTGCCGCTGGCCGTGATCGAGGCGCTCGGACACCAGCTGAAGGTCTACAACTACAGCTCCGAGAAGGACAAGATGTTCGTCCCGTTCGCGCGGCTGCTGCGCATGTGGGACGAACGGCCCGAGGACTTCGACGCGTACGAGACGCACTCGCTGCACTGGGTCTTCAAGTGGATGTCGGCGGGCATGCTCGACCAGCCGCACGTGCCGCTGGCGTCGGTGGAGAAGTGGCTCGGCGAGATGGAGCACCGCTACCGGCTGGCCGGGCACTCCGAACGGGCGGTGCGCGGCGCCGAGTTCAGCGTGGCCGCGCACGTCGGCGACGTGGAGCGGGCCGAGCGGGCGTTCGCCGCCTGGCTGGCCGCGGACCGGGACACCATGGCCGACTGCCACGCGTGCGAGCTGCACGGGCAGGGCTGGTGGCGGGCGCGGCGCGGCCGGGACGCGGAGGCGCTGGAGCTGTGGGCGCCGGTCCTGGAGGGCGCCTACACCTGCGCGCACGAGCCGCACACCGTCCTCGCGTCGTCGCTGCTGCCGCTGCTGCGTCTGGGCCGGCTGGAGGAGGCCCGCGCGCACCACCTGCGGGGCTTCCGGCTGGTGCGGCCGATGGAGAGCATGCGGGCCGCGTACGCCGACCACGTGGAGTTCTGCGCCCTCACCGGCAACGAGGCGCGCGGCCTGGAGCTCCTCGCGGAGCGCCCGGCGTACTTCACCGACGAGGGGCAGCCGCGCAGCAAGCTGGAGTTCCTGAGCGTGGTCGCGCTGCTGACCGGGCGGCTGTCGGCGCTGGGGCTCGGCGGGCAGCGGGTGAGCGGCCCGGCGGGCCGGGAGTGGACGGCGGACGAGCTGGGCGCGCACGCGCGCGAGGAGGCGCTCGCGCTGGCCGCCCGCTTCGACGCGCGCAACGGCACCTCGTACGTCAGCGAACGGGCCCGCGCGCGCATGGCGCAGGAGCCGCTGGTGGAGCGGCTTCCGCTCGGCGTCCGCGCGACCCGGCCGCGGCCCGCCGACGCCCCTGCCACCGCACCGGCCGAGACCCCGGCCGCCGCGGCGCCCGTGGACGGCCCCGCCGCGACGGACCTGCCGTCGCTGCTCGCCGAGGCGCGGCGGCTGTCGGACACGCTCCAGCCGCACGCCGTGGAGGCCTGGGCCGCGGTGGCGCGCGCGGCGCAGGCCGCCGAGGACGCCACCGGAGAGGACGCCGCGCTCGACGCGCGCGACCGCGCGGAGATCGCCGACCACGAGGCGATGGGCCTGGGCTCCGAGGGCGCGGAAACGTTCGAGCGGGCCGCCGAGCTGTACGAGGAGGCGGGCGACCCCGGCGAGGCACTCGCCGCACGCGCGCGTGCCGCGTACGTCCGCGCGCTCGGCGGGGAGATCGACGAGGCGCTCGCCGCGGTGGCCGACCCCTACGACCGGGTCCTCGGGCTGTACGCCGAGGGCGGCACCGGGATACCGCAGGCCGCGGGCGTTCTGATGGGCCGCGCGCGCATCCTCATGCGGCGCGTCCAGGAGGCCGACGGCACCGCCGACCCGCGCGACCGGGCGGCTGCGGAGTCGGCCGTACGGGAGCTGCTGGCGCTGGTGGAGGGGCGGTCCGGGGACGACGTACGGCTCGTGGCGCGGGTCGCCGAGGGGCACGCCATGCTCGCGGAGCTGGCGGTGCGGTCCGGGGACCGCGCGGAGGCCGAGGCGGGCGCGGAGCTGTTCGCGCGGGCCGCGGCCGAGTTCGTCGGGGCGGGACTGCCCTGGTTCGCCGTGGAGTACGAGGCCCGGCTCGCCGGGATCGCGCACCAGCTGGGCGACCACGCGGAGGCCGAACGCGCGCTGCGGGCGGCCCTGGAGCACGGCGGCGCGTTCCTGGAGCCGGTCGGGCGGGCGCAGCTCGGCCTCCAGCTGGCCGAGGTCGTCGGCGGCCGGGGCGACGCCGAGGAGGCCGCCGAGCACGCGCTGGAGGCCGCGCACTGGGCCGACGAGGCGGGCGCGGGCCCGACGTTCGGCGCGTGGGCGCGCCACCAGCTGGGCGGCTTCCTGGTGCGCCTGGGGCGGTGGGCCGAGGCCGCCGAGGTGCTGGAGTCGGCGCTCGCGGACCTGACCGCCGAGACGCACGGCGACGGCGCGGTCGTGCAGACGCAGTGGTGGCTGGGCGACTGCCTGAGCGAGCTGGGCGAGCACCGGGCCGCCGCCGAACGCAGGCTCCAGGCGGCCGAGACGGCCCGGCACTGGCCGGAGCAGCACGACCACGCGACGCTGGCCCACCTCGCCGCCGAGTCCCTGGGCCACGCCGGGCTGCCCGGCGAGGCGGACACGGCGTACGCGCGCGCGGGCGACCTGTGGCGCTCCCTGGGCAACACGCACGGCCTGGTGCGGTCCCTGCGGGCGCGCGCGTGGCTCGCGCTGCGCACGGAGGACGGCCCTGCCGGGGCGCGGAGGCTGATGGCGGCGGCCGTCCAGGAGTGCGCGGACGCGCTGGCCGCGCTCGGCCCTGCGGACGGCACCGGGCCGGGCGCCCCGGACGCCGAGGGCGCCGCGCGCGGGGAGGAGGCCGAGGCGCGGCTGCGGCTGGTCTTCGAACGGGGCCACACCCACCGCCAGTTCGGTGACCTGCTGGCGCGCTCCGCGCCCGAGGACGCCGACGACGAGACGATCTCGGGCGCGCTGGAGGAGTCCCTGGCCGAGATGACGGAAGCCGCCGCGGTCTTCGTGTCCCTGGGCGAGGCGGCCCTGGCTCCCCGCACGAGCGCCGAGCTGGCCGCGGGCTGGCTGGAGGCCGACCTGGGCCGGCCGGCCCGGGCGGCGGCACGCGCGCGTGCGGTGCTCCGGATCTGCGCGGCGGCGGAGGCGCGGGCCGGGGCCGAGGGTGCCGACGAGAAGACCCTCGGGGAGCGTCGCGCGGAGGCGGACCAGCTCCTCCAGGCCGCGGAGGAACAGCGGGACAGGTGAGCGGACGCGGGGCGGCGGGGCGGGGCCCGGCCTCCCCGCGGGGTCGCGCTCAGGCCGCCCCGGACGGTGTTGCGGCCCTCACTCCACCCCGATGAGGAGCAGCGCCCCCTGGCGTCCGCCTCGGTAGACGACGGTGTCGACGGCGAGGTAGGCCTCGCGGACGCGTGCCTCCAGGCGGTCGGCCACGCCGTCGGGGGCCTCGTCGCCGAGGACGAGGGTGACGAGTTCGCCGCCCGCCGACAGCATTCGGTCCAGGACGGCCTCGGCGGTGGCGGTGACGTCGGCGCCGATGACGGCCACGTCGCCGTCGACGAGGCCGAGGACGTCACCGGCCTGGCAGATGCCGGCCATGGTCCACGACTGGCGTTCGGCGACGGCGATCTCGGCGTAGCGGGTGGCACCGGCGGCCGAGGTCATCGCGACGACGTCCTCGTCGAAGCGGCGGCCCGGTTCGTGCACGGCGAGCGCGGCGATGCCCTGGACCGCGGAACGGGTCGGGATGAGCGCCGCCCGGATGCCCTCGCCGCGGGCCTGCTCGGCCGCGGCGGCGGCGGTGTGCCGCAGCTCGGCGTCGTTGGGCAGCAGCACGACCTCGCGCGCGTGGGCCCGCCGTACGGCTTCGACGAGTTCGCCGCTGGCGGGCGGCTCGCCGGGGCGGGCGAGCACGGTGGTCGCGCCCGCCTCGCCGTACAGACCGGCCAGGCCCTCACCGGGGACGACGGCGACGACCGCGCGCTGCACGCGCTCGCGGGGCGGGTGCTCGCCCCCGCGCGTGTGCACGTCGTCGGCGCCGAAGTGCGTGATGCGGATGCGGTACGGCCGTCCCGCCTCGACGCCCGCCTCCACGGCGGCGCCCGCGTCGTCGACGTGCACGTGGACGTTCCACAGCCCGTCGCCGCCGACGACGACGAGGGAGTCGCCCAGGGCGTCGAGCCGCCGCCGCAGCCGGGCCACCGCGGCGTCCTCGGCCTCCAGGAGGTAGATCACCTCGAAGGCGGGCCCGCCCGGACCCCCGTCCCCGGTGCTCTCCGCGCCGCCCGCGCAGACCTCTCCCTCGGCGTCGGGCGCCTCGTCGCCGGGCGGGCCGCCCGCGCGCGCGTGATCCGCCTCCGTACGGCCGCCGGGCGCCCGCGTGGTGCCGCCCTCCGTCGGCCACTCCCCCGTGAACGTCGCCACCAGTGCCGCGAGGACCGTCACGAGGCCCCGTCCGCCCGCGTCGACCACCCCGGCGCGCTCCAGCACCGCGAGCTGGCCCGGGGTCGCGGCGAGGGCGGCGCGGGCGCCCCGGTGGGCGGCGCGCGCGACGGACGCGCAGTCGCCGTCGTCGCCGGTGCCCGCGGCGTCGGCCGCCGCCGAGGCGACGGTGAGGACGGTGCCCTCGACCGGGTGCGCGACCGCCTGCCGGGCGGAGTCGGCGGCCCGGCGCAGCGCCAGCCGCAGCCGGGCGGCGTCGGTGCGGGGGCCCGCTTCGCCGGGGTCGTCGGCGGCGAGGACGTCGGCCATGCCGCGCAGCAGCTGCGCCAGGATCGTCCCGGAGTTCCCGCGCGCGCCTATGAGCGCTCCGTGCGCCATCGCGCGCGCGGCGTCGGCCGGGGAAGGAGCGGCGGGCGCGGCGGCCCCGGTCCCGCCGGAGTCGGCGGTGGCGTGTCCCGCGAACACCGCCTCCACGGCCGTCGCCGCCGACTCCACGGTGAGGTAGAGGTTGGTGCCGGTGTCACCGTCCGCGACCGGGTAGACGTTGATCGCGTCGATCTCCTCGCGCACGCGGCCGAGCCCGCGCAGCGACAGCTCGCACCAGGTGCGCACCGCGAGAGCATCGAAGCATGTCTGCGGCACGTGCGGCACCGGCGCCTCCTTGAGCTGCTGGACTGGGACGCAGCGTAGACCGTGCGGGCCCGGGGTGCTCCCGCCCGGCGTCCCGCCCCTGCTCCCGCCCCTGTTCCTGCCCCTCCTCCTGCCCCGTCCCGCCCGGACCGGACCGGGGGTGACCGGGGGCGGGGGCCCTGAGCAGCCATGGTAGTTTCGTTGCACTGGCGCAGTCGTTGTATGCTGCTCCGGTTGCCCGATCCTCTCGGGCTCTCTCCTGGCACCGCCACTCAGGTCTGATCCCATGATCGTGATCCCGGCATGCCGGGATCATCCGTAAGTGCATCTGAAGTCTTTGGAGTGACCCGTGGCTGCCAACTGCGACGTCTGCGGCAAGGGGCCGGGCTTCGGCAACAACATCTCGCACTCGCACCGCCGTACGCCCCGTCGCTGGAACCCGAACATCCAGCGCGTGCGTACCGTGGTCGGCGGGACGCCGAAGCGCGTGAACGCTTGCACCTCGTGCATCAAGGCCGGCAAGGTCTCGCGCTGACGCAGAGCTAAGCGCGCGGCCACTGCTGGTTCGCTGTGAGGAGCCGGTCCACCTCGGTGGGCCGGCTCTTCGCTGTGCCCTGCGACGGCCGTGCCCCGCGGCACGCTCCCCCGCGGCGGGCGGCCCGCCGCGGGGTCCCTGGACCGCCGCGCCGCTAGGGCCTGTCTGACAATTCCCGTCGTCGCCCGGAGGGCGGCCGCGCGGCGTCAGGTGCGTGCTCTCGGCGTGCCGGGCGTGGACCCTCGTACT
>NZ_JBIVUY010000019.1:0-111727 GCF_044757425.1 Streptomyces sp. NPDC091281 | reverse complement strand
CCTCCGCCTTGCAGCTGCACGCACCACACCCCGCTCACCGGCACTCACCAGGCACCCAGGCCCGAAGCCGGCATGATCCAAACGACAGACCCTAGCCGACCGGGCGCCGGGGGGCGCGGCTACAGGTTGCCGCGCTTCTCCTGCTCGCGCTCGATCGCCTCGAAGAGGGCCTTGAAGTTGCCCTTGCCGAAGCCCATCGAGCCGTGCCGCTCGATCAGCTCGAAGAAGACGGTCGGGCGGTCCTGGACCGGCTTGGTGAAGATCTGGAGCAGGTAGCCGTCCTCGTCGCGGTCGGCGAGGATCTTCAGCTCGCGCAGGGTGTCGACGGGGACGCGGGTGTCGCCGACCCACTCGCCGAGGGTGTCGTAGTACGAGTCGGGGGTGTCGAGGAACTGGACGCCCGCGGCGCGCATCGTGCGGACGGTCTGCACGATGTCGTTGGTGTTGAGGGCGATGTGCTGGACGCCCGCGCCGCCGTAGAACTCCAGGTACTCGTCGATCTGGGACTTCTTCTTGGCGACGGCGGGCTCGTTGATCGGGAACTTGACCTTGAGGGTGCCGTCGGCGACGACCTTCGACATCAGGGCGCTGTACTCGGTGGCGATGTCGTCGCCCACGAACTCCTTCATGTTCGTGAAGCCCATGACCTTGTTGTAGAAGCCGACCCACTCGTTCATCCGGCCGAGTTCGACGTTGCCGACGCAGTGGTCGACGGCCTGGAAGGTGCGCTGGGCGGGCGGCTCGACGATCGGCTGCGCGGCGGCGAAGCCGGGCAGGTAGGGGCCGTCGTAGTCGCCGCGCTCGACGAGGGTGTGGCGGGTCTCGCCGTAGGTGGCGATCGCGGCGAGGACGACGGTGCCGTGCTCGTCCTTCAGCTCGTACGGCTCGGCGATCGAGCGGGCGCCGTGCGCGAGGGCGTAGGCGTACGCGGCGCGCGCGTCCGGGACCTCGATGGCGAGGTCGACGACGCCGTCGCCGTGCTCGGCGACGTGCCGGTCGAGGAAGTGGCCCCAGTCGGTGGCGGGCTTGATGACGGAGGTGAGGACGAAGCGGGCGGAGCCGTTCTCCAGGACGTAGGAGGCGGTCTCGCGGCTGCCGTTCTCCGGCCCGGCGTAGGCGACGAGCTTCATGCCGAACGCGGTGGAGTAGTAGTGCGCGGCCTGCTTGGCGTTGCCCACCGCGAAGACGACCGCGTCCATTCCCTTGACCGGGAAGGGGTCGGCCTGCCGGGCGGTGTCGGGAGTGAGGTCTGTGGTCTGCGTCATGCAGGCAGCGTGACCCCACCCTGCAAGGTGCGCAATAGTTCTCGCATTCACTGGGCAGTCTGCTCAGTCATACGGCGGTACTGGCGGGCTTTCTGTACAGGGTGACCATCGTGGAGGTGGTGCGGATGGGGATCGATCAGCTGGACGGGCGGATCATCGTGCTGCTGGCCAGGGAGCCGCGGATCGGGGTGCTGGAGATGTCCCGGCGGCTGGGGGTGGCGCGGGGGACGGCGCAGGCGCGGCTGGACCGGCTTCAGTCGAACGGCGTCATCCGCGGGTTCGGTCCCGAGGTCGATCCGGCGGCCCTCGGCTACCCGGTCACCGCGTTCGCCACGCTCCAGATCCGGCAGGGCCAAGGGGCCGACGTACGGGCCCACTTGACGTCCGTGCCGGAGGTGCTGGAGCTGCACACCACGACCGGCAGCGGGGACATGCTGTGCCGCCTGGTGGCCCGCTCCAACGCCGATCTCCAGCGGGTGATCGACCGGGTTGTCGGTTTCGATGGCATCGTCCGGGCCTCCACCGCGATCGTCATGGAGAACGCCGTCCCGCTGCGGATCATCCCGCTGGTGGAGCAGGCGGCGGCGGAGGGCCGGGAGCGGGACGGGAGCTGACCGGCGACAGGGGTGAGGACGTGTGAACTTCTGGGAGTACGTGAGCCAACAGCACCAGCAGCTGTTCACGGACGCCTGGCAGCACGCCAGCGCCGTCTTCCAGTGCATGGTCCTGGCCACCCTGATCGGGGTGCTGATCGGGGTCACCACCTACCGCAGCGGCTGGGCGGGCGCGCTCGCCACCACCGCGACCTCGACCCTGCTGACCGTGCCGTCGCTGGCGATGATCGGTCTGCTGATCCCGGTCGTCGGGCTGGGCGTGCCGCCGACGGTGATCGCGCTGACCCTGTACGGGCTGCTGCCCATCGTGCGGAACGCCATCGTGGGGCTGCGCGGCGTCGACGCCTCTCTGGTGGACGCGGCCACCGGCATCGGGATGTCCCGGCTGGCCCGGCTGGCGCGGGTCGAGCTGCCGCTGGCGTGGCCGCCGATCCTCACCGGCATCCGGGTCTCGACGCAGATGCTGATGGGCATCGCCGCGATCGCCGCCTACGCCTCCGGGCCCGGTCTCGGCAACGAGATCTTCCGCGGCCTGGCCTCCCTGGGCAGCAAGAACGCGCTGAACCAGGTCCTCGCGGGCACCCTCGGGATCATCGTGCTCGCCCTGCTGTTCGACGCGGCGTACGTGCTGCTCGGGCGCCTGACGATCCCGAGGGGGATTCGTGTCTGACACCGCCACGCACGGCGCGACGATCGAGCTGGAGAACCTGTCCAAGCGGTATCCGGGCAGCGCGCAGCCCGCCGTGGACGGCGTGAACATGGAGATCAGGGCCGGGGAGACGGTCATCTTCGTCGGGCCGTCGGGCTGCGGGAAGTCCACCACCCTCAAGATGATCAACCGGCTGATCGAGCCGACCGGCGGCCGTATCCGCATCGACGGCGAGGACGTCACCGACATCGACCCGGTGAAGCTGCGCCGCAAGGTCGGCTACGCCATCCAGTCCTCCGGGCTCTTCCCGCACATGACCGTCGCCCAGAACATCGCCCTGGTGCCGAAGATGATCGGCTGGTCCAGGACCCGCATCCGGGACCGGGTGGAGGAGATGCTCGACCTGGTCGGCCTGGACCCCGGCGAGTTCCACGGCCGCTACCCGCGCCAGCTCTCCGGCGGCCAGCAGCAGCGGGTCGGCGTGGCGCGGGCCCTCGCGGCCGATCCGCCGGTGCTGCTGATGGACGAGCCGTTCGGCGCCGTCGACCCGATCACCCGCGACCACCTCCAGGACGAGCTGATCCGGCTCCAGCACGAACTGCACAAGACGATCGTGTTCGTCACCCACGACTTCGACGAGGCGATCAAGCTGGGCGACCGGATCGCGGTACTGCGGGAGCGCTCGCACATCGCCCAGTTCGACACCCCGGAGGCGATCCTCACCAACCCGGCCGACGACTTCGTCTCCGGGTTCGTCGGCGCGGGCGCCGCCCTGAAGCGGCTGAACCTGACGCGCGTGCGGGACGTGGAGATCACCGAGTACCCGACGGTCACCGTCGACGACCCGCTCCAGACCATCTTCAACCGGCTGCGCTCCAGCGGCACCAACGAGATCCTGCTGCTGGACCAGCGCGGGCGGCCCTACAAGTGGCTGCGGCGCGGCGACCTGATGCGCGCCAAGGGCTCACTGGCCCGCGCGGGCACCCTGGTCAGCGACACCGTCACCCGCGACGCCACCCTCCGCGACGCCCTGGAGGCGGTCCTCACCGACAACACCGGGCGGGTCGCGGTGACCGGGCGGCGCGGCGAGTACACGGGGGTCGTCGACATGGAGACGCTGCTGAACTCGGTGCACGAACTGCTGGAGGCCGACCGGCTGGAGGCGCTGGAGGCGCAGGCCGAACTGGCGGAGTCCCGCAGCGCGCAGACCCACGCCGCGCAGGAGGGCCCGGCCGGGGAGGCCGTACGGTGACCGCGCCCGAGCTGGACCCGCCGCGCGAGGCGCCCCCGGAGGCGGAGGCGACGCGACCGCCCGCCCCGCCCCCGCCGCCCCGGCGCTCCCGGCTGACCTGGCAGCGGCTGACGTTCCTGCCCGCGTTCCTGGTGGCGCTGCTGCTGGGCACCTGGCTCTGGTTCCAGCAGGCCGACCTGGACCCGATCTCCGAGAACGCGCTCTCCGACGGGCAGGTGTCGAAGGCGCTGTGGCAGCAGGTCGAACTGACCGTGATCTCCACGTTCTTCGTGCTGATCATCGCCATCCCGGCGGGCATCCTGCTGACCCGGCCCCGGCTGCGCCGGGCGAGCCCGGTCGCGCTCGCCGTCGCCAACGTCGGCCAGGCCACCCCGGCGATCGGCCTGCTGGCGCTGCTGGTGATCTGGCTGGGCATCGGCCGCCGCGCCGCCCTGATCGGCATCATCGCCTACGCCGTGCTGCCCGTCCTCTCCAACACCATCGCCGGGCTCGACGCCAACGACCCGACGCTGCTGGAGGCGGCACGCGGCATCGGCATGTCCCCGGTGGGCGTACTGACCCGCGTCGAACTCCCGCTGGCGGTCCCGCTGATCCTCGCCGGGGTGCGCACGGCGCTCGTCCTCAACGTCGGCACGGCGACCCTGGCCACCTTCGGCGGGGGCGGCGGCCTGGGCGTGCTGATCACGGCGGGCATCACCAACCAGCGGATGCCGGTCCTGGTGCTGGGCGCGATCCTCACCGTGGCCCTGGCCCTCCTGGTGGACTGGCTGGCCTCCCTCGCCGAGGTGCTGCTGCGGCCCCGGGGACTGGAGGCGACCCAGTGACGGCGGGCGCGGGACGGGGTGCGGCACGGGTCGGCGGCGTGCGGCGGGGTGCGGGTGTGCGGCGGGACGGAGCCGTACGGCGGGGCCGGGGTGCGGGTGTGCGGCGGTGGGTGGCCGGGGCCGGGGTGCTGGTGCTGACGGCGGCCGGGTGCGGGCTGACCAGCGGCTCGCCCATGGTCGACGACGTCTCCCCCGGCTCCATCGGGAAGGGCGAGCCGCTGGACGGCGCCCATCTCACCGTGACGGCCAAGGCGTTCACCGAGAACCTGATCCTCGGCGCGATGATCGGCATCGCCTTCCAGGCGGCCGGGGCGGAGGTGCTGGACCGCACCGGCATCCAGGGCTCCATCGGCAGCCGCGAGGCGATCCGCAACGGCGACGCGGACGCCATGTACGAGTACACCGGCACCGCGTGGATCACGTACCTCGGCAACAGCGAGCCGATCACCGACCCGCAGAAGCAGTGGCAGGCGGTGCGGGACGCCGACGGGAAGAACGGCGTGACCTGGCTGCCGCCGTCCCGCCTGGACAACACGTACGCGCTGGCCATGAACCAGGCGAACTTCAAGAAGTACCGCACCCGGACGCTCTCCCAGGTGGCCGCGCTCTCCAGGTCCGACCCGTCGGCCGTGACGCTGTGCGTGGAGAGCGAGTTCGCCAACCGCGCGGACGGACTCTCCGGCATGCAGAAGGCGTACGGCATGAAGGTGCCGTCCGGCCGGATCACGCAGATGGACAGCGGGATCATCTACACCCAGGTGCAGAAGGGGAGTTGCACCTACGGCGAGGTCTACACGACCGACGGCCGGATCGCGTCCATGAACCTGGTGGTGATGGACGACGACAAGGACTTCTTCCCCAACTACAACGCGGCGCCCGTCGTCAACTCCAGGACGCTGAAGAAGTGGCCCGCGATCGCGGGTCTGCTCGACCCCATCACGAAGAAGCTGGACAACAAGGTCGCCCAGGACCTCAACGCCCGCGTGGACGTGGACGGCGAGGACCCGCACCAGGTCGCCCTGGACTGGATGAAGGCGGAAGGGTTCGTGAAGTGACGTACGTGGTGCGGGAGTTGGGGCCGTCGCTCAGCAGCTCGGGACGCGGCCCGTGCCCTTCGCCAGCGCGACGAGCGCGGCGACCGCGCCCTTGAGGGTGGTGACCGGGATCAGCCGCAGGCCCCGGGGCAGGTTGGCGCGCGCGTCCCCGCACTCCGCCTTCGGCACGAGGAAGACGGTCGCCCCGTCGCGGCGCGCGGCCTGCGTCTTCAACGCGACCCCGCCGACCGCGCCGACCCTGCCGTCCGGGTCGATGGTGCCGGTCCCCGCGATGTCCCGGCCGCCGGTGAGGTCGCCGCCGCTGCCGTCGCCGTCGAGCTTGTCGACGATGCCGAGCGAGAACAGCAGCCCGGCGCTGGGGCCGCCGACGTCCGCGAGCCGCAGGGTGACGTCGATGCCGTCGTCCGTGCGGCCGAGGTAGCGCAGGGCGGCCTCGGTCGCCGCGTCCTGCGACTCCTCCATCTGCTCCGTGTTGTGCCGCTCGATCTCCTTGACGTCACCGCCGGTCGGATAGACCGAGTCGCGCGGCATGACCGCCTGGTCGGCGCGGAACCAGCTGTCGACGACGTCGCCCAGCGAGACCCGGGTGTCCGGGTTGGTCGCCTCGATCGTCGTCATCCGCAGCTGACCGGTGGTGTCCCGGACCGGGGTGCCGGAGATCGTGATGACCGGGGTGCCCTTGTTCTCGCCGAGCACGTCCGCCGTCAGCCCCGGCTGCGCCACCGAGAACGGCAGCGGCGCGAACCCCGCGGTGACCAGCAGCGCCACGAACGGAACGGCACAGACGGCGAGGGCCCGGGGGCGGGAGAGACGAGAGAGCACGGGGTCAATGTACGCGAGGGGTTCCGGCCCCGGCGCCGGGGGCGGACAGCGTACGCCGAGCCGCGCGGCGGGCGACCGGGGGGCGTGCGCCGACGGTGCCGCGGGCCGGTGGCGGGCGGCGCCCCGTACCGGCCGGCCGGCCTGCCTGCCTGCCCGTCACCGCGGCTACCGCAGGGCTTCCGCGACCTCCCGTGCCGCGTGCATGACCCGCTCCCCCACCCGCTCCGGCACCGCGTCGCTCAGCATGACGACGCCGACGCTGCCCTCGACGCCCGTCACCCCGATCAGCGGCGCCGCGGCCCCGCTGGCGCCCGCCTCCAGTTCGCCGTGCGTCAGCGTGTAGCCGGGGTGCTGCGCGGCGGAGGAGGTCCGCTGCCGCGCGGAGAGGATCGCCCGGCCCGCCGCGCCCCGGTCCAGCGGATGCCGGAACCCGGCCCGGTAGGCCACGTGGTAGTCGGTCCAGGTCGGCTCGACCACGGCGACCGCGAGCGCCTCGGAGCCGTCGACCAGGGTGAGGTGGGCGGTCGCCCCGATGTCCTCGGCCAGCGACCGCAGCGCGGGCAGCGCCGCCTCCCGTACGAGCGGATGCACCTGGCGGCCCAGCCGCAGCACCCCGAGCCCGACCCGGGCCCGCCCGCCGAGGTCACGGCGGACCAGCGCGTGCTGTTCCAGCGTGGCGAGGAGGCGGTAGACGACCGTCCGGTTCACCCCCAGCTTGTGGGACAGCTCGGTGACGGTCAGCCCGTGGTCCGTGTCGGCCAGCAGCTTGAGGACCTTGAGTCCCCGGTCGAGCGTCTGGGAGGTCTCCGCGGTCACGACGCCCACTCCTTCAGTGGTGAGGTCGGCGGCCATCGTCGCGGCGGGTGCGTCACCGAGTCCCGTCAGTGACGCGCGTCAGAGGCCGCCGTTCGGCAGAGACCCGGCGTTGTCCGGGTCTGGTCGCTTCACGGCTGCGCTCCGCGGCGGCGCTGCCACGGGGCGTGTGCGTAGCGGGACATTAGCGAAACGGGTTCGCTCAGCGGAAGGCTCCGTCCAGAATCCGGTCAAGGACAGGTACGGACTACTTGCGTTTGTACCGATACGTACAGTGCGCGCAGCGGCCCCGGCCGCCCCGTCGGCCCCACCTGTCACAGGCGGGGGCCGACCGGCTCCGGGGATCACGGCGTGACGGCCCCGACGGGGTCACGTCATCCGGGTCGCCCACTCCTGGACCTTGGTGATGCGCTGCCGCAGCTGCCCCGCCGTCGCCTCCGCGCTCGGCGGACCGCCGCAGGCCCGGCGCAGCTCGGTGTGGATCACGCCGTGCGGCTTGCCGCTCTGGTGGACGTAGGCGCCGACCATCGTGTTGAGCTGGCGGCGCAGCTCCATCAGCTCCTTGTGGGAGACGACGGGCCGCCGCTCGGCGGGCAGCTCCAGCAGGTCGGCCTCGTCGTCGGGCTTCTTGCGGCTGTGCGCGATCTGCTTGGCCTGCCGCTTCTGCAGGAGGAGCTGCACCTGCTCGGGTTCGAGGAGGCCGGGGATGCCGAGGTAGTCCCGCTCCTCCTCGCTGCCGGGGTGGGCCTGCATGCCGAACTCGGCGCCGTTGTACATGACCCGGTCGAAGACGGCGTCGGACTCCAGCGCCTCGAAGGGCAGCATGTCCTGGTCGCCGGTGTCCTCGTCCTGCTGCTTCTCGGCCTCCTGGAGGAGCTTGTCCTCCTCCGCGTACGGGTCCTCCTCGCCGTCCTTCTTCGGCTTGTCGAGGACGTGGTCGCGCTCGACCTCCATCTCGTTGGCGAAGCCGAGCAGGTCGGGGACGGTCGGCAGGAAGACGGAGGCGGTCTCGCCGCGCCGCCGGGACCGTACGAAGCGGCCGACGGCCTGCGCGAAGAACAGCGGGGTGGAGATCGTGGTGGCGTACACGCCGACGGCGAGGCGGGGCACGTCGACGCCCTCGGACACCATGCGGACGGCGACCATCCACCGGTCGGTGGAGGCGCTGAACTCGTCGATCCGGTTCGAGGCGCCGGTGTCGTCGGAGAGGACGAGGGTGGCCTTGCTGCCGGTGATCTCCCGGATCAGCTTGGCGTAGGCGCGGGCCGACTCCTGGTCGGAGGCGATGACGAGGGCGCCCGCGTCGGGGATGGCCTTGCGGACCTCGGTGAGCCGCTGGTCGGCGGCGCGCAGCACGCTCGGCATCCACTCGCCGCGCGCGTCCAGCGCCGTCCGCCACGCCTGGCTGACCGCGTCCTTCGTCATCGGCTCGCCGAGCCGGGCGGCGATCTCGTCGCCCGCCTTGGTCCGCCAGCGCATGTTGCCGCTGTAGGAGAGGAAGATCACCGGCCGCACGACGCCGTCGGCGAGCGCGGAGCCGTAGCCGTACGTGTAGTCGGCGGACGAGCGGCGGATGCCGTCGTTTCCCTCCTCGTACGATACGAAGGGGATGGGGTTGGTGTCGGAGCGGAACGGGGTGCCGGTGAGGGCGAGACGGCGGGTGGCCGGCTCGAACGCCTCCAGGCAGGCCTCGCCCCAGGACTTGCTGTCCCCGGCGTGGTGGATCTCGTCGAGGATGACGAGGGTCTTGCGCTGCTCGGAGCGGTTGCGGTGCAGCATCGGGCGGACGCCGACGCCCGCGTAGGTCACGGCGACGCCGTGGTAGTCCTTGCTGAGCGGGCCCGCGCTGTACTCGGGGTCCAGCCTGATCCCTATCCGCGCCGCCGCCTCCGCCCACTGCTTCTTCAGGTGCTCGGTGGGCGCGACCACGGTCACCTGCTGCACGACGTGGTGGTGCAGCAGCCAGGACGCGAGCGTCAGCGCGAACGTCGTCTTCCCGGCGCCCGGGGTGGCGACGGCGAGGAAGTCGCGGGGCTGCTCCTGGACGTACCGCTCCATCGCGCCCTGCTGCCAGGCGCGCAGCTTGCCGGCGGTACCCCAGGGGGCCCGGCCGGGGAAGGCGGGAGAGAGG
This sequence comes from Streptomyces sp. NPDC091281, assembly GCF_044757425.1. Taxonomy (NCBI): domain Bacteria; kingdom Bacillati; phylum Actinomycetota; class Actinomycetes; order Kitasatosporales; family Streptomycetaceae; genus Streptomyces; species Streptomyces sp. NPDC091281. The sequence goes on along the minus strand of NZ_JBIVUY010000019.1, from coordinate 102,302 downwards.
TGGTGGGAGGTGGAGGCGGCGGTGGTAGTCACGGTCTCCGGTTCGTCGGTCGTTCGGCACGGCCGCGGACGAGGGCCCGGGGACGGCGCGTACGACGGCGTACGGCGTCGGTGGCCTCGGCACGGCTGTGTGGACATCGGCACGGCCGTGCGCGCCAGGGGCACGGCTGTGTATGACAACCGGGCCACCCTACCGGCGGCCTCCGGCCGGGCACGCGCGAACGAGGCCGCGTCGCCCCCGGGTGGGACTCACGTCACAGCCGCCGCGGCCGTCGCGGGCTGCCGCAGCCGGGTCGTCACCCAGGCCCCCACCAGGGCGACCACGGCCATCGGCAGGAAGACGGCGGCGAACGCGACCGGATGGGCGCCGTGCGCGGCGTCCCCGGTGGCGTGGGCGACGGTCCCGCCGCCGAGCGCGGCGAAGGCGGCGCCGCCGGTGGCGAGCAGCAGGATGTTGGCGAGGCCGTCGGAGATCTGCAGCGCGGCCGAGTTGGTCCCGGCCTCCTCGGGCGCGGACAGCTGGAGCAGCAGCACACTGGTGGAGGAGATCACCAGCCCCATCCCGAAGCAGCCGAACCCCCAGGCCACGGCCACCGTCCACACCGGTACGGCGGGGATCAGCACGCTCGGCGCGGCGGCGATCGCGGCGGCCACCAGCACCATCCCGGACGTCATCAGCCGGTCCCGGTACGGCTCGACGCGCGGCCGGGACTGCACCCAGGAGCCCAGCGCCCAGGTGGCGCCGCCCGCGGCGAGGGAGAACCCGGCGAGGGTGGGACTGAGGCCGCGCTGGGTGACCAGCATCAGCGGGACGAAGGACTCGGCGGCGATGAACGACCCGGCGGCGACCCCGCGCAGCAGCACCACCGACGGCAGCCCGCGGGCGGCCCGCCAGGTGCCGGGCGGCAGCAGCCCGCGCACGGCGGGCACGAGGAGCGCGACGCCCGCGGCGGCGGGCAGCACGGACCAGGGGCGCAGGTCCTGGGCGGCGTACTGGAGCAGCCCGGCGCCGCAGGAGATGCCGAGCGCGAGCCGGATGCGCCGCCGGTCGACGGATGCCCCGGCGCCGCCCTTGACCGGTCCCCCGGCCCGCCGCCGTATCTGCGGCAGCGCGAGCGCGAGCGGCAGCAGCACCAGGACGGGGGTGCCGAGGAACACCCACCGCCACCCGAGGCGTTCGGTGACGGCCCCGGCCGCCAGCGGCCCCACCACGGACGGCACCACCCAGCTCGCCGCGAACGCCGCCATGATCGCGGGCCGCAGCCGCTCGGGGTAGGCACGGCCGACGACGACGTACAGCGCGACGATCACCAGCCCGCCGCCGAACCCCTGCACGGCCCGCCCGAGGATGAACAGCCACATCGCGCCCGCGGTCCCCGACAGCACCAGCCCCACCGCGAACGCCCCGATCCCGCAGGTCAACGCCCCGAGCGGCCCCCGCCGGTCGGACCACTGCCCCGCCAGCACCATCCCGAACAGACTGGTGGTGAAGTACCCGGAGAACGCGAACGCGTACAACGCGACCCCGTCCAGCTCCCGCGCCGCCACCGGCATCGCCGTCCCGACAGCCGTCGCCTCGAAGGCGATCAGCAACACGACGGAGACGACACCGATGCTGAGGGCACGGTGGGGCCGGGAGAGAACGGAGTCACCGGAGCCGCTGGGGCTGTCCGGACAGGAGCCGGAGACACCGGCTCGGACCTGCATGTCGTCGGGGGTTTCGGGGGCGGGCATACCCGCCAGGGTAAGGGCCGTATCACCGGATGACCCCTGTCGGAAGTCGCCAAGGGCATGGTCCGATGGTCGTAGGCCACTCGCCGGCCGAACGGCCGCCGGGCGGCCGGGTCAGCGCGGCCGCTCTCCGGGCCGGGGCTGCTCTCCGAGGACGGCGCGCAGCCAGTCGAGGGGGTCCATGCCGAGCAGCCGGTCGGCGAGGGCGGCTCCGCTGGGGGTGGCGATGCGGCGGCGGCTGTTGTCGATCCACCGTTGTGCCAGGGCGTACCCCTGGGCCCGGTACTCGATCCCTTGCAGCAGGCACTCCAGTTTGTCGGCGTCGCGGGCGCAGCGGGCCTCGTCGGACTCCTTGTCCTCGTACTCCCCGACGACGTCCCGGATCACCGCTGCGAGCGCCTCGGGCATCCCGGCGACCTGGTCGGCGGTGACGGCCCGCGGATCGGCCGAACCCTGGTACTTCTTCCCCAGGTGGTTGACGTCCCCGGTCCGGGGCTCCTGGGAGTCGTGCCAGACGGCGAGGAGAGCGGCACGAGCGGGGTCGGCGCCTTCGAGCGTGGCGATGACGGAGGCGAGAAGAGCGGTCCGCCAGGAGTGCTCGGCGACACTCTCGGGGTCCCGCACCCCGGCCATCCACCAGCCGGTACGACGGGCCGCCTTGAGCGTCCCGGCCTCGAACAGGAACCTGGCGACGGGGGTCAACTCGTCGGACACGGTGCTCCTCTCATGCCTCAGCGAGGCGTAACGCGTACCTGATGCTCTCCAGTTCGCGGCGCGCGCGGGCGGAGATCTCGCGGCTATCCAACATCACAGGCAGCCTGGCGCGCAGTGCGCGCGTCGCGGTCCCGGACCGGACCAGGTTGGGGCGGATGCCGAGAAGAGCCCACAGGGTGCGGATGTTGAGGTCGACGTATCCGTGTTCCGGCGACAGTCCCTGTACAAGGTGGGCGAGCAGCTTGTGGCCGGACCAGACGTCTGGCGTACGTGAGGCGATGAAGTCGTCCGACAGCTCCAGATGCGCCATCTCACCGAGCCAGTAGGCCCAGTAGTTCAGGTTGGCGGCCTCACCGGCTTCGTCGGCGAGTGCGGTGTCGATGAAGTAGCTCATCCGGTCGCGATCACCCTGGCGGCCCGCGACGGCCGCGACGGAGCGCGAGTTGAGCCAATCGGTGAGCCAGTCGCTCGGCCGCTCTGTCGCCTGCTGGTGAGCGAGCCAGTCCGGGGTGTCGGCCTCGTTGTCGTACCCAGCCAGGTAGAGAGCCTGTCGCCGGAGAAGGAACTGGCCTGGCTTCTGCGCGCGTTCAGCTGTGTCACGCATCCGTTCGAAGAACCGGCGGCGGTCGTCGGCGGAGATCTCGGGAACCGTCGGTACGGGTCTGCGGCGCGACTTGGGGGGCGCGGGCAGGTCTCGTACGGCCTGAGGGGGAACGCCGGTGAGAGGCCACGCAAGTACGCCGACCAGGTCGCGCTGCATGACCCAGGCGCCTAGGGGTGACTCGTCGACAGCGGTCCCGTCGGCCAGTGCACTGGCCAGGAGCGCGTCGGCCTCTATCGCACGCTCAAGCGCTTGGAGCAGTGCCGGGAGAGTACCCATCCGCATGAGGCGATGCCGTTGGACGAGCATCTGACCGACGGACACGGCGGTCAGCGGCCGACGGCCGGACTCCCACCCTGAAATCGTGTCGACGGACACGCGCAGCTGCTCCGCCATGGCGTCCTGGGTGTGCCCCAACTGCTCGCGGATCAGCCGGAACGTGTACCCGGAGACGATCCCGGCACAGTGCCGTGAGAGCGAACCCTGACCACTGGTCGGGGTTCTTCTCTGACTCGATGGCATGTCACTCACCATTCGCCGCTTGGACCGCGCCAACCCGTACGGGCAGTCACTTCAGGGGACATACGCCCGTCTCTACCGTTCACGTAGTCACCTGGATTCAGAGCGTAAGCGTATAGGGATGGTGCAATCGTGGATGCCGATCTGCAGACGAGCACCCGGGACGCCTTGGCGGCCATCGGCTTGCCGGCCCGGCAGGACCTCGACGACGCCCGACAACGAGGCAGGGTCTGCCTCTGGTGTGCGGCAGAGCTGACCGGCGGATCCGCCGTCGACCTCGGCCAGCAGACGGACTCCTCGGGGAGGCACTGGTTCCCACGCGCCTGTCGACGTGACGCCGCGGCCCGCGCCAAGACCGCGCTCTTCGACCACGTCGGCATCTGCGAGCAGTGCACCTACGGCTCCGACCTGTGCGAGGTCGGCCGGGTTCTGTACCGACTCATCCGACAGGAGTGGCGATGATCTGCGCCCGCTGCGACCGCCCCATCGTGGGCGAGCCCGTGATCTTCTCTCCGGAGATCGGCTCGGGCGTCGCCCCCGAGGTGCTGCTGTGCCCGGAGTACTGCCGCCCGGCAGGGCAACGGCAGCCCAAACAGAGGCCCGCCGCCCTCAGCACCGACAGCCCCCGCCCCCGGCCGCGGCGGTAGCGCCCGCCCCCCCCGTTCATGAACGGCATATGGCAGTCGGATTGCAGCCCCCACGCCTCCCTTGAGCCCCCCACCACCCCCGCCCTACTGTCGAACCACAACGTCCGACCAGGCCCCCGGGCCCGACCGGACCGGCACCGGCCGTGTGCCCGAGTGGTTTAGGGACTCGCCTGCAAAGCGAGTTACGTGGGTTCGATTCCCGCCACGGCCTCTGTTCGCCACCGAGCGAAAAAGTGGGCGGCACCCCCAACAGGTGCCGCCCTCTCTGTTTCTCCGTCTCGCTCGGGGTCCTCCCTGGCGCTGCCGCTGCAGATCGTGATCTTGTTCGCGAACGGCTGGCCGCCGAGCGCCGCGCGTGTGCCGAGGTGGCTGGCTCAGCGGATCAACGGGCGGGGCGGATGACAGTGATGTCGACAGCACCGGGATCCGGTCCGGGCGAGTCCACTGCGACGCGCACGTTGAACTCGCCGCGGTCGCCCACTCGATGCACGAAGCGTGTCAGCTGCTCGACATCACCGACTGCGATGCGGCCGTCGGACAGCAGGAGGGAGCCATTGAAGATCGTGGTGAAATCCGGGTCGGGCCCTGCGGCCGCTGGCGCTTGAGGCTGCACGAAGAGACGCACTTTGATCAGTCCCCTCTGAGCGCGAACCCGAACAGCCACGTGGGTGTCACAGCTGGACGCAGCGGCGGCCTCCAGGGCGAGTGAGACTGGAACCCAGTCAGTCGCTCCCAGGTGCAGCACGGGGTGATTCACATAGATGTCGAGTCCGGCGACCTGCACGGTGCTCCTCTGCTCGCAACTACGAGCGGCCACCGTTGGCCATCGGTGTGAAGGCAAACGATCACGCGGTGGCCACGGGTCACAGCGTAGAGCCTGCCCGCCGGCAGAAGGAGTTCGGTGCCCTTATGGGACGCATAGCCGGTCGTTGCACCAGGATTGAGCGCCTGCGCCGAGCCGGGCGGTGGGTGCTCGGAGTGCTGTCGAACGCGCTGCGTCAGAACTGCTGGAGCATCGCCGGGCAAGATGGCGTGACCGGAGACGGGGAGCGCACGATCTTCAGCCCGATCGGGCCGCACTCCCGTGTCAAGAAGAGGATCACTCGACGGTGACGCCTCCGTACTCGCAGTGGTCAATTCGATTTCGGAAGCTCGGCGATCCGTGCCCAGACCCGGAGTAGGCGTCTTGCAGCAGGACCCACTTCGCTGCTGGGCCAACCAAAATGATCATAGAGCCGATCTAGCATCCTGAAGACGGCGAGAGGGGTCCCCCCAAGGTCGGCCGCGGTCTGCTGTGCAGTGGATTCGATACTTCCGAAGGAGTCGCCGTGCGTGCGGTCGAGCAGAGCACCTTGACTTTTCAGGTACTGCATCATGCCGTGTTGCCGACCGTGAGAAACGGCGGACATCGTCTGGTAAGACACCGTCCCGAGCCCGCCACCTTGGCCAATCAGAGCCTCAACCAGGTCAGTGGCTCCGACGTTTCTTGTCACACCCGGTCCGGCGATGAAGGGAGGGCGTTTCTCGTCCTTGACCCGTGGTGTGAGCCCTTGGCGTCTAGCTGACTCGATGACAGTCTTCATGCGGCCGTCGAGATGATCGATAGCTGCCTGCATCGTCGTGGAAGTTGTCCTACGCGCCGCTTCTGCAATCCGCTTCTGCTCCCACAAGGACGCCAGGCGGTCACTCTCGTGCCGACGGATGCGTTCCAGTGGCATGAGGCCAGGTTCGAGCAGGTAGTAGCTTCTCGAGGCAACCTCGATCGTGCTGCGTGCGAGCGACGAGGGACCGTAGACGCACACCGGCTTGTGTGTCCGCAGCAAAATCGACAAGCCCGCCAGATGATCCATTGCCACTCTCGCCAATTGCAGGCCCCCCATGTTTGCGTTGCGAGATGGCGCCACGGCCCAGTCATCAGCGAAAGGCTCACCGATGACTTCTAGGGCAGCTGGCGATCCAGGCAGGAAACCCAAGTGGGTATCGCAGTCTCGCGCAAAAGGTTCACATACCAAAGTTAGAGCGTTGGCTAGATCGCCCCATGGATCTGATGACATGACTGCACGGTACGGGTCTCCAACCCTGCGAGCGTATTGATTTACATGGTTCGTCACCGACCTGGGACAACGTGCCCCCTGGATTGCATTACAGGCTGTGCAAGCCGAGTACCGGTGGCTGCATCTGGAGAAGGCATGTGCCGTGACTCCGTCTCATTTTCCGTCTCGTTCGTGACTGTAGGCACCCGGTGAGAGCCATGCGCAAGGCACTCCCGCCACGGCCTCCGACTGCCTGACAGGGCGGCACCCGCACGCACGGGTGTCGCCCCGCTGTCGTGTCCAGGTGCCGTCTGTGCGGGTTAGGCGCCTGCCGGGGCCCGGAGCGCTGCCAGGTAGTGGTGGCCCTCCGCTCGGGCGGACTGCCAGTCGGGCCAGCGGGTGGGGGCGGCCAGGGTGAGGAGGGGGAAGACGTCTCCTGTGCGGTCGAGTGCCGCTGCCAGGGCGCACGCGCGGTCGGTGAGGGGGCCCGCGGGTGGGGCGTCGTCCAGGTCGCGGGCCATGGTCACCGTGCGGAGGGCGCGGAGCAGGGTGACCATGGCCGCCGCTCGGGTCGGCGGGGTGGAGAGGTCCGAGGTCAGGAGGTCGTCCAGGGCGGCCGGGGTGAGGGGCAGCGTGGCCGTGGCGAGGAGGGGGGTCAGCCGGGTCGCGTCCGTCGGGGGGAGGTGGGTGAGGAGGCGGGTGCGCTGGGGCGGGGTCAGGCGGGTCAGGGCGTCCAGGGCCGTCCAGAGGCCGAGGGGGGTGTAGAGGCGGCTCGGGGGTGCGTCGGGGGCGGGAGCGGGGGGCGGCGCGTCGAGCATCGTCGCCGCCAGGGTGATGTTCAGCGCGCTGCGTTCGGCCTCGGGGAACGCCTGCCGCTCGTGGGTGAGGAGGTCCGTCCAGCGGCCGGCGAGGGTCAGGGCGACGGACACGCTCGCGGGGTTGTTCAGCAGGGCCTCGGAGAGCTGGACGACGCGGGCCGTGGCCGCCGGGTCGGGGGCGGGGGCCAGGAGGGCGTCGCGGACGAGGCCGGTGACGTACGGGCCGAAACCGCCGTACCGGTGGCCGCGCGGGAAGCCGAAGTCGTGCGGGGTGCGCAGGCGTTCGGCGGCTTCGAGGAGCGCGGGGAGGTCGAGGGCGTCGCACGCGCGCTCGGCCTCGGCCAGGCGGACGCGGTGGCGCAGGACGGTGAGGGTGAGGTCGAGGAAGTCACCGGGCGCCGGGTCCGGGACGCCGTCCGGGAGGGCGGGGAACCACGGGAGGTCTGCCAGCGGCAGCCATTCGTCCGCGTCGCAGAAGGAGTCCAGGGTGTAGCGGGCGTAGGACTCGTCGGTGTCGTCGGCGAGGTGGATGAGGCCGCCGTCGTAGCCGAAGCTGTCGAACCACACGGTGCCCGACCAGGGGCCGTTGAGGACCAGGCGGGCCAGGAAGTGGCTGCGGGTGGCGCCCAGGGTGAGGGTGCCGTCGGAGTACTCCGTGCCGGGCGGGAGGTCGCGGAAGGCGGTGCGCGGGTCGTCGAACTGGCCGTAGAACTCGCCCGGACCGTCCGCGAAGAAGTCGCCGTTGCCCTCCTGCGCCTCCCATTCGGTGATCTCGCGCTCGCTGCCCGCCCACGGGGCGTCGAGGGGGAACGGTTCGGCGGAGCGGGGTTCCGGCTGGTCGGCCAGGGGCTGAGCGGCGTACGCCATCAGCAGGTTGCCGGGGTCGCCGAACTCCAGGAGAAAACGGCGGTAGTTCTCGGGCAGGCGCAGTCCCGCCCGCCGCTCCAGGGCCACCACCTCCGCCTCCGGTACGGGCGAGGGGTCGTAGTCCCAGGCCTTGCCGTTGCCCGGCCGCAACGCCGCCCACCGCGCGAGCAGTTCCCGGACACGGGTCAGCCGCCGCCCGATCCGCTCGTCGTCCAGCGGCCGTCGCGCCCCCGACTCCCCCACCACCATCGATCCCCCAGCCCTCGGCTTCGTCCGCGTTCTCCACGGCACCCTAGACGTCCCCTACGACACCGCTGTCCCGGCGCCCGTCGAGCACGGCCGGGTCACCCCCCGTCCCGTTCCGGCCACGGTGTGCCCAGGTCGCGGCGCATCGCTGTCTGGGCCTTCTCCGTGGCCCTGAGGTAGGCGCCGACGTGGGTGCGGAACTCCGGGGTGTCGGGGCCCGCGCCGGAGGCGACCGTGTCGCGGAGGTCGCGGGCGCGCCAGAAGGCCTCGTTGGTGGGGTCCATGACGTCCCAGGGGGCGATCAGGGCGAGTTCGTAGCGGAGGGGGTAGAGCTGGGCGGCGGTGAAGATCTCGTGGGCCGCCGTGCTGGTCTCCTCCGGAGGGCGGGTCGCGCGAGCGGTCTCGTGGAGCCGGCTGTAGACGTCCGACAGGGCGCCCATGAACGCCGCGTACGCCTGCCGTCGGCTGTCGCGGTCCTGCGCCTGCCGTTCGCGGCGCCAGCGGAAACGGTCCGCGAGGAGGGTGGAGCCGACGCCGATCACCGCGCCGATCAAGGTGTTCACAGGGGCCAGCCAGTCCATGACGGGACCCTAGAGCGCACCACCCCTCCGCTGTCGGGGAGTTACGCGAACAGGCCGCCGCCCGCCTCGTCCTCGAACATCTCCGGCCAGTAGCGCCAGCCGTCGTCCGTGGGGGTGCGCGGGGTGGGGTCGCAGGCCATGGGGTCCAGGGCGGCCAGGGTGCGGGTCATCGTCGCGGCGAGCTGGTCGTAGGCCTCCGTCAGGTCGTGCTCGGCGTCCAGGGTGTGCTCGCGGCGGATCAGCCAGAGGGTGAACGCCAGCGTCGAGATGTCGGCGTTCAGCGGGCGCAGCGCGGCGTCCGGCTCGGACCAGGCGAGGACGGCGCCCGTGGTGCCGTCCAGGACCAGGCTGGTGTCCTCCACCAGATGACCGAGGCGGATCAGTCTCTCCGCGCCCTCCGGAAGCGGGGCGTCCGACTCGGCGGAGTCCTCGCCCGTGTCGGCCCGGTGCTCGGCCAGGGTCGGCAGCGGTACGTCCGTGTCGAGGGAGAACCACACGCACTCCTCCGGCAGGCCCGTCTCGCGCAGGAAGCGGCGGGTCGGCTCGTGGACGAGCGCGGACGGGAAGTCGACCTCCTCGAAGCGGACGATCGCGCCGGTCTCGAACTCCTCGTCCAGCAGCCGGGGCGGCAGGTCCAGGGCCAGGCCGGAGCGGGTGCCGGGGCCCGCCATCAGCGCCAGCGGGCGGATCACCGCGGCCAGCTTCCAGAACGGCGGCACCTCGCCGTCGGCGCCCGCCTCGTAGAGCGCGAGCAGGTCACCGGAGGCCTCGGCCACCGCCTCCGGGCCGTACCTTCCCGCGTAGGCCGCGAACTGGCCGCGCAGCGCCGCCAGTTCGTCGGCGGCCGTGGCGAAGCGGACCAGCTTCTCCAGGGACGGCGCGAAGGGGCGGCGGTCCATCAGGTCGAGGCGGTCGTGGAAGAAGTACGTCGTGGTGATCTCGCCGGTGGCGCCGTCCAGCAGCACCGACTCGGTCTCGGGGCCCTCGCCGCCGAGGAGGCCGCCGATGACGAGCTGGTCGCGCAGGTCGGCGGGGAGGCGGTCGGCGGTGTCGCCGGTGGAGTCCGCGACCGTCCGCAGGCCGGTCGCGCGCAGCGTCTCGAACGTCACCAGCCCGCCGACGTCGGGGAGTCCGGGGCCGGTCAGCCAGCGGCGCGTCGGCACGTGCGTGACGTACGGGTCGAGCTGGGCCTCGGTCAGGGTGAACGTCACCGGCGTGCCGAGGGTGGCGGTCGTCCCGCCGGTCGTGTGCGCCGCGTCCGTGCCGTGCGTACGACTCGTGCTGTGCGTATGGCTCGTGCTGTTCGTGCCGCTGGTCGTGCTCATCGGTCGGTCCCCCGTGCGTGAAGTTCGCCGTCCCACTGCTGCGCACATTACGCGGCACCACTGACAACGGCCCTCGTGAGGAAGGACGGACGGCCGGGGCCGCGCGTTCCCGTCCCGCGCAGGATCACCCGACCGGTGTCACCCGCCGTCGACGACCGGGTGTCCGGCCGGAGGCGGGGGCGTGACACCCCGGTGCGGCGCCCGCCCGCGCCCACTCCGCCCGCCCGCGCCCACGCGCCCGTACGCGTCGACGCGGCCCCTACTGCCCGCCCGTCACCACCGCCGCCTGCGGCCTTATCGGCAGCCGGTTGACGGGGCGGCCGGTCGCCGCGCGCACCGCGGACGCGATCGCCGCCGGGGACGTCACGACCGGCACCGCGCTGACCGCCTTCGCGCCGAACGGCGCGACCACGTCCCGCTCCTCGACCAGCTTGACGATGCGGATGTCGGGCGCGTCCAGCGCGGTCGGCAGGGCGTAGCCGGTGAGGTCGGGGTGGCGGACCAGGCCGCGCGGGGTGCGGAGGTTCTCGGTGAGGGCGATGCCGACGCCCTGGGTGACGCCCGCCTCGATGCGCGCGTTGAGCTGCGCCGGGTTGAGGACGCGGCCGACGTCCTGGGCGACCGCCAGCTCCACCACGCGCACCGAGCCCAGCTCGATGTCGACGTCGACGACCGCGCGGATCGCGCAGAAGGCGAGGCCGACGAACGCGTCGCCCTGACCGGCGCCGTCCAGCGGCTCGGTGGGGTGCGGGCGGCACTGCGCGGTGGCCCACAGCTCCTTGCCGTGGAGTTCCTCGGCGACGGTGGTCGACAGGACGCCGTCGTACGAGGTGATCTTGCCGTCGGTGATCTGGAGCAGTTCGGTGGACATGCCGAACTTGTGGGCCAGCGGCTGGAGGAGCTGGGTGCGGACCATCTTGGCGGCGCGTTCGACGGCGCCGCCGGAGACCCAGGTGTGCCGGCCGCGGCAGCCGGGCCCGGCCGGGGGCTGGTCGGTGTCGACGGGCGCGACGTGCACCTCGTCGATGCCCAGGGTCTCCTGGACGATCTGGCGGGCGAGGGTGGTGAAGCCCTGGCCGCTCTCGACGGCCGCGCAGAGCACGGTGGCGACGCCGTCCTGGACCTTCACGGTGGCCGTGGACACCTCGTCGGCGCCCTCCGCGCCGAGCATGTGGACCATGCCGAGTCCGTAGCCGACGCCCCGGCGGACCGCGCCGGGTTCGCCCGCGCCCTCGGGGCCGCCGGGCAGCAGCCAGTCCTCCTCGGGGGTGTCCTTGGGGAGGGCGGGCAACGGGAAGTCCTGGACGGCCTGGAGGAGTTCGGCGACCGGCGCCGGGCAGGTCACGGTCTGCCCGGTGGGCAGGACGTCGCCGGTGGCCATGGCGTTGCGCAGCCGTACCTCGGCCGGGTCGAGGCCGAGCTTCTTGGCGAGCTTGTCCATCTGGGCCTCGTAGGCGGCGCACACCTGGAGGGCGCCCTCGCCGCGCACATGGCCGGACGGGGGGTTGTTGGTGCGGACGGCCCAGCCCTCGATGAAGGCGTTCGGCACGACGTAGGGGCCGCAGGCGAAGGAGACGGCGGCGGCGAGGGCCTCGGCGGAGGTGTCGGCGTACGCGCCCGCGTCGAGGAGGATCTGCGCCTCGACCTTGACGAGGCGGCCCTCGGCGTCGGCGTGGTGGCGGTAGCGCAGCAGGGTGGGGTGGCGGTGGGCGTGGCCGAGGAAGGACTCCTCGCGCGTGGCGGTGAGTTTCACCGGGCAGCCGGTGCGCAGGGCGAGCAGGCCGAGGGGGAGCTGGAAGCCCTGGTCCTCGCGGTCGGCGGTGGCGCCGGGGACCCCGGTGACGACGATCTTGACCCGCTCGGGTTCCAGGCCGTAGCAGGCGGCGGCGGTGTCGCGGTCGGTGTGCGGGTCGGTGGAGGCGAGGTACAGCTCGACGCCGCCGTCGGGGCGGGGCACGGCGAGTCCGGCCTCGGCGCCGATGGGGGCGGGGTCGGCGCGGCCGATGCGGTACTGGCCCTCGACGACGACCTCGCCCGCGGCGGACGGGTCGCCGTGGTGCAGCGGGATGTGCCGGATCAGGTTGCCGTCGGGGTGCAGGGCGTCGGCCTCGAAGGCGCGTTCGGGGTCGATGACGGGGTCAAGGATCTCGTACTCGACGATGACGGCGGCGGCGGCCATGCGCGCGGTGTCGGGGTGGTCGGCGGCGACGGCGGCGATGGGCTCGCCGTGGTGGCGTACGACCTCGGAGGCGAACACCGGGCGGTCGGCGCGCCCGCGGCCGTGCAGGGCGCGGCCGGGGACGTCCTCGTGGGTGACGACGGCGCGGACGCCGGGCATCTCGCGCGCGTGCGACGTGTCGATGGAGACGATGCGCGCGTGCGCGTGCGGGGAGCGCAGGACGGCCGCCCAGAGCAGGCCCTCGGCCCACAGGTCGGCCGCGTAGGGGAAGGTGCCCTCGGTCTTGGCGCGGGCGTCGGCGGGCTGGAGGGACGCGCCGAGGCCGTGCGGGATCGGCTCGGGGGCCGGGGCGGCCTCCGCGGGATCGGTCGCGGTGGCTGCGTCGTGGGTCACGCCTGGCCTCCGTCCTGGCCGTACGCCGGGTCGTGCGGGTGGGGCTGCGCGGGGTTGTCGAACGCGGACGGGTGGACGCCTCCGGCGCCGGGGCCCGCCTGGTGGGGAATACGTGCCTCGTCGCCCTCCGACTCGGTGTCGGCGGCGGAATGCGCCTCGCGTTCGGCGACGACGTCCTGGACGGCGCGCAGGACGCCCCGGTAGCCGGAGCAGCGGCACAGGTTGCCGCAGAGGGCCTGGCGGGTCTCCAGCTCGGTGGGGGCGGGGTTGCCCTCCAGGAGGTCGTGCACGGTCATCGCCATGCCGGGCACGCAGAAGCCGCACTGCACGGCGCCGCAGCGGGCGAGCGCGCGCTGCACGTCCGAGGGCTGCCCGTCGACGGCCAGGCCCTCGACGGTGCGGATCTCGCTGCCCGCGGTGGTCACGGCGGGCACCAGGCAGGACGCGACGAGGCGACCGTCGACCTGGACGTTGCACGCGCCGCACTCGCCCTGCGAGCAGCCGTCCTTGGCGCCCGCGAGGCCGAGCCGCTCGCGCAGCACGTAGAGCAGGGACTCGCCGATCCAGGCGTCGGTCACCGGCCGGTCGGAGCCGTTGACGCGCAGCACGTAGGAGGCGAGGGGGTGTTCGTCGTGGAGGGGGACGGGCTCCGGGTCCGGCGCCGGGTCCGTCTCGGCAGCGTCGGCGTCGGGCGCCTCGGAGTCCGCGGGGCGGTCGTCCGTACGGTCGTCCACGCGCGTGGACGTGGCGTCGGCGGTGGCGTCCGCGGCGTCGGCGGGCGCCTCGGTGCCGTCGGCGCCGGTGCCGTCCTCCGTCCCGGCGGCCTCGTCGGCCGCGGCGGGCTCCTGGCGGTCCGCCGCGGGCACGGCGGCGGCCTCGGGCTCCCCGGCGGCCTCCTCGCCCTCCGGCGCGGCCGGGGGGGCCGCCACGGCCTCGGAAGGCTCCTCGTACGGGTCCTCGTAGGGCTGCTCCGGAGCGTCTTCGTACGCCCGCCCGGCCCCGCCGTAGGACCGCGCCGCGTCATCGTCGTAGGACCGCGCCGCGTCGTCGTAGGACCGCTGTCCGGGCTCGTCGTCATACGACCGCTGTCCGGGCTCGTCCTCGTACGACCGGCCGGGCCCGTCCTCGTAGGGGCGTCGTCCCGGCTCGTCGTCGTACGGGGGCTGTCCGTGGCCGTAGGCGGACGGGGCGTCGGCCGGGGGGGCCTCGGCGGGGGCGTGAGCCGCGAGCGCCGCGCCCGCGCCGTCCGTGTCCTGGCCCCAGGGCGGCGCGTCGGGGGCCGGTCCGTGCGCCCAGGGCGCGGCGGCGCCGCCGGGGAGGGTGGCCGGCGGGGTGCCGCCCCACTGCTCGACCAGCGAGGACGTGGTGAACTCGCCGGACTCGTCGGGGAGGTCGCCGCCCACCACCGGGATCGACCACTGGCCGGTCACGTCGTGCCCCGGCCCGGCGGCGGGCGGATGCTGCGCGGGACCCGCGGGTCCCCCGGCGCCGGTGCCGGTGTCCTCGAAGGCCCACTGCCCGGTCGCGCCCGGGTGGTACGTGAAGCGGTCGTCGCCGGCCGAGTGGCCGCCCGCGGGCGCGGGCCACTCGGTGCCGCCCGCCGGGGGCGCCCAGGCGCCCTCGGGGCCCGGGTCGACGCCCTCGTACGCGGTCTCGATCCGGGGCGGCACGTAGCCGTGTCCGGGGGCGGCCAGGGGGTCCTGGCCGCGTGCGGCGAGGAGGGCGTCGATGCCGCCCTCGGGGAGCTTCACGAAGGCGGTGGCGCCGTCGTCGTAGTCGCCCTGCGGCAGCGGGTCCCAGCGGCCGCCGCCCGGCGGCGTGCCCTGTCCGTGCTGGTCGTCGGTCACGACAGCGCCCTCCCCAGTGCTCGTCGGGCCAGTGCGGCGACGGTGCGCCGCAGGTGCAGTACGGCGGGCGGCAGCGGCGGCACCGAGCCGTCCTCGGCGGGCACCGCGTCGGGGATGCAGGCCGCGGCGACGTACTCGCCGAAGGCGTTCAGCGCCTCGGGGACGATGGCGCGGCCGTTGTCCCAGTCGATGAGGCGGGCCACCCACTGCTCGGCCTCCAGGGGCCGCAGCGGCATCGGCGCTATGGCGCCCACCGCGCAGCGCACGCCGCGCCGGGCCGGGTCGAGGACCAGGGCGACCGAGGCGACGGCCCGGCCGGGGCCGGTGCGGCCGGTGGCCTTGAGGAAGACCTGCGGGGCGTGCAGCAGGGGCACGCGCACGTAGCCGATCAGTTCGCCGCCGCGGAGCATCTCCATGCCCGCCAGCAGGTGCGAGACCGGGATCTCGCGGCGGGCCCCGCCGGGTCCGGCGACGACGAGGGTGGCCTCCAGGGCGGCCAGCACGGGCAGCGCGTCGCCCGTGGGGGCGGCGGAGGCGATGTTGCCGCCGAGGGTGCCCGCGTTGCGGATGTGCGGCGGTCCGGCGGCGCGCGCGGACGCGGCGAGCGCCGGGATGAGGGCGGCGAAGTCGGGGCGGCCCATGCGCGCGTGGGTCAGTCCCGCGCCGAGCAGGGCGTGGCCGTCCTGGTACTGCCAGCCGCGGATCTCGCTGATCCGGCCGAGGCCGACCAGGGCGGTGGGCCGCAGCTGGCCCGAGTTCACGGCGGCCATCAGGTCGGTGCCGCCCGCCACGGGCACGGCGGCGGGCAGCGCGGTCAGCGCCGCCACGGCCTCGTCCAGCGTCGTGGGCAGCGTGACGGCCTGCCCCGCCTGCGGTGCGTGCGTGGTCAAAACCGGCTGCCCCTTCCCGCTGCCCCACCTGGTCCCAGCTGGTCCCCCCTGTGCTGCCGTACGGTACGTGCTGACGGGGCGGACGTGGCAACTCTGGCACATCTTCGCAAGCCCCGAACGCAGGGGTCCGCTAGGAGGCATTCGCCCGTTTCCCCAGGCAGATGGTCCGTTTTCGCACCCCATCAGCCGTGTGTACGGATTGCCGCCCTTGAGTGAACCTGCCGGTTTTCTCCGTGAGATGCCTTACGGGGCGTACGAGGCGCCGCCCCCGTGTCACCGGTTCGGGGGCGCCCCCTCGATCGGCCGGCCCGGGAGGCCGGGGCGGCGCTGCCAGGGGCGGGGGCCGGACGGCGGGCGGTAGCCGACCCCGAGGGCGTCGAGGCGGCCGTAGTGGGCGGTCATGCGGCGGGCGAATCCGGCGAAGTCCCGTTCCGCCGGGGCGGGCAGGAGGCTCCAGGCGACCTCGGCGAAGGCGGCGAGCCGGGGGAAGGCCTGGTAGTCGACGCGCGCGGCGTCCTCCATGACCTCGGTCCACAGGTTGGCCTGGGTGCCCAGCACGCGCGCGGCCTCCCGCGGCGTCAACTCCGGTGGAACGGGCTCGAAGCGGTAGACGTCCTCCAGGGTGCGCACGTAACCGATCGGCACCGGCTCGTCGGGGCCGCCGTCCTGACGGTGGTCCAGGTACACCTGCTGCTCGGGGCACATGACGACGTCGTGTCCCGCGCGCGCGGCGGCGATCCCGCCCGCGTAGCCCCGCCAGGACGACACGGCGGCGCCGTCGGCGAGCCCGCCCTCCAGGATCTCGTCCCAGCCGATCAGGCGCCGCCCGCGCGCGGCGAGCCAGGTGTCGAAGTGGCGGACGAACCAGGACTGCAGCTCGTCCTCGTCGGCGAGGCCGAGTGCGGCGATCCGGGCCTGCGCGGTGGGCGAGGCCCGCCACTGGTCCTTGGGGCACTCGTCGCCGCCGATGTGCACGAACTCCGCCGGGAACACCTCCAGGACCTCCTCGAACACCCCCTCGTAGAACCGCAGGACGGCGTCGGTCGGGGCGAGGACGTTCGGGTTGACGCCCCAGGTGTCCCAGACGCCGAGGGCGGCGGTGTCGACGACGTCGGTGTTGCCGAGTTCGGGGTAGGCGGCGATCGCGGCCTGCGAGTGGCCCGGTACGTCGATCTCGGGGACGACGGTGATGTGCCGGGCGGCGGCGTAGGCGACGATCTCACGGAGGTCGTCGCGGGTGTAGAAGCCGCCGTGCGGACGGTCGTCCCAGAGCGGGGAGGCGCGGTGGCCGGATTTGGTGCGTGCCCGCCAGGAGCCGACCTCGGTCAGGCGCGGGTAGCGCGCGATCTCGATCCGCCAGCCCTGGTCGTCGGTCAGATGCAGGTGCAGGACGTTGAGTTTGTGCGTGGCCATCAGGTCGAGGAAGCGCAGCACGCCGTCCTTGGGCAGGAAGTGCCGGGCCACGTCGAGCAGCACCCCGCGCCAGCCGAACCGGGGGGCGTCCTCGACCGACCCGGCCGGCACCACGGGGGCGGCGCCGGGCCGCACGGGCGCCCGCCGGAAGGCGTCCGGGCCGAGGAGCTGACGCAGCGTCTGGGCGCCCCAGAAGACCCCGGCCGCGTCGCCGCCCCGGATCTCCACGCCGCCCCCGGCGCTCACGTCGAGGCGGTACGCCTCCGCGCCGAGCGAGCCGTCCACGGCCAGCCGCACCGCACCCCCCTCCGGCGCCGAAGCCCCCGGGCCGCCGGAGGCGCCCGCGGCCACCGGCGGCAGGGACAGCCCGTACGCCGCCCCCAGCGTCGCCCGCAGCCAGCGTTCGGCGGTGCCGGTGCCGGGGCCCGCCGACAGCGCGGTGTCCGCGCCGAGGGCGAATCCGGGGCGCCCCGACGGCTCCCGCACGGACCGGGGCGCCGGAACGATGTCGGTCGCAGAAGTCACGGCCGTCCGTCCTTTCAGTTCAGGTCAGTTCAGTTCAGGTCAGTCCTTCACCGCGCCGCCCAGTCCGGAGACCAGACGCCGCTGCACGAGCACGAAGAACACCAGGACCGGAACGGTCATCACCGTGGAACCGGCCATCACCCCGCCCCAGTCGGGATCGTCGGGTTTGTAGAACACCAGCAGCGCCATCGGGAGGGTCGACTGCGAGGTGTCGCTGATGATGAACGACTTGGCGAACAGGAAGTCGTTCCAGGCGGAGATGAAGGAGAACACGCTCGTCGCCACCAGACCGGGCAGCACCAGCGGGAAAAGGATCTGCCAGAGAAAACGCGCGCGACTGGCCCCGTCCAGGTAGGCGGCCTCCTCCAGGGCCTCCGGGACGCCTTTCACGAATCCCCTCAGCATCCAGATCGCGAACGGCAGCGAGAACGCGATGTGCGGCAGGATCAGCGCGCCCAGGGTGTTCAGCTGACCGGCGTCGCGCATGACGAAGAACAACGGGATGGTGAGCGCTTCCACCGGCACCATCTGCGCGATGAGGAACATGATGAGGAGGGTCGTGCGGAACCGGAAGCGGAAGCGCGCGACGGCGGTCGCGGCGAGAAACGCGATGAGCGCCGACGCGATCACCACGGTGCCCGCGACGATCAGGCTGTTGAGGAAGTAGCGGCCGAATTCCTGCTGGCCGAACACCCGGCGGAACGAGTCCAGTGACGGCGCCGTCGTCCACGGCCGGGGCGTCCCGGACTCGATCTCCCCGGCGGGCTTGAACGCGCCGAGCACCATCCAGTACAGCGGGAACGCGACCAGCGCGGCGATCAGCAGGGCGCCCGCGTCGGCGGCGGCCCGCCAGGGGCGGCGCGGGACGAGACCGCCCGGCAGCGCCTGAAGAGGCTTCGGGAGCTTCACAGTTCCTCCCCCTGACGGCGCAGCAGCCGCAGGTAGACCAGCGTGGCGGTGAGCAGGATCAGCAGCATCACGACGCCGATGGCCGCGCCGAGTCCGTACTGCGAGGAGGCGAACGCCTGCTGGTAGGCGTACACGTTGAGGACCAGGTTCTGGCCCGCGATGCCGCCGCCGCCCGTCATGACGTAGATCTGCGTGAAGACCTTGAAGTCCCAGATGACCGACTGGATGGTGACGACCACCAGGATCGGGCGGAGCATCGGGGCGAGGACGGAGCGCCAGATCCGCCACTGCGACGCGCCGTCCAGGGCGGCGGCCTCCAGCACCTCGGAGGGCACGGCGCGGATGCCCGCGTAGACCGTCACCATCACGAACGGGAAGGAGCACCAGACCACTTCGAGCAGGACCAGGAAGAAGGCGCTGTAGCGGCCGTAGGTCCACGAGTGGTCGCCGAGGCCGAGGACCCGGTTGACGGGGCCGAAGTCGGGGTCGAAGAGGAACAGCCAGACCGTGGAGCCGGTGACCGCCGGGGTGGCCCAGGCGCCGAGCGCGGCCAGCATCAGCGCCAGCCGGGGCACCGCCCGTACGCGGGTGAGGAGCACGGCGAGGGCGCAGCCGACGGCGAGGGTGGAGACCACGCAGGCCGCCGCGAAGACGACGGTGGCGAGCAGGACCTGCCAGAAGGCGTCGTCGGCGAAGACGTCGGCGTAGTTGCCGAAGCCCCGGAAGACGGTGGGTTCGCCACCGCTGACCTGGGCCTGGGTGTAGCGGAACAGCGAGATCAGGCCGAGCTGGTAGACCGGGTAGGCGAGCAGGGCGGCGAGGACGACCAGGGCGGGGGCGAGGTAGAGCCAGGGCGTCCAGCCGCCGCCCCCGAGCGGGCGCGGGGCGCGGCGCGCGAGTCCGCGCCCCGCCCGCGCCCGCCCGCCGGGGGTCTTCGTGAGCCCGGTGGGGAGCGTGCTCATCCGGCGGAGCCGAACGCCGCGTCCATCTTCTGCGCCGCGTCACCGGCCGCCGCGGCGACGTCCTTGCGGCCGCTGACGACCTCCTGGAACATCGTCGGCAGCACCAGCTGGGAGTCGATCTGCGCCCAGGCGGGCGAGGCCGGGACGAACTTGGTGCCCGCGGCGAGCGTCTCGACGAACGGCTTCACGTACGGCTTGCGGGAGGCCGCCTCGGCGCGCACGTCGGTGAAGGTCGGCAGGAAGCCCATCGCGTCGAACAGCTCCGCCTGCGTCTTCTTCGCGGCCAGGGCCTCCATGAGCTGCACGGCGAGGGTGCGGTGCGAGGTGCTCTTGAGGACGCCGACGTTGTTGCCGCCCGCGAAGGCGGGCGCGACCGAGCCGGGTTCGACGCCGGGCAGCGGGACGACCGCGTACTTGCCCTTGACCTTGCCCGCCTCGACGGCCGCGTGGCTGAAGTCGCCGCCGATGGCCATGCCCGCCTTGCCCGCGGCGAACGCGGTGACGGTGTCGTTGCCGCCCATCCCCGCGCACTTGGCGGCCGGACAGTTGTCGTCGCCGAAGAGCGAGGTGTACGCCTCGATGCCCTTTTGGGCGTCGGCGCTGTCGAGGGCGGAGGCGTACGAGCCGTTCTTGCCGGTGGCGAGTTCGCCGCCGTGCGCCCACACGAACGGCATCGCGCCGTACGTGTAGGCGCCGCCGACGACCAGGCCGTACAGGTCGGGCTTCGCGGCGCGGACCGCGCGGGCGGTGGTGGCGAGTTCGGCGAGCGACTTCGGGGGCTTCAGGCCGAGTTCGGCGAAGAGGTCGGTGCGGTAGTAGAGGGCGCGGACGCCGACGTAGAGGGGCGCCCCGTAGACCTTGCCGTCGACGGTGACGGACTGGCGGGCGGTGGGATCGGTGCTTCTGGAGTCGGGCCAGGCGGCGAAGTCCTTGGTGACGTCGAGGAGTCCGCCGTCCTTCACGTAGCCCGCGGTGTCGGTGTTGCCGAACTCCATGACGTCGGGCGCC
This sequence comes from Streptomyces sp. NPDC091281, assembly GCF_044757425.1. Taxonomy (NCBI): domain Bacteria; kingdom Bacillati; phylum Actinomycetota; class Actinomycetes; order Kitasatosporales; family Streptomycetaceae; genus Streptomyces; species Streptomyces sp. NPDC091281. The sequence goes on along the minus strand of NZ_JBIVUY010000019.1, from coordinate 82,095 downwards.
GACTTCGGGTCGTTGAAGGCCGCCTTGACGCGCTGGGCGCGGGTGTCGACGGGGATGTACTCGACCTTGACGTCGGTGCCCTCGTGGGCCTTCTCGAAGTCGGCGACGACGCCGTCGACGACCTTCTGCTTGGGGTCGTTGCCGACCTCCTGGAACAGCCAGACGCGGAGCGTGCCGCTCTTCTCGTCCTTGTCGGAGGAGGAGTTGGCTGAGGTCTGGGGCGCGCACGCAGCGGTCACCAGGACGGTCACCAGGGCGGCGAGGCGGACGGACGGCTTCATACGGACGTACCTCCGAGCAGGCGTTGCAACATGCGCAATGACGGTTTCGCTGTGCACAACACCGGGAGGCTATGGAGTGGACGAACGCCGCCACAAGAGGCACCCGAGAGGTCTCCACCACCTTGTGACCGTCAGACGCACTCCGTGCAACGCGCGGGCCCCGAAACGCCCCGGAAGCCCCCGGAAGTCCCCCGAAGGCCGGAGAAAGACCGCAGAACGGCGCGAAGGCCCCCGAGACGCCTGGAATCGCGTCTCGGGGGCCTTCGCGCCGTCACACCGGCGGGGCCGCGGACCTCAGCGGGTCACGCGCCGTCCTTGCCGCCCTTGTCGTCACCGTCGGAGCCCATGGACTCGTAGATCTCCTTGCACATGGGGCAGACCGGGTACTTCTTGGGGTCGCGGCCGGGCACCCACACCTTGCCGCACAGCGCGACGACGGGGGTCCCGTCGAGCGCGCTCGCCATGATCTTGTCCTTCTGGACGTAGTGCGCGAAGCGCTCGTGGTCACCGTCACCGTGCGACACCTGCGGCGTCGGCTCTACGAGGGTCCCCGTACCGGTGCCGCGCTCGGGCTCAAGAGTGCTCATGCGCCCAAGGGTACTGAAACGCCCGCGCATCAGTTGAGCGAAGGGTCGTCCGGGTAGGTGGCCACCATCGCCAGCTCGTTGCGCTGGCGGCGCAGCACCTCGCGCCAGAGCCGTTCGGGCGACGGCGAGGACACGTCGCCGGGCTCGGACTCCACCACGTACCAGGCGCCGTCGACCAGCTCGTCCTCCAACTGGCCCGGCCCCCAGCCCGCGTACCCGGCGAAGATCCGCAGCGAGCCGAGCGCCGCGGCGAGCAGCTCCGGCGGCGCCTCCAGGTCGACCAGGCCGATCGCGCCGTGCACCCGGCGCCAGCCCAGCGGGGCGCCCTCAGCGGCCGGACCGCCGGGGACGACGGCCACGCCGAGCGCCGAGTCGAGGGAGACCGGGCCGCCCTGGAAGACCACGCCCGGCTCCCCGGTCAGTTCCGCCCAGCCCTCCAGGATGTCGCCCACGCCCACCGGGGTGGGCCGGTTGAGGACGACACCGAGGGAGCCCTCCTCGTCGTGGTCGAGGAGGAGCACCACCGCGCGGTCGAAGTTCGGGTCCGCCAGGGCGGGGGTCGCCACGAGCAGCCGCCCTGTGAGCGAGGACACCTCGGTCATGCCAGACATGATCCCGCATCCCGCCCCGGAACGGGGAGGCGATACGGCGAGCCGGGTGAGGGGCAGGTCGGGCGCACGGGGGCGGTCCGGGCGCACGCGGGCGTCGGCGCCGGGCCCCGTCACGGGACGTACCCGGCGTGGAACCGTTCGTGTTGTGACACAGCCATGACGTGCCTGGTGCGTCCTCGGGCTTACGGGACGGGGGGCCACGGCGATTACTCTGTCTCCTCTGGCCCTGCCCCACCCCACGGAACGCGAGACACATGACCGTCAACGGCTCAGACGACGTACTGCTTGTCCACGGCGGCACCCCGCTGGAGGGCGAGATCCGGGTCCGCGGTGCGAAGAACCTCGTACCCAAGGCCATGGTCGCCGCTCTGCTGGGCAGTGCGCCGAGCCGGCTGCGCAACGTTCCGGACATCCGCGACGTGCGGGTCGTACGCGGACTGCTGCAACTGCACGGGGTGACGGTCCGTCCGGGCGAGGAGCCGGGCGAGCTGGTGCTCGACCCGACCTACGTCGAGAGCGCCAACGTCGCCGACATCGATGCCCACGCGGGCTCGTCGCGCATCCCGATCCTCTTCTGCGGCCCGCTGCTGCACCGGCTGGGCCACGCCTTCATCCCCGGTCTCGGCGGCTGCGACATCGGCGGCCGGCCGATCGACTTCCACTTCGACGTGCTGCGGCAGTTCGGCGCGAAGATCGAGAAGCGGGCCGACGGCCAGTACCTGGAGGCCCCGCAGCGGCTGCGCGGCACGAAGATCCGGCTGCCGTACCCGTCGGTCGGCGCGACCGAGCAGGTGCTGCTGACGGCCGTCCTCGCCGAGGGCGTCACGGAACTCTCGAACGCGGCCGTGGAGCCGGAGATCGAGGACCTGATCTGCGTCCTGCAGAAGATGGGCGCCATCATCGCGATGGACACCGACCGGACCATCCGGATCACCGGTGTGGACCAGCTCGGCGGCTACAACCACCGCGCCCTCTCGGACCGTCTGGAGGCCGCCTCCTGGGCGTCCGCCGCGCTCGCCACCGAGGGCGACATCTACGTCCGCGGCGCCCAGCAGCGCTCGATGATGACGTTCCTCAACACCTACCGGAAGGTCGGCGGCGCCTTCGAGATCGAGGACGAGGGCATCCGCTTCTGGCACCCGGGCGGCCAGCTGAAGTCGATCGCCCTGGAGACGGACGTCCACCCCGGTTTCCAGACCGACTGGCAGCAGCCCCTGGTCGTCGCCCTCACCCAGGCCACCGGCCTGTCCATCGTCCACGAGACGGTGTACGAGTCGCGGCTCGGCTTCACCTCCGCGCTCAACCAGATGGGCGCCCACATCCAGCTCTACCGCGAGTGCCTGGGCGGCTCGGTCTGCCGGTTCGGGCAGCGCAACTTCCTGCACTCCGCGGTCGTGTCGGGCCCGACCAAGCTCCAGGGCGCCGACCTGGTCATCCCCGACCTGCGGGGCGGCTTCTCGTACCTGATCGCCGCGCTGGCGGCCCAGGGCACCTCGCGGGTGCACGGCATCGAGCTGATCAACCGCGGCTACGAGAACTTCATGGACAAGCTCCAGGAGCTGGGCGCCAAGGTCGAGCTGCCGGGCAAGGCGCTCGGCTGACGGCCCGTCCGGCCCCGTACGCCGATGGGGCGGTCACCCGGAGTCCGGGTGACCGCCCCATCGGCGTCTCGTGCTCACCGGGCGCCGCCACGCCCTCGAAGGCGCGGGGACTGCCGGGCCGGTCTCATTCGGCCCGCAGTCGCCTCACGGCGCGCTCGGCGGAGCGTCACTTGCCCTTGGCGGCTTCCTTGAGCTTGGAGCCCGCGGAGACCTTCACGCTGTAGCCGGCCGGGATCTGGATCGGGTCGCCGGTCTGCGGGTTGCGCGCGGTGCGAGCGGCACGGTGGGTGCGCTCGAAGGTCAGGAAGCCGGGGATGGTGACCTTCTCGTCGCCCTTGGAGACGATGTCGCCGACGACCTCGGCGAACGCGGCCAGCACGGCGTCGGCGTCCTTGCGGGTCACCTCGGCGCGGTCGGCCAGCGCGGCCACCAGCTCACTGCGGTTCATGTTCTTACTCCCGTGTTCTTCTTGCCGTTGAGGCGTGCCACGCGGCGAGAGCCACGTGGTGGGCACAGCGAAACCGATGTTGCCAGGGTCCTCGGACAGTCCCCGGACCCGGGTCCCTCTTCGGACCCCCGCGCCCAGAGACGCATCCTGCCCCCACCTGCGGCGGGAAAGCCAATCCGGCACCCGCAGGAGTCGTGAGAACACCCTTGGGAGTCACACGAAAGCGCCACTGACTGGCCGCCCACCCTAGAGGGCGGTCAGGTGAAGGAGGTTCCACGACGCGCCGGTTTCCCGGCCCGTCGTGGTGATCCTCACAGCCCACGGAACGCCCACGCGGAGCGGAGTACCCGTGACCGGCCGCCCCACACGCCCCGTACGGGGCAAGGGCGAGGAGGCCCCCGTGCGGGTCAGGGGGCCGTGGGGGTCAGGCGGTGGCGCCCGCGGCCTTGGCGGCCTCGCGGACGGCTCCGGCGACGGCGCCGGCGACCTTGTCGTTGAAGACGCTCGGGATGATGTAGTTCGGGTTCAGCTCGTCCTCGGTCACCACGTCCGCCAGCGCCTTCGCGGCCGCGAGCATCATCTCGGTGTTGACGGTGCGGGACTGGGCGTCGAGCAGACCGCGGAAGACACCCGGGAAGACCAGCACGTTGTTGATCTGGTTGGGGAAGTCGGAGCGGCCGGTGGCGACCACGGCGGCCGTCTCGCGGGCGATCGCCGGGTCCACCTCGGGGTCCGGGTTCGCGAGCGCGAACACGATGGCGTCCTGCGCCATGGCGGCGACGTCGTCGCCGTCGATGACGTTCGGGGCCGAGACGCCGATGAAGACGTCGGCGCCGCGCACCGCCTCCTTGAGGGTGCCGGTCAGGCCCTCGGGGTTGGTGTTGTCGGCGATCCAGCGAAGCGCCGAGCCGGGCCGGGCGTCGACGAGGTCCGCGCGGCCCGCGTGGACCACGCCGTGGATGTCGGCGACGACGGCGTTCTTCACCCCGGCCGCGATGAGCAGCTTGAGGATGGCCGTACCGGCCGCGCCCGCGCCGGACATGACGACGCGGATGGTCTCGATGCCCTTGCCCGCGACGCGCAGGGCGTTGGTGAGGGCGGCGAGGACGACGATCGCGGTGCCGTGCTGGTCGTCGTGGAAGACGGGGATGTCGAGGGCCTCGCGCAGCCGGGCCTCGATCTCGAAGCAGCGGGGGGCGGAGATGTCCTCCAGGTTGATGCCCGCGAAGCCGGGGGCGATCGCCTTGACGATCTCGACGATGGCGTCGGTGTCCTGGGTGTCCAGGCAGAGCGGCCAGGCGTCGATGCCCGCGAACCGCTTGAAGAGGGCGGCCTTGCCCTCCATGACCGGCAGGGCGGCCTTGGGGCCGATGTTGCCGAGGCCGAGGACGGCGGAGCCGTCCGTCACGACCGCGACGGAGTTGCGCTTGATGGTGAGGCGGCGCGCGTCCTCGGGGTTCTCCGCGATCGCCATGCACACGCGGGCCACACCCGGCGTGTAGATCATGGAGAGGTCGTCGCGGTTGCGGATCGGGTGCTTGGACTGCATCTCGATCTTGCCGCCGAGGTGCATGAGGAACGTACGGTCGGAGACCTTGCCGAGGGTGACGCCCTCGATGCCGCGCAGCTCCTCGACGATCTCGTCGGCGTGGCCGGTGGAGGTCGCGGCGATCGTGACGTCGATCCGGAGCTTCTCGTGGCCGGAGGCGGTGACGTCGAGACCGGTGACCGAGCCGCCGGAGGACTCCACGGCGGTGGTGAGCTGCGAGACGGCGGTTCCGCTCGCGGGCACCTCCAGCCGGACCGTCATCGAGTAGGAGACGCTGGGCGCCGTTGCCATGGCCGACTTCCTCTGCTGTTTCACGGTGGTGCTGGTCCACGGTGGTGCGGGCTCACCGTGGTGCTGGGCTCTGCGGTCCGATGGTCGCACCTACCCCTGAGTACGCGGTAACCACCCCGGGTTGCGGACGTATTGTTCACGGCCCGCACCGGTTCCGGAGCGCGACTTCCACCATACGAGAGCCGCGTTGCGGCAGGCGGAACGGGAAGAGGCCCACGTCCCGTGGACGTGGGCCTCCCGCCGAGCTGAGTGGCACCGACCCGCCATGCTCGCCTCGCGGCAAGTGGTCGCTCGTAGCGACGAAGGTTGGGCCCGGGGGCTTGGATCGAGCCGGTGCCACACCCAGGCTAACAAACGGACGGCCGAAGACCATTCCCGTCGGCGGAGTTCGTTCCGGCCCGCCGCGGCCGGGCGGGCACGGGGTGTGCGGCGGGCCGGGGCGTCAGTCCCGCAGCAGGTCGGGGACCCCGTCCGCGTCGGGCTCGTCGCGGTCGGCGGAGACCACGGTGAGCTGCTGGGTGGCGCGGGTGAGGGCGACGTAGAGGACGCGCAGACCGGCCGGGGACTCGTCGGCGATCTCGGCCGGGGAGACGACCACCGTCGCGTCGTACTCCAGGCCCTTGGCCTCCAGGCTGCCGAGGGCGACGACGCGGTCGCCGAGCCCGTCGAGCCAGCGGCGGGCCTCCTCGCGGCGGTTCATGGCGACGACGACGCCGACCGTGCCGTCGACCCGGTCGAGCAGTCCGGCGGCCTTGGCGCGCACGGTGGCGGCGAGGGAGCCGGCGACGGCCGTGAAGCGGGGGACGACGCCGGTGGAGCGGACCGCCGACGGGGAGCGCGAGCCCGGCATGGCGAGGGCCAGCACCTTCGCGGCCAGCTCGGCGATCTCGGCCGGGTTGCGGTAGTTCACGGTCAGTTCGAAGCGGCGGCGGGGGCGGCTGCCGAGCGCCTCGTCGCGGGCCTCGGCGGCCTCGTCGGGGTCGGACCAGGAGGACTGGGCCGGGTCGCCGACGACCGTCCAGGTGGCGTGGCGGCCGCGGCGGCCGACCATGCGCCACTGGAGGGGCGTGAGGTCCTGGGCCTCGTCGACGATGACGTGCGCGTACTCGGTACGTTCCTGGGCGAGGCGCTCGGCGCGCTCGCGCTGCGACTCCTCCCGCACCGGCATCAGCTCCTCCAGGCCGGTGAGCTGGTCCAGCGGGTCCAGCTCCCGTCTTCTGCGGGGGCGGGCCGGGACGCCGAGGATCGCCTGGAGTTCGTCCAGCATCGCGATGTCGTGCACCGAGTGGCCGTCGCGCCTGAGGGAGCGGGCCACCTTGCGGACCTCGCCGGGGTTGAGGACGCGGCGCGCCCAGCGGCCCAGCCTGCGCTCGTCGGCCATCGCGGCGAGCACGGCCGCCGGGGTCAGCTCGGGCCACCAGGCGTCGAGGAACGCGGTGAAGGAGTCCTCGCCGGTGACGTCCTCGTCGAAGGAGGAGCGCAGTTCGGCGGCGAGTTCCGGGTCGCTGTGCCGCCCTGACGCGCCGGACCGCTCCCACAGGGCGTCCAGCAGCAGGCGGCGGGCGCGCGGGCGCAGCAGGTTGACCGGGGCGGTGCCGCCGAGGGCGCTCTGCCGGATGCGGTCGAGGTCGGCGGCCTCCAGCTCCAGACGGCGCCCGAAGGCGACGACGCGCAGGCGGGCGGGCGGCCCGGACGGGGCGGCAGTGGTGGCGGTGGCGGGCGTACCGGTGCCGCCGTCCTCAGCGGCCTCGGCGTCCCCGGTGTCCTCGCCGAAGGCCGGCTGTCCGGACCGGGGACGGCCGCCACCGGGGCCGCCGGCCTCCAGCGCGCCGCGGGCGGCCTTCCGCAGCACCTTGAGCATGCGGTACGAGCCCTTGGCGCGGGCCACGGCCGGGGAGTCGTACAGGGTGGCCTCGGCGCCGTCGACGAGGGAGCCGATGGCGCGGATCGCGACCTGGCCCTCCTCGCCGAGGGAGGGCAGGACGCCCTCGGTATAGGCGACGAGCAGGGGCGTCGGGGAGACGATGAGGATGCCGCCCGCGTACCGGCGCCGGTCCTGGTAGAGGAGGTAGGCGGCACGGTGCAGGGCGACGGCGGTCTTGCCGGTGCCGGGGCCGCCCTCGACGTAGGTCACGGAGGCGGCGGGGGCGCGGATGACCAGGTCCTGCTCGGCCTGGATGGAGGCGACGATGTCGCGCATGGTGTGGCTGCGGGCCTGGCCGAGGGCGGCCATGAGGGCGCCGTCGCCGATGACGGGCAGCTCGCGGCCGTCGAGGCGGGCGGTCAGCTCGGGGCGCATCAGGTCGTCCTCGACGCCGAGGACGCGGCGGCCCTTGGAGCGGATGACGCGGCGGCGCACCACGCGACCGGGCTCGACCGGGGTGGAGCGGTAGAAGGGCGCGGCGGCGGGCGCCCGCCAGTCGATGACGAGGGGGGCGTACTCCTCGTCGAGGACGCCGATCCGCCCGATGTGCAGGGTCTCGGCGATGTCGGCCGTGTTGTCGGGCCGGACCGCGCCCTCGGCGGGCTCCACGGCGGTGTAGGCGCCGTCGGGGCCCTTCTTGCCGTCCTTGCCGAGGAGGAGGTCGATCCGGCCGAAGAGGAAGTCCTCGAACTCGTTGTTCAGGCGGTTGAGGTGCACGCCCGCCCGGAAGACCTGGGCGTCGCGCTCGGCGAGCGCGCCGGGGGTGCCGACCTGGCCGCGGCGGGCCGCGTCGTGCATGAGGAACTCGGCCTCGTGGATCTTCTCCTCGAGGCGGCGGTACACCCGGTCGAGGTGTTCCTGTTCGACGCCGATCTCCCGGTCCCGGACGGAGTCCTCGACCGGTTCCACCACCGCGGTTTCCTGCTGAGCCTGGGCGGCCACCGTGCCCCCTTCTGACGTGCTGGGCAGCCGTCAACCGTACGCGAAGAGGGCCGGTCACGGCGAGGGGCCTGCCCGGACGCGCCGGACAGGCCCTGCGACCGGAGGCGGGACACGCCCGCCGGGGCGCTACGCGTCGATCTCCACGAGCTTCGTGCCGTCGAACGTCATGACCTCGAAGCGGTCGATCTCGCCGGGCTTGAGGGCGGCGGCGCCCTGCACGTACAGCGGGTTCTTCGCCTGCTCGGTCTTGGCGCCGGGGAGGCCGTAGCCCCACTCCGGGACGGTCCAGGAGCTGACCGTCTCCCGCTCGCCGTTCTTGCCGACGGCGATCAGGGAGCACTTGTTGGGTCCGGAGACGTTGTTCAGCTTGACGACGGCCTCGGTGCCGTAGGCCTTCTCCTGGAAGGCGACGGTGCCGCTGACCTTGGTGGTCGGGTCGGTCGCGGTGACCTTCGCGGCCAGCGTGTCGAACGCCGACTTGGCCGGGCTGGCGCCCGCCTCCACGGTCGTACGGGCGCTGCCGCCGTCGTCGCCGCCGTTGGCCGCGACGGCCGCGAAGGGCCCGCCGATGATCAGGGCGACACCGGCCGCGACCATGTAGAAGCTGCGGCGGCGCTTGGCCGCGCGGCGGTCGGCGACCTCGTCGACCAGCTTCTCCACCAGGCGCGGGCCCGGCCGCGCGGACAGCGACTCGCCGATGGCGGGCGTCCCGGCACCCGGCAGGTCCGCGAGGGCGGCCAGCATGGGTTCCATCCCCGCCAGCTCGTCGAGCTGCTGGGCGCACCACTCGCAGCCCGCGAGGTGGGCCTCGAACGCGGTCGCCTCGGCGTCGTCCAGGATGCCGAGGGCGTAGGCGCCGACGGTCTCGTGTTCGCTCGGGCTCGGAGATCCCTGCACAGCTCCCTGCATGGGGCCAGACATACCCGAACCACCCGCTCCGAATCCCCCGTAAACGCTCATCACGCCGTCACCCCCCGCTCCTCCAGCGCCAGCTTCATCGACCGCAGGGCGTAGAACACCCGGGAGCGCACGGTGCCGCTGGGTATCCCCAGGGTCTCGGCCGCCTCGTTGACGGTACGCCCCTTGAAGTACGTCTCGACGAGGACCTCGCGGTGGGCCGGGGTCAGGTCGTCGAGCGCGTCGGACAGCGTCATCAGCCACAGCGCCTTGTCGATCTCGTCCTCCGCGGGAATGACCTCCAGCGGCGACGGGTCGACCTCCTGCGGCCGGGCCTGCCGGCTGCGGTGGCCGTCGATGACGATGCGGCGAGCGACCGTCACCAGCCAGGGGCGTACCGATCCGGTCGCTCGATTGAGCTGGCCGGCGTTCTTCCAGGCCCGGATGAGTGTCTCCTGCACGACGTCCTCGGCCCGCTGCCGGTCTCCGGCGACGAGGCGCAGGACGTACGCGAGCAGGGGTCCGGCATGCTCCCTGTACAGAGCACGCATCAGATCCTCATCGGGCTCCGAGGGCTGGGACATGCGATGTCGGGCCCTCGATCCACGTTCATTGGCCACGGCCGCATCCTTGCGCACGCCCACCTCCGGTGTCCGGGGGTTCCCCCGAGTCGGTCGCTCCCCCACCGGTACGCAGCCGACCTGGCGGGTGTTCAAACCGGAGTGACAGATTTCTCGCGGGTGTCGTGACGAGGGGGACATGGAGGCACATTCCCGCCCCTCTTTCTTTACATTTCCCCCACAGGCGGGGCGGGGCGGCGCGCTGCCCGGTGACGGGGCGAGGTAAACGACGTGTAACGCAAATCACTTCGGGGGCGGGCGTGCGAACACGGCATATCGGGCGGGGTAGTTGGGTGGGGGGCGGTGCGGGGGCCCTCGGACGCGGGTGCTGCCGGGTACGGGTGTCGCCGGACGGCGGTGCTGCCGGGTGCGGAAGTCGTCCGCCTCGGGTGTGTTCTTGGGTCTGCCCTCGGGTGGGTCGTCAGGTGCGGGCGAGGGCGGCGCGGCGGCGGTGGCGGGCGACCCGTTCGCGGTTGCCGCAGACCTCGCTGGAGCACCAGCGCCTGCGGCGCCCGCGCGAGGTGTCGACGTACACGAGGGGGCAGTTCTCGCCCGCGCACTGGCGCAGGGCCTCGCGCGCGGCGGGGTCGGTGAGCAGGTCCACCGCGTCGCGGGCGACGGCCGCGAGCAGCGCCGCGCACTCCGGGGGCGCGTCCAGCTCCCCCGCGAGCAGCCCGTCCGCGCCGCACACCGCGCGCGGGGCCGGGGGCGCGGTCCGGGCCACGGAGTTGAGGTGCGCGAGCGCCGGCCCGTACGGCCACGGCTCCCGCGCCAGCCAGCCGCGCACCAACCGGCCGACGCTGCCGCGCAGTTCCCGGAAGGCGTACGGCCAGGCCGGGTCGGCGTGGGTGAGCGCGGTGCCCGGCGGGACCAGCCCGGAGCCGGTGATCCAGGCACACAACGGCGGTACGGCGTCGAGGCGTTCACGGGGATGCGCGGTGGCGAGGAGGTCCAGGCTGAGGCGCCCGGTGTCGAAGCGGAGGGGGCCGGGGGCGCCGCCGGGGTCGGGGGCGGGGGTGGCGTCCGGACGGGGGGCCGGGGTGAGGCCCGTACTCATTGCCATGTTCCTGTCACCGCCTGGGGGGAGGCTGAGGCCGGGCTTCCGCGAGGAAGCGTCCCCTTCACAGTGCAGGGTGCGGCGGGGCGGGGGAAGCCCCCGCGCGCGGCCCGGCGGCGAGGGCGGCCGGGTCCAGGGCGAGCCGGTAGCCCCGCTTGACCACCGTCTGGATCACGTCCGGCGCCCCGAGGGCGGACCGCAGCCGGGCCATCGCGGTCTCCACGGCGTGCTCGTCCCGGCCCGTGCCCGGCAGCGCCCGCAGCAGCTCGGCGCGGTTCACCACCCAGCCGGGCCGCCGGGACAGGGCCCGCAGCAGGGCCATCCCGGCCGGGGGCACGGGCCGCGGCAGCCCGTCGACGAGCACGGCGTGCCCCCGGATCTCCACCTGGCGCCCCGCGACCGGCAACGTCCGGGCCCGTCGCGGCAGTTCACGGCACAGCAGCTCCGTCAGCGGGCCGAGCCGGTAGCGCTCCGGGACGGCCGGGTCCACGCCCCGCGCCCGCAACGGCCGCGCGGTGACCGGCCCGACGCACGCGGCCAGCACGTCCTGGCGGAACGCCGCCAACAGCCCCGGCAGCAGGCCCCGTTCCTCGGCGCGGGCCAGCAGGGAGGCGGCGGCGGGAGCGCTGGTGAAGGTGACGGCGTCGACGCCGTGCGCGAGGACGGCGTCCAGCAGCCGGTCGAGGGGGCTGACGTCGGCCGGGGGCGTCCAGCGGTGCACGGGCACGGCCACGACGTCCGCGCCCGCCTCCCGCAGCGCCGCCACGAGACCCGGCGGCGGCTCACCGTGCACCTGCACCGCGACCCGGCGCCCGTCGACACCGTCCGCGACCAGCCGCTCCACCAGTCCGTCCCAGGAGGCCCCCGCCTCCGCGGACACCGTCAGCCCCGCGGCACGGACCGCGCCCGCCACCCGCGGCCCGCGCGCGACGATCCGCGCGGCCCGCAGCCGGGCGCGCAGCCGCGTACCGATCCCCCGCTCGTCGGCGGCGACAAGCCAGCCCCGGAACCCGGTCGCGGTGGTCGCCACCACGACATCCGGCGTACTGCTCACCAACTGCTGGGTCACGGCCAGCAGTTCACCGTCATCGGCGAGCGGCACGATCCGCACCGAGGGCGCCCGCAACACGGCGGCCCCCCGCCCCCGCAACAACTCCACCTGCACCTCGACCCGCCGCGCGGCGGTCACCCCCACGGTGAACCCGGCCAACACCCCACCACCGCCCCGCTGCTGCTGCTCGTACATCACTCCCGTCCCGTCCCCGGCACCCCGCACCATCAGTGACAAGCACCCCTGCAAGTGCCGAGCGAGCCTGCCAACGGGGCGTGACGGGGGCGGTTCGTGGGGGTGTCGGGGGTGTTACGGCGGGGGTGGGGTGGAGGGCCCGGGGAGGGAGGGGCTGAGCCGCCCGCCCCGGCAGGTGGCTCGCTATTCTCGACCGGTCCGCACACAGCATCGGGAGAGTCCATGGCCGCGGGTTCGCCATCCGAGAGGCACGAGGCGCGACGATCTCCACGGAGTACCGCAGGAAAGCTGCTGCTCGGCTCGGGCTTCCTCGTCGTCGCCACCACCACGGTCCTCGGCGCCTACGCCGGTGCGGCGCTCCTCCTCGGGCTCGCCGACCTGGCCCCCCTGTCCTCCCTGGCCCCGGACGACGGGCGGGGCGCCCTGGTGGTCGGCGGTGTCGGAGCGGGCGGGCTGACCGGGCTGGCCCTGCCCCTGCTCGTGCTGGCGTCGGCGCGGGGAACTACAGACCGGCCGCGCACCCCGTGGCCGCGGGCGGGATTCAGGGCTCTCGGACTGCTCGCCGCGGACGTCTGGCTGGTGCTCGTGGCGCTCGCCGTGACCCAACTGGGCTGGCTGCTGCCGCAACAGCTCACGACGACCGTCGCGGTCTTCGCCGTGGGGTTCAGCTGGACCCCCCTGGCGGTGGCACCGTGGGAGGGGACCGCGCTGGGCAGGCGACTCGGCCTGCGCGGCCCCGGCACTGCCTCGGGGTCAGACGAGCCGGACTGAGCCAGCCAGTTCGTCGGCGATCTCGGTCAGCACCTCGCCGAATCCCAGGGCCGACCAGAGCAGACGGCACTCCAGCGCCATCGCGTGCTCCCGCGCCACCACGTAGTGGGCGACCCCCTCGACCACCAGGCCGTGCGCGGCGTCAGGCGCCGTGGGTTCCTTGCGGTGAACGCGCAACGCGGGCCCCAGCGGCACTCGTACCTCGGAGAGTTCCTGGTCACCGAAGCGGGCCTGCCGGGCGTGGAGCGCCTCCGCGCGAAACGCGTCCACGCTCAGCCGCTCTGCGGGGCCCGTCAGCTGCCGCACCGTGAAGAACGCGATCACCGCACTGTCCGGAGGCGCCAACACGGCGGCGCACAGGGCACCCTGACCGACCGCCGCACGCCAGTACCACAGCAGGTCCAGGGCGAAGGCCTCCCGCACGGTCTCCGGCACAGCGGGGGCCACATGCCCCGACGCCGCTTCCCGCGTCCAGGACTCGGGCTCGCGCGACTCCAGATCCAGCACCAGCCAGGTGTGCAGCTGCGGCAACGTCACCCGGCACTCCCGCCAGGCACGCGGGACGGGAGAGGTCATACGCCGCTCACCGTCCCGCCAGTGAGGCGTCCGGACCGGTCACGTCGATCTCGGGATCGCCGCCGAACACCCCGAGGAAGCTGTTCATGTCGGAGCCCGCGCCCACGCCCGTACCCGCGAGGCTCACGGAGTTGTACGCGACCGCCTGCTTGAAGGCGTCCGGCGTACCGATGAACGCGAGATCGGCGGGGTCGATGTTCTTGATCCGGGCCAACTCGTCGACCATGCCCGGTCCGGCGTACATGCTGGCCAGACCCCGCGGCCCCGCGGTGACGTACGCCTGCCGTGCCGCGGTGTAGTGGTCGGTGACGTTGAAGAGGTCTCTCCAGTGGCTTCCGATCACGCGGACGTCGTCCCCGAAGGCTCCGGGCAGGCCGCGGAAGGCGGCGGCCACGGTCACGTCCGGCAGGGCGGCCGCGGGGGTGGCGCCCGCGCGGGACCCGACCATGGTCTGCACGAGCGCCCGCCGGGCGGCCGTGCCCATGCCGGGGTTCCAGGCACGGACGTACTGGGTGGCGGCCGTCCAGACCCGGCTGCGTCCGACCGTGGCGGCCAGCTTCGCACCGGTGGAGAACACCCGGCCGACGCCGAATGTGGCGAGCCCGAGCACATCCATGGCCACGTCGCTCCAGGAGCCGTCGCCGTTGACGGCCAGGAGGACGTGGCAGACCAGGGAGACCACCGTCATGACCAGGGCGACCGTGCCCAGCACACCGGCCAGGGCCTGGCCGATGACCGGTATCCAGCCGAGGAGCAGGGCCAGCAGGCCGCAGACAGCGGCCACCGTTCCCGCGATCTCGCTGACGATCTTCAAGGTGTCGCGGAGATCGTCCAGCCAGGAGTCGTCGAGGCCGTCGCCCTCGGTCGTGTCGTGGATCCTCCTGGCCGCCTTGTCCCCCGCCTCCTTGTGCCGGGTCTTCAGCGAGACGAGCTTCTCGCGCAGCCCGTCCAGGCCGTCCCGGAGGTCGGCGACCTTGTCGTCGAGCTTTTTCCGCGCGGCGCCGTCCGTGTCGCCGGGCGGATCGTCGGCGGCGGTCCGGGCCTCGGCCAGGTCGGCCTGCCGGGTCTCCGCCTGTGTGAGGAGGCCGTCCGCCTCGTCCTGGATCGTCTCCAGGTCGGTGCAGTACTCCTTGAGCGCCGCGGCCCCCTCGGCGTAGCGCTTGTGCGCTCTGCTGACGGACTTCGCCGTGTCGTTCGCCTTGTCGGCGAAGGCCCGTCCCGCGTCCGAGTCCCAGCTCTCCTGGTTCCCGAGCCGACGCAGCGCGTCCGCCGTGTCGGTGATGGTCTTCGCGGTGGCCCTGAACCGGCGTGCGAGTGCCTTGAGTTCGTAGACGTCGCCAGGGACCGGGTCGTCGGCCTCCCCCAACGCGTCCCACCGGCGGGCAGCGGGTCGGCTCACCGCTTCTTTCCCTTTCCGACCAGAGCGTCGTAGAGCAGGGTGTCGACCTCGGTGTAGGCCTTGCCCGCCTCCTTGGCGAACTTTCCGAGCCCTTTGATCTCGTCGATCATCTTGGCCCGGTTGTCGTCCCACCCGTCGGAGAAGTCCTGGAGGCGTTCGTGGAGCAACTCGTGGCCGACGGTGCGGCGGTCGTAGCGGTCCATGAGCTTGTCGAGGCCCTCCAGCTCCGTCGCCACCGTGCGCAGACCGGTGCCTGCGGTCGTGAGGTCGCCCGGCGAGACCTTCAGATGCCCGGTCATGCGGTCCTGTCCTCCTCGGCACCGGCGGGTCGCCGCCAGCGCAGTGTGCCCGCCACCGCGTCGAAGAGTTCGACCATGGCATCGGCGAGAGGTTCGAGCGGCGTGCTGAACGTCAGCGTCAGCACCTCGTCGCGGCCGGGAATCGGGACGAAGAACTCGACGACGGTGTCGTCGAACTCGCTCCCCAGTCGCCGCGTCTGTCTGGTCCGCACCTGGCGCCGCCGCCTGGCCGCCCGTCCGGCCGCGGGCAGTTCCACGAGCCCGACCTCACCGGAGCCCGCGAGTGAGGCGACGGCGTCGAGGCTGTCGAACCTCTCCCGCAGCCGCGAGACGAGCAGCGAGGCCGACAGCGGAATCCCCGCCGCCTCCAGAAACGACAGATAGAGCACGACGCCGCCCTGTTCGCGGCCAGCCTCGGCGACGCCGAGAAGCTCCGCCTCCGCCTTGCGCCGCAGAACCGGCTGGTCGTCCACCCCGGCGAACTGCCGTTTGACCAGGGCTCGTACGGCCGCCTGCCGCGCCTCGTCCGGCTGGAGCGGGACGCGGTACCAATCACCGGGCGTGAGCAGCCCGAAGGTCGACGCCTCCCCGGCCGACAGATCGCCTGCTTCGACTTCGCCGTTCAATCCCGCCCACCCATGTCCGTACTCGGGTCCGGTCTCCGCGCCGTCAGCGGTTGACGGACTGGATCTCCTGGACGACGACGGTCTGCGTCGTCCCGAACGTGCCGTCGGGAAGGTCTCCACCCGCTCCGCCGGTACCCGTCCAGGTGATCTTCCAGGTGATCGTGGCCCTCAACGGATAGGAGCCGTCGCCCGAGGAACGCAGGTACTCGACGCCGCACGGTGGTGTCTCGTCGGCTCGCCCCCTCGTGAACGGCTCGCCGATGGCGCCGTCGACGATCTCGCACACCCCGGAGGACGGGTAGGTGACGGCGTCCGCGGTGCCCGGATCGATTCTGAGGGCGACCGGCTCGGCCGTGGCGGTGGCCTGAAGGCCGAGCAGCGGCACGGAGGCGGTGACCGAGACCGGTGTGAACCGCGCTCGGTCGAGCCACACCCAGGTGGGGAGATTGACCTTCGTGGTGTCCGCGGGGGCCAGCGTCACGTCGGTTCCGGGCACGCGGATCTCCGCGTAGGCGAGTGCGGCGAGAATCTCGGGCGAGATGGCGTTCGCGATGTCGGCGGGTGG
Organism: Streptomyces sp. NPDC091281; assembly: GCF_044757425.1. NCBI lineage: Bacteria > Bacillati > Actinomycetota > Actinomycetes > Kitasatosporales > Streptomycetaceae > Streptomyces > Streptomyces sp. NPDC091281. The sequence continues at coordinate 65,805 of NZ_JBIVUY010000019.1, read as the reverse complement.
GGGATCACCCTGGTCCACCCAGAAGACGGGCTCGTCGCAACTGTCCCAGCCGGGGCGGAAACTCCGGTCGACGTAGGACTCCCAGAAGTAACCCTTGCCGGACTTGTCCTTGTTGAAGTCCTTGTACGGCTCTCCCTCGACGTAACGCCGACGCTGCTCCAGGTCCCACTCCGGGCCCGTCGACCCGGCGGCCCAGATCGGCTCCAGCGTCTTCTGCAGTTGTTCCGGCGTGTACTTGGGGGCGTACCAGCAGGCGGGCGGCGACCAGTCCGCGGCAGCGGTCAGCGCCCCCGCCGAGTCTCCACGACCGTTCTTGGAGCGGTCGAAGACGACGCCTCCGACCGACACCGACACGGTGTCGCCCTTCGCATCGGCCTTCTGGTCCGTCTGGCCGACAGGGCCTCGTCCGCCGCGATCCGCGTAGGCCGGCGGCGCGCTGAGGAGAGAAAGCACGGCGAGTGCCAGAACAGCGGCTCCCGCCGACCGTCCGGCTACTGTTCGCATTCCTTGTCCCCCCGGTTGGACACGATGTCGGTCGTCTGCCACACGCCCTGAGCGTTCTTGACCAGCTTGGCGCTGTAGAGGACGTAGGCGCTGTCCGTCCCCGGCGATCTGTCGACCTTCCCCGTCTTCCGGTCCTTGATGTAGGACTTGGCCTCGTCGGAGCAGTATCTGACGTAGGCGCCGTCGTCCCCCGAGAGGGTCACCTTGCGATCGAAGTACCGTGTGACGCCGACCCAGGTGACGTTGTCGTCGATGTAGCCACGCGCGAAGGTGATCGACGCGCTGAGTGCCTTGCCGGTGTTGTAGAAGCCGAGCGCCTCGGTGTCCGTGTTCCCGGCGAAGACCGCCTCGTCGATGGCGTTGACGCTCCGCGCGTTGTCCGCCAGGACGGCGTCCTTGACCGGGTCGCCGGTCTTGGCGTCCTCGAAGACGTTCTTCGCGTCCGAGGGGAACGTGATCTCTGGACGCCCTGAGTCCCGGTCCGGTGAAGGCGACGCCGATGCCGACGCCGACACCCCCGTCTCCGCCCCCGCGATCCTGTCGTCCTTCCCCGACCCCCCGGTCCCCTCGTCTCCGCCCCCGCATCCCGCCAGGAGCAGGGCGGCGGCCGCTGCTGTGGTGGGGGCCGTGAGGCGGAGGCGGGGGTGGCGGGTCACGGGGGCTCCTGGGGGCGTGGGGGGCTGCGGAGGCTCCGACACGTTAGCCGGGGGGTGGGGGGCGGGGCCAGGGCGGATCGCCCGGGTTGGGGTGGTGATCGGGGGGTACGGCGCCGGGAGGGGCGTAATCCGTTTGTGCGGGGGTTCTGTTGGGGCGGGGAGCGAGGGGCCCCCGTACCGCCGTACGGGGGAGAGCCCCGGTCAGGGGCGGTGTGTGGTGGACGTGCGGCCGTCCGGCCAGAGGCGGGGGCGGCGGCCCGCGGCGAGGTCCTCCATCCAGCCGAAGCAGAGGACGCAGACCGCCGTCAGCAGCCAGACGACGGGGAGTTGGGGCCACGGGCTGGTCAGCAGGCCGGGCGCGTCGGTCTCCAGGACGCCGATGTCCCACAGGTGGTCCCACAGGGACTCGGTCACGACGATGCACACGTTGTGCCAGAGATACACCGTCACGGCACGGGAGTTGAGCAGGGTGATCAGCCGGTCCCAGCGGCGCAGCCCCGGTGGCCACTCCCGCCAGGCGGGGCTGAGGTGCAGCAGCAGCAGCACGGCCGCGAAGGACCACAGGGACTGCGCGAACGGCATGTCGTCCAGGTCGTGCCCCTCGCGCAGGTCCTGCCCCAGGGCGTACCAGAGGCCGACGGCGGCGACGACCGGCGCGAGCGACGGTACGACATAGCGCGGCAACCGCCGCAGGACGCCTTCCTGGTGGGCCATGCCCAGCAGCCAGCACGCGCCGAACGCGCCGAAGTCGCTCAGCGCCGACTCCAGCCGCCACCCCGGCACGGTCAGCCACCCGAACTCCAGCGCCGCCGACAGCGCGACCGGTGCGAGGACCGTCGGCCAGGGCGCCCTGCGCAGGGTGCGCAGCAGCAACGGGGAGAGGAGGACGAACCAGAGGTAGGCGCGCAGGTACCAGAGGGGTACGCCGATCGCGGCCGACCAGTCCGGCCCGATCAGGCCGGCCACTCCGGGCAGGCCCTCGCCGTACGGCGGATCGCTCAACGGGAGGACCCAGAAGCCGAGATGGAGCCACCACCAGCCGGGGTGGCCCTCGGCGTCGGGGCCCCAGCCGCCGAGCAGCATGCCGGTCACGCCCACCGCGCCGAGCAGCCACAGCGGCGGCAGCAGGCGGCGCAGCCTGCCGCGGACCACGTCGGTCGCGGGGCGGCGTGCGAGGGAGCGGGCCATGAGGTTCCCGGCCAGGGCGAACATCACGCCCATGGACGGGAAGACGACGGGCAGCCAGGCCCAGCCCATCAGGTGGTAGAGGACGACGCGGAAGAGGGCGATCGCGCGGAGGAGGTCGAAGTAGCGGTCCCGGCCGCTACCGCCAGCGCGTCCGCCATCGGGGACGGGGGTGTCCGGCACGCCCGGCACACCCGGCACCTCCGCCAACGGCAGTGCCGCCGTGTCCCGTTGCCCGTCCCGTTGGCCGTCTCGTTGCGCATCCCCTTGCGCGACCCGTCGCGGGTCCGGCCGTGTCGTGTCGGGGCTGATGCCGCTCATGACGTCACTCCCCCGTCCACGGGCGTACGGATCTCGCCGGGCGGTGCCGCGACCTGGCCCTTCCTGCGGAGTTTCTGCCAGCGCAGGCGGCCGCCGGTGAGGGCGGTGATCCAGGACTGGAGCAGGACGATGTACATCAGCTGCCGGTAGAGGAGTTGCTGGAGGGGGAGGGAGATCAGCGGGGTGAGGCGTTCGCGGTCGAGGGCGAACGCGTAGGCCGCGCAGGCGGCTTGGACGGCGAGGACGCCGAACCAGGCGGCGATGGTCTTGCCGGTCGGGCCGAACAGCAGCCCGTAGACGAGGAAGAGGTCGATGAGCGGGGCCAGCAGGGGGGCCACGACCATGAAGAGGGAGACCAGGGGCAGGCCGACGCGGCCGAAGCGGCCCGAGGGGCCCCGTTCGACGAGCGCGCGGCGGTGCTTCCAGATCGCCTGCATCGTGCCGTAGCACCAGCGGTAGCGCTGGGACCACAACTGCTGCACGGATTCCGGGGCTTCGGTCCAGGCGCGGGCCTTCTCCGCGTACACCACCTTCCAGCCGTCGCGGTGCATCGCCATGGTGATGTCGGTGTCCTCGGCGAGGGTGTCGTCGCTCATGCCGCCGACCCGGTCGAGGGCGGTGCGGCGGAAGGCGCCGACCGCGCCGGGGATGGTCGGCATGCAGCGCAGCACGTCGTACATGCGGCGGTCGAGGTTGAAGCCCATCACGTACTCGATGTGCTGCCAGGCGCCGATGAGGGTGTCCTTGTTGCCGACCTTGGCGTTGCCCGCGACGGCGCCGACCTGCGGGTCGGCGAAGGGCTGGACGAGTTCGCGGACGGTGGACGGCTCGAAGACGGTGTCGCCGTCCATCATGACGATGAGGTCGTGCCGGGCGTTGGCGATGCCCCGGTTGAGGGCGGCGGGCTTGCCCGCGTTGAGCTGCCGTACGACGCGTACGCCGGGCAGGTCGAGGTCCTCGACGATGCGGGCGGTGCCGTCCGCCGAGCCGTCGTCGATGACGAGGACCTCGACCGGATGGTCGCTGCGCACCAGTGAACGGACCGTGTTCTCGATGCACTTGGCCTCGTTGTAGGCGGGGACCAGCACGGACACCGGTTCGGTGACCGGGGCGTCGGGGCCCCAGCGGAAGCCGCGGCGCCGGGTGCGGCGGGTGTGGATCGCGGAGAGCAGCAGCATCAGGCCGAAGCGGGCGAAGACGAGGACGCCGATGACGGCGAGGCCGACCACGAGGACGCCGGTGAGTTCGTCGGCGGCGGTGACCAGCGCGGTCCACGCCTTGCCCTTCCACAGGTCGGGTCCGGTGACCGCGGTGTGCGCGCTGGGCGCGTCCAGGGCCTGGGTGAGGTTCTCGAACGCGTAGCCCTTCGCCTTGAGTTGGGGCAGGTACGTGTCGAGGGCGCGGAGGGTCTGGCTGCGGTCGCCGCCGGAGTCGTGCATGAGGACGATGGCGCCCTTGCCGCCCGCGGGCGTGGCGTTGCGGACGATCTGCGCCGCGCCCGGCCTGCGCCAGTCCTCGCTGTCGACGCCGGTCAGCACGGTGAGGTAGCCGCGGCTGCCGATGTAACGGGTCACCGGCCAGGTGTTGTTGTCGAGGGCGGACGCGGTGGAGGAGTAGGGCGGGCGGAAGAGGGAGGTGCGGATGCCCGCGGCGCCGGTGAGGGCGAGCTGGTTCTGGGTGAGTTCCCAGTCGATGCGCTTCTTCGACTGGTAGGAGAGGTCGGGGTGGTTGAAGGTGTGCAGGCCGATCTCGTGGCCCTCGCGCACCATCCGCTCGACCAGGTCCGGGTAGCGGCTGGCCATGGTGCCGGTGATGAAGAACACCGCGTGCGCGTCGTACTTCTTGAGGACGTCGAGGACCCGGGGCGTCCAGCGCGGGTCGGGGCCGTCGTCGAAGGTGAGGACGATCCGGCCGTCCGGCACGTCCATGCTGGTGACCTGCCCGCCGCGGGTGTCGACGACGGGGCCGCCGTCGAGGATCTTCTCGGGCACCCGGTCGGCGGGGGCCTCGGTGCGGACCCGGTAGTCGGCGAGGACCTCGCTGTGCACGTAGCCGCGCAGCAGCAGCATCGCCATCAGCGCGGCGAGGCCGACCAGGGGCAGCAGGTGGCGCAGCCGGAGGCTGGGGCGCAGCCGCCGCCGCGCTCCGGCGTGCGACTCGCCGCCGCCGGGCGGGGCGGCCCGGCCGGAGCCGGATATCCGGCGGCCGCGCGGGGGGCGCCGGGCGGCCCGGCGGCCGCCCTGGGCCGGGACGGCCGCCTCGGCGTCGCCCGCGGGCGGCGCGGCGGACCCGTGGGTCGGGGCGGTGACGGCGCGCCCGGCGGACCGCCGGGTCGCGCGCCTGCTGGTACGTGGTGCCATGGGGACGTTCTTTCGGGGACCTCGGGGACGGGGAACGGGCACGCGGACACACCGGGGTACGGGCGTACGGGCGCACGCGGACAGGGGCGTACGCGCCGTGGGCGTACGCCGGGGAGGGGCGGGACCGGCCCCGGCGGATCGCCCCAGGGCGGGTGAGGTGGAGTGACGTGAAGGGGGCGCGGCTGGGGCGGGCGGGGTGCGGTGGCTCCGCGCGCGTCAGGCGGCCGTACGGGCGGATGCGGCGGCGGACGTACCGGCCGGGCCGGACGACGTAGCGGAACCGGAACCGGAAGCGGCGTCGGAACCGGAAGCGGAACCCGTACCGGAGCCCGAACCGGAGGCGGACGGCCCGGCGGAACCGGCCCCGCCGGACGCGCCGCTCCCCCCGGCCCCGCCGGACGCGCCGGGGTCCGCCCCCGACGCCGCCGCCGTACCGGGCCCGGTGTCGTCCGGGCCCGCCGCGGGGCCGCCCGCCGTGACGACCGGGGCGGGCGGGCCGTCGGCGACGGTGGTGCCGGTACCGCCCGCGGGGGACGGCGAGGACGCGGGCGGCGAGGGCTCCTCGGTGACGGAAGGCTGCGGTTCGGGCGAGGACGGCGGCGAGGCGGGCGGGCTGCTCTGCGCCGGGGGCGGCGGCTCGCTGCTGGCGGCCGGGCTGGGCGCCCCGCCGGACCGGCTCGGCAGCGGCCCGACGACACCGGACGTGGCGCTCGGCCGTACGGCGGCGGGGGCGCCGCTGCCCGACGCGCTGGGCGCGGCGGTCTCACCGGGGCGCGGGGGCACCGGCCCGGAGGCGGTGACGCCGGGCACGCCGGGCGCCGCGAATCCGGGGGGCGTGCCGGTGGCGCGGGAGCTGGGCTCGGGCGAGGTCTCCACCTGCCCGGCGGGCTCCTCGTCCTTCTGCCCCGGCACCGGCAGCCAGGGTGCACCCGCGTTGCCCGACAGGAGGGTGGCGACGATGACGACGGCGTAGGCCCCGCACGCGAGGCCGACGGCGATGCCGATCCGGCGGAAGGTACGGCTGCGGCGGCCGGACTCGTCCACGAAGACGGGGACGTCGGAGGCCTCGGCGCCGGACCGGCCGTGCGCGCGGCTCCTCGGGTGCGGGGTGTCGAGCTGGACGGTCACCTCGTCGGGATCGTGACCGTCCCCGGCCGCACCCCCCACGCCCCCAGGGCTTCCAGGGCTCCCGGAGCTGCCCGCGGCGCCCTTCGCCCGCTTCCCGCCCCGCCCGGCCCGGCTGCTCCGGCCACCCTTCGCGGCCCTCGCGCCCGGCCCGGCCCTCCCGCCGGTCGCGTCCTTCCCGCCGCTCGCGTCACCGCTCGCGCCGCCGGTCGCGCCCGTCCCGCCCAGGCCGCCCGTCCCTCCGCCGAGGGGGAGTTCCAGGCCACCGTGCGGGAGGCCGAGGTCGGCATCGGCCTGGCCGGTCTCGCCCCAGGGGTCGCGCAGAGCGGCCCCGGAACCCCCCGTCGGACCGCCGCTCAACCGTTCGTTTTCGGAAAGGGCGTTCGAGCGCGCCGGGGTGGTGTTACGCGGGGAATCTCCCGTTAAGTCGCGTCGGCTCCCGCCGGACGGCAGCTCCGGGAAGGACACCCCGGCGCCCTCTCCGTGGCCGCCGCCGTGGCCGCCGCCAGGGGCGGCTCCCGCCGCGCCGAAGCCGCCGACGGCACCGGCGAACGCCCCGGTGGTTCCCTCCACGACCGGGACGTCCCCGGTCGGAGACGCCGCCGCGGGCCACGGGGACCCCTCCGGTTGGGCATCTTCGCGCCAATTCTTCACGTGCGTGTTTCCCCCCACGGGACACCAAGGAGCCGGATTCCAGGTAGGTCCGGGATCGTGAGCACATGCCGGTGAATCCGGGCCCCCACCCGGTCGGCGCACCCGCGCCGGCCCAGCGTGCTCAGGCCGACGAATCTAGCGCAGGGCCGCCGCCCATGTGGGTGATGTCGTATTTGTGGACAGAAGTCATGCCCATGTCGATGGCTGAAATCCATCCCTTGACGGGGCGGTCGAGCCAGGACTCGGCGAACCCGAGTTCGACCGCCGCCCGGCGCAGTGCGTCGAGGGCGGGATGGACCAGCCCCTTTCGCCAGACGAGGGAGACGGGCGAGAGCGGCACCGGATCGACGAGCGGGCGCAGCACCGTGCCCGGCATGGCCGGAAAACCTACTACCGCGAGGATCGGCCAGGGGTCCTTGGCCATGAGCCGCTGGAACTCCTCCTCCCCGACGGCGAGCGGCACGGGTGGCGCGATCTCGATGCCGCGCCCCTCGAAGAGCTGCCGGGCGAGGTCGGTCCACTCGGGGGTGCGCGGGTTCCCGGCGCCCGCGTAGACCCGTTCGCCCGCGAGGGCGGCCAGCGGCACCCGCTCCAGCGCGGCCAGCGGGTGGCTCGCGCGCAGCAGGACCGCCATCGGCTCCCAGCGCACGAGCTGGTGGTCCAACTGCCCGCGCAGCGCGGGTGCGAGGCCCGCGTACCGGCCGAAGGAGGCGTCCAGCCGTCCGGCGACGATCTCCACGGCCGCCCCGGCGAGCCCGCTCTCGTAGCGGGCCATCAGCTCCAGTTCGGGGGCGCGTTCACGGGCCCGGTGCAGGACGCGGCGGCCGGTGGCGAGGCCCGGCGAGTTGAGGTCGACCAGCAGCGGGCGGGCCGGGCCGAAGGCGGAGGCGAGGTCGTCGAGGGCGCCGAGGACGCGGCGGGCGTACGGCACCAGCCGTTCGCCGTCGGCGGTGAGCGTCACCTGCCGGGTGGTGCGCACGAACAGCTCGGCGCGCAGCTCCCGTTCGAGGCGCCGCACGTCGCGACTGAGGGCCTGCTGGGCGACGTGCAGGCGGGCGGCGGCGCGGGTGAAGTGAAGGTCCTCGGCGACGGCGAGGAAGGCGCGCAGGAGGCGCGGATCGGGGTGCGGGGCGGGCATCCGGCGAACTTACAACACAGGTGCGTGAATCCACCTCGAACAGGTGTTGGACCGCGGGGGCGGTCGCGGGCGACGGTGGCCGCATGCCTGGCCAGAACCCCTACCGCCGTCTCCTGACCGTCCCCGGCGCCCGCGCCTTCACCGCGGGGAACCTCCTGGCCCGTCTGCCGGCGGGCATGTTCGGCGTCAGCGCGGTCGTGATGATCGCCGGAACGCGCGGCTCGTACGCCCTCGCCGGTGCCGTCACCGCGACCGGCCTCGCGGCGATGGCGCTGACGGCGCCGTGGATCGCGCGGCTCGTCGACCGGTACGGGCAGGCCCGGATCGCGGTCCCCGCCACGCTGTGCGCGGCCCTCGGGTCCCTGGCGCTGGTGCTGTGCGTGCGGACGGGCGCCCCGGACTGGACCCTGTTCGCCGCGTACGCCGCCACCGCCACGACGCCGAACACCGGCGGGATGTCACGGGCCCGCTGGAACCATCTGCTGAAGGGCGACCCGGAGCGGCTGCACACGGCGAACTCCTTCGAGCAGGCCGTGGACGAGCTGTGCTTCATGGTCGGGCCGGTCCTCGCGGCTTTCCTGTGCGGCACGCTCTTCCCGGAGGCGGGCACCCTCGTCGCGACGTTCCTGCTGGTGAGCGGGGTGCTGATCTTCACGGCGCAGCGTTCGACCGAGCCGCCGCCGCACCCGCGCACGGCCGCCGCGTCCCCGCTGCGCGCGCCCGGGGTGCCGCCGTTGCTGTTCTGCTGTCTGGCGCTGGGCGCGGTGTTCGGGGCGATGGAGGTGACGACGATCGCGTTCGCCGACGCGCGCGGGCACGCCTCGGCGGCGGGGCTGGTGCTCGCGCTCCAGGCCGCCGGTTCCTGCGCGGCCGGTCTGGTCTACGGGGCGGTGCGGCCGTCGGGCCCGGCCGCGCGCCGCCATCCCCGTACGGTCGCCGCGATGACCGTGCTGCTGATGTTGCCGCTGCTCGCGGCGGGCGCGGTCGGCTCGCTGCCGCTGCTGGCGGGCGCGCTGCTGGTGGCGGGGATGGCGACGGCCCCGACCATGGTCACGACGATGGCGCTGGTGCAGGAGCGCACCCCGGTGGGGCGTCTCAACGAGGGGATGACGCTGGCGGTGACGGGGCTGCTCGGCGGGATCGCCGTGGGCAGCGCGTCCGCGGGCTGGATCGCCGAGCACGTCTCCCCCACGGCCGGGTATCTGGTGCCCCCGGCCGCCGCGGCGACGGCGCTGCTGGTCTCGGCGGCGGCCACGGCACGCGCGGCGGGGGCGGCGGCGCGGACCGGCGGGCGGGACGCGGCGGCCCTGTCGGGGGCGGACTGAACGCGGACACCCCCTGGCGGACCGTGCCCGGAACGAGGGACCGGGCGCGGAAGGACGGACCGGGCCCGGAACGCAGCGAGCCCCACCCCTCGGAAGGGGTGGGGCTCGCTGTTCACATGGGGTGGTGGAGATGGCGGGAATCGAACCCGCGTCCAACGGTGCGGAACCAGGGCTTCTCCGTGTGCAGTTCGCTGTGATTTTCTCGGCCCCGGCGATCACGCGAACAAGTCGCCGACGGGCCCAGTCACTGTTTGGTTTCCCTCTTCACCCCGTGACCGGGATCAAGGTTTAGTCCCCTAGCTGATGCCAGGATCCGGGTCGGGAACAGCCCCGGGCTGACACTCCCCTAGTAAGGGGCAGTCGCCTCGTTTACCTGAATCAGGCAGCGAGGGCGAACTGCGTCGCCTTGGGAGAATCGCTCTTAACAGTGGCGATTATTTTTTTCGGCCTGTGGTTTACGAGATCATGGCCGCTTTCTCGACACGCTTCCCCTGCCTCGACATCCGCTGTCGAAACCGATCATCCCCATGTTGATTTTTCAAACCGCGCACCCTGCGAGGGGTGCTGTCGTGCTCCGCCATCCTACGGGAACACGGCGGGCCGATGCCAACGAGTTCCCGCGCCGCCGCCTTCCGTACCGCTACGCGCCGCGCTGGCGCCGCTTCGCCGCGGCGACCGCCCGGTCGGACTCCCGGCGGTCCTGCTGCTCGCGCAGGGTCTGCCGCTTGTCGTACTCCTTCTTGCCGCGCGCGAGCGCGATCTCGGCCTTGGCGCGGCCGTCCTTGAAGTACAGGGCGAGGGGCACGATGGTGTGGCCCGTCTCCTCCGACTTCACGGCCAGCTTGTCGATCTCCTCGCGGTGCAGCAGCAGCTTGCGCTTGCGGCGCGCGGAGTGGTTGGTCCAGCTGCCCTGGCTGTACTCCGGGATGTGGGCGTTGTGCAGCCACGCCTCGCCCCGGTCGATCTGCACGAAGCCGTCGGCCAGCGAGGAGCGGCCCTGGCGCAGCGACTTGACCTCGGTGCCGGTCAGGACGAGCCCGGCCTCGTAGACGTCGATGATCGCGTAGTCGTGCCGGGCCTTCTTGTTCTGCGCGATGATCTTGCGCTGGCCCTTGGTCTTGTCCGCCGCCGGCTTGCCCTGCTTCGGCTGGGACTCCTTGGGTACGTACATTCCCTTGCTCATAGTCCGGCCATTTTCGCACCTGAGGGGGCCGGAAGGGAAAGGCGATTACGGAGGCGGGCGCGCGGGCCCCCGCCCCGGCCGCTCAGCGGGCGTCCCCGCCGGTCCCCGCGTCCCCGGAACCCTCGGACGCGCCCTCGGAGGCGTCGCCGTTCCGGGCGTCCCCGGCGGCCTCGGCACTGTCCCCGTTCCTGTCCCCGTTCTCCGTGGCCGTGGTGTCCCCGAGCCCGCTCAGCACGGTCTCGGCGCGGTCCAGGGCGCCCGCGTCGGCCGTGACGTCGGCCTCCAGGTCGGGGGTGAGTCCGGTGCCGTCGACGCTGCGGCCGGAGGGGGTGCGGTAGTGGCCGACGGTGAGTTCGGCGACCGGGCCGCCGGGCAGCCGGCTCGGCATCTGGACGGAGCCCTTGCCGAAGGTGCGGGCGCCCACGACGACCGCGCGGCCCCGGTCCTGGAGGGCGCCGGTGAGCAGTTCGGCGGCGCTCATGGTGGAGCCGTCGACGAGCGCGACGAGCGGGCGTTCGGTGTCGCCGCCGGGGTCGGCGTGCAGGGCGCGCTGCTCGCCCCCGACGTCGTACGTGGCGACGAGGCCGCCGTCGAGGAAGGCGGAGGCGGTGGAGACGGCCTCGGTGACCAGGCCGCCGGAGTTGCCGCGCAGGTCCAGCACGATCCCGGCGTCGGCGGGGGCGGCGCGGACCGCGCCGCGGACGGCGTCGCCGACGCCCTTGGTGAAGGCGTCGACGCGGATGACGGTGACCCCGTCGGCGAGGGAGCGCACGGAGACGGAGTCGGCGGTGAGGCGGGCCCGGCGCAGGGTCTCGGTCCACGCGCGCGTGCCGCGTTCCAGGCCGAGGCGGACGGTGCTCCCGGCCCCGGCGTCCGTGGCGTCGCCGCGGAGTAAGGAGACGACGTCGGTGACGGGCCGGCCGTCGACGACGTGTCCGTCGACGCTGCGCAGGCGGTCCCCGGCGCGGACGCCGGCGCGCGCGGCGGGCGAGCCCTCGCGGACCTCCGTGACCTCGATCCGGCCGTCGCGCTCACGGCGCGCCTCCAGGCCGACGCCGGTGTAGCGGCCGTCGAGGGACTCGGAGAACTCCTCGTACTCCTCGGGGGAGTAGACCGCGGCCCAGCGGTCGCCGCTGCGGCTGACGGCCCGTTCGGCGGCCTCCAGCGGGGACGTGCCGTCGGCCAGCGCCTCCTCGGCGGCCCGGCTCACCGCCTCGGGCGGGGTGACGGGCGCCGTCGCGCGCGCGGTGTCGGCGGTGTCGCCGGTGTCGTCGCCGGGGAGCGATCCGGTGGCCGCGCCCGCGACCAGCACACTGGCGAACACCAAGGTCAGGGCGGCCCCGCGGCCGAAGCGGCGGGACGTACAGAGCGGGTCACTGCCTGACATGGCGGTGAGTCTAGGGGAACGCGAAGGGGCCGTACGGTGGCTTCACCGTACGGCCCCCTTGGCATGTCTCACACCTTCAGGTACTTGCGCAGCGCGAAGAAGGCCGCCAGGGCGGGCATCAGGAGGCTGGTCGCGAGGATGAGGGGGAGCTTCGTCAACACGGCGTCCCAGCCGATGAAGTTGATCAGGTTCAGCTTCTCGGAGAGGGCCAGGCCGTTGTCGATGATGAAGTACCGGGCCAGCACCAGGAATCCGCAGGCGACGGTGCCGCCGATGAGACCGGCGACGGCGGCCTCCGCGATGAACGGGGCCTGGATGTAGAAGCCGGAGGCGCCGACCAGGCGCATGATGCCGGTCTCGCGGCGGCGGCTGAACGCCGAGACGCGGACGGTGTTCACGATCAGCATCAGCGCGACCACCAGCATCAGCGCCATCACCGCGCGCGCCGCCCAGTTCATGCCGTTGAGAAGTCCGAAGAGGTTGTCCAGGATGCCCTTCTGGTCCTGCACGGACTGCACGCCGTCCCGCCCGTCGAAGGCGGTCGCGATCACCTGGTACTTCTCCGGGTCCTTCAGCTTGATCCGGTACGACTCCTGCATCTGGTCCGGCGTGAGGGAGCTGGCGAGCGGGGAGTCGCCGAACTGCTCCTTGTAGTGCTTGTAGGCGTCGTCCTGCGACTCGTACGTCACCTGGTCGACGACGCCCATCTTGCCGAGGTCGGTCTTGATCTGCTTCTTCTGGTCGTCGGTCACCGCGCCCTTGGCGCAGTTGGGGTCCGACTCGGCGTCGCTCTTGTTGCAGAGGAAGATCGAGACGTTGACCTTGTCGTACCAGTAGCCCTTCATCGTGGTGACCTGGTCGCTCATCAGGAGCGACCCGCCGAACAGGGCGAGCGACAGGGCGACGGAGACGACGACCGCGAAGGTCATCGTCAGGTTGCGGCGGAGACCGACACCGATCTCGGAGAGTACGAACTGGGCGCGCATGGCGTCTTCTTGAGGCCTTTCCGTGGACGGTGGCGGTCAGTGCTGGTAGCCGTAGACGCCGCGCGCCTGGTCGCGGACGAGGCGGCCCTGCTCCAGCTCGATGACGCGCTTGCGCATCTGGTCCACGATGTTCTGGTCGTGCGTGGCCATCACGACGGTGGTGCCGGTCCGGTTGATCCGGTCCAGCAGCTTCATGATGCCCACGGAGGTCTGCGGGTCGAGGTTGCCGGTCGGTTCGTCGGCGATCAGCAGCTTCGGCCGGTTCACGAAGGCGCGCGCGATGGCGACGCGCTGCTGCTCACCGCCGGACAGCTCGCCGGGCCTGCGCTCCTCCTTGCCGCCGAGGCCGACCAGGTCGAGCACCTGCGGCACCGACTTGCGGATCTCGCCACGGGACTTGCCGATCACCTCCTGCGCGAAGGCGACGTTCTCGGCGACGGTCTTGTTCGGCAGCAGCCGGAAGTCCTGGAAGACGGTGCCCAACTGGCGGCGCATCTGCGGCACCTTCCAGTTGGAGAGACGGGCGAGGTCCTTGCCCAGCACGTGCACCTGGCCGTGGCTGCACCGCTCCTCGCGCAGCACGAGCCGCAGGAACGTGGACTTGCCCGAACCCGAGGAGCCCACGAGGAAGACGAACTCGCCCTTCTCCACTTCGAGGGAGACATCCCTGAGTGCGGGGCGGGTCTGCTTGGGGTAGACCTTGGAGACGTTGTCGAATCGGATCACGGATGCACCACGGGTCGCCGGGGGTAGATGTGCGTGACCATACGCGAAGCGGGGAGCCGTCCGCAGGCATCGGTTGCGGTTGCGGGCGGCTTGTGCGTTTTTGTACGGCCGCGGTCTGTGAGACAGCTCCTGCCCGGACCCCGCGCTGAATCCGGCGGAACCTGGCAGAGTGGAGGGGAACGTTTGCGTTTCCACGGGCGTTGTGTACGTGGAACCGGTGCAAGGAGGGCGAGCGCATGACGTACGACCGGCTGGTGTGCGCTAACTGCGCCGCGCCCGTGAGTGAGGGCCGGTGCCCCGTGTGCCGCGCGAACCGTGAGCGGTTGCAGCAGGAGAACCACTTCGGGGGGCTGAACCCGATGGCCCTGATCGCGCTCCTGGCGGTGCTGGTGGCGGCGCTCGCGCTGCTCGCCCACCAGACCGCCTAGCCCGCGGGGGCCGAAGGACTGACCGTACGGCGTCGAAGGGGCCCGGAGCCGATCGGCTCCGGGCCCCTTCACGCGTCCCTGGACGGGCCGGCCGGGGTGGTCGCCGTCAGGCGGCCGCGCCGCCGCGGCCCTCGACCAGACGCGGCAGCACACGGAAGCCGACGCCGCCGACGATCATGGTGGCGGCGCCGATGATCAGGAAGGTGGTCTGTCCGGCGCCGGTCTCGGCCAGCTCCTTGCCGCCGCCCTGGGCGACGGTGTCCGAGGTGTCGGTCAGCGCGGAGCTGCCGGCCTCCTGGACGGAGGTGCCGTCGGGGGTGGTGCCGGTACCGCCGGTGACCGAGCCACCACCGGTCGCGGAGCCGCCCGTGGAACCGCCCGAGGCGGAACCGCCGGTGGAGCCGCCCGAGGTGGAACCGCCGGAGGTGCCGGTGCCGCCGGTGGTGGAGCCGCCCGAGGTGGAGCCGCCGGTGCTGCTGGACCCGCCCGTGGTGCCGGTGGAGCCACCGGTGCTGTTCGAGCCGCCCGTGGTCGAGGTGTCCCCGGTCGTGGAGGTCCCGCCCGAGGTGGTCGTGTCACCCGTGGTGGAGGTGTCGCCCGTGGTGGACGTGTCACCGGTCGTGGAGGTGTCCCCGGTCGTGGACGTGTCGCCCGTGGTCGAGGTGTCGCCCGTGGTCGAGGTCTCCCCGGTGGTCTCACCCGGGTCGTCGCAGTCGGGGTCCGCCACGATGTCGCAGGGGTCCGTCGGGTCGTCGGGGCTCTTGACGTTCGCGGTCGCCGTCTCGACGAGGCCGCTCTTGCCGCCCTGGTCGCCGGTGGCCGAGGCGACGCCGGCCACGGTGAGCGAGGCACCCGCGGCGATCACGGCGCCCGCGGCGATGCGCGCGACACGCACGCGCGTCTTCTTGGTCATAAGGTTGCTACCCCCAGTAGCCGGTTCGTCGGTGAGGGCCGCGTCCGGGGCCGTGGTCAACGGGGGTGGCAGACCTGCGCCGAGCCCCCCGGTCCACATGCGCCCCGGTGCTACGCATGCCGCGCATCACCCTTCCCACTTTTCGACGAAGCGTCAAGGTCATTGCGCGCGCAATGTCCAAGTCAGCACGCTTTGCCGGGCGTTGAAGCCGCGACTGTGACAGAGAACGCGGCGGGACCCTGGCACGACAAAGGCAACCACCCCCGCACCGGGGGCAGTTGCCTTGTCGACAAACTTACTTCTCCTGCTGCTTGCGCCAGCGAATTCCGGCCTCCAGGAACCCGTCGATCTCGCCGTTGAACACGGCCTCCGGGTTGCCGACCTCGAACTCGGTCCGCAGGTCCTTCACCATCTGGTAGGGGTGCAGGACGTACGAACGCATCTGGTTGCCCCAGGAGTTGCCGCCGTCGCCCTTGAGGGCGTCCATCTTGGCCTGCTCCTCCTGGCGGCGCCGCTCCAGCAGCTTGGCCTGGAGGACGTTCATGGCGGTGGCCTTGTTCTGGATCTGCGAGCGCTCGTTCTGGCAGGAGACGACGATGCCGGTGGGGATGTGGGTGAGGCGCACCGCGGAGTCGGTGGTGTTGACGCCCTGGCCGCCGGGACCGGAGGAGCGGTAGACGTCCACGCGCAGCTCGGACTCGTCGATCTCGACGTGGTCGGTCTGCTCGACCACGGGCAGCACCTCGACCCCGGCGAAGGAGGTCTGGCGGCGGCCCTGGTTGTCGAAGGGCGAGATCCGCACCAGGCGGTGGGTGCCCTGTTCCACGGAGAGCGTGCCGTAGGCGTACGGCACCTGCACGGCGAAGGTGGTCGACTTGATGCCGGCCTCCTCCGCGTACGAGGTCTCGTAGATCTCGGTCTTGTAGCCCTTCTGCTCCGCCCACCGCAGGTACATCCGCTGAAGCTTCTCGGCGAAGTCGGCGGCGTCGACGCCACCGGCCTCGGCGCGGATGTTGACCAGCGCCTCGCGGGAGTCGTACTCGCCGCTGAGGAGGGTGCGGACCTCCATCTCGTCCAGCGCCTTCTTCACGGCGGCCAGCTCGGACTCGGCCTCGGCGCGGGTGTCGGGGTCGTCCTCCTCCTCGGCCATCTCGAAGAGGACGGAGAGGTCGTCGATCCGGCCGCGCAGGGTGTCGGCCTTCCTGACCTCGGCCTGGAGGTGGGACAGCTTGCTGGTGATCTTCTGCGCCTCGTCCGGGTTGTCCCACAGGGACGGCGCGGCCGCCTGCTCCTCGAGCACGGCGATGTCGGCCCTCAGCCTGTCGAGGTCCAGAACGGCCTCGATCGACTCCATGGTCGAGGAGAGGGACTTGAGCTCTTCGGAAACATCGACGACTGCCACCCCTCCAGCGTAACGGCTCCACCGAGCGGCCCGGTCCCGCCGGTCCCGCCGGGGGTGCAGGGGGGGTGCGGCGGGTTGTGGGGGTCCAGGGGCGAGGCGTGCCCCGGCCGGGGAACGGCCCTCCGGCGTCAGGGGGGCGCCGGAGCCAGGGTCACGGGGACAGGGTCAAGGGGTCACGGTCACGGGGTCACGGGGTCACAGGGGACGAGTTCTTCGTGTCCTGGGGTGGGGTGTCCGGGGTGTCGTCCGAGGTCGCCGCCCAGGCGCCGATGCCGACCGCCGCGGCGACCGCGACCGCGGCGGCACCGAGGGTGATCCGGCGGCGGCGGGTGACGGCGCGGTTGCGGGCCGAGCCGGGGCGGGGGGCGCCCGTCGCGCGGGGGACGCGGGCGGTGCCGTGGGCGCCGCCCGCCAGTTCGTCGGGGGCGGGCACCCGCATCGAGGTGTGGGTGTCGCGGTTGGAGTCGGGCTTGGCGCCCGGCACCAGCGGCACCGACCCCCGCCGGGCGCGCCCCGCGGCCCGGTCCGGCCCGGCGGGCTCGCCCCGGTCGCCGCGTCCGGCCGTACCGTCCGACCCGGCGTCGGCCGTCTGGCCGGACACCTCGGCGTCGGGCTCGCCGACGTCCAGCGGGGGCATCCCGGCGAGCGTCGGGAGCTGCTCCCGCAGCCGGGCGGCCACCTCGGAGGCGCGCAGCCGGGAGGCGGGCGCCTTGGCCAGGCACTGCACGACGAGCTGCCACAGCTCGTCCGGGATGCCGGGCAGCGGGGCGACCGTCTCGGTGACGTGCCGCCGCAGCACCGCGCCGGGGTGGCCGCCGCCGAACGGGGTGAACCCGGCCAGCAGCTCGTACAGGACGGTGGCGAGGGCGTAGATGTCCACCGAGGCGCGCGGCGGGAGGCCCTCGACGATCTCGGGGGCGAGGTAGTCCGGCGTACCGATGATCTTGGTGGCGCGGGTCCGCTTCGGGGTGTCGATCAGCTTGGCGACCCCGAAGTCGGTGAGCAGCGCGCGGTGGGAGCCGCCGGGGCCGAGCGGGCCCCGCATGTCGAGGAGGATGTTCTCGGGCTTGACGTCCCGGTGCACGATCCCGGCCGCGTGGGCGGCGGCGAGGCCCTCGGCGACGTCCGCGACGATCGCGACGGCCGCCTCGGGCGCGAGCCGCCGGTCGCGGTCGAGGCGGCTGCGCAGGTCGGTGCCGCGCACCAGGTCCATGACGAGGGCGAGGTCGTTGCCGTCGACGACGAGGTCGCGGACGGAGACCACGTTCGGGTGCTCCAGGCCGAGCAAGGCGGTGCGCTCCTGGACGAAGCGGCCGACCAGTTCCTCGTCCGACGCGAGGTCCTCGCGCAGGAGTTTCACGGCGACGGGTCCGTCCGGCCCGTCACCCAGCCACACCGTTCCGGCGCTGCCCCGTCCGAGGATCTGGTGGGCGGTGTACCGGCTGCCGATCTTGCGTGCCAAGGCTGCTCCTACAGACGCGTGTGGCGACAAAAGTACGCGTCCGAGAGGGCGACCTTCACCGCGGAGGCCGAAATCACCCGTCGGATGTCGACAAATCCCCGAACTCACGTTCCGGAACGCCCGGCTTCACCCCGTCGGGCTCGGCTGTCCGTCTCAGGTGCCGGAGGTGCCCGAGCCGCCGCCCAGGTCGCCGATCCAGTCGCTGATGTTCTCGATCCAGCCGCCGACCGTGCTGAACATGTCGCCGAGCTGGCTCCAGTACCCCTTGCCGGTGCCGATCCAGTCCTGGAGCGGGGTCAGTTCCCAGACCAGCCAGCTCGCCACGAACAGGATGACGAGGGTGAACAGGCAGCCCTTGAGGCAGCCGAGGCCGGGGATCTTCATCGGGTTGGCGCTGCGCGGGCGCGGCTCGCGGCGCTGCCGGGGCTCGGGCGCGGGGCGCTGCGGCGGCTGCTGGGGCTGGGGCGCGTACCGCTGGGGCTGGGGCTGCGGCGGGGCGTACTGCTGCTGCGGCTGCTGCGCGGGATACCCGTAGCCCTGCTGGGGCTGGGGCTGCTGCTGCGGGGCGGGCCGCTGCGGCGGCTGCTGGGGGCGCGCGACCTGCCGCTGGGGGCGGCGGCGCAGCGGGTCCTCGTTCGGGTCGAGGTACTGGACCTGGGTCTGCTCGTTGCGGTCGCGGGCGGCGCGCAGCTGGTTCTGCCAGGGGTGCGGTTCCTCGGGGCGCGGCCCCTGCCCGCCGTCACCGGGCTGGTGGGCGGGGACGGGCGGCAGGACGGCCGTCGGGTCGGCGGCGCCCGAGGGGCCGCCGGTGTGCGGGAGGACAGCGGTGGGGTCGGCGGCGCCGGGCGGGCCGCCGGGTCCGGCGGTGTGCGGGAGCACGCTGGTCGCGGCGTTCGGGTCGTACGCGCCGGCGGGCGCCGCCGCGGGCGCGCCGGGGACGGGCGCGGGCGCCGGGTCGGGCGCGAGGAGGTGGGTGACGCCCTCGGCGGCGGCGATCTGCATCGAGTTGGCGTGCACGCCGATGCCCTCGGCGACGACGCGCAGGGCGCGCGCGAGGTTCTCGGCGCCGGGCCGCTCGTCGGGGTTCTTGCGCAGGCAGCGCTCGATGACCGTCCACAGCGGGTCGGGCACGGTGGAGGGGCGGCGCGGTTCGGCGCTGAGGTGCTGGTGGAGGACTTCGAGGGCGGACCCGCCGCTGAACGGGGGACGGCCGGTGACCAGCTCGTACATCAGGATGCCGGCGCCGTAGATGTCGACGGCGGAGGTCTGCGGGCGGCCCTCGGCGGACTCGGGGGCGACGTACGCGGGCGTGCCGACGAACTCGCTGGTGCGGGTGAGGCCCGGCGAGTCGGCGAGGCGCGCGATGCCGAAGTCGGTGAGCAGCGGGTGCATCTGGCCGCCGCCCTGCATGAGCAGCACGTTGGCGGGCTTGAGGTCGCGGTGGACGACGCCGTCGGCGTGGCTGGCGGCGAGCGCGTCGGAGATCTGCGCGGTGAGCAGCGCGGCGGCGACCGGGGTGAAGGGCCCGTTCTCACGGAGGTAGCGGTGCAGGTCGGGGCCCTCGACGAGGTCCATGACGAGCGCGAGCAGATCGCCCTCGACGACCAGGTCACGGACCCGGACGATGTTGGGGTGGGTCAGCCGCAGCAGCACGGAGCGCTCGCGCAGGAACCGCATCACGACGTCGGGGTCGCTCGCGAGCTCCTCCTTGAGGACCTTGATCGCGACGGTCTCGCCGGGCTGGCCGGGGACGGCCGCCTCGGCGCCCGCGGTCTCTCGCTGGCGGGCTCGCCAGACGGTGCCCGTGGCGCCGCGTCCGAGCGGCTCCTCGAGCAAGTACTTGCTGCCTACCGGCCGCACGTCATGCGCTCCCTGTTGCTTGCCTGCTGATGTCCCGCCGCCTGCCCGCGAGTGTTTCCGACCCACTGTAGTGCCGTGGCCCCGGCCTCGGGCTGTCGTCGTTCCACCGGTCGTCCGGTGCGCCCTCGTGTACGGCTACGCGTCCCGTGCCGTACATGTTCGAAGGAAAGACGCTCACCTCGGTCCGTTGGTTGCCGGAGACGGGCGTGACCGATCTCAAGCGGTCGCCGGTGCGTCACCTGTCCGGCACTTTTACGGGCAGAGCCGACCAATCAAGATCACTTGTCCTCCGGCGGCGGGCGCGTTGTCGGTGACAGGTGCGAGGATGCCTGGAGTACTGGCCGACGTGCTCGTGACGGGGTGGGGCAAGTCCGCGCCCCGGGGGCAGAAGGGACCGCTGACGGCGATGCAGATCCGGCTGACCGTCGTAGACCCGCAGGGCCCCGCCGCCGAGCCGCGCGAGCGAGCCGCGAGCCGCGACGTGCTGGTGACCGCGCCCGCGGGCACCGCGCT
This sequence comes from Streptomyces sp. NPDC091281, assembly GCF_044757425.1. NCBI lineage: Bacteria > Bacillati > Actinomycetota > Actinomycetes > Kitasatosporales > Streptomycetaceae > Streptomyces > Streptomyces sp. NPDC091281. The sequence goes on along the minus strand of NZ_JBIVUY010000019.1, from coordinate 45,677 downwards.
GGCGGCGGTGGCGTCGGCCCTGGCGGCGGCCGTCACCGGGGACGGGGGCGCTGCGCCGTCCGGGGGAGCCCAGCCCGTGCTGTACGCGGGTGCCGAGCGCCTGGACGCCCACCGCTGCACCCTCGGCGAGCCGCCGCTGACCGACGGGGCCGTGCTGTTCCTCGGCGAACCGGCCGACCCCGAGCCGCATCCGGAGGTGGACGACGCCCCGGCCCGGCTGCACGTGGTGGCGGGTCCGGACGCGGGCGGCGTCCATCTGCTGCACGGCGGGCAGGTGCGGGTGGGCCGTTCCGCCGACGCCGACGTGCCGCTGGACGACCCGGACGTGTCCCGGCTGCACTGCGCGGTGACCCTCTCCCCCGACGGCCGGGTGACCGTCGCGGACCTCGGCTCCACCAACGGCACCGTCCTGGACGGCGCCCGCGTCGGCACCCGCCCGCAGCGGCTCGCCCCGGGCGCGCTGCTGCGGGTCGGCGAGTCGGCGCTGCGGCTGGTCCCGCCCGGCAATCCGGGCGTGCGGCCCGCCACGACGCCGGACGGGGAGGGGCACGTGCGGGTGGCCTGCGCCCACACCGCCCAGACGTCCCCGGCCGCCCAGACCTCCCAGACCTCCCAGACTGCCGCGCGCGCCGACTCCGGCACCTCGGCCCCCGGCGCGCCTTCGCCGTACGGGACCCCTGCGCCGTACGACGGCGGCGGTACGGCGGGAAGGGCCGCGCCGTCCGGACCGGTGGTGGGCCCCGCGCGGCCGGAGGCGCCGCGTTCGCGGCTGCGGGTCAGCGGCGCCGGTACGCCCGCCGCGCCCACCGGCCACGCCTACGGCACCGTCGACTGGACCGGCGGCGCCGCGCCTTCCGCGCACTCCGCTCCCTCGCCCGCGGACCCGGCCTCGGATCACGCCGCCGGGTCGTCGCCGTACGTCGTCCCCGGTCAGGGCGGCGCGCCCCGGATCGAGCGGCACGGCGGCGGGCCTCCCCCGGCCGTCCCGCGCGGTGGGGCCACGGAGACCCACGGCGGCCGGTCGGGGCTCGGCTCGTTCGCGGAGCAGCAGGAGGCGCGCGGTCCGCACGTACCGCCCACCGGTGACGCCGGTGCCGCACGGGACGGTGGTGTGCCGGGCGGGCCCGACCTGCCGGCGGGCGCCCGCAGACGGGGCGGCCTGTCCGCCTGGGCGCGGCGGCTGACCGGCGGACGCGGCGGACCCCAGGAGGACTCCGGCCCGGACAGCCCGGACGAGCGCGCCCCCGACCGGGCCGCGCCCCGGACCGCCGGGGAGCCGGTCCGCTCCCCCGACACCTGGCCCGACCCGGCGGCGCTGCTGCTGACCGCGCTCGGTCCCGGGCCCCGCCTGTGGGAGCGCGGGCCGGGCCACCCGGAGGCGCTCACGGTCCGGCTGGGCACGGCCGACCGTACGGCGCCCGGCGACGCGCGCCCGCTGGCGGCCGTCCCGGTGACCGCGAGCCTGCGGGAGGCGGGCGCGCTGGGCCTGGCCGGACCGCGGCCCCGGCTCGCCGGGCTGGCCCGCGCGGTGCTGGCGCAGCTCGCCGCGCTGCACTCCCCGGAGACCCTGGAGATCGTCCTGATCAGCGTGGACCGCGCGCGGTCCGAGCGGGAGCGGGTCGCGGAGTGGGCCTGGCTCGGCTGGCTGCCCCACCTGCGCCCGGGGCACGGCCAGGACTGCCGGCTGCTGCTCGCCCTCGACCGCGACCAGGCCACCGCGCGCGCCGACGAACTGCTGCGCCGCCTGGAGGACCACCTCGCGGACACGAGGGACGCGAAGGACGCGCGGGGTGGGGAGGACACCGTGGCGGCGGCCGTCCCGGCGCCCCGCGACGGCGGCGCCCCGCGCCCCGCACGGGCCCGCGCGGACGGTCACGGCGACGGGCGTACCGGCGGCTCCGCGGGGACGCTCACGGTGGTCGTCGTCGACGGCGACCCCGGCGGCGCCGACCTGCGGGCGGCGACGGCGCGCCTGGCGGCGGCCGGTCCCCGCGCGGGCATCCATGTGCTCTGTCTGGCCGAGACGGCCGCCGCCTCCCCCTCCGCCCCGGTGGCCGACGTCTACGAGGCCGCCTGCGCGGCGGCGCCCACGTTCCGCGCGTGCGGCGCGGTCGCGCTGCTCAGCGGGGACGTGGCGACCGCGCTGCGCCTGCTGCGGGTGGCCCCGGCGGACGGACCCGACACGCTCTCCCCCGGCCAGGACCGGCCGGGTCCGGTGGGGCCGGGCACGGTCGGCTCCGTGGACGCGGTGTCCGCTGCCTGGGCCGAGCGGTTCGCGCGGGCCCTGGCGCCGCTGCGGCCCGACGGCGGCGGCGACCGCGCCCCGCGCGTCTCCGCCCCGCTGCCCCCGTCGGCGCGTCTCCTCGACGAACTCGGCCTGGCGCGGGCCACCCCCACCTCGCTGATGGCCCGGTGGGCGGACGCGGCGGACGACACCGGGGCGCTCGGCGGGCGGGCGTGCGCCGTGCTGGGCGCCGGTCCGCGCGGCCCGGTCGCCGTCGACCTCGCCGCCGAGGGCCCGCACCTGCTGGTCGAGGGACCGCCCGGCAGCGGGCGTACGGAGCTGCTGCGGGCGGTCGTCGCCTCGCTGGCCGCCGCCGAACGCCCCGACCGGCTGGGCATCGTGCTGCTGGACGGCCGCGACACGGTCGGCAAGGCGGGCGGCCCCGGCGACGGCCTGCGGGTCTGCACGGACGTCCCGCACGTCACCACCCACCTCACCGCCAACGACCCCGTCCGGATGCGGGAGTTCGCCCAGTCGCTCAGCGCGGAGCTGAAGCGGCGGGCCGAACTGCTCGGACGGTCCGACTTCACGGAGTGGCACACCGGACGGACGATGTCCGGCCGGATCGGACCGCAAAGGCAGCCGGGCGGAACGGGCGGCGGGGCAGGGGCAGGGGCAGGGGCAGGGGCAGGGCACGGGAACGGCGCGGGTCATGGCTCGGGTGCGGGTTCGGGTGCGGGTGCCGGTTTGGCCGCGGGTTCCGGAGCGGGCGCCGCCGCCGGCACGGGCACCGGCCTGGGCACCGGCTCCGGCTCTGGCTCTGGCTCCGGGGACATAGAGGCTCCGCCGAGTGCGACGCTGCGGCTGCGGCCGGATGCGGCGGCCCGGCGGGCGGCGGAGGCGCCGTCGCCGCTGCCGCGGCTCGTGGTGGTGGTCGACGACCTGGACGCCCTGGTGGCCCCCGCGCTCGGCTCGCCCGGCAGGCCCGCCGCCGGGTCGGTGACGCGGGCGCTGGAGGCGGTGGCCCGCGAGGGCGAGCGGCTCGGCGTGCACCTGGTGGCGGCGACCGGCCCCGGCGGCCGGACGGCGGAGTCGGAGGCGGTCCGGCAGGCCACGCTGCGGATCACGCTGGACGCGCCCGGCTCGGGCGCCGACGAACCGGCCCCCGGTCGCGGCCGGTTGAGCGGTCCGGACGGACGGCCGACCCCGTTCCAGGGCGGCCGGGTGACGGGCCGTATCCCGCGCACGGCGACGCTGCGGCCCACCGTGGTGCCGCTGGAGTGGCAGCGCATGGGCGACCCGCCGACCCGTCGGCCGGTCCGTGAACTGGGCAACGGCCCCACCGACCTCGCCCTCCTGGCGAGCGCCCTGGAGCGGGCGGCACGGGAGGTGTCGGCGGTGGAGGTGCCCTCCCTGCTCTGAGCCGCTGCGAGCGCCGCTGCGGGCCGCGCGGAGGAGCTACACGGAGCGGCCCGCGCTCCGTGCCGGGCAGCCCGCTGACCCCGCCGGGGGGCGCACTGTCCCCGCCGGACGGCGCGCTCCCGCTGCCGAGCAGCAGGCCCCCTCCCCCGCACGTGTCACGTCACCGTCCCGCCGCCCTCCGTTCACCCGGTGTCCCCCGAATGCCGTAGGCGAACGTAACCAATTCACTCCTTCGGCCGTTTCCGGGCCAGGTTCTGCCGCCCGCGCCGGAAGAAGGAGACATGCCCCGTTTCAGCATCGTCGTCCCGTCCCACGGGGTCGCGGGCCGTCTTCCCCTCGCCCTGGACTCCGTTCTGGCCCAGGACTTCGGGGACTTCGAGCTGATCCCGGTCTGCGACGGCCCCGGTGCCCCGGCCGCGGGGGTCGCCGCCGGGTACGCGGCACGGGACCCCAGGGTCCGCCCGGTGTTCTCGCCGCCGTCGGCGGGGCTGGCCGAGGCGCGCAACACCGGGGTGCGGGCGGCGACCGGCGCGTATCTGCTGTTCCTCGACGGCGACGACACCCTCGCTCCGGGCGCCCTGCGCGCGCTGGCCGACCGGCTGGCGGTGACGGGCGAGGTCGACGTCCTGTACGCCGAGCACGAGCGCGTCCCGTGGTGGGAGGGCGAGCCGGTCAACCCCGTTGCCGCGGGCTGGAGTTCGGCGCCGGACGGGGTGTTCACGCCGCGCGCGGCGCCCGAGGTGGCGGGGGTGCTGCTGCCCGCGTGGAGCGCGGTCTACCGCCGGGCGTTCCTCGTGGAGCGGCAACTACACTTCCCCGGCGGCCACTTCACGGATGTCGGGTTCGGCGGCCTGGTCACCCTGCACGCCGAACGGGCCGCGGTGCTGCGGGCGGTGGTCGTCCGGCACCTGCTGCGCCGCCAGGGCGACCGGCCGGCCCGGCCGGGTGCCCACCACGGCGAACTCCTCGACCAGGTCGAGCGGGTGTTAGGCGCGCGCCCTGAACAGGCGCTGCCGCACGGCCTCTTCGGTCAGCTCTTCGCCGCCGTCCTGTCGACGGCCGCCCGTCCGGCCCGGCTGCCCGCGGCCGACCGCCGCGCCTTCTTCCGCCGGGCGGGCGCCCTGTACCGGCAACACCTCCCGGCGGACCTCCCGCGCCCGCACGGCCGGACCGGCCTGCCGCACCGCCTGCTGGCGGCCGACGCGTACACCGCGTTCCGCGTGCTCGCGTACGCCCACCGGCTCGCGGCACGGGCACTCCGCCTCGCCTCCCGCCTCCCCCGCCACGTCACGGCGACCGGCCGCACCCGAGGCATCACACGGGTCGCACCAGTCGCACGGGTCGCACGGGTCGCACGGGTCGCGGCGGGTGTCGGCGGCCGTCTCCGCCGGATCGACCCGCGGCTCGCCGTCTACTGCGCGCACGGGGGCCGCGGTTACGTGTGCGGCCCGGCCGCGCTGCACGAGCGGGCCGCCGAACTCGCCCCGCGTCTGCGGTCGGTGTTCCTCGTCCGGGCGGACCACGCGCACGCCGTCCCGGAGGGCGTCGAGCACGCCGTGCTCGGCACCCGGCGCGCCCGGCGGCTGCTGACCCGCGCCAAGTACCTGGTCGGCGAAGGGGACTTCGCGCGGGACGTGGTGAAGCGGCCGGGCCAGGTACGGCTGCGGACCCCGCACGGCACCCCGTTGCGGACGACGGGCGTCGACCGGGCCGCGTACCCGGTGGCCGCCACGGCGGCCGGTGCGGGTGGCGGCCCCAGGGCGCTCCTCGGCGGCGCGGACCGCTGGGACTACGTCCTCTCCGCGAACCCGCACTCCACCCGGACCTGGGAGCGCGCCTTCCCGGGCGCCTACGAGCCGCTGGAGTACGGCTCCCCGCGCAACGACGTCTTCTACCGGGCCTGCGCCGAGGACGTGGACCGTATCCGGCGGGACCTGGGCGTGCCCGAGGGGAAGACGGCCGTGCTGTACGCCCCCGCCCACCGCGACCACCCCGTGCCCGCCGGTCCCGGCCTCGACCTGGCGGCGTTCTGCGCGGCGGCCGGTGAGGACGTGGTGGTTCTGCTGCACGCGCCCGGCGCGCACCCCCGCGCACGCAGCGTCGGCGGTCCTGGCGGGGACCGGGTCATCGACGTGTCCGCCCACCCTTGCGTCGAGGAGGTCTGCCTCGCCGCCGACGCGCTGGTCACGGACTACGCGTCGCTGATGTGCGACTACGCCCACCTGGACCGGCCGATCGTCCTGTACGCGGACGACTGGGAGGTCTGCGCGCGGACACGCGGCCTGTACGTCGACCCGCGTACGGTGCCGCCGGGCCCGGTGGCCCGCACTCCCGAGGAGCTGGCGACGGTCTTCCGCGACGGCGTGCACCGGGGTGCCCGGTCGGCGGCGCTGCGGTCCGCGTTCCGGGCCCGGTTCTGCCGGTTCGACGACGGCCGGGCCGCCGAGCGGGTGGTGCGCCGGGTGCTGCTGGGCGAGGACCGGGGGACCATCCCGCCCGTCCGTCCGCTGGGCGAGCGGATTCCGGCGCCCGCCGCCGTCCCCTTCGCAAGGAGCTGACCGCCGTGCCCCGCTTCAGCGTCGTCGTCGCCTGCCCCCGGGGGGAGCGGGGCTTCCTCCGCGCGTGCCTCGACTCGGTCCTGGACCAGCCGTACCGGGACGTCGAGGTGATCGCCGTGACCGACCGCTCCCCCGGCGGCTGCGGCCCGATCCTGGACGAGTACGTCCTGGGTGACCCGCGCGTGCGGGCCGTACGGCTGCCGCGGGACCTGGGTCCGGGCGGCCTGCGCGACGCGGGGCTCGCCCACGCGCGCGGCGAACGTCTGCTGTTCCTCGGGGCGGGCGACACCCTCACCCCGGGTGCCCTGGGCGCGCTGGCCGACCGGCTCGACGAGACCGGCGACCCGGACGTCCTGCTCTTCGACCACGCGCGGACGTCCTGGTGGGACGGCACCCGACGCGACCCCGCCGCACACCTCCTCGCCGCCCCCGGCGACAGCGACAGCGACGGCGACTTCGACGGCACCTTCACGGCGGCCGAGCACCCTGGTGTCCTCGGCCTGCCGGCGGTCGCGTGGAACAAGGCGTACCGGCGGGCGTTCGTCCTGGAGAACGGCTTCCGCTTCCCGCCCGGCGCGTACGGGCAGCTGTCCTGGACGTACGCGGTGCTGCTCGGCGCGCGCCGGATCGCCGCCCTGGAGCGGATCTGCGTGGATCACGTGGACCACCGCCCGCACCGGACGCCCGCCCCGGACCGTCCGCCGTACGGCCGCCCCGCCGCCGACGGCGACCACCCCGACCACGGCGACCCTTTCGACCTGCACGCCCAGTACGAGCGGGTCTTCGCCCTCCTCGACGCGCGCCCCGCGCTCGGGGCGTGGCGTCCCGAGGTGCACCGCCGGATGGGCGCGCACTGTCTCGCCCTGCTCGCCGACCCGGACGCGCTGCCGCGGTCCGCGCGGGCCGCGTTCTTCCGCCGCACGGCCGCACTGTCCGCCCGCCACCGTCCCCGGGGCGCACCGCTCCCGGCGGAGCTGCGGGTCCTGGAGGGGACGTACGCCGGGTTCGTCGCCCGGCGACTGGCGGCACGCGCGACGGGGGCGGCGAGGACGGTGGGGGCGGACCGGAACGGGGCGGTCCCGGACGGGGCGGGGCGGGCCGGGGCTGGGGCGCGTGCAGAGGTCGGGGAGCGCGCGCGCCGAGGCGTGCGAGCCGGTCGCACGCGGCGGGCGCCGGACCCGGACCTCGTGGTGTACGCGGCGGCCGGGTACCGGGGGGCGCTGGGCGATCCGGGGGCGGTCCACCGGGCGGCGCGCGTGATCGCCCCACGGCTGCGCGGGGTGTGGGTGGTGCGGGACGAGGCGTGTGCGGCCGGGCTGCCCGAGGGCACGGAGCACGTCCTGCTGGGCTCGCCCGAGCACCACCGGGTGGCGGCGCGGGCCGGGTTCGTCGTCACGGACCTCGACGGCGGTGACTTGGCGGGGCTGCCGGCCGTACCGGCGGGGCGGCCGGACGCCGTGCACATCCAGACGCATCGCGGCACCCCGCTGGCGTACCGGGGCGCGGACCTGCTGGAACGCCCCGGGGCGCGGCTCGGGGTGGACGTGCCGGAGCTGCTGCGGCGCGCCGACCGCTGGGACCACAGCCTGGTCGCCAACGCGCACTCGGAGCTGGTGTGGGAGCGGGCCTTTCCGTGCCGTTTCGCGGCGGCGCGCACCGGGAGCCCGCGCAACGACGTGCTGGTGAACGCGGGTCCGGAGGCGGTGCGGCGGGCCCGCGCGCGGCTCGGGGTCCCGGCCGGGAACACGGTCGTGCTGTACGCGCCGGCCCGCCGGGCGTACCGGCGCGGCGGGTATGTCGAGGCGTTCGACCCGGCCCGGCTCGCGGCCGACCTGGGCGCGGGGCACACCCTGGTGGTGCGGCTGCACCCGTCCCTGGCGGACGGTCCGGCGCGCGCGCTGGGCCTGGCCGAGCTGCACCGGCGCGGGGTGCTGGTCGACGCGACCGGCGTCGGTGACGCGGCGGAGGTGATGCTCGCCGCCGACGTCCTGGTGACGGACTACGCGTCCCTCATGTGCGACTACGTCCTGCTGGACCGGCCGGTCGTGGTGCACGCGCACGACGTGGACGCGTTCCGGGCGAGCCGGGGCCTGTACGTGGACGTGACCGCCGAGGGGCCGGGACACGTCACGCGCGCCTACGGCGAGCTGGCGGAGGTGCTGGTGTCGGGTGGCTGGCGGGACGCGGAGTCGGCGCGGCGGCGGGCGGCCTTCCGGGACCGGTTCCGCGGCCACGACGACGGCCGGGCCGCCGAGCGGGTCGTACGGACGCTGCTGCTGGGGCAGGAGATGCCCGCCGCCCCGGTCGCGGCCCCTCCGGCGGCGCCGGTCGTCGGCGGCGCGCGCGGGCTGTCTGTCCCGGTCCAGGCGAGGGCCGATCGGGCTCACTCGATGGGGTGAGAAGCGGCAAGGGCGTTGACCCGACGGGAACATACGGTCAATGCGGCCTTTCTCCCGTCCCCCGCGGACCCGTCAGGCGTCCCCGGCACACCCGGTGTGCCCGGCGCGCCTGGTGTGCCGGGCGTGCCCGGCCCGTCCGGGCCTCCCGGTCCCCGACGCCGTCGCGGCCCCATGAGCGTCGGTGTCCTGACCCGGCGTCCCGCGCGCGGCGCGACGGCGCTGTACGGCGGGCGGCTGTGGCGTCCGACGCCGTACCAGGTCTTCGGGTTCCTGTTCTGGCTGGTGATGTCGCTGGCGTACTGGCGGGTGCCGCTGTGCTGCGACGCGGGGCAGCACGCGGCGGTGGTGGAGCGGCTGCGGGCCGACCTGTTCGCGCCGCGCCACCCGACGGCCGACCTGCCGGGCGCGGGCAGTCCGTTCTACTCGCCGTACGCGTTCGCCGAGGGGGTGTTCGCCAGGCTGACCGGGTTCGGCGGCCGGGAGGTGCTGCGGGTCGCGGGGCCGGTGAACCTGCTGGTGCTGCTGACCGGCGTGGGGCGCTTCACGCGCGCGTTGACCGCCCGCCCGTGGGCGCCGGTGCTGGCGCTGGCCGCGCTGACCCTGCTGTGGGGCACCGAGCGGGTGGTGTGGAGCGGGTCGCTGGGCCTGCTGCCGCTGACCGGGACGCTCGGCGCGCCGGCGGTGTGCGCGATCGGTCTGACGTTCTGGGCGTGGGCGTGGACGGCCACGCGCGCGCGGGACGACCGCGCGGTGCGCTTCGTGGGCCCGGACGGCCTGCGCGGCTTCGCCGGGTACGTGGCCCTGGGCGCGCTGTACGGGCTGATCCTGCTCGTCCATCCGATCGTCGCCGTGTCGGCGGTCACCGGGGGCGTGGCGCTCGTGGCGGGCCGGCAGCGGGGCCGGTGCGCGGGGAAGGCGCTGCGCTGGGCGGCGACGGGCTGCACGGCGCTGCTGACGGCGGCGGTCTGGCCGTACTTCGACGTCCTCGCGCTGGTCGGCGACACCCGCCTGGACGCCTCGTACCGGCGCCTCTACGACGGTCTGGCGGGGCATGTCTGGCTGGCCGTGGCGGCCGGGCTGCCCGCGCTGTGGCTGCGGGCCCGCCGCGAGGGCGCGCGCGACCCGCTGGTGCTGATGTTCGCCCTGGACTGCCTGGTGGTGGCGTACGGCTGGGTCAGCGGCCGGTACGCGTACGGCTGGACCGTGGGGCTCGCCCTGGTGCCGCTCCAGTGGGCGGTGGCGGTGGAACTGGCGGCGCCCCGGCCGTGGCGGACGGGGCGCAAGGTGCTGGCCGCGCTCGCCGCGGGCGCGGCCTGCGCGGGCTTCCTGGTCGTGCACGCGGGGGCGGTGGTGCCGCGCTCGCTGGACCCGGTCGGTTTCGCGCAGCCGCCGCGCCCGCCCGCGTACGACTGGGCGGCGCGGCACATCGGGCCCGGCGAGGTGGTGATCGCGGACGGCTCGCGTGCCGCGCGCGCGATCGCCGGGTACGGCGCGAACCTGGTCGCGCCCGTCCGGCCGGACCCGGCGCTGGGCGAGCGGGAGCGGCTGCGGCGGGTAGCGGAGGTGCGCGCCTACCTCGCCCCGGACACGACCCGCGCCGCGCGCGCGGCGGTCGTCCACCGCCACCACGTCCGCTGGCTGCTGCTCACGCCCCGGCACGCGGTGCCCGAGGAGGCCGTGGTGGTGGCGTGGAGCAGGCGGACGGGTGAGGTGCTGGCGCGGGTCGGATGAGGACCGGATGCCGCCCGCCGCCGCCCGGCGCGGGCCGGGCGGCCGGGGCGGGCGGGTTACTCGACGACGAGGTCGACCTCGATGTTGCCGCGGGTGGCGTTGGAGTAGGGGCAGACCTGGTGGGCCTGCTCGACCAGCTTGCGGCCGGTCTCCTGGTCGACGGTGTCGGGCAGCTCGACGCGGAGGGTGACCTTGAGGCCGAAGCCCTCGCCCTGCTTGCCGATGCCGACCTCGGCGGTGACGGCGGCGTCGCTGACGTCGACCTTGGCCTGGCGGCCGACGACGCCGAGGGCGCCGCCGAAGCAGGCCGCGTACCCGGCGGCGAACAGCTGCTCGGGGTTGGTGCCCTGGCCGTCGCCGCCCAGCTCGACCGGCGGGGAGAGCTTGACGTCGACCTTGCCGTCGGAGGTGACCGCGCGGCCCTCGCGGCCGTGGGTGGCGGTGGCTACGGCGGTGTAGAGCGCGTCCATGTCTGAACCGTCCCTCTCGGAAGACTGTGTGCGGGGGGTGACCGGCCCTCGCGCTCGTCGCGTCCGGACCGCCTCACGGAGATAAGTAGAGCACACAATTCAATTGCACACAATCAAATGATGGGTGCGGAGCTACCCTGGTGGCATGACCTCGACGTCCACGCCCGCGGCCGCCTCTCCGACCGGCCCCGAGTCCGCCGCCCCGACCGGCTCCTCCGCCCCCGTGGCCGCTCCCGCCGCGCTCGGCTCCCCCGGCGGCGAGAACTGGCTGCTGCTGGACCGGCAGATCTGCTTCTCCCTGCACGCGGCCTCGCGCGCGTTCAACGGCCTGTACCGCGTGATCCTCAAGGACCTCGGGCTCACCTACCCGCAGTACCTGGTGATGCTGGTCCTGTGGGAGCAGCCGGGCGGGGAGGGCGCGGACGAGGGGGACGGCCGGAGCGCGGGGGACGTCGGAGAAGGGGTGCCGGTCAAGCGGCTGGGCGAGCGGCTGCGTCTGGACTCCGGGACCCTGTCGCCGCTGCTGAAGCGCCTGGAGGCGGCCGGTCTGGTGCGACGGGAGCGCAGCGCGCGCGACGAACGGTCGGTGCGGATCACGCTCACCGAGGAGGGGCGCGCGCTGCGCGAGCGGGCCCTGCGGGTGCCGCGCCGGATCGCCGCCGCCACCGGGTCCTCCCCGGAGGAGATCGACGCGCTGCGGGCCCGCCTGGACCAGCTGACCGACGTCCTCGACGCGGCGGCCCGCGAGGAGGAGCAGGCCGGGAGCCGGTGAGGGGGCGCGGTCGGCGGCGGGTGCGCCGGGCCGTCCGGGGCACGGCCGGACGGAGTTGTCCACAGGCCCGGCGGGGTCGGGCGGGGACTGCTTCACTGTGAGTCGGCTCCATCGCGGCCCCGGCACCGGGACCGCGCCGGGGCCGCGCACCGCCCGTGGCCCGGACCGCCGCCCACGGGCCGACCGACGAGGGGGAGGGCGGGAGATGACCTGGTTGATCACCGGGGGCGCCGGATACATCGGGGCGCACGTCGTGCGCGCGATGACCGGCGCAGGCGAGCGGACCGTGGTCTACGACGACCTCTCCACCGGGGTGGCCGCGCGGGTGCCGGACGGGGTGCCGCTGGTGCGCGGCTCGACGCTGGACGGCGAACTGCTCGCCCGCACCCTCGCCGGGCACGAGGTGACGGGCGTGGTCCACCTGGCGGCGAAGAAGCAGGTCGGCGAGTCCGTCGACCGGCCCCTGCACTACTACCGGGAGAACGTGGAGGGCCTGCGCGTCCTCCTGGACGCGGTCACCGCGGCGGGGGTCCCCTCGTTCGTGTTCTCCTCGTCCGCCGCGGTGTACGGGGCACCGGACGTCGACGTCGTCACGGAGGACACCCCGTGCGTCCCGATCTCGCCGTACGGCGAGACGAAGCTCGCCGGGGAGTGGCTGGTGCGCGCCACCGGCCGGGCCACGGGCCTGTCGACGGCCGCCCTGCGCTACTTCAACGTGGCGGGCGCGGCCCGCCCGGAGCTGGCGGACACCGGGGTCTTCAACCTCGTCCCGATGATCTTCGAGCGGCTCACCGAGGGCGCCGCGCCCCGCGTCTTCGGCGACGACTACCCCACGCCGGACGGCACCTGCGTGCGGGACTACATCCACGTGGTGGACCTGGCCGAGGCCCACGTCGCCGCCGCCCGCGCGCTGCGCTCCACGCCCGGCCGCGCCCTGACCCTGAACATCGGCCGCGGCGAGGGCGTGTCCGTACGGGAGATGATCGACCGCGTCGCCGCCGTCACCGGCCACGACCGCCCGCCCACGGTCACCGCCCGCCGCCCCGGCGACCCGGCCCGGGTGGTCGCCTCGGCCGACCGCGCCGCCACCCTCCTGGCCTGGAAGGCCACCCACGGCCTCCAGGACATGATCGCCTCGGCCTGGGAGGGCTGGCTGCGCCTCCACCCGGAGGCGGCGAGACGGTAGCCGCCCCCGCCCCCGTCTCCAGCGCCCCCGCCCCCGCCCCCGGCTACAGCGCCTTCAGCGCCTCCGCCGTCGCTCGTGCCAGCGCGGGGAGGTACCCCTTGGGCAGCTTGGGGCTGCGGATGACCACCGAGCGCCAGTAGAGCGGACCGGAGATCAGGTCGAGGGCGAGGTCGTCGTCGAGTCCGGCGCGCACCTCGCCGCGCGCCGCCGCCGCGGCGACGATCTTGAGGGCGACGCCTTCCTGCCCCTCCCGCAGCGCCTTCTGGAGGGCCTCGGCGATCTCGGGGTTGCGGGCGGCCTCGGCCTGGAGGTCGGGGATGATCTGCGAGGCCACGGGGTGCCGCAGGGCGCGGGAGGTCACCTCGTACAGCATCCGCAGGTCGGTCTCCAGGCCGCCGGTCTCCGGGGCGGGCAGTCCCTGCACGGCGATCGCGGCGACGATGTCCAGCACGAGGTGGAGCTTGGAGCGCCAGCGCCGGTAGACGGCGGTCTTGCCGACCCCGGCCCGCCGGGCGATGCCCTCGATGGACATGCGGGCGTAGCCGACGGTCGCCAGTTCCTCGAACACGGCCGCCCGGATCGCCTCGGTCACGTCCTCGCGGAGCACGGCCGCCCCGGCGGGGGCCCTACGGCGCGGACGCGTCTGGGGTCCGTCGGCGTTGGTGGTCATACGGACCAGCATAGGGCGTCACGACGATACGGTCCCGTCCCCACGCACCCACCCACATCCGCCCGCTGTCGCCCGCGCCCGCAAGCCACGGCGAGCCCTCGGAGCCCCCGCACCCCACCCCGCCCACCGTGACGACGAAACGGTTGCGTTCCGACGCCCCGACGGCCTACGCTCACGTTGCGACGATACGGTCCCGTCCCGACGTAAGAGAACGTGAAGAGAAACGTAAGAGAACGCCGGACGACGGCGGCGACGCCGGACGCGTGAACCCCCACCCCCCGAGTGAAAGCAGCGGATGTGAGCCAGGTCCTCCACACACCGCCCCCGACCCGGGCCGAGGCCCCCGAAGACCTCGCGGCGCTCGCGGCCCGGTACGGCCTCGCCGTCAGCGGCGCCCGCCCCTCCCTGCCCGACTACGTCCGGCAGCTGTGGGCGCGCCGCCACTTCATCACCGCGTTCTCCACCGCCAAGCTCACCGCGCAGTACAGCCAGGCACGGCTGGGCCAGGTGTGGCAGGTGATGACCCCGCTGCTGAACGCCGCCGTGTACTACTTCATCTTCGGCGTGCTGCTCCAGACCAAGAAGGGCGTGCCGGACTACATCCCGTTCCTGGTGACGGGCGTGTTCATCTGGACGTTCACCCAGAGTTCGATCATGGCGGGCACCCGCGCGATCTCCGGCAACATCGGCCTGGTGCGGGCGCTGCACTTCCCGCGGGCCGCGCTGCCGATCTCCTTCTGCCTCCAGCAGCTCCAGCAGCTGCTGTTCTCGATGGCCGCGCTGGTGCTGATCCTGCTCGTGGTGGGCGTGCCGCCGGCCGTGTCCTGGGTGCTGGCGGTCCCCGCGCTGACCCTCCAGTTCGTCTTCAACGCGGGCGTGTCGATGATCCTGGCCCGGATCGGCGCGAAGACCCCGGACATCGCCCAGCTGATGCCGTTCGTGCTGCGGACCTGGATGTACGTGTCGGGCGTGATGTGGAGCATCGACAACCTGCTCAGCCAGCACACGGACATGCCGCCCTGGGTGGCCGACGTGCTGCGCGCCAACCCGGCCGCCGTCTACATCGACCTGATGCGGTTCGCGCTGATCGACAGCTTCCACGCCGACCAGCTCCCGCCGCACGTGTGGGCCTGGGCCGTCGGCTGGTCGCTGCTGGCGGGCGTCGGGGGCTTCATCTACTTCTGGAAGGCTGAGGAGACCTACGGCCGTGGCTGACACCGTCCCGCCCACCGGGCCCACCGACCTGGCGCGCCTGCGCGACCAGCGGATTCCGACCGTCGTCGCCGACGGCGTCGACATCGTCTACCGGGTCAACGGCACCGGCGGCGGCCGGGGTTCGGCCACCGCCGCCCTCAACCGCATCGTGCGCCGCAAGAAGACCGAGAAGGCCTCCGGCGTCCGTACGGTGCACGCCGTGAAGAACGTGTCGTTCGTCGCGCACAAGGGCGAGGCGATCGGCCTGATCGGCACCAACGGTTCGGGCAAGTCGACGCTGCTCAAGGCGGTCGCGGGCCTGCTGCCGGTGGAGCGGGGCCGTATCTACACCGACGGCCAGCCCTCCCTCCTCGGCGTCAACGCGGCCCTGATGGGCGATCTGACCGGCGAGCGGAACGTCTACCTCGGCGGTCTGGCCATGGGGATGAGCCGGGAGCAGATCAAGGCCCGCTACCAGGAGATCGTCGACTTCTCCGGCATCAACGAGAAGGGCGACTTCATCTCGCTGCCGATGCGGACGTACTCCTCCGGCATGGGTTCGCGGCTGCGGTTCTCCATCGCCGCCGCCAAGGACCACGACGTCCTCCTCATCGACGAGGCCCTCGCCACCGGTGACGCCAAGTTCCGCCAGCGCTCCGCGGACCGTATCCGGGCCATGCGGGAGCACGCGGGCACCGTCTTCCTGGTCAGCCACAGCAACAGCTCGATCCGGGAGACCTGCGAGCGCGTCCTGTGGCTGGAGCGCGGCGAACTGCGCATGGACGGGCCGACGGAGGAGGTCATGGAGGCGTACGAGGCCTTCACCGAGCCGAAGAAGAAGCCGCGTCCGAAGACGGCGGCGAAGGACTGACGGCGCGCCGCCCCCACACGGGCACGGCCGCCCCCACAAGGGCGTCAAAGAAAAGGGGGGTGCCCCCGGCCTCGGCGGCCGGGGGCACCCCCCTTTCCTCATGTGCTCGGCGTGGCCGCTACGAGTGGGCGCGCAGCAGCGTGCGCATGGTGCGCATCGCCACCGACAGGTTCGCCAGGTCGAAGGTCTCCGAGCCCTGGATCTCGTCCAGGGTGGTGCGGGCGCGGCCGAGGAGCGCCGCGTTCTTCTCGTCCCAGGCCTTGAACCGCTGCTCGGGCGTCGCGGTGCCGTTGCCGACGGCGAGGACGTCGGCGGTGAGCGCCGCGTGGGCCGCGTACAGGTCCTCGCGGATGGAGGCGCGGGCCATCGACTGCCAGCGGTCGGCTCGCGGCAGCTCGATGATGCGGTCCATGAGCTGGGTGATGTGCAGCCGGTCGGCGAGGTCGTAGTAGACCTCGGCGACGTCCATCGGGTCGCGGCCCGTGCGGTCGGCGACCGACACGATGTCCAGCGCGGGGAACGCCGACGAGAACCCGGCCACCCGGTGGGCGAGTTCGTCGGGGACGCCCGCGGCGGTCAGCTCGTCGCAGATCTTCTGCCACCACTCCAGGTCCGCGCCGCGCAGCAGCTTCGTCAGCTGCGACCAGACGTGCCCGACGCGCTCGGAGAAGAAGTCGACCGTCTCGGCCAGCTCCAGCGGCTGCGGCCGGTTGTTCAGCAGCCAGCGCGTGCCGCGCTCGACGAGGCGGCGCGAGTGCAGGCGGATACGGGTCTGCACCTCGGCGTCGACGGTGTTGTCGAGGCCCTCGACGGCGTCCCACACCGACGCCGACCGGAAGATGGTCCGCGCGGCGGTCTGCGCCCGCACGATCTCCTCCAGCGAGGCGCCGGTCTCCTCCCGCAGCCGGTGCAGATAGGTCGTACCGCCGGTGTTGACGGTGTCGTTGACGAGGACGGTCGTGGTGATCTCGCGGCGCAGCGGGTGGTTCTCGATCTGCTCCGCGAACCGCTCGCGCAGCGCGGTCGGGAAGTAGGCGAAGAGCAGGCCGCGCAGGTAGGGGTCGTCGGGCAGCGTGGTGTGCAGCAGCTCGTCCGAGACCGTGATCTTGGTGTACGCCATGAGGACGGCCGTCTCCGGCCCGCTCAGGCCCTGGCCCGCGCCGAGCCGCTCGCGGATCTGGCGGTCGGTGGGCAGGAACTCCAGCGCCCGGTCGAGGTGCCCCTCGCGGACCAGGTGGCGCAGGAAGCGCTGCTGGGCGTGGAGCATGTCCTTGGACTGGGCGAGGGCGTTGGCGATGGCCGTGTTCTGCGCGTAGTTGTTGCGCAGGACGAGCGCGCCGACCTCATCGGTCATCTCGGCGAGCAGCTTGTTGCGCTGCTTGACCGTCATGTCGCCCTCGGTGACCAGCCCGTTGAGCAGGATCTTGATGTTCACCTCGTGGTCGGAGGTGTCGACGCCCGCGCTGTTGTCGATGGCGTCGGTGTTGATCTTGCCGCCGCCGCGGGAGTACTCGATCCGGCCGAGCTGGGTCAGGCCGAGGTTGCCGCCCTCGCCGACGACCCGGGCGCGCAGGTCGGCGCCGTCGACGCGGATGGCGTCGTTGGCCTTGTCGCCGACGTCGGCGTGCGACTCGGTGCTCGCCTTGACGTAGGTGCCGATGCCGCCGTTCCACAGCAGGTCGACCGGGGCGGCCAGGATGGCGCGCATCAGGTCGGCGGGGGTGGTCTTGGCGACGCCCGCCTCGATGCCCAGGGCCTCGCGGATGTGGGCGTTGACGGGGATCGCCTTGGCGGAGCGGGGGAAGACGCCGCCGCCCGCGGAGATCAGGCTCTCGTCGTAGTCGGCCCAGCTGGAGCGGGGCAGTTCGAACAGGCGGCGGCGTTCGGCGTAGGAGGTGGCCGCGTCGGGGTTCGGGTCGATGAAGATGTGCCGGTGGTCGAAGGCGGCGACCAGGCGGATGTGCTCGCTGAGCAGCATGCCGTTGCCGAAGACGTCGCCGGACATGTCGCCGATGCCGACGACCGTGAAGTCCTCGACCTGGGTGTCGACGCCCAGTTCGCGGAAGTGGCGCTTGACGGACTCCCAGGCGCCGCGCGCGGTGATGCCCATCGCCTTGTGGTCGTAGCCCGCGGAGCCGCCGGAGGCGAAGGCGTCGCCGAGCCAGAAGTCGTAGGACTGGGCGACCTCGTTGGCGATGTCGGAGAACGTCGCCGTGCCCTTGTCGGCGGCGACCACGAGGTAGGTGTCGTCCTCGTCGTGCCGGACGACGTCGGAGGGCGGGACGACCTCTCCGGCGACCATGTTGTCGGTGATGTCGAGGAGCGCGGAGATGAAGGTGCGGTAGCTGGCGATGCCCTCGGCGAGCCAGGCGTCGCGGTCGGCGGACGGGTCGGGCAGCTGCTTGGCGACGAACCCGCCCTTCGCGCCGACCGGCACGATCACGGTGTTCTTCACCATCTGCGCCTTGACCAGGCCGAGGATCTCGGTACGGAAGTCCTCGCGCCGGTCGGACCAGCGCAGCCCGCCGCGCGCGACCTTCCCGAACCGCAGGTGGACGCCCTCGACGCGCGGCGAGTACACCCAGATCTCGAACGCGGGGCGCGGCGCGGGCAGGTCGGGGATGGCCTGCGGGTCGAACTTCATGGAGACGTAGTCGTGCGGGGCGCCGTCGGTGGCCTTCTGGAAGAAGTTGGTCCGCAGGGTCGCCTTGATGACGGTGAGGAAGGAGCGCAGGATGCGGTCCTCGTCGAGCGAGGCGACCTGGTCGAGCGCGGCCTCCAGCTCCTCCAGCAGCGCGTCGGTGATCTCCAGCCCGGCGCGCTGCCGGTCCGGCGACATCCGCGCCTCGAAGAGGGAGACGAGCAGCCGCGTGGTGTGCACGTTGGTGCGGAGGGTGTCCTCCATGTAGTCCTGGCTGAACGTGGACCCGGCCTGCCGCAGGTACTTGGCGTACGCGCGCAGCACCATCGCCTGCCGCCAGGTCAGCCCGGCGCCCAGCACGAGGGCGTTGAAGGTGTCGTTCTCGGCCTTGCCGGTCCAGGTCGCGGCGAACGCCTCCTGGAACCGCTCGCGGGCGTCGTCGCCGAAGTGGTCGCCGCCCGCGCCGCCGAGCGGTGTGGGCATGCGCAGCCCGAAGTCGTAGATCCAGGCGACGCTGCGGTCCGCGCAGCGCAGTTCGTAGGGCCGCTCGTCGATGACCTCGACGCCGAGGCGGTTGAGGACGGGCAGGACCGCCGACAGGGAGATCGCGTCGCCCTTGCGGTAGATCTTGAAGCGGCGTTCGTCGGGGGCGGCGCCGACCGGCTCGTACAGGCTGAGGGAGAAGTTCCGTTCCTCCGAGAGCCGTTCGAGGTGGACGAGGTCGGCGACGGCGGCGCGCGGGGTGTGGTCGGCCTTGTAGCCCTCGGTGAAGGCGTTGCCGTAGCGGCGCAGGAGTTCGGCGGTGCGCTCCTCGCCGAGTTCGGCGTTGAGGGCGTCCTGGAAGGCGTCGGCCCAGGAGCGGGCGGCCTCGACGAGGCGGACCTCGAGGCGGTCGCGGTCGGTGTCGGACAGCTCCGGCAGGACGGTGCCCTGCGGGACGCGGACCACGAAGTGCAGCCGGGAGAGAATCGATTCGGTGTTCCAGGCGGTGAAGTCGACGCTGTTGCCGCCGAGTTCCTCCTTGAGGATGTCGATGATCCGCAGCCGGACGCCGGTGGTGTAGCGGTCGCGCGGGAGGTAGACGAGCGCGGAGTAGTAGCGGCCGTACTCGTCCTTGCGCAGGTACAGCCGCAGCCTGCGGCGTTCCTGGAGGTAGAGCACGGAGGTGACGATGGCCTGGAGTTCGTCGACCGGGGTCTGGAACAGCTCGTCGCGCGGGTAGGTCTCCATGATCTGGAGGAGGTCGCGGCCGTCGTGGCTGTTGCGGGAGAACCCGGCGCCCTTGAGGACGCCGTCGACCTTGCGGCGGACGACGGGCACGCGCAGCACGGACTCGGTGTAGGCGGCGGACGAGAACAGGCCGAGGAAGCGGCGCTCGCCGACGACGTTGCCCTCGGCGTCGAACTTCTTGACGCCGACGTAGTCGAGGTAGGAGGGCCGGTGCACGGTGGCGCGGCTGTTGGCCTTGGTCAGGACGAGCAGCTTGTGCTCGCGGGCCTTGGCGCGGGCGTCGGCGGGCAGCCGCTCGAAGGAGGGGGAGACGGGGTGGTCGTCGCCCTCGGTGTGGTGCGGGTCGGCGCGCAGGATGCCGAGGCCGGTGCCGGGCACGGGGGCGAGGGAGTCGTCCTCGCGGAGCTGGTACTCGCGGAAGCCGAGGAAGGTGAAGTGGTCGTCGGCGAGCCAGCGCAGCAGTTCGCGGGCCTCCTCCACCTCGGGGGCGGCGAGGTCGCCGGGGACGGGCTCGCCGGGGAGGCCGTCGGCGACCCGCAGGGCGGCCTCGCGCATCTTCTCCCAGTCCTCGACGGCCTCGCGGACGTCGGACAGCACCCGCAGCAGGTCGGCGGTGATCTGCTTGAGGTCGGCGCGGTCGGACTCGCGGTCGGTCTCGACGTGGATCCAGGACTCGACGTGCGCGTCGTGCGGGAGTTCGGCGCCGGGGGGCGTCGGCTTCAGGATCTCGATCAGCCGGCCGGCGACGTCGCGGCGGACCACGATCTGCGGGTGGATGACGAGGTGGATGCCCCGGCCCTGCCGGGTCAGCTCGTTGGTGACGGAGTCGACCAGGAACGGCATGTCGTCGGTGACGACCTCGACGACGGAGTGGCTGTTGGTCCAGCCGTTCTCCTCGACGGTCGGGGTGTGCACCCGGACGTTCGCCGTGCCCTGGGGGCGGTTCTCGGCCAGCCGGTAGTGGGAGAGGGCCGCGCCGAAGACGTCGACCGGGTCGCGGTCGCCGAGGTCCTCCTGGGCGGTGTGCAGGTAGTAGCGCTGGAGGAACGACAGCACGGACTCGTGGTCCGGGGTGCTCGGAGTGTCCGGGGTCCCCGGACCGCCCTCGCCCGTCGTCCCGGTCGGTAGATGGCCCCCGACCGGGCTGTTCTCAGCGACCCGGGCCGCCCGTTCGAGCAGCTCGGCCTTGGCTTCGTCCAGCTTGGTCTGCATTGTCCTCTGGCTCCTGTCGCGCGCCGTTGCGTGACGTAGAAAGAAGTACGGTCTCTTCCCCTGTGACGTGACGCCGAGACGCGGGGTGTCCGGTCTGTTCCGACGCTATGCCGCACGGAGAGATGAGCGGGGGGTTATCAGCCATATTCAGGGCTTTCCCGGGATGTGACGCTGCTCTCGGCGCCACCGGTGTCCCGGGGAGACACGGCCCGGATTCCGGCGGGATGCCGCCGGTGTCCTGGTGGGGCCTGGTGCCGCCCTGTCGAGGTCCGGGGTCCGGGGGGAGTCCCGTGGCCCGGTGCTGTGCGGCGTCGTGGCGACGCCCGGCGTCCTGGGGGCGTCGGTGCCCCGTCCCGCCCGCGAGGACCAGCGACCGTCGCCCGGCGGCGGATGTCGTCCGCCTGCGCCGGGCGCGGGGCAGGGGCAACCGCACCCCCGCGAGCTATCGCGCTGATCACGCCACCAGGCTATCGCCCCGCCCCCGGGCCCCGTCATGAGCCGTATGTGTACAAAACCGGGGGTGGAAGTTTGACGTTCTGCACAGATGCGGAGGCACTCTGGAGGCGTACCCGGGCGCCCGCCGCGGGGCGGGTGTACAGGGGGTGCGTCCGTGTACGGCGGGCGGGCGACGGCAGGGGCCTGTGCGGCGTACGCGGCGTGCGGGAGCGGGGGCTCGCGCGGCCCGTCCGGGTGCCCGGCACGCGCACGACGGCAGGACCGTATGGCAGTCAGGACCGCAGGACCGTAGGGCAGTACAGCACCGCAGGACAGTACGGCAGGACGTGACCGGCCCGATCAGGAGGTGCACCGGGATGACCACCAAGATCCTCATCGTCACCGGGGACGCAGCGGAGTCGCTGGAAGTCCTCTACCCCTACCAGCGGCTGCGCGAGGAGGGCTACGAGGTCCACATCGCCGCCCCCGCCCGCAAGCAGCTCCGCTTCGTCGTGCACGACTTCGAGCCCGGCTTCGACACCTACACCGAGAAGCCCGGCTACACCTGGCCCGCCGACCTCGCCTTCTCCGAGGTGGAGCCCGGCGAGTACGCCGCCGTGGTGATCCCGGGCGGGCGGGCCCCGGAGTACCTGCGCAACGACCCGGAGCTGCGCAAGATCGTGAAGTCCTTCTTCGACGCGGACAAGCCGGTCGCGCAGATCTGCCACGGCCCGCTGCTCACGGCCGCGGTGGACGGTCTGACCGGACGCCGGGTCACCGCCTATCCGGCGCTGGAGCTGGACATGCAGGGCGCGGGGGCGACCTTCCAGGACGCGGAGGCGGTCGTGGACGGCACGCTGATCTCCGCCAGGGCCTGGCCGGACCACCCGGCGTGGATGCGGGAGTTCCTGACGGTGCTGCGGGAGAAGGCGCCGGTGACGTGAGCCGAGGGCGGCGGCGGGGGGGGGTGGCGGGCGCCGGGTGTCAGGCTCCGGCCGCCATGTCCTTTGCCGTCGCCACGGCCTCCGCCAGCGTGTCGACCACGGGCACCCCGGCCCCTTCCAGGCTGGCCCGGCTGTGCGAGCCGCCGGTGTAGAGCACGGCGCGCGCCCCCACGTGCAGGGCCGCCACCGCGTCGTCGACGGCGTCGCCGATGACCACGGTGCGCGCCGGGTCGACGGCGGCGAGGGCGTTCAGGTGGCGCACCATGTGCTCGGCCTTGCTGCCGCCGGAGGGACCGGTGCGCCCGTCGACGCGGAGGAAGTGCGGTTCGATGCCGAAGCCGCGCACCAGCGGGACCAGGTCCTCGTGCCCGTACATGCTGAGCAGGGACTGGCTGCGCCCGGCCGACCGCCACCCGGCGAGCAGCTCCGCGGCGCCGTCGGTCAGCCGGCAGCGCACCCGGTGCTCGGCGTAGGCGCGGTGGAACGCCTCGTCCATGACGAGCCATTCGGCGTCGGTGGGCAGCCGGCCGAGCAGCCGCTCGTAGAACTTCGGGACCGGCACGCAGTACAGCGCGCGGTAGCGCTCCAGCGTGATCGGTTCCAGGCCCAGTTCGACGAAGGCCGCGTTCGTCGCTCCAATGATGGCGTCGTTGTCGTGGAACAGCGTGCCGTTCCAGTCCCAGACGATGTGCGCCGCTGACTGCGTCCCCATACCGGCCAACGTACCCGCCGCCACCGACAGCCCGTCCTCAGCCCCCCGCGCCCACCAGGTCGGGGATCTCCTGCGGGGCGTACCAGAGCAGTTCGCGGTCCTCGGCGCCGTCCACCACGTCCTGCGCGTCGTCGTCGCCCTCGTCCGCCGCGGCGAGCGCCCCGGCCGCGGCGGTCACGTCGGTCTCGGCGTCCCCGGCGTCGACGTGCACGGCGGCCGCCTTCGCGAGGCGTACGGCCCCCTCCGCGACCCGGACCTGGCCCAGGTCGGCGGGGTCGAGGTCCTCGCCGGCCCCGGCGGCGACGGCGCCGTCGGTCACGTCCACGGCGAGCACAACGCGCCGCCGGGGCGCGGCCGGGTCCGCCGCCAGCAGCCGCAGCGCGGCGAGCGCGGCCCGGCCGAGGGCGGCGTACTCCAGTTCCTCCAGGTCGTCGGTGCGGCACCACGCGCGCAGCGCGGGCGTCACGGCGTACGCGGTGAGCGGTCCGGACGGCCCCAACTCCCCCGTGCTGTGCGCCTCGGCGAGACCGGGGAGGGTCAGGGGGACGTAGACGCGCATGGCGGGCCGCTCCTTCGTGGTTCTCGGGGTCCGGGCGCCGGGGTGATCGGGGCCGGGTGCGGGTGCGGGTGCGGGGAACGAGGTTCAGGATACGGGCCGGGGGTCCCCTTTCGAGTCCCCGTCCGCCGCCCCGGAAGCGTCCACCCGACGCCCGGAAATTCACCCCCTGCACCGCCTCTGCCTGGGCTTTTCGCGCCACGACCATCCTGATAGGTGAATTCCCCCACCCTCGCTCAGCAACTCTCCGCTCACTTGCCATCACACAGCGCAACCCCATACAAGATCGGCAACGGAAAGTTACCGCCCGGTAGAGGCAATGGTCCGGGCCCGTCGAACGGGGACACCCATGAACAAGGTCATGACGAGGACGCAGCCCGCCCCCGGCACCCGCCCGCCGGCCCGCCGCGACACCCGCCGCCCGGCCGGCACCCCGCCCCGCGCGCCCTCCGGCGGCGCACCCCGCACCGCGTCCGGCGGCGGACGCCCGCCCGGCTCCCCGGGGACCACCCGCCCCGCCCGCACCCGCCCCTCCGACAACCGGCCCCCGACCGGCAGCGGCACCACACCCGCGGCGGCCCCTGCACGCACCGCTCCCCCCGCCCCCGTCGCCCCCATCCGGCCCGCTACGCCCGGCCCCGCGCCCAGGGTCCCCGAGCAGAGCCCCCGCCACCCCCACCGCCCCCTCGGGCCGCCGGCCCCGGACGGACAGCTCCTCCCACAGCCCCGCCTCCCCCAGCCAGGCCCTCCGCAGCCCGGCCTCCCCCAGAGCGGTCTCCCCCAGCCCGGTGGCCCCCGCCCCACCGACCTCTTCGCGGACCGTCTGCTCGCCGTCCTCAGCGGCCGCCGCCCCGTCCACTCCATGCTCCGCCACACCGTCGGCCACGCCTACGACGATCTCGCGGACCTCGCCGAGCACGGCCCGCTGCGCTGCGCGCACGGCGTCGTCCCCGTCGTCCAGGACGTCGGCTACTACGTGCCCCGCAGCGGCGCCCTGGAGGTGTTCGCCCGGATCGGCGCGGGCGACCGGCTGCGCGCGATGGCGTTCCGCCTGGAGCTCGGCCGCGACCGGCGCTGGCGCTGCACCGCCGTCGAACTCGGCGGGCCCCGAGGTCCGCGCCGCGAGAACGACTGAACCGGCCACCGCCACGCACGACAACGGGCCGGGCCACCCGAAGGTGACCCGGCCCGCGACGCCGACGCTGTGCGCGCCCCGGCTACTTCTTCCGGCGGCGGCCGGTCTTCGCCTGCTTGCGCCGCTCCGCGCGCGTCAGACCGTCCGCCTCGGACCGCACGGGCTCCTCGTCGTTGTCGAAGTCGCCCTCGATGGTGCCGCCCTCGCCGTCCACCGTCGGCGCCGAGAAGTGCAGGTTGCGCCGCTGCGGGGCGTCGAGCCCCTTGGCGCGGATCTCCGGGCGCGACTGCGCCGGGACGACGTCCTGCTTCTCCATGTCGACCGGGGTGGCGTCCTCGACCGGGACCTCCTCGACCTGCTGCTCCACCTGGACCTCCAGGTTGAACAGATAGCCGACGGACTCCTCCTTGATGCCGTCCATCATCGCGGAGAACATGTCGAAGCCCTCGCGCTGGTACTCCACGAGCGGGTCCTTCTGCGCCATCGCGCGCAGACCGATGCCCTCCTGGAGGTAGTCCATCTCGTAGAGGTGCTCACGCCACTTGCGGTCCAGGACCGACAGCACGACCCGCCGCTCCAGCTCGCGCATGATCTCGGAGCCGAGCTGCTTCTCGCGCGCCTCGTACTGGTCGTGGATGTCGTCCTTGATGGACTCGGAGACGAACTCGGCGGTCAGACCCGCGCGGTCACCCGCCGCCTCCTCCAGCTCGTCCACGGTGATCTTCACCGGGTAGAGCTGCTTGAAGGCACCCCACAGCCGGTCCAGGTCCCAGTCCTCCGCGAAGCCCTCGGCGGTCTCCGCCGACACGTACGCGTCGATGGTGTCGTCCATGAAGTGGTGGATCTGCTCCTGGAGGTCCTCGCCCTCCAGGACCCGCCGCCGCTCGCCGTAGATGACCTCGCGCTGACGGTTGAGGACCTCGTCGTACTTCAGGACGTTCTTACGGGTTTCAAAGTTCTGGGTCTCGACCTGCGACTGGGCCGACGCGATCGCGCGCGTGACCATCTTGTTCTCGATCGGGACGTCGTCCGGCACGTTCGCCATCGACATCACGCGCTCGACCATCTGCGCCTTGAACAGCCGCATCAGGTCGTCGCCCAGCGACAGGTAGAACCGGGACTCGCCCGGGTCGCCCTGACGGCCGGAACGACCGCGCAGCTGGTTGTCGATACGACGCGACTCGTGCCGCTCGGTGCCCAGCACGTAGAGACCGCCGAGGTGCTCGACCTCGTCCTTCTCGGCCTTCACGGCCTCCTCCGCGCGCTGCAACGCGGCCGGGAGGGCGGCGGCCCACTCCTCGATGTGCTCCTCCGGGTCGATGCCGCGCTGCCGCAGCTCCGCCTCCGCGAGGTCCTCGGGGTTGCCGCCGAGCTTGATGTCCGTACCACGGCCGGCCATGTTCGTCGCCACCGTCACGGCGCCCTTGCGGCCCGCCTGGGCGACGATCTGCGCCTCACGCTCGTGGTGCTTGGCGTTCAGCACCTCATGCTGCACCCCGCGCTTGCTGAGCTGCTGCGACAGGTACTCGGACTTCTCGACCGAGGTCGTGCCGACCAGGATCGGCTGGCCCTTCTCGTGCTTCTCGGCGATGTCGTCGACGACCGCCTCGAACTTCGCGACCTCGGTGCGGTAGATCAGGTCCGACTGGTCCATGCGGACCATCGGCTTGTTCGTCGGGATCGGGACGACACCGAGCTTGTAGATCTGGTGGAACTCGGCGGCCTCGGTCATCGCCGTACCGGTCATGCCGGAGAGCTTGCTGTAGAGGCGGAAGAAGTTCTGGAGGGTGATCGTGGCGAGGGTCTGGTTCTCGTCCTTGATGTCCACCCCCTCCTTCGCCTCGATCGCCTGGTGCATGCCCTCGTTGTAGCGGCGGCCCGCGAGGATACGACCGGTGTGCTCGTCGACGATCATGACCTCGCCGTCGATGACGACGTAGTCCTTGTCCTTCTTGAACAGTTCCTTCGCCTTGATGGCGTTGTTCAGATAGCCCACCAGGGGCGTGTTCACCGACTCGTACAGGTTGTCGATGCCCAGCCAGTCCTCGACCTTGGCGACACCGGACTCGTGGATCGCGACGGTGCGCTTCTTCTCGTCGACCTCGTAGTCGCCGGTCTCCTCGATGCCCTTGAGCGGGTTGCCCGGCTCACCGCGCTTGAGGCGCACGACCAGCTTCGCGAAGTCGCCGTACCACTTCGTCGCCTGGTCGGCCGGACCCGAGATGATCAGCGGCGTACGCGCCTCGTCGACCAGGATCGAGTCGACCTCGTCGACCACCGCGAAGTTGTGGCCGCGCTGCACCAGCTCGTCCTTCGACCACGCCATGTTGTCGCGCAGGTAGTCGAAACCGAACTCGTTGTTCGTGCCGTACGTGATGTCGCACTCGTACTGCTCGCGGCGCTGCGCCGGGGTCATGTTGGCCAGGATGCAACCGACCGACAGGCCCAGGAACTTGTGGACGCGGCCCATCATCTCGGAGTCGCGCTCGGCCAGGTAGTCGTTGACCGTGATCAGGTGGACGCCGTCACCGGACAGCGCGTTCAGATACGCGGGCAGGGTGCCCACCAGCGTCTTGCCCTCACCGGTCTTCATCTCGGCGACATAACCGAGGTGCAGGGCCGCGCCGCCCATGAGCTGCACGTCGTAGTGACGCTGGCCCAGGACGCGCTTGGCGGCCTCACGCACCGTGGCGAACGCCTCCGGCAGCAGGTCGTCCAGGGACTCCCCGTCGGCGTACCGCTGCTTGTACTCATCGGTGAGGGCCCGCAGCTCGGCGTCGGAGAGGTCGACGAAGTCCTCTTCGATGGAGTTGACCTGGTCCGCGATGCGGTGCAGCTTGCGCAGGATCTTGCCTTCGCCTGCACGCATGATCTTCGAGAGGACGGACACGGGGGTTGGTCTCCTTGCCGGTCGGGCCTGGGACGGTCGGGATCGGATTCGACTTGCTGAGCAACGGCCATCGTATGCGAGGACCCCGCCACGCCGGGAGGCCTGCTGTCACGCGGACCGCACACCGCTCCCGGCACCGCCGGATCTCCTCACACAGGGACAACGTCCGGGCCCCGCCGATGGTGCCGCGTCCACCCGACGAATTGCGCGAATCGTGATCACGCACTCACACACGGCAAAGACGTGGCGCCCACCCCGCCCCGCGCGCAGAATCGCCCGATGGAGCCCGTCACCCTCACCGCCGACCGCCTCGTCCTGCGCCCCTTCGGCCCCCACGACGCCGACGCCGTGCACGCCGCCGTCCAGGACCCCGACATCCAGCGCTGGACCACCATCCCCTCCCCCTACCTCCCCGAACACGCCGCCGCCTTCACCGCACACACCGCCCCCGAAGGCTGGGCCGACGGCTCCATGTTCACCTTCGGCGTCTTCCTACGGGACACGGAAACGGCCGGAACGGCACCGGAGAACGGGAGCGAGCCCGACGACGTACGTGCCGGGAGCGAACCCGTCGACGCGCGTTCCGGGAGCGAACCCGTCGGTGCGCGTGCCGGAGGCGGCACGCGCGCGAGCCACGCCACGACGGCCCCGGCGGAAGACGCCGCGCGCGCACGGAACGCCACCGACACCGCCCTGGTCGGCGCCCTCAGCCTCACCATGCGCTCCCTGGGCACCGCCGAGATCGGCTTCTGGACCGCGAAGGAGCACCGCGGCCGCGGCTACACCACCGAGGCCACCCTCACCGCCGTCCGCTGGGCCTTCACCCGCCTCGCCGTCGACCGCGTCGAATGGCGCGCCGAGGTCGGCAACACCGCCTCCCGCACGGTCGCCGCACACGCCGGCTTCACCCTGGAGGGCACCCTGCGCTCCGCCATCAACAACAAGGGCGTACGACGCGACTGCTGGATCGGCTCCCTCCTCCCCTCCGACCTCGGCCTGCCCTCCACCGCCCCCTACCTCCCCGCGACCGCCTGACACCCTGGGACGACCCGGCACGGCACCGCTCCCCGGCCGACTGTCAGACCCACCGCCTATCGTTCCCCCATGACGACCCCGCCGCCCACCGCCCAGCTCTCCGCGGACGATGCCCGCCGGATCGCCCTCCGCGCCCAGGGCTTCCTCGGCACCCCCGACCGCCGGGCCGGAGTCCGCGGCGTCCTGCGCCACCTCGGGGCCGTCCAGCTCGACACCATCTCCGTCCTCGCCCGCTCCCACGAACTGATCCCCTACGCCCGCCTCGGCGCCGTCGGCCGCGCCACCGTCGAGGACGCCTACTGGAACCCCGCCCCCACGACCGGCACCGGCCCCGCCCGCCCCCACGCCTTCGAGTACTGGTCGCACGCCGCGTGCATCCTCCCCATCGAGGAGTGGCCCCACTTCGCCTTCCGCCGCCGCGCCTACCGCGCCCGCCCGCACTGGAACCACGACCTCCCCGACGGCACCTACGACCAGGTCGTCAAGCAGCTGCGCACCGAGGGCCCCCTCACGGCGACCGAACTCGGCGGCGCCAAGAAGACCAGCGAGTGGTGGGACTGGTCGGGCACCAAGGTCGCCGTGGAACGCGCCCTGATGTACGGCGAGGTCGTCTGCGTCGAACGCCGCGGCTGGAAGCGCGTCTACGACCTGGCCGAGCGCGCCGTTCCCGCCGACCTGCTGCACGACACGCTCGACGACACCGAGTGCCTGCGCCGCCTGGTCGCGCTCGCCGGCCAGTCCCTGGGCGTCGGCACGCGCGCGGACATCGCCGACTACCACCGCCTCAAGGGCGAACAGGTCGACGCCGTCATCGCCGACTCCGGCCTCGTCCCCGTCACCGTCGAGGGCTGGTCGAAGCCCGCCTGGGCCGACCCGGCCGCCCTGGAGACCACCCCGCGCGGACGCCACCGCACGACCCTGCTGTCCCCCTTCGACTCCCTGATCTGGGAACGGGCCCGCACCGAACGCCTCTTCGGCTTCACCCACCGCCTGGAGGCCTACGTCCCCAAGCCCAAGCGCATCCACGGCTACTTCGCGATGCCCGTCCTCGCGGGCGGGCGCCTGGTCGGCCGTGTCGACCCCGCGCGCGAAGGCCGCACGCTCGTCGCCCGCCAGGTCGGCCTCGCGGGCCCCAGAGCCGTCCCCGCCGTCGCCCAGGCACTGGTCGAGGCCGCGCGCTGGGTCGACTGCACCGACGTACGGGTGGAACGCGTGGACGCCCCGGAACTACGCGAACCCCTCACCCGGGAACTCGCGCACGCCCTGGCCTGACACAGAAGGCACGTCCGACGCGACGCAACGCGGCAGGCGCGGCGCGGGCGGGCGCGGCGCGAATCGTGCACAGGGCGGGAGGGAACCTCCGGCACAGGGCGGGAGAGAACCTCAGCGAATCTCGAGAATCTTCTCCCGCATCGCATAGACCACCGCTTCCATCCGGGAGTGCAACTGCAACTTCTCCAGAATGTTCCGCACGTGGTTCTTCACGGTGTTCTCGGAGATGAACAACTCCTTGGCGATGTCGCGGTTGTTCATCCCCGTGGCGACGAGCTTCAGCACTTCCAGCTCACGGTCCGTCAACCGCGGCGCCGGAACGAGCCGCCGTTCGTCGGTCCGCTGGATCATCGACTTGAACTCGGTGAGCAGTTTCGACGCCATTGACGGACTGATCTGAGACTGCCCGTCCGCGACCGCGCGAATGGCCGTCGCCACCTCGTCCGTGGAGATCTCCTTCAGGAGATAACCCGTCGCTCCCGCCTTGATCGCGTCGTAGAGGTCGGCCTCCTCGTCGCTGATCGTCAACATGATGATCTTCGCGCTGGGGGCCACCTCCTTGATCGAGGTGCACGCCTCGATGCCCCCGCGCTTCGGCATCCGCACGTCCATCAGCACGATGTCCGGCAGCAGGTCCGCCGCCTTGTCGACGGCCTCCGCCCCGTCCCCCGCCTCACCGACGACCTGGATGTCCTCTTCCGCGGCGAGGACGATCTCCAGCCCCCGGCGGAACAGCGCGTGGTCGTCCACGACGAGCACCCTGATCGGCTCCTCGCGGGGAGCAGTGTCCGCGTCCGGGCCCATGCCGACGACACCCTCGTGGGCGCCACCGACCTGCATCGGTCCGAAGCTGTCCGCCATCGTTCCTCCCCCTGAAGGCCGCGGCCGAGGTCCCGGGCCGGCGCCAACGCAAGGCAACGACCCACCGGTTGAGCCGTTACCGCCATGATTCCATGCCCCGACGACAACCCGGTGACAACGTGATGCCGGAAGGGGCGCGCACGGGTGCCCCCGGGGGCGCACACGCGCTCCCGGGGGCACCCGTACCGCTGTCACCCGGCCTGATCAGCCGCCGAGCGCGCCGCCCGCCTCGGGGGAGTGCGCCTGCGTGACCATCGGGTCCGTGTTGAGGTGGATCACGCCGTAGTCGTACGCGTGCCGCCGGTAGACGACGCTGGGTTCCTTCGTCTCGGAGTCGACGAAGAGGTAGAAGTCGTGTCCGACCAGTTCCATCTCGTAGAGGGCCTGGTCGAGGGTCATCGGGGCGGCCACATGGGTCTTCTCGCGGACCACGAGGGGGCCGTCGCCCTGCACCTCCAGCGATCCGATCTTCTTCGTCGGGACGCCGCCGGGCTCCTGGGCCGGGACGGGCAGGCCGTTGCTGCCGTCGAGGGTCGCGACGCCCGGGACGTGGTCGGGCACCTCCGCCGCCGTGATCCGGCGCGCGCCGCGCCGGGTGTACCGCTTGTCGTGCTGCTTGCGCAGTTGCGCGTCGAGCTTCTCCGCCGCCAGGTCGAGAGCCGCATACGGGTCGTTGGCCGCCGCCTCCGCACGGATGACCGGACCGCGGGAGCGGAGGGTGATCTCCACCCGGTCGCAGCGGTCGGCCTGACGGGGGTTGGGCTCCTTGGACACCTCGACGTCGAGGCTGATCACCTTGCCGTCGAGCTTCTGGATCTTCTCCAGGTTCAGCTTCTCGGCCACGTGCTTGCGGAACCGCTCGGGCACCTCGGTCTTGCGGCCCTTGACGACGATGTCCACGCAGAACTCCGTTCCCGGATCACTCCGCATCAACGGCGGAGCATCTCCCTTTTGCACCAGGCTCCGGTGAGCTCCGGAACCTCGGACTCGGTGACGTCCACCTCCTCCTCCCCCATGGGCGAGATCTCCACCCCAGGTGCTGCGGGTGAATACCGATAAGCGCAGCACGGCATTCGGATTCGAGAGGTGTGGCCTGCGGCTTTCCCTCACAACCGAACATATCTCGCCCGGACGGATGTCGTCACCCTCTACTGCGCCGTACCTCCGTTCAGGTGAATTGACCCTCTCATTACCTGCAACGACACAAGTCCCCCGTCAGTTCCGGTTTATTTCGAAGGCGACCGGTGGAGCCGCGACCACGGCCGCGCACAGCACTCCGTCGGCCCGTCCGGCCCCTCGGAGCCCCTGCGCCGACACCCCGCCCGCACCTCCTTCCGCCGTCCGGGACACTCGTACTCCTCTGCCTTCCCGGGCGACGCCCACATACACGGGCCCGTCCACGCCATCCGCGCCATCCACGCCCTCAGCCCCCGCCGATCCCCCCGCCGCCCTCGCCGTACGCACCGCGCGCGCCGCCTCCGCGAGGGAGGCGCCCGTCGTCATCAGGTCGTCGACCAGCACCACCGCCCCACCCTCGCGCAACACGCGCACCCCGCCGGACACGACCCCGAGCGCCCCACGCAGGTTCTCCGACCGCTCCCACGCGGTCAGCCCCGCCTGATCGGCCACCGGACGCCGCTGCCGCACCACCGCCGCCACCCGAGCAGGCACCCCTGCCGCCCGCAGCTCCGCCGCGGCGGCCCGAGCGATCCGCCGCACGGGGTCATGGCCGCGGGAGCGGGTGGCTCGGGGGGTGGAGGGGACGGGGACCAGAAGGATCTCGGGGGGTGGGGGCCCCTCCCCCCTCCCCCACCCCACCCCACCCCCCGCCGCCTCCCCCCTCGAACAGGCCACCACCCCCGCCCACACCGCCCCCGCCAGCACCGCCCCCAGCGGCCTGCTCAGTGCCAGTGCCCCGCGTTCCTTGTGGGCGAGCAGGACGGCGCGCACCTCGTCGGCGTACGGTGCCGCTGCGTGGACGGCGGGCAGTCCCCGCGGTGCGGGGTCGGGCCGGACCCGGCGCGGTGCGGTGCCTCCGAGGGCGGTGTGGCAGTCGGGGCAGAGCACCGTGCGGGCGCGGCCGCAGCCCGCGCAGTCGGCGGGCAGGACCAGGCCGGAGAGGTCCTGCCACCACCGTCGAACGCTGTTCACGGGGTCTACTGTGCCGAGTTCGCGGGGGCTCCGACAGCCCTGTGGATAACTACTGGCGGCTACGGTTGACTGCGGGCGGCTACGGGCGGGCGGCTGGTCTCATCCGGGGTAGAAGGCGACGGAGGCCTTTTCCTCCAGGGTTCGCCAGCCGCTTCCTCCGGGGAGCCAGAGCAGGCCTCCCTTGGAGGTGGCGAAGAGGGGGGCGTCGGTGTCGTCGGCGGCGGCGATGCTGGTGACCTCGGTGAGGCCGGGGAGGGTGCCGGTCTCGGGGATGGAGCCGTCGCACTGGACGTACTGGACCTGTTCGACGCCTCCGGCTTGGCGGCCGACGACGACGAGGCGGCTGTCGCCGGCCCAGGACATGGTGGTGACCTGTTCGAGGTCGGGGGTGGCGGAGCGGAGTTCCTGGACGGAGACGACGGGGCGTTCGCCGGTGAGGTCGCGTTCGATGCGGCCGATGAGGAGGGACTGTTTGCCGCCCTTGTCGACGACGAGGGCGATGCGGACGCCGTCGGCGGCGACGCGAACGGCGTTGATGCGTCCGTCGAGGCTGGGGGTGAGGACTTCGAGGGGGTCGCCGCCGCCCTTCTCCAGGAGGAGCAGGCGGGGGTCGGCGGGGTCGCGGTCGGCGGTCCACAGGTCGCCCTGGCCGTCCCAGCTGGGGGTGGTGAGCCGGTCGTTCTCGGTCTTGCCCTTGCTCTGGAGGACGGGCTCGCCGAGGGAGCTGCTGGCGACGGTGGTGGTGACGTAGAGGGCCTTGCCGTCGAGGGAGACTCCGGCGGCGGTGTGTTCGTCGCGGGCGACGGCGACGGAGCGTACGGCGGTGGCGCCATCGCCGAGGGCGCCGGGGACGGGTTCGGAGCGGGCGCTGTCGCCGCTGTCGGTGGTGCGCAGGAGACGGTGGCGGCCGTCGATGAAGTACAGGTAGTCGGGGTGGGTCTCGGCGCCGCGTTCGGCGACGGCGATGGCGCGGTCGCCGGTGAGGTTGCAGAGGCGGCGGTCTCCGGCGCGGAGTTCGACCTCGTCGAGGGTGGCGTTGAGGCTCTTGAGGGTGAACAGGAGCTGGGCGGCCATCTCGTCGCACTTGCCCTGGCCGATGCCGGCGGCCTTGTCGTTGAGGGGCACGGTGAGTTTGTTCTGGTCGTCGGGGGTGAGGGAGGCGACGCCCTTGGCGAGGGCGGTGCCGGTGGGGAAGCTGGAGCGGACGACGGGGCGCAGCCAGCTGGTGGGTCCGGCGAGGAGGGAGCGGACCATCTGGGTCGTGGGGTCGACGCGTTCGCGGACGTAGATGGGGTCGGCGACGGCCATGGGCTGGCCGGACCCGGCGGAGGTGGTGTCGGACGCGAAGTAGTACTTGTTGAGCGACATGTAGTTGCGCTGGAAGTCGGACTTGCCCATGACGACGCCTTCGGGCGGTACGTCGATGCGCCACTGGCCGCTCTTCTTATCGCGCGCGAGGTGCACGCTCTGGTTGTAGTCGCCGGAGGCGGGCGTGTAGGCCTGCTGGGCGTCGACGGTGGCGACGCGGGTGCCGGTGAGGCGGAACGTGTAGTCGGTGGCCTCTTCGCGGGTGCCGGCGCGGTCGGCCTGGGTGCCGGGGCCGTCGACGAGGACGGTGGTGGCGCTCTCGGGCTGCCATTTCTGGGCGGCGTCGGGGGTGAGGTACTGGCGTGCGGTGGAGTAGCGGGGGTCGTCGCTGGTGAGGGCTTCGAGGAAGCCCTGGAGGATCTCGGAGGGGGGCGCGTCGTCGCGGGGCGGCATGGCGAAGACGCGGACCTGGGTGTCCTGGCGGGGGGTGGACTCGACGCCGCGGAGGTCGCCGCCGTCGGGCATGGAGGCGCATCCGGCGAGGAGGACGGCACCGCAGACGGCGTACGCGAGGACGTGCGCCGGAGTGCGTCCCGTCGTGCGGGCTCGGGTGCGCGCCGGGGTGTGTGGTGCCGGGGTGTGCTCCGGCGTGCGGCGGCTCGCCCGCTGGTCACCGCCCACGGAATGCCTCCCCCTGCTCCTTCGAGCCGTCCGTGCGTCCCTGGCGGGCCGCGCTGTGCTGCTCCTGCTCCTGCCGCTGCCGGTCGCCGTCGCCGGTCCGACCGTTGCTGCCGCTGCCACTGCCGCTGCTGCCGTTGCCGGCGCCGTCCGCGACATCCGTACGGGAAACCGTGTCCGTACCGGAGGCCGTGTCCGTACGCCGGCTCGTGGCGTCGTCGTCCGCGGGGCGGGGGCGGGTGCCGGAGGCGGGGCGGGGGACGACGCGGGCGCCGTTGCCGGGCAGGGCGGTGGGGTCGGCGGTGGGGGCGACGGGGTTGTGGCGGGGTGCGAGGGGCGCGCGTGCGGCCGCGCGCTGTTCGGCGGCGGGCTGTACGGGCACGGTGGCGCTCTTCTCGCCGCCCGCGCGCGGCAGTCCGGCCTCGTTGAGGCCGCGGTTGCGGCGGGAGTCCTTGGGTTCGAGGGGGATGGGTGAGCCGCGCAGGGGCTCGTCGGCGGTCCGGGGCAGGGTGAGCCGGAACTGGGAGCCGCCGCCGGGTTCGCCCCAGGCCTGGAGCCAGCCGCCGTGCAGGCGCGCGTCCTCCAGGGCGATGGAGAGGCCGAGTCCGGTGCCGCCGGTGGTGCGGGCGCGGGCGGGGTCGGCGCGCCAGAAGCGGCTGAAGACGCGGGTGGCCTCGCCGGGCTTGAGGCCTACGCCGTAGTCGCGTACGGCGACGGCGACGGCGCCGCCCGCGGAGGCGAGGCGGACGACGACGTCCTTGCCCTCGCCGTGTTCGACGGCGTTGACGACGAGGTTGCGCAGGACGCGTTCGACGCGGCGGGCGTCGGCCTCGGCGACGACGGGCTGGAGGTCGCCGCGGACGCGGACGGTGGTGCCCTTGCGTTCGGCGAGGGGCGCGGCGCCGCTGACGACGCGGCGGACGACGACGCGCAGGTCGATGGGTTCGGCTTCGAGGGCGGCGGCTCCGGCGTCGAAGCGGCTGATCTCCAGCAGGTCGGCGAGGAGGGACTCGAAGCGGTCGAGCTGGTCGGCGAGGAGTTCCGCGGAGCGGGCGGTGACGGGGTCGAAGTCCTCGCGGGCCTCGTGGATGACGTCGGCGGCCATCCGGACGGTGGTGAGCGGGGTGCGCAGTTCGTGGGAGACGTCGGAGACGAACCGGCGCTGCATGCGGGAGAGGTCCTCCAGTTGCTGGATCTTCAGCTGGAGGTTCTGCGCCATCTTGTTGAAGGCCTCGCCGAGGCGGGCGATGTCGTCCTCGCCGGTGACCTTCATCCGTTCCTGGAGGCGCCCGGCGGAGAGCCGTTCGGCGATCCCGGCGGCCATCCGGACGGGGGTGACGACCTGCCGTACGACGAGCCAGGCGATGGCGCCGAGGAGGACGACGACGAAGAGTCCGGCGGTGGCGAGGGTGCCCTTGACGAGGCTGAGGGACTTCTCCTCCTGGGTGAGGGGGAAGAGGTAGTACAGCTCGTAGGGGTCGCCGTTGGGGTCGTTGACCTGTTTGCCGATGACGAGGGCGGGCTGGGGTTCCTTGTCGTTGCTGTAGATGATGCGGCTGTAGCTCTGGGCGGCGCCGGGGTCGCTGTTGACGCGGGCGCGGAGGTCCTCGGGGACGCTCTTGTTGGGGTCGACGAAGCCGGAGGCGCGGGGTCCGCGTCCGCCGCCGCTGTCGTCGCCGGGGGGCAGGGTGACGACGTCGAAGGCGCCTTGTCCGCCGCTGGACAGCGAGGAGACGAGTTCGCTCATCCATTCGATGACGTTCTGGGTGCCGTCCGCGCCGGGGGTGCCGTCGTCGGCGGCGGTCCCGGCGAATTCGTCGGCGTTCTGCTTGGCGACGGAGAAGCCGCCGGTGGCCTGGCTCTGGGAGGCCTTGACCTTGGCGTCGAGGAGGCCGTTGCGGACCTGCCCGATGACGACGAAGCCGAGCAGCAGGACGACGCCGAGCGACATGAGCAGGGTGGTGGCGACGACCTTGAGCTGGATGTTGCGCCGCCACAGCCGCATCACGGGCAGCAGCGGCCTGCGTATCCAGCGCAGCAGGAGCCGCAGCACGGGGCTGTTGCGGACGCCGCCGTGCAGGAGTCCGCCCGCGAGGAGGTGCCCGAAGCGTGAGCCGTTCTTCCGCGGGCCGACAGGCCG
The DNA here is from genome assembly GCF_044757425.1 of Streptomyces sp. NPDC091281. Classification (NCBI taxonomy): domain Bacteria; kingdom Bacillati; phylum Actinomycetota; class Actinomycetes; order Kitasatosporales; family Streptomycetaceae; genus Streptomyces; species Streptomyces sp. NPDC091281. The sequence continues at coordinate 8,980 of NZ_JBIVUY010000019.1, read as the reverse complement.
CTCCGGTCGGGCCCCGGACCGGCCGGGGGCCGAAGCGGCGCTGTCCCCGGACATGTCAGCTCGGTCCGGCCTTGTAGCCGACACCTCGGACGGTCACGACGATCTCCGGCCGCTCGGGGTCCTTCTCGACCTTGGAGCGCAGCCGCTGGACGTGCACGTTGACCAGCCGGGTGTCCGCAGCGTGCCGGTAGCCCCACACCTGTTCGAGGAGGACCTCGCGGGTGAAGACCTGCCAGGGCTTGCGGGCGAGGGCGACCAGCAGGTCGAACTCCAGCGGGGTGAGGGCGATGGAGTGTCCGTCGCGCTTGACGGAGTGCCCGGCCACGTCGATGACGAGGTCGCCGATGGCGAGCTGCTCGGGGGCGGGCTCCTCCGACCTCCGCAGCCGGGCCCGGATGCGGGCGACCAGCTCCTTCGGCTTGAACGGCTTCACGATGTAGTCGTCGGCGCCGGACTCCAGGCCGACGACGACGTCGACGGTGTCGCTCTTCGCCGTGAGCATCACGATGGGTACGCCGGACTCGGCGCGGATCAGGCGGCACACCTCGATGCCGTCCCGGCCTGGCAGCATCAGGTCGAGCAGCACCAGATCGGGCTTCGCCTCGCGGAACGCGGCCAGCGCCTTGTCACCGTCGGCCACGAAAGACGGCTCAAAACCTTCACCACGCAGCACGATGCCGAGCATCTCGGCCAGTGCGGTGTCGTCGTCGACGACCAGGACTCGTCCCTTCATAAACGACATCATCCCATTCTCATAACGGTGAAGGCGGTGCAGGTGAGCAGGGTCACCAGCCCGTGACGATAGTCGTAGAGAACGGTCACTGTCTGCCCCTGCCCTCCGCCGCCGATGTCCCGACGAGACATCGGTGGCGCAGTACAGACCGACCGGTCACCTTGCGCCACGGGCACTCCGAGCGCCCGGCTCCCGGTTCCGGGCGCCCGGCTCCCGGCCTTTCGGAGGGGTCCCGGAAACCGCGGAAGGGCCCGGAAGCCTCGCGGAAGGGCCCGGAAGCCTCGCGGAAGGGCCCGCAAGCCTCGCGGAAGGGCCCGGAAGGCCTCTCGACCCGATCACCACGACATCGCGGCCCGGAGATCCCCGCACCGCACGGCCATCATCCCCGCGCCCCGCACCCCGGCGCATCCGAGAGCCCCCCGGCCGCCGCCTGCCGCGCCCGGCACCCAGCCGCACAGTTGCCCAGGCGCACAGTTCCGAGCCGCCCGCCGAACCGCCGCCTCAGGCCGCCCCGCCGCTCGCCTCCCGCCACCGCCCTTCCTTACGGCGCCCCCCACGGCCCCGCCCGCAACGACAGGCCGACGATCGGCGCCGCCGGAATCAGCCCCCCGCCACGCCCTCCCCCGCCCGCGCCCGGGACCGCGCGCACAGCTCGGCCAGTCCGGCGCCGGTCACCGGTGAGAGGACGCCCTCCTCGGTGACGATCGCCGTGATCAGCTCGGGCGGGGTCACGTCGAACGCCGGGTTGTAGGCCTGCGTGCCCAGCGGGGCGACGGCGAGCCCGCCGCCCGGCCCGGATGCGGGCGCGTGCGGTGCGGCCAGCTCGGTCACCTCGTGGCCGGGCCGCTGCTCCACCTCGACGGCCGCGCCGTCGGGCGTCGCGAGGTCGATCGTCGTGACCGGCGCGACCACGACGAACGGCACGTGGTGGTAGCGGGCGAGCACGGCGAGGGGATAGCTGCCCACCTTGTTGGCGACGGAGCCGTCGGCGGCGATCCGGTCGGCGCCGATCAGCACCGCGTCGACCTCCCCGGCCGCGAACAGCGACCCGGCCGCGTTGTCGGTGAGCAGCGTGTACGCCATCCCGTTGCGGGCCGCCTCGTACGCCGTGAGCCGGGCGCCCTGGAGCAGCGGCCGGGTCTCGTCGACCCACAGGCGCCGCAGCCTGCCGACCCGGTGCGCGGCGAGCGCCACGGCGAACGCGGTGCCCTCGCCGCCGGAGACCAGTGCGCCGGTGTTGCAGTGGGTGAGGACCCGGTGGCCGCCGCCGGGGAGGAGTTCGTCGAGGAGCGTGAGGCCGTGCGCGGCCATGCGGGCGCTGGCCTCGGCGTCCTCCCGGTGCAGCTGACGGGCGGCGGTGAGCGCGGCGAGGGCGGCCTGGTCGGGGCCGCCGTCGGCGAGTGCCGCGCGGTAGGCGTCGCGGGCGCGGTGCACGCCGAGGGCGAGGTTCACCGCGGTGGGCCGGGCGCTCTCCAGGGCGGAGGCGGCCTCGTCCACGTCGAAGTTGCGGGCGGCGGCGAGCGCGACGCCGTACGCCCCGGCGATGCCGAGCAGCGGTGCCCCGCGCACGGCGAGCGACCGGATCGCCTCGACCAGCGTCGACGCGTCCGTGCAGACCAGTTCCACCTCCTCGGCGGGCAGCCTCGTCTGGTCGAGGAGGACCACGACGGGGCCCTCGGGTGGTTCCTCCCAGCGGATCGCCGGGATGTCGTCGGGCCGCTTGTCCTCGCCTGGGTGCGCGTACTGATCAGCCATGCCGTCAGTGTGCCCGCAATCCGTCGGACAATTGAAGGTGCGCAGCCCCGACCTCGGCCGGTCGGTCCTTGACCTCCCCATGGCACGATGGCTTCCAACCTGCCGCCGCGCCCGCGGTCGGGCACCGTGAAGGAGCGACGATGAACGACACTCCGGGCTGGGCCTCGCCCGGATCCGCCCCGTCCGACGGACAGGAGCCCGGGACGTCCACGTCTGCCGACTCCGCCGCCCGTCCCGGCGGCGCCCCGTCGGCGGAGCGGCCTTCCGCGATCCCCGCCCAGCCGGCCGACCAGGCACCCGCGGGCACCGCGCAGGCGGACGGCCAGAAGCCGACGCCACCGCAGCGCCCCGCCGACAACACGTCGCCCGAGCCGGAACCCGGCCCCCAGACCGCCCGGACTCCCGCACCCGCCCCCGCCCAGGACGCACCCCCGGCCGACGCCGCGGACGGCCCTGCCGCCCCCAACGCCCCCGCCGCTCCGGGCGCGAAGTGGTCCACGCAGCAGCCCCCGCCCGCCCAGTGGTCCGCCCCCACCGGAGGCCAGGCCCCGGAGCAGCCCGCGGGCCAGGCACCGCCGCCCCCGCCCGGCCCCGGCTGGGGCCCCCGCCCACCGGCCGGCCCCGACCAGCCCGGCGGCCCCACGGGCCACCCCGGCTACGGCACCCACCCCGGCTACGGAACTCAGCCCGGCCACAACAGCCGTCCCGGCTACGGCGCCCCCGGTGGCTGGGGCGGTGGCGGCTGGGGCGGGCCCCCGCCCGCCGCGAAGCCCGGCGTCATCCCGCTGCGCCCGCTGGGTGTGGGCGAGATCCTCGACGGCGCGGTCTCCACGATGCGCACCTACTGGCGCACGGTCCTCGGCATCTCCCTGACGGTCGCCGTCGTGGTCGAGGTCGTCGTGGTCCTGCTGCGCGGCCTGGTCCTGGACGAGAGCACGAGCACCACGGCCCTCACCGACCCGAGCGCCACGCTCGACGAGCAGACCAGCGCCCTGGGCGACGTGCTGATCAACTCGGGTGCCGTCCTGCTCGTCAGCCTGATCGGCACGATCGCGGCGACCGCCCTGCTCACGGCCGTCACCAGCCGTGCGATCCTCGGCAAGCCGGTGACCACCGGCGAGGCCTGGCGCGACGCCCGCCCGCAGCTGCTGAAGCTGTTCGGGCTGATCTTCCTCATGCTGCTGATCGTGTCCGGTGTCGCCGTGGTGTTCATCCTGCCGGGCGCCCTGGTCGGCGGCGCCGCGCGCGACGCGCTCACGGCCCTGGGCAGCATCGGCTCCGTCGTCGCGGCCGTCTCGCTGATGGTCCGCCTGTCGCTGGCGTCGCCGGTGCTGATGCTGGAGAAGCAGGGCATCAGGCAGGCGTTCGTCCGGTCGATGAAGCTGGTGCGCGGTTCGTGGTGGCGGGTCTTCGGCATCCAGGTGCTGTCCCTGATCATCGCCAACGTCGTCGCCATGATCATCGGAGTGCCTTTCGCGCTGCTGGGCGCGGCCCTCGGTGACGGCGGCCTCAGCGCCTTCGCGGACGGCAGCACCGACCTCGGCTGGACGTACCTCGTCGTCAGCGGCATCGGCTCGGTGATCGGCTCCCTGATCACCTTCCCGATCACGGCGGGCGTGGCCGTCCTCCTCTACGTCGACCAGCGCATCCGCCGCGAGGCCCTCGACCTCGACCTGGCGCGCGCCGCGGGCGTGCAGGGCTACGGCGGTCCCGCGCCCGGCGCCACCCCGGGGAGCTGATGCGGTGAGCCCGGCGGGGGGATTCCTCACCGCACCACCGGCAGGCGCACCCGAGCCGACGCCGCCCGACGACGCGGGGGCGGCCCACGCCGTCCTGTCCCGCACCGACGACCTGACCCGGTCCGCCGCGTCCGCAGTACGCGCACTGGTTCGGGGCGGGCAGGGCACCCCGCTCTCCGTGCGGGCCGCCGACGACGGCCCCCCGGTCACCGTCCCGCGCGACCCCGCCCGCGAGGCGGCCGAACGCGAACTGGCCAAGCGGCTGTACCACGACAACGACCCCGGCCTCCTCGAACGGGCCCTGAACGCGTTCTGGGACTGGCTCGACGGCCTCCTCGGCGCCGCCTCCACCGCCACGCCGGGCGGTGTGCTCGGCCTGCTGGCCGTGGTCCTGGCGGTCGCCGCCGTGGCAGGCGCCCTCTGGTGGCGCCTCGGCACCCCTGGCCGCGGCGCCGCCCCGACCGCCGCCCTGTTCGAGGACCGCCCGCGCAGCGCCGCCGACCATCGCGCGGCCGCCGAGGCGCACGCCGCCCGGGGCCACTGGAACCAGGCCGTCCAGGAACGCATGCGCGGCCTCGTCCGCGCCCTGGAGGAACGCGCCCTCCTGGACGACCATCCCGGCCGCACCGCCGACGAGGCGGCCACCGAGGCGGGCCGTACGCTCCCCACCCGGGCCGCGCCGCTGCGCCGCGCCGCCCGCGCCTTCGACGACGTCACGTACGGCGGCCGCACCGCCACCGAAGAGACGTACCGCGACCTCGCGGACCTGGACCGCGCCCTGGACACCACCCGCCCCGCGCTCACCCCCACCGGCCCGAGCAGCAGGCCGAGCACCCCGAGCACGACCGGCACCACGACGGACACGACCCGCCCCACGAGCCGGGACACCCCCCGATGACCGAACCGACCACCACCCCCACCGGCCCCAGGCCCGCCACTCCCCCGGCAGCCCCCGATGCCGATGCCGGTTCCACCGTCGACGCCAACGTCGATGCCGAAGCCAACGTCGATGCCAGCACCGCCCCCGCCCCCACCTCGACCTCCCCCACCACCCGCCACCTGTGGACCCGCTCGCGAGGTCTCCTCATCGGCCTCGGCATCCTCCTGGCCGGTGCCACCACGCTCGCCGTCCTGCGCTCCGACGCCCTGCACGGCGCCCTCGACCCGCGTTCCGCCGACCCCAACGGCAGCCGCGCCGTGGCCGAACTCCTCGCCGACCGGGGCGTCTCGACACGCGTGGTCACCACCCTCGCCGCGGCCCGTGCCGCCGCGGCCCCGGACACCACCCTCCTGGTCGCCTCCCCCGACCTCCTGACGCTCCGCCAGCAGAGCCGACTGCACGAGGCCGTCACCGCGGGCGGCGGCCGTACGGTCCTCGTCGCCCCCGGCACCTGGTCCGTGGAGACCTTGGCCCCCGGGGTCACCGCGGACCCGGCCGCCAGCCGCTCCACCACCCTCGCCCCCGGCTGCGCCCTGCCCGCCGCGCGCCGCGCGGGCAGCGCCGACACCGGCGGCGTCCGCTACTCGACGACCCACCTCGACGTCGACGAGTGCTACCCCAGCAACCGCCTCGCCACCCTGGTCCGCATCCCCGCCACACCGACACCCCCGACGGGCACGGAGACGGGCACCGGCACGGACACCGCCGCCCCCACCCGTACACCCGGCTCCGGCGACACGATCGTCCTCGGCGCCCCCGACATCCTCCTCAACGACCACCTCGACCAGCACGGCAACGCCTCCCTCGCCCTCCAACTCCTCGGCACACGGCCCCATCTGGTCTGGTACCTCCCCTCCCTCACCGACTCCTCCGCCGCCGCACCGCACGAGCAGCGCGACCTCTTCGACCTGCTGCCGTCCGGCTGGCTCTGGGGCACCCTGCAACTCCTCGTCGCCGCCGTGCTCGCCGCCCTCTGGCGGGCACGCCGCTTCGGCCCCCTCGTACCCGAACGACTCCCCGTCGCGATCCGCGCCTCCGAGACCACCGAAGGCCGCGCCCGCCTCTACCGCAAGGCCGACGCGCGCGACCGCGCCGCCACCGCTCTTCGCTCCACGACCCGCACCCGCCTCGCCCCTCTCGTCGGCGTCCCCGTCCCCCGGGCCCACACGCCCGAGGTCCTCGTCCCCGCCCTGTCCGCCCACCTCCACGGCGACGGGCACTCCCTGCACACCCTCCTCTTCGGCCCGCCCCCGGCCGACGACCGGGCGCTGACCGCCCTCGCCGACCACCTCGACGCCCTCGAAAGAGAGGTACGCCGTCCATGATGGACCCGACCACTGACAACGCCGCGCCGACCGGGGACCCGAGCGCCGCCCGCGCCGCCCTGGAGGCCCTGCGCGCCGAGATCGCCAAGGCCGTGGTCGGCCAAGACCCCGCCGTCACCGGACTCGTCGTCGCCCTGCTGTGCCGCGGACACGTCCTCCTCGAAGGCGTCCCCGGCGTCGCCAAGACCCTCCTCGTGCGCGCCCTCGCCGCGACCCTCGACCTCGACACCAAGCGCGTCCAGTTCACCCCCGACCTGATGCCGAGCGACGTCACCGGCTCCCTCGTCTACGACACCCGCAGCGCCGAGTTCTCCTTCCAGCCCGGCCCGGTCTTCACCCATCTCCTCCTCGCCGACGAGATCAACCGCACCCCGCCGAAGACCCAGTCCGCCCTCCTCGAAGCGATGGAGGAACACCAGGTCACGGTGGACGGCACCCCCCGCCCCCTGCCCGAGCCGTTCCTGGTCGCCGCGACACAGAACCCCGTCGAGTACGAGGGCACCTACCCCCTCCCCGAAGCCCAACTGGACCGCTTCCTCCTCAAACTGACGGTCTCTCTCCCCTCCCGCCAGGAGGAGATCGACGTCCTGACCCGCCACGCCTCGGGCTTCGACCCGCGCGACCTGCGCGCCGCCGGCGTACGCCCCGTCGCGGGCCCCGCCGACCTGGAGGCCGCCCGCGCCGCCGTCGCGAAGACGACCGTCTCCCCCGAGATCACCGCATACGTCGTCGACATCTGCCGTGCGACCCGCGAGTCGCCCTCCCTCACTCTCGGCGCCTCCCCGCGCGGCGCGACCGCGCTCCTGTCGACGGCCCGCGCCTGGGCCTGGCTGACCGGCCGGGACTACGTCACCCCCGACGACGTGAAGGCCCTCGCCCTGCCGACCCTCCGCCACCGCGTCCACCTCCGCCCGGAGGCCGAGATGGAGGGGGTCACCGCCGACTCGGTCATCACCGCCCTCCTCGCCCACGTCCCCGTCCCCCGCTGATGGCCCTCACCGGACGCACCGCGCTCCTCGCGGCCCTCGGCTCCCTGCCCGTCGGCCTCTGGGCCCCCGACTGGACCGGCCTCCTCGCCGTCAACGCCCCACTCGCGCTGGCGTGCGCCTGCGACTACGCCCTCGCCGCCCCCGTACGCCGTCTGCGCCTCACGCGCTCCGGCGACACCTCCGTACGCCTCGGCGAGACCGCCGACGTCACCCTCACGCTGACGAACCCGTCCCGCCGCCCCCTGCGGGCCGCGCTGCGCGACGCCTGGCCCCCGAGCAGCCTCCCGACCGCCACGGACACCATCACCTCCCGCCACGACGTGGCCGTCCCCGCCGGGGAACGCCGTCGTGTCACCACCCGTCTCACGCCCACCCGCCGCGGCGACCACCACCCGGACCGCGTCACGATCCGCTCCTACGGCCCTCTGCGGCTCGTCTCCCGCCAAGGCACCCACCAGGTCCCGTGGACCGTACGCGTGCTCCCCCCGTTCAGCAGCCGCAAGCACCTCCCGTCGAAGCTGGCCCGCCTGCGCGAACTCGACGGCCGCACCAGCCTCCTGACCCGCGGCGAGGGCACGGAGTTCGACAGCCTGCGCGAGTACGTCCCCGGCGACGACACCCGCTCCATCGACTGGCGTGCCACCGCCCGCCACTCCACGGTCGCCGTCCGCACCTGGCGCCCCGAACGCGACCGGCACCTCCTCCTGGTCCTCGACACGGGCCGCACCTCAGCGGGCCGTGTCGGGGACACGCCCCGCCTGGACGCCGCCATGGACGCGGCGCTCCTGCTCGCCGCCCTGGCCGCCCGCGCCGGCGACCGCGTCGACCTCCTCGCCTACGACCGCCGCGTCCGCGCCCTCGTCCAAGGCCGCACCGGCCGCGACACGCTCCCGTCTCTGGTTGACGCGATGGCCGCCCTGGAGCCCGAGCTGATCGAGACGGACGCCCACGGCCTCACCACCACCGCTCTGCGCACGGCACCCCGCAGTTCCCTTGTCGTCCTGCTGACCTCCCTCGACGCGGCACCCGTCGAGGAGGGTCTCCTCCCGGTCCTCCCGCACCTCACACGACGTCACACCGTCGTGGTCGCCTCGGTGGCCGACCCGCACATCGCCCGCATGGCCACCTCCCGCGGCACCCCCGACGCCGTGTACGAGGCCGCTTCCGCCGCCCAGACCCAGACGGAACGCCTGCGCACCGCCGACCAGCTCCGCCGCCACGGAGTCACCGTCGTCGACGCCACCCCCGACGCCCTGCCCCCCGCGCTGGCAGACACCTACCTCTCCCTCAAATCAACAGGCCGCCTGTAAAAACGAAAAAGGGGCTCCCCCCGAAACCGAAAGGGAACCCCTGAAAAAAACCGCGCTAAACGCAGAAAACCCCGCACCATAACGGTGCGGGGTTTCCCACAATGATTGTTCGGCGGCGTCCTACTCTCCCACAGGGTCCCCCCTGCAGTACCATCGGCGCTGTAAGGCTTAGCTTCCGGGTTCGGAATG
>NZ_JBIVUY010000018.1:0-138294 GCF_044757425.1 Streptomyces sp. NPDC091281 | reverse complement strand
GTCTCGTAGGCGCGGATGCCGGCGGCTTCGAGGGCTTCGTTGAGGCCGGTCTCCTGGGTGGCCATCGATTTGACCTTCACGACCTCCGACTCCCCCGTCGCCTGGACGAGTTCGGTGACGATCCGGTTGGCTTCCGCGGCGTCGGCCGCCCAGTGCACGGTCCCGCCCGCCGCCGTCACCGCCTCCTCCAACTCGACCAGGTAATGGTCCAGATGACGCAGCGTGTGGTCCTTGATCTGCTTGCCCGCCTCGCGCAGCGCATCCCAGTCGGACACCTCCGCCACGGCCCGCGCCCGCTTCGCGCGGATGGTGTGGGTGGCGTGCCGCAGGTTGCCGCGCAGCGTCGCGTTCCCCACGGCGTCCCGCGCCGCCACCGGGAAGGCGGGCATCCCCACGAACGTACCGCTCATACCGGCCCCGCCTCCGTCTCCTCCGTGCTCGCCAGGATCTCCGCCAGATGCACCGGCCGCATGCCCGAGCCCCGCCGCGTCAGCAGGCCGCCGAGGTGCATCAGGCACGAGTTGTCGGCCGCGCACAGCACACCCGCGCCCGTCGACTCGGCGCTGCGCACCTTGTCGGTACCCATCGCCGCCGACACGTCCGGGTTCTTCACCGCGAAGGTGCCGCCGAAGCCGCAGCACTCCTCCGCGCCCGGCAGCTCCACCAGCTCCAGCCCGCGCACCGCCCGCAGCAGCCGCAGCGGCCGGTCCCCGAGGCCGAGCCCGCGCAGCCCGTGACAGGTCGGGTGGTAGGTCACCGTGTGCGGGTAGTGGGCGCCGACGTCGGTCACCCCGAGGACGTCCACCAGGAACTCCGTCAGCTCGTACGTCTTCGGCACCACCGGCGCCAGGGCCGCCGCCAGTCCGCCGCCGCGCCCCTCGGCCCGCGCCCGCTCACCCAGCCGCGGGTACAGCTCGCGCACCATCGCCCCGCACGACCCGGACGGCGTGACGATCGCGTCGTACGGGCCGAAGACCTCCGCGAAGTGCCGGGCGAGCGGTTCGGCGCCGTGCCGGTAGCCGGTGTTGTAGTGGGCCTGGCCGCAGCAGGTCTGGGCGAGGGGGAAGTCGACGTCGACGCCGAGCCGGGTCAGCAGCCGCACCACGGCTCGGCCGGTGTCCGGGTACAGCGTGTCGTTGACGCAGGTCAGGAACAGTGCGACACGCATCGCGGCTCCTCGGGCTCGATCGGGCACGGTCGTGTCCGGCGGCTGGTGTGCAGGGTAGCCGGGGCCCGGGTACCCGGCGGGGCTCCGCTCACCGGGCGGCGAGCCGGGCCTGCGCCGCCCGCCAGGGCCCCGTGCCCCCGCTCGGGGTGTAGCGGGTCAGCGGCTGGGTGCGGGCGACCAGACGGCGCGCGGCGTCCCCCTCGCCGACGCGGCCATGGGCCCGCGCCTGGACGAGGACGTTGCCGAGGGCGGCGGCCTCGGCGGGCCCCGCCACCACCGGCAGCCCGCAGGCGTCGGCGGTGAGACGGCACAGCAGCGCGTTGCGGGCGCCGCCGCCGACGAGATGCACCACGTCGACGGGGTGGTCGGCGAGCCGTTCGGCGTCCGCGACCGCCCGCCGATGGGCCAGGGCCAGCGAGTCCAGGACACAGCGCGTGGTCTCGGCCCGGGACGCGGGCACCGGCTGCCCCGTCGCCCGGCAGGCGTCCGCGATCCGCGCGGGCATCCGCCCCGGCGCGAGGAAGACCGGATCGGCCGCGTCCACCACCGACCGCAGCCCCGGTACGGCCGCAGCCTCCCGCAGCAGCCCGTCCAGATCCGGGTCGCCCCAGTCCCGCAGGCACTCCTGGAGCAGCCACAGACCCATGATGTTGCGCAGGTAGCGGACGGTGCCGTCCAGCCCCAGCTCGTTGGTGAAGTTGGCGGCGCGGCTCTCCTCGGTCAGCACCGGCGCGGCCAGCTCCACCCCGGCCAGCGACCAGGTGCCCGTGCACAGGTACGCGAACCGCTCCCCGGCCGCCGGGACGGCGGCCACGGCGGACGCGGTGTCGTGCGAGGCGACCGCCGTCACGGGCACCGGCCCGCTGAGACCGGCGCCCTCCAGGACCTCCGGCCGCAGGAACCCCGCCGGGTCGCCCGGCCGCCGCAGCGGCGCGAACAGGTCCAGGTCGATCCCGAGCCGGGCCGCGACCCCGTACGCCCAGTCGCCGGTGCGGGGGTCGATCAGCTGGGTGGTCGAGGCGTTGGTGAGTTCGGTGCCCGCCTCGCCCGTCAGCCAGTACGTCATCAGGTCGGGGATCAGCAACAGCAGCCGCGCCTGGCGGAGTTGGGTGGTCCCGGCCGCCGCCGCCAACTGGTACAGGGTGTTGAAGGGGGCGTACTGGACGCCGGTCGCCGCGTACAGCTCGGCGGGCGGCACCGTCGCCCACACCTTCTCCGCGACGCCCTCCGTGCGCGGGTCGCGGTAGTGCGCCGGGTTGCCGAGCAGAGCGCCCTCCGCGTCGAGCAGGCCGTAGTCCACGGCCCAGCTGTCGACGCCGACCGAGGCGACCGGACCGGCCGCCCGCAGCCCGTCGAGGACGCCCGCGTACAGCGCCAGCACGTCCCAGCGCAGCCCCTCCGGCAGCCGCACCGGCCGGTTGGCGAACCGGTGCGCCTCCGTCAGCTCCAGCGTGTCCGGCCCGACCCGGCCCACCATCACCCGCCCGCTGGACGCCCCGAGGTCGACCGCCGCGTACGCCGCCCGCTCCCCGGCGCGCGCCGCCCCCGCCCGCCCCGCCGTCATCGGAGGAAGGCCGCGGCCACACCGGCGTCGACCGGGACGTGCAGGCCCGTGGTGTGGGAGAGGTCCCCGCCGGTCAGCGCGAACACCGCGTTCGCGACATGCTCCGGCAGCACCTCCCTCTTCAGCAGCGTCCGTTGCGCGTAGAACTCGCCGAGCCGCTCCTCCTCCACCCCGTACGTCGCCGCCCGCTGCGCGCCCCAGCCCCCGGCGAAGATCCCCGAGCCCCGCACCACCCCGTCCGGGTTGACCCCGTTGACCCTGATCCCGTGCTCACCCAACTCCACCGCCAGCAGCCGCACTTGATGGGCCTGGTCGGCCTTGGTCGCGGAGTAGGCGACATTGTTCGGGCCCGCGAACACGGCGTTCTTGGACACGACGTAGACGATGTCACCGCCGAGCCCCTGCGCGATCATCAGGCGGGCCGCCTCGCGGGAGACGAGGAACGAGCCGCGCGCCATGACGTCGTGCTGGAGGTCCCAGTCCCGCGCGCTGGTCTCCAACAGCGGCCTGGACAGGGAGAGTCCGGCGTTGTTGACGACGAGGTCGACCCCGCCGAAGGCCAGCGCCGCGGCCCGGAACGCCGCCGCGATCCGCTCCTCGGAGGTGACGTCCACGGTCACCGCCACCGCCCGGTCCGGCCCGCCCAACTCCTCCGCCACGGCCGCCGCGTTGGCCGCGTGCACGTCGGCGACGACGACACACGCCCCCTCGGCGGCCAGCCGGTGCGCGATCGCCTTCCCGATGCCGCTGCCCGCGCCCGTCACCAGCGCCACCCGCGCCGCGAGCGGCCGGGGCGCGGGCCGCCGCCTCAACTTGGCCTCCTCCAGCGCCCAGTACTCGATGCGGAACTTCTCCGCCTCCTCGATCGGCGCGTACGACGACACCGCCTCCGCGCCGCGCATCACATGGATCGCGTTGACGTAGAACTCGCCCGCCACTCGCGCCGTCTGCCGGTCCGCGCCGAAGGAGAACATGCCCACCCCCGGCACCAGCACGATCGCCGGGTCGGCGCCGCGCATCGGCGGCGAGTCGGGCTCCGCGTGCCGCCGGTAGTAGGCGCTGTACTCCTCGCGGTACGCCGCGTGCAGCTCCGCCAGCCGGGCCACCGCCTCCTCCAACGGGGCGTCGGCGGGCAGGTCGAGGACGAGCGGACGCACCTTGGTGCGCAGGAAGTGGTCCGGGCACGAGGTGCCCAGCGCGGCCAGCCGCGGGTGCTCGGCCCGCGCCAGGAAGTCGAGGACGGGGTCGGAGTCGGTGAAGTGGCCCACCTGCGCCCGGTCCCCGGACGCCAGCTTCCGTACGTACGGCGCGAGCGCGGCGGCCCGTTCGCGCCGCTCCGGCTCCGGCAGCGGCGCGAACCCGGCCACGACCGGCCCGAACGGGTCGGGCCGGCCGCGCTCGGCGAGGAAGCGCTCCGCGGTCCGGATGATGTACAGCGAGTTCTGCTCGCACTCCTCGGCGGTGTCGCCCCACGCCGTGATGCCGTGGCCGCCGAGCACGCAGCCGACCGCCTCCGGGTGCGCGTCCCGCACCGCCGCGATGTCCAGGCCCAGTTGGAACCCGGGCCGCCGCCACGGCACCCACACCACCCGGTCCCCGAAGCACTCCGCCGTGAGCTTCTCCCCGTCCGCCGCGCAGGCCAGCGCGATGCCCGAGTCCGGGTGCAGATGGTCCACGTGCGCCGCGTCGACCAGGCCGTGCATGGCCGTGTCGATGGACGGCGCCGCGCCGCCCCGGCCGTGCAGACAGTGGTCGAGGGCGGCGGCCATCTCGTCCTCGCGCTCCACCCCCGGATAGACGTCGGCGAGCGCGCGCAGCCGGTCCAGCCGCAGCACCGCCAGCCCGGCCGCGGTGAGCGTCCCCAGGTCCCCGCCGGACCCCTTCACCCACATCAGCGGCACGTCCCCGCCGGTCACCGGATCGGTGCCGGTGCCCTTCGCGGAGGCGTTGCCGCCCGCGTAGTTGGTGTTGCGGGGATCGGCGCCGAGCCGCCGGGACCGGGCGAGCAGAGCGGCGGCTTCGGGATGCGGCGAGGTCGACATACAGGGTCCTGACCCTTCGGACGGGAGACGGTGACGAACGGAGAGCGGGCGTGCGGGGGACGCGGGGCGCCGACCCACGGGCCGCGGTGGCGGACGGGGCGCGACCGATGGGCCGCGCCGGCGGGCGGGCCGCGGTGGCGGACGACGAGGTGGCGAACGGGACGAGGTGGCGAACGGGACGGCGTGACAGGCGGGACGCGGTGACGAGCGGGACGCGGCTACGGGCGGCGCGGCGGACGCGACGTACGCGCCGCACGGCCCCCGCTCAGGCCGTCCACCTCACCTGCTCCCCGCCCACCCCCGCTCAAGCCCCCCACCCCGCCTGCTCCCCGCCCACCCGCTCCGCCTCGATCCGCTGCTGCCAGCCCGACCGCCGGTACGCCCCGAGCGGATCGGGGTCGAGCCCGCGCTCCTCGCGGACCTCGCGCAGCAGCGGCCGTACGTCGGTGTCGTAGGCGTCCATCAGAACCGCGTTGGCGTCGAGCACCTCACCGGCGGTCTGGGCGGCGGACAGGGCGGCGCGGTCGACGAGGAGAGCCTTCGCGGTCGCCTCCTGGACGTTCATCACCGAGCGGATCACCGCCGGGATCTTCCCCTCGATGTTGTGGCACTGGTCGAGCATGAACGCCACGTCGGCACAGAGGCCGCCGCCGCGCACCACCTCGTACATGATCCGGAAGAGCTGGAAGGGGTCGGCGGCGCCCGCCATCAGGTCGTCGTCGGCGTAGAAGCGGGAGTTGAAGTCGAAGCCGCCGAGCCGGTCCTCGCGCAGCAGGGTCGCCACGATGAACTCGATGTTGGTGCCCGGCGCGTGGTGCCCGGTGTCCACGACGACCCGTGCCTTCGGGCCGAGCCGGAGGCAGTGCGCGTAAGCGGTGCCCCAGTCGGGGACGTCGGTGGTGTAGAAGGCGGGCTCGAACAGCTTGTACTCCAGGAGCAGCCGCTGCCCGTCGCCGAGCCGCGCGTACACCTCGGTGAGCGCCTCCGCGAGCCGGTCCTGCCGGGCCCGTATGTCGTCCTGGCCGGGGTAGTTGGTGCCGTCCGCGAACCACAGCTTCAGGTCCCGCGACCCGGTCGCGTCCATGATGTCGACGCACTCCAGGAGATGCCGCACGGCCTTGCGGCGCACCGCCGCGTCCGGGTGGCAGACGCTGCCGAGCCGGTAGTCGTCGTCCTGGAAGGTGTTGGAGTTGACCGTGCCGAGCCGCACGCCCCGCTCGTCGGCGTGCTTCGCGAGGGCGCCCCAGTCGTCCACCCGGTCCCAGGGGATGTGCAGGGCCACCGAGGGCGCCGCCCCGGTGAACGCGTGCACCCGCGCCGCGTCGTCCACCTTCTCGTACGCCGTGCGCGGCACACCCGGCCGGGCGAACACCTTGAAGCGCGTCCCCGAGTTCCCGTACGCCCACGACGGCGTCTCTACGGCCTGGGTCTTCAACGCGGCCTTCACCGCGGCGAGGTCGGTCACTTCGGGCTCCTGTGACGTCGGTCGGGCACTCGGTCGGGCCTGTCACACCGGGGCTCTGCGGCCCGGCAGCCCGCTTCAATGAAACGATTCACGACGGAAGCTATGAGGTGGCGGAACGCGTGTCAACCCCTTCGCCCGCGACCGCCCCGACCTCCCGCTCCGCGGCTTCTCCCTGCCTGATCCGGCATCAGCGGAGCAGGGGACGGAAGGAGAACTTTTCGTGCCCGACCCATTGACGCGACCGGCTCCCGGTGCCTAGCGTCCCGGCCATCCAGTTGAAACCTTTCACGACGTCGTGGCGGCCCTCGGGGACACGGCGCGAACGTCGTCGAGGAGTCCCCATGACCCACCCGTCCGACACCGGGCCGGCCCCGGTGCTGGCCCTGCGGGACGTCGCCAAGTCCTTCGGCGCCGTGCGCGCCCTGCGGGGCGTGACCCTGGAGCTGTTCCCCGGCGAGGTGCACGCCCTCGCCGGGGAGAACGGCGCGGGCAAGTCGACCCTGATCAAGGCCCTCGCCGGAGTGCACCGACCGGACACCGGCCAGGTCCTGCTCGACGGCGCGCCCGTCGCGTTCCACGGCCCCGGCGACGCCCGCGACGCCGGGATCGCCGTCATCTACCAGGAACCGACGCTCTTCCCCGACCTGTCGATCGCCGAGAACATCTTCATGGGCCGCAGGCCCCGCCGCTCCCTCGGCCGGATCGACCACCGGGCCACCCGCGCCGCCACCGCCGGCCTCATGCGCCGCCTCGGTGTCGCCCTCGACCCCGACCGCCCGGCGCGCGGCCTGTCCATCGCGGACCAGCAGATCGTGGAGATCGCCAAGGCGCTCTCCTTCGACGCCCGCGTCCTGATCATGGACGAGCCGACCGCCGCCCTCACCGGCGGCGAGGTGGCCCGCCTCTTCACGGTCGTCCGCGCCCTGAGCGCGCAGGGCGCCGCCGTGCTGTTCGTGTCGCACCGGCTGGAGGAGATCTTCGCGATCTGCTCGCGGGTCACCACCCTGCGCGACGGCGCCCTCGTCGCCTCCGAGCCGCTGGCCGGGATGACCGAGGACGACCTGGTCCGCCGCATGGTCGGCCGTGACCTCGACGAGCTGTACCCCAAGCAGGAGGTGACCCCCGGCGAGGTCGCCCTCAGCGTGCGGCGCCTCACCCGCGAGGGCGTCTTCACCGACGTCTCCTTCGAGGTGCGGTGCGGCGAGATCGTCGCCCTCGCCGGACTGGTCGGGGCGGGCCGCACCGAGGTCGCCCGCGCCGTCTTCGGCGTCGACCGGCCCGACGCGGGCGAGGTCGAGGTCCTCGGCCGCGCGCTCACCCCCGGCGCGCCCTCCCTCGCCATGGCGGCGGGCCTCGCCCTCGTCCCCGAGGACCGCCGCGCCCAGGGCCTGGTCACCGGCCTGTCGATCGAGCGCAACATCGGCCTGACCGGGCTGCGCGCCACCACCCGCGCCGGGCTGATGGACCGGCGCGCCGAACGCGACCGCGCCCTGGACTGGGCGGTCCGCCTCCAGGTGAAGTACGCCCGGCTCGCCGACACCGTGAACACCCTCTCCGGCGGCAACCAGCAGAAGGTCGTCCTCGCCAAGTGGCTCGCCACCGCCCCCGAGGTGCTCATCGTGGACGAGCCGACCCGCGGCATCGACGTCGGCACCAAGGCCGAGGTGCACCGGCTGCTGTCCCGCCTCGCCGCCGAGGGCGTCGCCGTCCTGATGATCTCCTCCGACCTGCCGGAGGTGCTCGGCATGGCCGACCGTGTCCTCGTCATGCACGAGGGCCGCCTCACCGCCGAGATCCCCCGCTCCGCCGCGACCGAGGAGACCGTCATGGCCGCCGCCACCGGGAGGGCCGCCGCATGACGGTGACCGCCCCCGACCGGGCCCCCGCCGCCGGACCGCCGGAGTCCTCCGGCACCCGGCTTGTCGACCGCGTCCTGCGGATGCGCGAACTCGCCATCCTCGCCGTGTTCCTGGTGATGATCGCCGTCACCCAGGCGGGCAACAGCCGCTTCCTGTCCGAGCAGGGCGTCAAGGACCTGCTCCTGAACGCCACCATCCTGGTGCTGGTCGCCACCGGCCAGGCCCTGGTGGTCGTCACCCGCAACGTCGACCTCTCCGTCGGCTCCACCCTCGGCATCAGCGCCTTCGCCGCCGGGGTCTTCCTCCAGGACGGCGGTCACCCCGTGACGGCCGTCGTGCTGGCCGTCCTGCTCGGCACCGGCTTCGGCCTCCTCAACGGCCTGCTGGTCAGCCTCGGCCAGGTCCCCGCCCTCGTCGTCACCCTCGGCACGCTGTACGTCATCCGCGGCATCGACTCCCTCTGGGTCGGCTCCCGGCAGATCACCGCCGCCGACCTGCCCGCCGGGTTCGTCGACTTCGGCTCCGGCGGCCTCTCCGCGATCCCCTGGCTCGCCCTGATCGCCCTCGCCGTGCTGGCCGCGACCGCCTACTACCTCAAGCACTACGGCGGCGGCCGCGAGCTGTACGCCCTCGGCTCCAACCCGGAGGCCGCCCGCCTCGCCGGCATCCCCGTACGCCGCCGCGTCCTCGTCGCCTACACCGTCTGCGGCGCCCTCGCGGGCCTCGCGGGCGCCCTCTACCTGGCCCGGTTCGGCAACGTCGACTCCGGCACCGGCAGCGGCTACGAACTCACCGTCGTCAGCGCCGTCGTGGTCGGCGGCGTCGCCTTCACCGGGGGCTCCGGCACCGTCTGGGGCGCCGCCCTCGGCGCGCTGCTGCTGACCTCCGTCAACAGCGTGCTGCCCGCCCTCGGCGTCAGCTCGGTGTGGGTCCTCGCCATCAACGGCGTCCTGCTGCTGCTCGCCATCGCCGTGGACCGCGTCGTCGCCCTGCGGGTGGCGGCCGCCCTGAAGCGGCGGGGGAGCGAACGGGCGGACGGCCCCGCAGACGCCGGGGGCCGCGGAGACGCCGGAGGCCCTGGTGACCCCGGCGGACCCGGTGACCCCGGCGGACCCAGCGGACCCAGCGGACCCGGTGGGCCGAAGAGCGCGGGGAGCAGTCCCGCGACCCCCGCGAACCCCGCGAGCCCCGCGAATCCCGTGGACCAGCGGTCCGACGAGCAGCCGTATCCGAACCACCACGACGAGAAGGGGCCCGCCCGCCATGCCTGAGTCGCTGACCCGCGCCGTCCGCTGGGACACGGTCGTCGGCGCCCTCCTGATCGTGCTGCTGCTGTTCTCCTACTCCTTCGTGGACGGCTTCGGCAACGCCCTCAACCTGTCCTTCCTCATCGGCAACACCCTCCCGATCGCGCTGGTCGCCCTCCCGATGACCCTCCTCGTCGTCTCCGGCGAGATCGACCTGTCGGTGGCCTCCACCGCGGGGCTGTCCGGCGCGGTCATGGGCGCCCTGTGGAACCAGGGCATGACCATCGAGACGATCATCCCCCTCTGCCTGCTGCTCGGCGTGGTCTGCGGCCTGGTCAACGGGCTGCTCGTGACCCGGCTCGGCCTGCCCTCCCTCGCCGTCACCATCGGCACCATGGCCGCTTACCGGGGTGTCGCGCAGATCGTGCTCGGCTCCGACGCCGTCACCGACTTCCCCACCGCCTACCTGGACTTCGCGGCCGGACGCGTCGGCGACACCTTCGTCCCGCGGGCCCTGCCGCCGTTCCTCGCGCTCCTCGCGATCGCCGTGGTCGTCCTGCACGCCACCCCGTTCGGGCGCTCGCTGTTCGCGACCGGCGCCAACGAGGAGGCCGCCCGGTTCGCCGGCGTCCGCGTCCGCCGCCACCGCCTGGTCCTGTTCACCGTGACCGGCCTGATGGCCTCCCTGACCGGCGTCTTCTGGGCCCTGCACTACGCCAGCGCCCGCTACGACAACGCCACCGGACTCGAACTGTCCGTCGTCGCCGCCGTCCTCCTCGGCGGCATCGACTTCGACGGCGGCAAGGGCACCCTCGGCGGCGCGATCGCCGGGGTGTTCCTCCTCGGCGCCCTCCAGAACGTGATGAGCCTCCTCAACGTCTCCGCGCAGTCGCAGATCGTCGTCACCGGAGTCCTCCTCGTCGTCTCGGTGCTCGGCCCGCGCGTCGCCCACCAGATCACCGCCGCCCGCGCCGCCCGCGGCACCGGAGCCCCACCGCCACCACCGGCCCCCGAACCGGCACCGGTCCCGGCCCCGCCCCCCACCTCCAGGGCCTGAGCCCCACGCCCCCCACGCTTCGCTCCACCCCGCACCCCCGCACCCCCGCACCCTCCACGCCTCTGTACTTCTGCACCTCCGCACCGCTTCGTTCACCCCGACCCGTGAAGGATCACCGTGATGCGCAAGTCATCCCTCCGCCGTGCCTGTGCGGCCCTGGCCACCGTCTCCGCGCTCGCCCTCACCGCGACCGCCTGCGGCGGCACCAGCAAGGAGGACGTGAAGAAGGAGGGCGGCTCGGCCGCCGCCACCGGCAAGGCCGACCCGGACGCCGCACTCAAGAAGGGCCTCACCGTCGGCTTCCTGCCCAAGCAGGTCAACAACCCCTACTTCACCTCCGCCGACAAGGGCGGCGAGGCGGCCCTGAAGGAACTCGGCTCCTCCTACAAGGAGGTGGGCCCCTCCAGCGCCACCGACACCTCCGGCCAGGTGAGTTACGTCAACACCCTCACCCAGCAGCAGGTCGACGCGATCGCCGTCTCCGCGCAGGACCCCGGCGCGCTGTGCACCGCCCTCAAGCAGGCCATGTCGGGCGGCGTCAAGGTCGTCACCTACGACTCCGACACCGACCCCGGCTGCCGCAACGCCTTCGTCTCCCAGGCCTCCGCCGAGGACCTCGGCCGTACCGAGGTGCAGCTCCTCGCCGAACAGATCGGCTACAAGGGCGAGATCGCGATCCTGTCCGCCGCGCAGACCGCCACCAACCAGAACACCTGGATCGAGTTCATGAAGGACGAACTCAAGGACCCCAAGTACAAGGACGTCAAGCTGGTGAAGGTCGCGTACGGCAACGACGACGCCCAGCAGTCCTTCCAGCAGACCCAGGGCCTCCTCCAGGAGTTCCCCGACCTGAAGGGGATCATCTCCCCGACCACCGTCGGCATCAAGGCCGCCGCCCAGTACCTGTCCGGCTCCAAGTACAAGGGCAAGGTCAAGCTGACCGGCCTCGGCACCCCCAACGACATGCGGACCTACGTCAAGAACGGCACCGTCGACGCGTTCGAGCTGTGGGACCCCGCCAAGCTCGGCGAACTCGCCGCCCGTACCGCCGTCGCCCTGGTCTCCGGCCAGATCACCGGCAAGGAGGGCGAGACGTTCACCGCCGGGGACATGGGCTCGTACACCCTCGGCGAGAACGGGGTGATCAGCCTCGGCAAGCCCACCGTGTTCGACGCGAAGAACATCGACCGGTTCGACTTCTGAGAGCCCGGCGTGCCCCCCGCCCCCACCGCGCCCCCCTGCCGCCGCACCGGCCGGACGACCCGTCCGCGCCGGGCGGCAACCCCAGGGCGCGGCGGTAATGTGAGGCCTGTCCCGCCGTGCCCCGTTCACCTGGAGGTTCCCGCCTGATGGCCCAGTCGGTGGGTATCAAGGACGTCGCCCGTGCCGCCGGAGTCTCCGTCGGCACGGTCTCCAACGTGATCAACCGTCCGGACAGCGTGGCCACCGAGACCCGGGCCCGCGTCCTGTCCGCGATCGACCGGCTCGGCTACGTCCGTAGCGAGTCGGCCCGCCAACTGCGCGCCGGACGCAGCCGGATCATGGGCCTGCTCGTCCTCGACATGGGAAACCCCTTCTTCGTGGACGTCGCGCGCGGCGCCGAACGCGCCGCCCGCCGCGCCGGACTCGGCGTGATGGTCTGCAACAGCGCCGAGAGCGCCGGGGAGGAGGCCGACTACCTCGCCCTCTTCGCCGAACAGCGGGTGCGGGGCGTACTGCTCACCCCGGCCGACGCCACCGGCCGCAACATCGCCGCGTTCCGGCGGCACGGCATCCCGTTCGTACTGGTCGACCGGGTCGCCGACGGCACCACCGAATGCTCGGTCTCCGTCGACGACGTCACCGGCGGCGCCCTCGCCGTCGGCCACCTCCTGGACGCCGGACACCGCTCCCTCGCCTACGTCAGCGGGCCGCCCGGCCTGACCCAGGTCCGCGACCGCCGCACCGGCGCCCTCAACGCCCTCGCCGAGGCCGGGCTCGGCCCCGGGAACCTGCGCGAACTGCCCACCGAACGCCTCGACGTGGCCGCGGGCCGCGACGCGGGCGCCCGGCTGCTCGGCCTCGCCGACCGGCCGACCGCCGTGTTCTGCGCCAACGACCTCCTCGCCCTCGGCGTCCTCCAGGCCATGTACGCGGCCGGGGTCGACGTCCCCGGCGACCTCGCCATCGTCGGCTACGACGACATCGAGTTCGCCGCCGCCGCGGCCGTCCCCCTGACCTCGGTCCGCCAGCCCGCCGTCACCCTCGGCGCCCTCGCCGCCGAACTCCTCCTGGAGGAGACCGAGGAACCCCCCGGCGGCGGCCCGCGTGCCCACGAACACCGCCGCGTCGTCCTCCAGCCCGAACTGGTCGTCCGCCGCTCCAGCCTCCCGGCCCGCTGACCGGCGGCCCCGGCGCCCGGACCCCCGGCCCGCCGGGGTGCTGACCGGCGGTTCAGCACCCCCTTGACCGCCCGTTCAGTAGCCGTTCATGATCCCCCGGGCTCCGACGGTGCCCGGCCGTGTGCTGAACTGGGACGCGGCCCGCACACCGACCGTCCCGGGGAGCCTCCGTTGTCCGTCAGCTACCGCCAGCCCGGCGTCGTCCTCACCGACCGCCGCTTCACCGTCCCCCTCGACCACGCCGCGCCCGACGGCGAGACGATCGAGGTGTACGCCCGTGAGGTCGTCGCGAGCGACAAGGCCGGGCAGGACCTGCCCTGGCTGGTGTACCTCCAGGGCGGCCCCGGCTTCGGCGCGCACCGCTTCGTCGGACGGCAGGCCTGGCTCGACCGCGCGCTCACCGAGTTCCGCGTCCTGCTCCTCGACCAGCGCGGCACCGGCGCCTCCACCCCCGCCACCCGGCAGACCCTCCCGCTGCGCGGCGGCCCCGCCGCCCAGGCCGACTACCTCACCCACTTCCGCGCCGACTCGATCGTCCGCGACTGCGAGCTGATCCGCCGCGAGCTGACCGGCGGCGCCCCGTGGACCGTCCTCGGCCAGAGCTTCGGCGGCTTCTGCACCCTCACCTACCTGTCGCTGGCCCCCGAGGGCCTCGCCACCGCCCTCATCACCGGCGGCCTGCCCGCGCTGGACGCCCACGCCGACGACGTCTACCGCGCCGCCTACCCCCGCATGGAACGCAAGACGGCCGCCCACTACGCCCGCTACCCGCAGGACGTCGCCCGCGCCCGCCACGTCGCCGAGCACCTGCTGCGCCACGAGGTCACCCTGCCCGGCGGCTACCGCCTCACCGCCGAGGCCTTCCAGAGCCTCGGCATCCTCCTCGGCGGCGGCGACGGCAGCCACCGCCTGCACTTCCTCCTGGAGGACGCCTTCGTCCCCACCCCCGAGGGACCCGCCCTCTCCGACGCCTTCCAGGAACAGCTCCGGGCCCTCCTGTCGTACGCCGCGAACCCGCTCTACGCCCTCGTCCACGAGTCGATCTACGGCCAGGACGCCCGCCCCACCGCCTGGTCGGCCGAACGGGTCCGCGCCGAGTTCCCGCAGTTCGACGCGGCCAAGGCGCTCGCCGGGGACGGCCCGCTGCCGCTGACCGGCGAGACGGTCCACCCCTGGATGTTCGACAGCGACCCCGCGCTGCGCCCCCTGCGCGAGACCGCCGACCTCCTCGCCGCCCGCACCGACTGGACCCCCCTCTACGACCCGGCGCGCCTCGCCGCCAACGAGGTCCCGGTCGCCGCCGCCGTCTACCACGACGACCTCTACGTCGACACCGCGCACTCCCTGCGCACCGCCCGCGCCGTCCGCGGCCTGCGCACCTGGGTCACCGACGAGTTCGAGCACGACGGCGTCCGCGCGGGCGGCCCCCGCGTCCTGGACCGCCTGCTCGCCCTCGCCCGCGACGAGGTCTGACCGCACCGGGCGCGAGGAGCGGCGACGCGGCCAGGGCCTGTCGGACCGTTCCCGTCGTCGACCGGAGGGCGTGCACGGCGTCGCGCGGCCGACGGGGAGGGGCGGACAGGGCCTAGGGTGCGGAGCATGACCGAGCAGAAGCCCGCGCAGCTCACCCCGATGCCCGGCGACTGGACCCGCGCCCTCGCCGTCGTGGCCCACCCGGACGACCTGGAGTACGGCTGCTCCGCCGCCATCGCCGCCTGGACGGACGGCGGCCGCGAGGTGGCGTACCTGCTGGCCACCCGCGGTGAGGCGGGTATCGACACGCTGCCGCCCGCCGAGTGCGGCCCGCTGCGCGAGCGGGAACAGCGGGCGAGCGCGGCCGTCGTCGGCGTCTCCTCGGTGGAGTTCCTCGACCACCGGGACGGCGTCATCGAGTACGGCCTCGGCCTGCGCCGCGACATCGCCGCCGCGATCCGCCGCCACCGCCCCGAGCTGGTGATCACTCTCAACCACCGGGACACCTGGGGCGGGGTCGCCTGGAACACCCCCGACCACGTCGCCGTCGGCCGCGCCGTCCTCGACGCCGCCGGGGACGCGGGCAACCGCTGGATCTTCCCCGAACTGACCGAGCGAGGTCTCGCGCCGTGGAACGGGGTCCGCTGGGTCGCCGTCGCCGGGTCCGCGACCCCCACCCACGCCGTGGACGCCCGCGCCGGACTGGACCGCGCGGTGGCCTCCCTGCTCGCGCACCGCGCCTACATCCAAGCCCTGACCGACGAAGACCCCGACACGTACGCCCGGAACTTCCTCACCGAGGTGGCCCACTCGGTGGGGGAGCGCTTCGGCGGCACCCCGGCCGTGGCCTTCGAGCTGTTCTCCCGCTGAACCGGCCCGCCGACCCTGCCTCCCTGATCCGGTCCGCCGACCCCGCCCGGCCGCTCCGGCCCCGCCGCTCCGGTCCTGCCGACCCCGTCCCACCGTCCCGGCGTGCGCCCGCC
Organism: Streptomyces sp. NPDC091281; assembly: GCF_044757425.1. NCBI lineage: Bacteria > Bacillati > Actinomycetota > Actinomycetes > Kitasatosporales > Streptomycetaceae > Streptomyces > Streptomyces sp. NPDC091281. Next base: position 123,055 of record NZ_JBIVUY010000018.1, on the reverse strand, counting down.
GGAAATGCGGATGCGGGAGGAAGTCGCAGGTCAGTAGCGTGACCGGCATGAGCGACGGCACGGCAGGCACCGCGAGCGGCACCGGCGACCCGGCGGGCGCCACGGACGCGGCCGGCGGGGTGTCCGCACTGCGCGGCGACTGCGCGAACTGCTTCGGGCTGTGCTGCGTGGCGCTGCCCTTCGCCCGCTCCTCCGACTTCGCCCGCGACAAGAGCGCCGGAACCCCCTGCCGCCACCTGGCCGACGACCACCGCTGCGGCATCCACGCCCGGCTGCGGACCGACGGCTACACCGGCTGCACGGTGTACGACTGCTTCGGCGCGGGCCAGCGGGTCTCGCAGGTCACCTTCGGCGGCCGGGACTGGCGCGGCGCCCCGCTCGCCGAGGCCCGCCGGATGTTCGAGGTCTTCCCCGTCGTCCGCCACCTCCACGAACTGCTGCGCCATCTGACCGAGGCGCTCGACCTGTCCGCCGCCGCCCCGCTCCGCCCCGAGCTGCGCCGCTGCCTGGCCGCGACCGAGCGACTGGCGGCCGGTACCCCCGCCGAACTGGCCGCCCTGGACCCGGACGCCCAGCGGGCGGAGGCGGCCGACCTGCTGCTGCGGGTCAGCGAACGGGCCCGCGCGGGCCTCCCGGCGCGGGACCGGTTCCGGCGGCGCGCCGACCTGACGGGCACCCGCCTGCGCGGCGCCGACCTGCGCGGCGCGTCCCTGCGCGGTGCCCTGCTCATCGCCGCCGACCTGCGCGGAGCGGACCTGCGGGGCGCCGACCTCCTCGGCGCGGACCTGCGCGGCGCCGACCTCACCGACGCCGATCTGACCGGCGCCCTCTTCCTGACCGAGCCGCAACTGCGCGCGGCGCGGGGGAGCGCGGCCACCCGGCTCCCGGCGTCACTCGTCCGCCCCGCGCACTGGACAGCGCGCCCCTGACCCGGACGAGGACCCCGCCCCACTCGTCCCACCGGCCCCGGCTTCCCGGCCCGCTGCGGTGTCGCGCGCGTGCGGCACCCCGGTGACCGGCCCGCGCCGCTCCAGCCGCAGCCGCAGCCCGTCGGGCATCAGCGTCAGCCGCTCGGTGATCTTGAGCCGGTACGCCGGGTCGGGCACCAGGTCGTAGCGGCGCAGCAGCAGACCGAGGACGAGCGTCGCCTCGTGCAGGGCGAACTGCCGCCCGATGCAGGCCCGCGCCCCGGTCCCGAACGGTTTGAAGGTGTGCGCGGCGCGCGCCCGGACCGCGTCCGGCGCGAACCGGTCCGGGTCGAAGCGCCCGGCGTCGGGACCCCACACCTCGGGGTCGCGGTGCAGCATCGAGGTCAGCACCAGCGCCCAGGCGCCCGGCCGCATCGGATGCTCCCCGGCCAGCACGGTGTCCGTCCGGGCCTCACGGGCGAAGGCGGGCGCCGTCGGCCACAGCCGCAGCGCCTCGTCCAGGACCCGCCGCGTGTACCGCAGCCGGGCCACCTGGTCGTACCCCGGCGCCGCCGTGCCGCCCCAGACCCGCTCCACCTCGGCGCGCGCCCGCGCGGCGACGTCCGGGTGGCGGGCGAGGTAGTGCAGGGCGAAGGAGAGCGCGCCCGAGGTGGTCTCGTGCCCGGCGACCAGGAAGGTGATGACCTGGCGGCGCACGTTCTCGTCCGACAGCCGCTCCCCGGTGCCGGGCCGGGCCGTCTCCAGCATCCGGTCGAGCAGGTCGCCCCCGCCGCCGGACCCGGCCCGGCGCTCCCGCACCAGCGCGTCGACCGTGTCGTTCAGGACGGCGATGTCGGCCCGGTTGCGGCGGGCGGCGCGGCGCATCAGCCGGGGTGACGGCATGGTGTTGAGGCGCTGGGCGTAGTCCAGGGTGCCGACCATCGCCGTGACGAAGGGGTGCGGCCGGGTCCGCTCGAAGGAGCCGAAGTCGTGTCCGAAGCCGGTGCGCGCGATGGTCTCCAGGGTCAGCCGGGTCATGTCGGCGGGCACGTCGACGCTCCGGCCGCCCGTCGCCGCCCGGTCCCAGCGGGCGGTGAGCTGTTCCGCGACCGCGAGCATCATCGGGTGGTAGGCCAGCATGGCGTCCCGGCTGAACCCCGGCGCCAGCACGTCGTGCGCGAGCTGCCAGTTGGGTTCGTGGTTGTACGCGGTGAACAGGCCGTCCCCGGCGACCGGCCGCAGGTTGGCGACGCCGAGGCCGACGTGTTTGGCGAACCGGGTCTCGTCGGCGAGGTCGGCGGCGAGCCGCGCGCCCGCCACGAACACGAACTCCCTGCCGAAGGCCCGCCGCCGGAAGATCGGCCCGAGCCGCCGCGCCAGCCGCACCGTGTCCTGGAGCGGGGTGGTGAGGCTCGCCCCCACCACGTCCCCGACGAGCGGCAGCCGGTACGGGGGACGCGGGATGCGGTGCAGCTCGGGCCAGCCCAGTTCGGCACTGCGGAACCCCTTGGTCACCGGGGCCACGCCGGTCGTCTCCGCCATGACGCGCTCTCCTTCGGGCCGCCGGCCGCCCCCGGCGGCCCGCCCTGCCGGGCACGGACGGTACGGCCCACGGTCGGGAAGCAGGCTTGTTGTATGTGGATTCAATAGCGCGCCCAGTGTCGACCCGCTGTTGAACCGGCGTCAAGTAGAGTGCGGACATGGCCGCCAACCAGGGGGAGCGCGTACGCCGCCGGCTCAGCACCGCGGAGCGCCGGGAGCAACTTCTGTCGATCGGCGCCCGGTTGTTCTCCGACAGCCCCTACGACGAGGTGTGGATCGAGCAGGTCGCCGAGATCGCGGGCGTCTCCCGCGGGCTGCTCTACCACTACTTCCCGGCCAAGCGGGACTTCTTCGCGGCCGTCGTCGAGCGGGAGAGCGAGCGGATGCTCCGGATGACGGCGGCCGTCCCCGGCGTCCCGGTCCGCGAGCAGCTGACCACCGGCCTGGACGCCTATCTGGAGTACGTCCGTGCCCACGCCCACGGCTACCGCGCCTTCCACCGGGCCGACGCCGCGGGGGACCGGGCCGTGCGCCGCGTCTACCGGCAGGCGCTCGCCGACCAGGAGCGGCAGATCCTCGCCTCGCTCGCCGCCGACCCCGAGTTCGGGCCGCTGGTCGAGGCGCGCGCCGACCTGAAGCCCGCGGTGCGCGGCTGGCTGGCGTTCGTCACGGCGGTCTGTCTGGAGTGGCTGCGCGACGAGGACGGCGCGCTGTCGCGGGAGCAGGTCCGCGACCTGTGCGCGCGGGCCCTGCTGGGCGTCGTCACCCCCTGACGGGCCTGCGCGCCCTCGCTCCGGCGAGGGGCGACCACCTTCATCCGCGACGCGCCGTTCGGCGTGTCGTGGTTGGCGTACTCCCCGATCTCCGCTAGGTTAGGCAAGGCTTACCTAAGGTTCGGAGGTTCTGGGATGGGTGACAGCCACAGCTGGACGGCCGTGCCCGGCGCGGCGGAACGCGCCCGGTCCGTGCTCGCCGCCTCGTGGTCGTGCGCGGTGACCGCGGACGGTGGACGCGAGGAGTTCGTCGGCGCGCACACCGTGGGCGAGGACGGGCGGGTGTGTCTGTACGTGCCCGAGGACAGCGCCCTGCTCACGGCCGCGATCTGCGCACCCCGCGGCGAGCCCTCCGCCGTGCTGGAGTTCGCCGACGTGGCGCCCGTCCCGGTCCGCGGCCGCATCCGCGCCCGGCTCTGGCTGGCGGGCTGGTTCTCCCCGGTCGAGGACCACCTCGTCTTCCACCCCACCCGCGTGGTGCTGAAACAGCCCTCCGGCGCGGTCGTGGTCGACCTCGACGACTTCGCCGCCGCCGCCCCGGACCCGCTCGCCACCGCCGAGGCCCACCTCCTCACCCACCTCGCCGACTCCCACCCGGACGCCGTCGAGCGCCTCACCCGCCTCGTCCAGTCCGACAGCCTGCACGGCGCGGTCCGCGTCCAGCCGCTCGCCGTGGACCGGCACGGACTGACGCTGCGCATCGAGCGCGCCCGCGCCCACGGCGACGTACGCCTCCCCTTCCACGCGCCCGCCGACGACGTCGGCCAGCTCACCGAGCGCATGCACGTCCTGCTCACGCAGGCCGCCGCGGCCGCCTGCCCGCGCGCCCTACAGCGGCAGCGCACAGACGGCGACTGCTGACGGATACGGCTCGCCCGCGCGGCGCAGTCCGCCGTCGGCGCCCACCGTGAACACGCTGACCGTGCCGGAGCGCTGGTTCGCCGTGAACAGCAGCCCGCCGTCCGGTGACAGCGCGAGCTGACGCGGGAACTCCCCGCCCACCGGCACCGTCCCGAGCAGCCGGAGCCGCGCCCCGTCCGCCTCCACCGCGTACCGCGCGACGGTGTCGTCCCCCCGGTTCGCGAGGAAGGCGTACGCGCCGTCCGGGGTGACGGCGAACTGCGCCGGATAGTTCTCGGCCGCCTTCGCCCCGGTCGGCTGCGGCCGCCCGACGGTCAGCCGCCCGCTCCGCGCGTCGTAGGCGCAGACCGCGACCGTGTCGTCGACCTCGTTGGCGAGGTACGCGTACCGCCCGCCGGGGTGGAAGGTGAGATGGCGCGGGCCCGCGCCCGGCCGGGTGTGCGCCTGCGCCACCTCGGTCAGCGTGCCCGCCCGCTCGTCCAGCCGGTACGTGTAGACGGTGTCGGTGCCCAGGTCGACGGCGAGGACGTGCCCGCCGTCCGGCGCGGTGACCACCTGATGCGCGTGCGGCCCGTCCTGACCCGGTCCCGGCGCCGGACGCCGGTGGGCGACCAGGTCGGTCCGCTCGCCGAGCGCGCCCGAGGCCTCGATCGGGTGGACGGCGACCGTGCCCGAGCCGTAGTCGGCGCTCAGCAGCCAGCGCCCGCCCGGATGCACCGACAGATGGCAGGTGTGGGCGCCGCCGGTCGCCGCGCTCCCGAGCACCGTCCGGTCCGCGATCCGCACGGCGGTGACGGCCCCGCTCGCCCGCTCCGCCACGGCGTACAGCGTCCGGCCGTCCGGGTGCGCGGCCAGACAGGACGGGTCGGGCACCCCGGTGACGGTCGCGCCCACCTCGACGGCGCCCGTACCCGGGTCGTACGTCCCGAAGCCGACGCCCTCGCCGCCGTCGGGCACCGAGGTGTAGGTGCCCAGGTACAGCGGCCGGGGGCCGGACGCCTCCGGCGCGGTGCCCGGCGCGGCCGAGGACGGGGCGGGCGCGCCGCTCGCCTCCCCGACCGGCCGCGCCGCCGGGTCCGTGCCCTCGCCGCAGCCCGCCACGGCCGGGAGCGCCGCGACAGCCGCGCCCGCGCCGAGCGCCCCGACGAACCGCCGCCGGCCCCAGCCGCCGCGTCCCGCCGTCGTCCTCTCGCCCATCCCGCGCACGCGCACCTCAGGTCGTCGTCCGTCACAGCCGTGACCGCCACCCTGACGCGCCGGCGCCCCGAACGCAAAGGCCGTCCGGCCCGAACACCGGCCCCGGCACTCCTGCCGCGGCTACCAGTCGCCGTCCTGGACGGGCTTCCCCGGCGCGTCCCCCAGCGGCTTCACCTGGGAGGGGCCCGGCTCCTGCCAGGGGTCGAGGTCGTCCCCGATCCACTCGCCGACCGGCGCGACACCGCCCAACGCGTTCGCGGGCGCCAGATCCTCGGCGTCCTCGTCGTAGTAGTCGAACCAGGGGAGCCCCGCCGCCGTGTAGGCCGCCCGGTCGACCGGGGACGGCGGGGGCGCCTCGCCGGTGACGCGGCGCCACTGCGGCGGCGTCACCAGATGCACGAAGACCCGCCCGGCGGGCTCCGCCGCCCAGTCCGACAGGGGCCGTTCGTCACGGTAGATCTCCTGCCGCATCGAGCCGCCCACCCCCAGCCCCATGGCCGGGGCGGCGCTCCGGGGCGCGGCCGGGACGGCACCCGGCGCGGACGGCGGCCCACCGGGACCGCCCGCCGCCATCGCGACCGGCCCGCGCCGCCGCTCCCCGAGCCGCCGCTGCGCCGCCCGCCACTCGGCCAGCCGCTCCTCCCGCAGCCGGAACGGCTGCAACTGGACCCCGCCCCACACCTCCTCGCCGGTCACCTGGCCCTCCACGGTCGCCCCCAGCCCGAGCGGCACCGCCACGAACTGGCGCACGGTGCCCCGGCCCGCGTTGATGCCGTCCAGCCACGGCTGCCGGGGCAGCACCAGATAGTTCTGCGGGTCACGGGCCAGCCGGTCGCTCCACGGCCGCCCCGACACCGCGCACACCTTGCCCACCCCGACCTGGAGCGCCGCCGGTTCGGTCGAGCCCCCGAAGCCGAGCCACATCGCCTCCCGCAGATACACGGGCAGCATCACCCCGCCGCGCGCCCGCCACTCGGCGGGCGAGGTGTCCGGATAGTCCGCGACCCGGCGGACCGGGAACTCGCCCAGCCCCGGCGGCAGCGGATGCTCGCCGCTCTCCGGCAGCCGCAGGGTCCGCATGAAGCGCACCGCGACCCCGCCCGGCAGCCGCAACGTGTTCCCGTCGATCCGCACACCGCCCGCGCCCGCGCCCGCATCGGCGCCGTCGGGTGTCCTGTCGCCGTCCGTCATGTGCTCCGTCCCCTCGCGCTCGCCCGTCACCGCACGCGGCGACCGCTCCCGCGGAGGCCGTCTCCCTCAGGAACGACCGGAGCGGCCCCGCCGGTTCCTGCGCAGCCGCTCCGGCAGCCGCAGCCAGCCGTGCAGCCGCCTGCGCAGCCGGTACACGCGGGGCAGGCGGCTCTCGTCCTCGCGGGTGGCCCGGTCCAGCTCCTCCAGCAGCCGCTGCGAACGGTGCTCGGTGTCGAGTTCGTCGATCATCCGGTTGACCTCGGTCAGCACCGCGCCGTGCAGCTGCCACTGCCGGGCGTCCTGCTGAAGCCGGTCCAGCAGCAGCTGGGCCAGCTTGTCGCGGGTGGCGGCGGCCTGCCGCAGCTCCGCGGTCAGCCGGGACTCGGCCGCGTCCGCGTTGGCGCTGACCGAGGTGGTCACCAGCACCGCGAAGCTGACCACCGCGTCGGCGATCTCGGACAGCAGCCGCTCCAGCGTGGCGCCGGTCTCCTCCGGGAACAGCGGCTCCGGCTCCCGCTCCTTCGCCAGGTCGGTCAGGGTGCGCGCCAGCACCCGCAGGACGACCGTGCAGATCTCCAGGGTGTCCAGTCCGGTGCGCAGCACCACCCGGTGCAGGACGCCCTCCCGCACCCTCGGGTTGAGCCGCAGGCTGTCCTCGGCCTGCCGCAGCGCCGCGTCGGCCTCGACGATGTCGTGGTCCAGCCGCCGCGCCTCGTGCAGCCGCTCGGCGGCCACCTCGGAGGGGGTGCGTCCGGCGGCCTCCTCACCGACGCGCAGCATCAGCTGCCGGACCCGCCGGGCCAGCTCCTCGATGGACTCGCCCGCCTCCTCCACCCACACCGGGGGCGCCACCAGGAGGTTGATCCCGAGTCCGACCACGGCGCCGATCAGGGTCTCCAGGACCCGCGCCCAGGCGGTGTCGCCCACCGTGGTCACACCGAGGACCAGCATGGCGCTGATCGCCACCTCGGGGACGTACTCGTCGACCCGCACCAGGTGCCCCACGCCGAGCGAGGCCACGATCAGCAGCGCCAGGCTCCACCAGGTCAGACCGACCAGGAGGCTGAACGCGATGGCGACGAGCACCCCCGCCACCACCGCGTTGACCCGCCGCACCCCGTTGGTGAGCGTCGCGTACAGGGTGACCTGGACGACCAGCAGCGCGGTGAGCGGCGCGGTCAGCGGGGCCTTCTCCGGGCTGAGGTGCAGGGCGATGACGTAGGCGATGGTGGCCGCGGCGGCGGAGCGCAGCGCCTGGACGACCACGGGCTCCCGGTGCCGGCGCGCGAGTTTCAGGAGCGGTGCGGCACGCTCACGTACATCTGGCATCCCCTGGCCCGTTCCCGTTCCTCAGGCGACTCGAACGTCCCTTCTGATCAATCCGATCAATCTGATCAAACGGCATCTCGCGCCGCCGCGCATCGCCGTCGTGCATCGCCGTCCTGCTTCGACATCGCGCATCGCCACCGCGGCCCTCCGGCCGTCAGCGGCCCGTGCCGTCGTACAGCTTGTCCAGGAAGGCGTGCAGGTTGTGCGTCGTACGGGCGATCTGTTCCTCCTGGGTGAGGCTCTCCTCGAACCGGCCGCCCGGCTGAGCCGCCTTGCGGCCCCGGACGTAGAGGGAACAGTCCAGGTCCGTGCACATGTAGAGGCCCACGGAGTTGCCCTCCCGGCCCGCGGTGCCCGCCTTGCGCGCCGTCATCAGCGCCACCCCGCCGCCGGGGTGGGTCGTCAGGCACAGCGAGCACATGCTGCGGTGCAGAAACCCGCGCCGGTACGCGGACGACCGCAGGGTGATCCCCGTCGGGCGGCCCCCGCGCTCGGTGACGACGTAGCTGCGGTCCGGAGCGCCGGGATCGCGCCAGCCGAGGAAGTCGAGATCGTCCCACGGGCGCTCGCCGAGGTCGCGGGGCAGGGCGATGCGCGCGGCCTCGCCCTTGGAGCAGTTGACGAAGGAGCGGCGGATGACGTCCTCGGTGAGGGGCTTCATGGTGATTCTCCTGACGTGCACTCTCGTACTTTTCCTAGGCTGCCTAGGTTGTCGCCTAGTCTAAATTGCGCACGAGGTCATGCCAAAGCGTTTTTCACCTCACCTCATGGGTCTCCCGTGTGGCACCGGGCACACGGCCGTTTCTTAGCTCACATCGTGAACTAAGGGTTGGAGGAATGTCGCGCCAGGCCCGTCCGCAGCGGTATGTTGCAGGTCGAGCAGGGTCGAAGGGGGCCACATGGCAGGGCGCAACGGGCGTACGGTACGCGATCTCAGGCGGGCCAACCGCACGGCCGTCCTCCAACGGCTGTACTTCGACGGACCCCTCAGCCGCTTCGAACTCGGCCCGGCCACCGGTCTCAGTTCCGGCTCGGTCAGCAACGTCGTCGCCGATCTCGTCGCCGACGGCCTGGTCGAGGAGGCCGGCAGCGTCGACTCCGACGGCGGCCGGCCGCGCACCCTGCTGCGGGTGGCGCCCGCCAGCGGCCACATGATCGGCGTGGACGTCGGCGAGACCCGGGTCCGCGTCGAGCTGTTCGACCTGACCCTCACCGAACTCGCCCGCGTGGAACTGCCCCTCGAACAGCGTCGCTACGAGGTCGACGGCATCGTCGGCCACATCCGCGACGGCATCGCCGAGGCCCTGGCCGCCGCCGGGCTCGGCGCCGAAGGGCTCCTCGGGGTCGGCATCGGCGTGCCCGGCATCGTCGAGCGCGGGCCCGAGCACGGCGCGGTCGTGCACGGCCAGACCATCGGCTGGAACGCGGTCCCCCTGGAGGAACTCCTCCGCGAACGCTGCCCGCTGCCCGCCAGCGTGCCGTACTTCATCGACAACGGCGCCAAGACCCTCGGCCAGGCCGAGATGTGGTTCGGCGGCGGACGCGGGGCCCGCAACGCCTGCGTCGTCCTCTTCGGCTCCGGTGTCGGCGCCTGCCTGGTCACCCCCGAGGTGGAGCAGGGCCGGGCCGTCGAGTGGGGCCATCTCACCGTCCGGGTGCGCGGGCGCCGCTGCCGCTGCGGCGCGCTCGGCTGCCTGGAGGCGTACGCCGGGGCGGAGGCCCTGCTCGACCGGTGGCGCGAGGAGGGCGGCGAGCCGCCCTCGGGCACGGACGAGGAGACCGCGATGACCGCGATGCTCGCCGCCGCCTACCCGGTCGACGGCGTCCCGGACCCGGTCGCCCTCGCCGTCCTGGAGGAGACCGCCGAGTATCTCGGCGCCGGGCTCTCCGACCTGATCAACCTCTTCCAGCCCGAGCGCATCCTCATCGGCGGCTGGGCCGGCCTCCAGCTCGGCACCCGATTCCTGCCCGCGGTACGCCGTCACGCCACCGCCTACGCGCTGCGCCACCCCGCGGAGAAGGTCACCGTCGAACTCGGGCGGCTCGGCCCCGACGCGGTGACCGTCGGCGCGGCCATCCTGCCCCTCGCCGACTTCTTCTCCCGCGGCGGCCGCCGCCCCGAACGGGAACCCAGCGGCCCGCTCCCCGCCTGGCGCACCGCCCTGCAGGAACGCGCCCCGCACTGACCCCGTCACCCCCCGGCAGATCCCGGCCCGCGTCGGCCTCACCCACCTCCGCCGCCCCGTGGTTTCACCGCGCCCGCCGGTGGTACCCGCCGCTCCCTGCCCGCACGACGCGGGCGACCGTGAAGGGAGCGGACCGTGGACGACCACCGTCTCGAAGGGCCGGGGGAGAACGGCAACCCCGTCCCGCGCGACCTGCCCGACCAGCAGGCGGGTGCCGGGGACGACCCGTGGGAGGCGCCGTCGGCCCCGGAGAAGACACCGGCGGCGCGCGACGAGGACACGGCGGAAAACTCCGACGACACAGCCGAACCCCCGGACGCCGACGACACCCCCGACCCCGACACCCCGGACACCGACGAGGCGGGCACCGGCCGACGCGGCGCCCCGCACGCCGCCACCGTCCACCCCGAACACCCGACCCCCGACGAGTCACCGGCCTGACGCCCGGAGAGCGCGGCGAGGACGGCATCCGGCCCGGCGGGCGAGGAACCCGGCCTTCCGGGGTCCGGTCGTTCGGGCTCCGGTCCTTCCGGGCAAAAGAAGAGCCCCGACCGGACGGGGGAATCACGGTCGGGGCGGTCTGTGGTGGACGTGCACGGCGGTCGCCTCTCGGCGATGCGCTCCACAGGGCTTCAGCCGAACGATCGTCCCTGTGGGCAGAAGGTGAGGCCCGGGGACACTGTCCCGTCCACGCCCACGGTCTGTTCAACGGCGAACCACCTCCCGGTGTTCCCGGCTCTCCGCCCACCTGCCGTGACGTGGGTCACCGGGACGGTTGCGCCGGGTCCGGGCCGCTCAGGACCGGGCATCGCGGGGGACGGACGGAGCCCCGGTCACGCCAGCGGGCTGTCCGCCAGGTGCGCCAGCAGGTCGGCCGGGTCGGCGTAGACCGCCTCCGCGCCCGCCTCCTCCAGGTCGGCGCGGGCGATGCCGCCGCAGAGCACGGCCACGCGGCGCACCCCGGCGCGGCGGCCCGCCTCCATGTCCCACACGGTGTCGCCGACGAACACGGCGCGCGAGGCCGGTACCCCGGCCAGCTCCAGGGCGTGCTCGACGGGCTCGGGGGCGGGCTTGCCCTCCGACACGTCGTCCGCGCTCGCCGTCGCGGTGATCGCCTCGTCGGCGTCGAGGGCGGCGCGCAGCGCGCCCAGTTCCGCGCCCCCGGCGGAGGTGGCGAGGACGACCGTCCAACCGTCGCCGTGCAGCCGCTTCAGCAGCGCCGAGGCGTCCCGCAGGGCGGGCAGCCGGTCGAAGTACTGGCCGTAGAGCGCCTTGTGGGCCGCGCTGATCCCGGCGTCCTGGTCCCGGTCGCGGTCCTCGCCCAGCACATGGGCGAGGAGGTCGGTCGAGCCGAGTCCGATCGCCCGGTGCAGGGCGTGCGTGGGAACACGGTGACCGGCCTGCCGCAGCGCCTCCCACCAGGTCACCACGTGCAGGTGGTTGGTGTCGACCAGTGTTCCGTCGACGTCGAAGACGGCGGCGCGGTCCATCCGGGATTCCCTTCTTCGGGGACGCGCCGGGTCTCCGGGCGCGTCGTCCAGTGATCAGCTCCGGGTACCCCGGTCAGGGGCGGGCACCCGCCCCTCCCGCGTCCAGGCCAGCAGGTCCGGCAGCGGCCAGGTGTTCACCACCCGCTCCGGGGGCACTCCGCACTCCTGCGCGCGGGCGCAGCCGAGGATCTGCCAGTCCAGCTGGCCCGGCGCGTGCGCGTCCGTGTCGACGGAGAACAGCGTTCCCGCCTCCACCGCGCGCCGCAGCAGCCGCCGGGGCGGGTCCAGCCGTTCCGGCCGGCTGTTGATCTCCACGGCCGTCCCGGACTCGGCGCAGGCCGCGAAGACCTCGTCCGCGTCGAACCGCGACTCGGGCCTGCTCCGCCCGGTCACCAGGCGTCCGGTGCAGTGCCCCAGGATGTCGGCGTGCGGATCGCGGACGGCGTTCACCATGCGGCGGGTCATCTCCCGCGCGTCCATCCGCAGCTTGGAGTGCACGGACACCACGACGACGTCGAGCCGCTCCAGCAGTTCCGGTTCCTGGTCGAGGGTGCCGTCGTCGAGGATGTCGCACTCGATCCCGGTGAGCAGCCTGAACGGCGCCCAGGTCTCGTTCAGCCGCGCGACGACGTCGAGTTGGCGCCGCAGCCGCTCCGGCGTGAGCCCCCGGGCGACCGTCAGACGCGGAGAGTGGTCGGTGAGCGCCGCCCAGGCGTGGCCGAGCGCGATCGCCGTACGGCCCATCTCCTCGATCGGGCTGCCGCCGTCCGACCAGTCCGAGTGCAGGTGGCAGTCGCCGCGCAGCAGCGCCCGCAGCTCCGCGCCGCCCTCGGTCAGCGGGCCGCCGGACTCCTCCTCCAGCCGCCGCAGGTACTCCGGGACCCGCCCGTCCAGCGCCTCCCGCACCACCTGCGCCGTCTTCGGGCCGACGCCCTTCAGGGACTCCAGGCTTCCCGCGTCCGCCCGCCGCCGCACCTCACCGGCGGGCAGCCGCCCGAGCACCCCGGCCGCCGTGCGGAACGCCCGCACCCGGTACGTCGGCGCGAGCGAGCGCTCCAGCAGGAAGGCGATCCGGTCCAGCGCCTCGACGGGCTCCATCGCCACCTCCTGGACCCAGGGTTCCCCACCGGCGCCCGCTCCGCACGACGAGGCGGCACGGGGGCGTGCGGTGGTGTGCGGTGGTGGTGCGGTGACGTGCGGGCCGGTCCACGCCTGTTCGTCAGGGAATCCAATGAATCATTTTGTTCTGTTCCGATTTACTCTCTATTCCATGACCGAAATCGCGAGCCCCTACCTGCCCCACCCCCGGGTCACGGTGCTCGGGGTGCAACCCGGCGCGTCGCCGTTCCGCATCGTGGAGATCGACGGCGAGGTCGTCGGTACGGCACGGGCCGCCACCGACGTGCTGGAGACCGCCGCCGCCTTCGGCATCACGATCCACGACCTCGACGACCCGGACGCCGTGCGCTGGGTGGGCGGCGACCGCTACCACTGGAGGCCGCGCACACACTGACGGCCGCCGACAGGGTCGGCGGTCGTCGGAGCGGGGACGCGGGTCAGGCGGTCTGACGGGCCGGCCGGCGCTTCCTGGCGTGCACCGCGCGGCTCATCCGGCGGCCCAGCAGCAGGTAACCGATCAGCGCGCCCGAGGTGTTGAGGATGACGTCGTCGATGTCGAAGGCGCGCCCGGTCACCAGGGCGCCCTGCGCGACCTCCACGAGCAGCATCACCGTCGCGGTCAGCAGCGCCACCCGCAGCACCCCGCGCGTCCGGGGCGCCACCACCGGCACCAGCACCCCGAACGGCACGCCGAGCAGGATGTTCCCGCCGATCTGCTTGACCGCGTCGCGCAGTTCGGGCTGGTTGAGGTAGGCCTCCAGCGACCGGCCGGGGTGCAGGTTGGTGTGGATGAGGGACTCGGAGGCGGGGGACGGCTCCAGCGTCAGCCGGGCGAGCACGACCGCGAAGGCCACCATGAACCCGAACGCGATCAGCATCGCGAGCAGCCGCAGCGGGAGGGGCAGCGGGCGGCGCTCGTCCTTCCCGGAGCGCCGGTCCCGGTCCCGGTCCCGTTCCCTGGCCTCGGCCTTGGCCCGCCGCTCGGCGGCCTTCCGCTCCCGCCTGCTCTCCCGCGCCGGCGCGGCCGGGCGCGCGGCCTTCGGCGCCGGCTCCGCCGCGGCCGGGCGGTCACGGAACGGCGTACGTGCCCGCAGCGCGGCCGCACGCGTACTGAGGGCTGCACGGCCCATCTGGTCCTCCAGGGTTCAAGTTGCCTGCGTGAGGGGGCGGTTACCCCCGAACCTCCGGACAATGCCGGGCTTCCCCGGCGACGTCGCCGGGACGGCCCGGCGACGCTCGCGGCCCTCCCCGCACCCGGTTCAGGTGCCGTAGGTGACCTGGACCTCCTCGAAGCCGAGGGAGCGCAGCAGGCCCTTGAGCATGCCGGTCGTGTTGGTCTCGGCGCGCTTGGTCAGCTCGCTCTCCTTCGCCGCGTCCCCGATGTGCCGGACCGCGAGCTTCTGCACGGCCTGCTCACCGTTGGGGTTGTCGGAGAACAGGTCGCCGAGCCGGTCGAACAGCCCGCGCTGCTTGGAGACGGCGTAGGACCGGTCGGGGTCGAGGGCGGGCTTGCCGAGCGCGGCGTGCGGCAGCTTGAGGGTCGCGCTGGTGCGGTCCTCGTTCACGGTGACGTCCTTGTCGGTGACCTTGCCCAGGTCGACGTACGCGTCCACGCTGCCCGCGCCCACGTACAGGGTGCGGCTGCCGCGGAGCGCGTCCGGGAGGTACTTGGCGTCCTTCTCCAGGTCCACGACGACCTGGAAGTTCCCGGAGGCGGCCTCGTAGCGGCTCATGTCCTGGATGGACTCCAGCAGGGCGGGGCCCGACCGGTCGCGGGTCTCGGTGCCGAACACGTCCTTGAGGCCCGGCAGCAGGCTGAACCGGATGCCCGCGAACAGCACGGCGAGCACGGCCACGACGGCGATGAGCACCTTGGCCCATCCTGGCAGGCGCCCCGGGAGGCGCTTGATGGCAGTCGTCATGTCGACGGCCCTCCTTCCTGCTGAGCGGCTTCCCGCCAAACTTCTTGGCAGACGGGCTTGTTGAGAACCTGTGACAGACGTCGCCACGGCCTGCGGCCGACCCCTCCTCACCCGGACGGCGGTACGGGCTCCACGGGGCCGCGGGCCGTGTCCGGCGGGGGCGGCCGTCCCCGGTACCCGCCTCTCCCGGCCGTCCGGTGACCTGTGCGGGTGACGGGACGGGTGGGATCGGACAGCATGGAGGGGCCCGCCGGACCGAGGTCACCCGAGGAGCCCCGTGCGCGACATCTCCGTGTTCAGCGGCAGTGCCCACCCCGAGCTGGCCGCCGAGGTCTGTGCCCACCTGGGGGTGCCGCTCAGCCCCACCCGCGTGAGCCGGTTCGCCAACGACTGCCTGGAGGTCCAGCTCCAGGCCAACTGCCGCGAACGGGACGTCTTCCTGGTCCAGCCGCTGGTCCGGCCGGTCCAGGAGCACCTGGTCGAGCTGCTGCTGATGTGCGACGCCGCGCGCGGCGCGTCCGCCGGACGCATCACCGTCGTCATGCCGCACTACTCGTACGCCCGCTCCGACAAGAAGGACGCGCCGCGCATCTCGCTGGGCGGGCGGCTCGTCGCGGACCTGATCGCGGCGGCCGGGGTGCACCGGGTCCTCGCGATGACACTGCACTCGCCGCAGGTCCACGGGTTCTTCTCGGTGCCCGTGGACCATCTGCACGCGCTGCGCGAGCTGGCCGCCCACTTCCGCCGCTACGACCTCAGCCGCACCACCGTCGTCTCACCGGACCTGGGCAACGCCAAGGAGGCCGCCGCCTTCGCCCGGCTGATCGGCGCGCAGGTGGCGGCGGGCGCCAAGCAGCGGTACGCCGACGACCGGGTCACCATCAGCACGGTGATCGGGGAGGTCGCCGACCGGGACGTGATCGTCCTCGACGACGAGATCGCCAAGGGCAGCACGGTGCTCGAACTCCTCGACAAGCTGCGGGAGTCGAAGCCGCGGTCGATACGACTGGCCTGTACGCACGGGCTGTTCGCGGCGGGAGCCCTCAAACGGCTCGGCGAGCAGCCGGACGTGCTGGAGATCGTGTGCACGAACACGGTGCCGCTGCCCGCGGAGGAGTGCGCCCCGTACGCGGAGAAGCTGCGCGTCCTGTCGATCGCGCCCGCCCTCGCGGAGGCCGTACGGCGCATCCACAACGGGGAGTCGGTGAGCGCGCTGTTCGACGCTGCGCGCGAGGTCTGACCGGGGTGGGGCGGGGTGGCGTGGGGCGCAGGAACGGGGGAGGGGAGGGGGAAAGCGGCTGGTCATGGCCCTGGTGAGGGGCATGCTCCTGGCCGCGGTCATAACGAGCCGGACGCCGCCTCGGGCCGCCGCAGGGCCGCCTCCAGGGTCGGGGCGGGCGGCAGCAGCCGGTGCAGTCCGGTGGCGCGCAGGACGCGCAGGGTCAGCGGGTGGGCGCAGACGAGGCGCAGATCGCCGTCGTGGTCCAGCACCCGGCCGCGGGCGCGGTAGAGCAGGCGCAGCCCGGAGCAGTCGAGGAAGTCGATCCGGCTCAGGTCGAGGACTACTCGGGGTGCGGGGCCCGTCGTGGCGTCGTCCAGATGCGGCCCGATCTCGGTGGCGGCGACGATGTCGATCTCACCCCGGAACTGGAGCACCGTGTACCCGCGGTCCTCCAGGACCCGCAGATGCGGGGTGTCCGCGGCGGCTTCCTGCTGCACGACGACATCGCCTCCCACACAGCTCCACCGGTCGGGAGCGTTCAACGGCGGGGGAGCGCACAGCAGTTCCCCGCTTGAGCAAGCTACCCCCGATGGAGTGAATTTCAGCATGTGTGATTGACATATGTCTTCGAAATCATGTCGTGTCTCGGTCGAATTTTATCGGCCGGTGAACAAATCGGACCGTATAACGAAAGGGTGGGAACGGTCCACCGTTCCCACCCACTCCGTCGCGCACCGCCGGGTACGTCTCAGTCGACCGTGAGGACCAGCTTCCCCGTGGTCCGGCCGGTGTCGCCCAGGGCGTGCGCCTCGGCGGCGTCGGCGAGCGGGAAGGTGCCCGCGATCGTGGCGCGCAGGCTGCCCGCCTCGACCAGCTCGGAGATCCGGCGCAGTCCCGCCCGGTCGGTGTCCACCAGCATCCGTACCGCCCGCACCCCGAGCCGTTCGGCCTCGTCGTAGAACGTCCGCGAGCCGACGGGCAGGATCGAGACCACCACGCCGCCCGGCCGCAGCACCGTCAGCGAGCCCGTCGAGGTGCTGCCGCCGAGGGTGTCCAGCACGACGTCGACGTCCTTCACCGCCTGGGTGTAGTCGGTCTCCCGGTAGTCGATCACCTCGTCGGCGCCCAGCTCGCGCAGGAAGCCGTGCTTGGCCGCGCTCGCGGTGCCGATGACGTGGGCGCCGCGCTCCTTGGCGAGCTGCACGGCGACGTGCCCGACGCCGCCCGCCGCCGCGTGGATGAGCACCCGCTGCCCGGCCTCCAGTCCGGCGACCTCGTCCAGGGCCTGGAGGGCGGTCAGCGAGACCAGGGGCAGGGCCGCCGCCTGGACGTGGTCGATCGAGGCCGGCTTGTGCCAGAGGGCGCGGACCGGCGCGATGACGTACTCGGCGTGCGAGCCGTGGCCGTGCGGGTACGGCAGCATGCCGAAGACGTCGTCGCCGGGCGCGAAGGCGGCGACCCCGATGCCGACCTCCTCGACGGTGCCGGACACGTCCCAGCCCAGCACGAACGGGGGCTTGCCGAGGAAGCCGCCGGTGGCCCGGTGCTTCCAGTCGGTCGGGTTGAGGGCGGCCGCCCGCACCCGGACCAGTACCTCGTTGGGGCGCGGCTTCGGCCGCTCCACCTCCTGGAGCTTCAGTACCTCGGGACCGCCGAGGACGTCCTGTCGAATGACCCGCATCGTGCGCTCAGTGCTCATGGGACCCGAGCCTGCCAGGGCGGCTCCCCACCCGTAACTGGCATGAATGCCAGTCTCCGATAGAATCGTGCCATGCGTGTGACGGAGCGGAACAACGGACTCGTGGACCGGTGCGGCGAGGCCGGGGGTGCCGGTGGCGCGGGGAGGGCGGGGGAGCCCGAGCGGGTCGTCGTCCTCGCCCTCGACGGCGTCTACCCCTTCGAGCTGGGCATGCCGAGCCGCATCCTCGGCGCCGCCGACGGCCGGTACTCGGTGGTGACCTGCACGGTCGACGGGCGACCGGTGCGCACCAACGCGGACTTCACCGTCGGCGTCGAGCACGGCGCCGAAGCGCTGGAGGCGGCGGACACGGTGGTCGTCGCACCTGTCGCGCCCGCGCGCGTGCCCCCCGACCTGCCGGACGCCGTCGCCGCCGCGCTCGCCCGGATCCCCCCGGACGCGCGCATCGTCTCCATCTGCACCGGCGCCTTCGTGCTCGCCGCCGCCGGTCTCCTCGACGGCCGCCGGGCCACCACCCACTGGCAGGTCGCCGACGCCTTCCGCCGCCGCTTCCCCCATGTCGACCTCGACCCCGACGTCCTGTTCGTCGAGGACGGCCGGATGCTGACCTCGGCCGGCGCCGCGTCCGGGGTGGACGCCTGCCTGCACCTCATCCGCACGGACCACGGCAGCGACCTCGCCAACACGGTCGCCCGGCGCTGTGTCGTCCCCCCGTTCCGGGACGGCGGGCAGGCGCAGTTCATCGAGCAGCCGGTGCCGGAGGCGGGGCCCGCGAGTACGGCGGCCACCCGGTCGTGGGCGCTGGAGCGGCTGGGGGAGCCGCTCACTCTCACCGACCTCGCCGCGCACGCCCGGATGAGCCTGCGGACGTTCGCCCGGCGGTTCCACGACGAGGTCGGGCTGAGCCCCGGGCGCTGGTTGATCCAGCAGCGGGTGGCGCATGCGCGGCATCTGCTGGAGGCGAGTGATCTCACGGTGGATCAGATCGCGGGGCGGGTGGGGTTCGCGACGGGGGCGTCTCTGCGGCAGCATCTGCATGCGGCGATCGGCGTCTCCCCGCAGGCCTATCGGAAGACGTTCCAGGCGGTCAGGTAGGGGGCTGTTGGGTTGTGCGGGTAGGCGCAGGTGCTGTGCGCGGTTCCTCGCGCCCCTGGAGGGGTGTGCCGACTCCCGGCCGGGCTGTGACCGTCGGCCGCGACCGCTGCGCGCGGTTCCTCGCGCCCCTGAGGGGGTGTGCCGACGCCCGGCCCGGCTGTGACCGTCGGCTGCGACCGGCGTGCGCGGTTCCCCGCGCCCCTTGGGGGCGCGTGTCGCTCGGCTGCCCGGCCACGCCGGGTGCTGGGCGGCGGGCGGTGCGTGCCGCTTGGGGGCGCGGGGAACCGCGCACGGGGTGTGTGCCGACAGCGCGTTGGGGGCCGGGGCGCGTGTTGCTCGGCTGTCCGTTCATGCCGGGTCCCGGGCGGCGGGCGGTGCGTGTCGCTTGGGGGCGCGGGGAACCGCGCACAGGGCGGGTGCCGACGGCGCGTCCGGGGGCCCACCCCGTCGGGTGGCTACCGGCTGGCGTGCAGCGCGACCAGGAGTTGCCAGACCTGGTCGGCGATCTCCTCCGGGGTCGCGTCGAGGAGGCCGTGGAGCCAGTCGGCGAGGACGCCCGCGAAGGTCGCGGCGACGGCGGACGCCACCAGCGCCGCGTCCGCCGCACCCGCCCGCTCCCGCTCACGTCGGCTGTACTCCCGCAGGTCCCGGTGGAGCACCAGGCCGAGCGGACCGCCGCCGCCCGGTGTCATCAGGCTGCGGTAGAGCCGTAGGTGTGGGGTGAGCGAGGCGAAGAAGCCCGCGAGGGCGGCGGGCGCCCGCCGGGGATCGGGGCGGCCCTGCCAGGAGTGCAGCGCCTCGACGGCCTCGCGCACGACGTCCGCGCAGGCGTCGACGGCGAGGGCCTCCAGATCCTCGTAGTGGACGTAGAAGGTGGCCCGGCCGACGCCCGCCCGGCGGGCCAGCGCGGCAACGCCGATCTCCTCCAGGGGGCGCTGAGCGCACTCCTCCAGCAGCGCGGTGCGCAGTCGGGCACGGGTGCGGGCCGCCCGCGGGTCCTCGGGGCCGCCGCGGATCACTGCGCCACGAGGACGGCGGCGAGCGCCACCGCGCCGGGCAGGGCCTGGGCGAACAGGATGCGCCGGTTCGCCGTGGCGGCGCCGTAGAGGCCCGCCACGACCACGCAGGACAGGAAGAACACCTGGGCACGGTACCCCGTCGGGTCCGCGGCGATCAGTCCCCAGACCAGGCCGGCCGCCAGAAACCCGTTGTAGAGGCCCTGGTTGGCGGCGAGCGGGGCGGTGGCCTCGGCCATCGCCGGGTCCAGGCCGTGCAGCGAACGCCCCGGCTTCCGCTGCCAGAGGAACATCTCCAGCACCAGGATGTACACGTGCAGTGCGGCGATCAGCGCCACCAGGACGGTCGCGACCGTATCCATCTCGTTCTCCCATGGGCTCCCGCAGGCGGCCGGTCGGCGCGCACACGCGGCGTTGTCTTGGACACCCGTCCATATTTCTTGGACGGGTGTCCACTATAACTGGACAGGTGTCCATGAAGTAAAGGGGTGCGCGCGGACGGTCGTTCCCGGGCGAACGGGGTATCCGCAGGGTCCCGGGGGCGGTGCGGGACCGCCCGCCGGACCGATCCGGGAGGGGACGACACGACATGGCACTGGTGAAAGCGGGCGTCGTGGTGCTCGACTGCGCCGAGCCCGAGACGCTCGCCGAGTTCTACAAGGGGCTCCTGGACGCCGAGGAGACCGCCACGACCGCCAACCTGATCGAGATCCGGGGCGCCGACGGCACCCGGCTGGCCTTCCGCCGGGACGCGAACGCGACTCCGCCGAGCTGGCCCCGGCCGGAGAACTCGCTCCAGGCCCACCTCGACTTCCTCGTCGACGACCTGGACGAGGCGGAACGCGTCATCGTCGGCCTCGGCGGACGCCCGCTGGAGGCACGGGTGACCTCCGGCCCGCTGGAGGAACGCGGCTACGCCGACCCGTCCGGACACTCCTTCACCCTGCGCCGGACCACGTCCACCGCCCCCAAGCAGGGCTGACGGGCCACGCGACACAGGGGTGAGGCCCCCGGGAACCGTCCCCGGGGGCCTCACCCCTGTCCGTGCCGTCCGTCCCGGCCGAGTCTCAGTCCCGGCCGCCCTTGTCCTTCACGGGCCAGACGCCGGTGGACCGTTCGATGGCCTTCGCGCCCGTACGGTCCGCGGCGCTGCGCACCGCCGCGAAGATCGCGCCCTGGACGGCCGCGGCGAGGATCACCTCGCCCCAGCCGCGGTCCCGGTCGAGGGCGTCGGGCGCGTCGTCCTCGTGCCGGACCACCTTCCAGACCTTGCGGAACGCCATCGCCGCGAGCGTGCCGCCCGCCCAGCCGAAGACGAACCCGACGGGTTGGTAGACGAGGGGGAGTTTCTGCTTCTTGCCCACGGGTGCCTCCGATGTTCTGTGCCCGTTCGGGCAGGTTCTTCAGTTCCTTACGGTGCCGGCGGGAGCCGCCGGGACGCTGCCGGACCGGGCCGGGCCCGTACCGGGTCCGCGCGGTCCGTACCTCGGTGCACGCGTTCCCCATTTCGCGCGAACGGCACGGCCCGCGCGCGGTCGGATGCGGCATTCGGCGGAGCCCGCCGCGCGTCGCGGGGCGGACAGGACGGTGCGGACACGGCGCGGGGCGCCAGAGAGCCCCGCCGCGACGGGGGAGCGCGGCGGGGCCTGACTGTCCGTTGCCCGGCACGGAGCCGTCCATGCCTGCGGCGAGCAGATTTTTCTACGGGATGTCCCGCGCGATCACCGCCGCGCGCCGTCACGGGGGAGCGGCGCGCCCCGGCTCAGTGACCCTCGGACGGCTCCAGCACGAAGACCGGGATCTCGCGGTCGGTCTTCTTCTGGTACTCGGCGTACTGCGGGAACGCGGCGACCGCCCGCTCCCACCAGCGGGCCTTCTCCTCGCCGGTGACCTCACGCGCCGTCAGGTCCCACGTCCGCGTGCCGTCCCGCAGCTCCACCCGCGGGTCGGTCTTCACGTTGAAGTACCAGACCGGGTGCTTGGGGGCCCCGCCGAGCGAGGCGACCACCGCGTACTGCCCGTCGTGCTCCACCCGCATCAGCGGCGTCTTGCGGAGCTTCCCGCTCTTCGCGCCGCGGGTGGTCAGCAGGACGACCGGCATCCCGGTGTCCTGGAGCGTGGTCCCCTTGGTACCGCCGGAGCTCTCGTACAGCTCCACCTGCTCGCGCACCCACTGGGTCGGGCTCGGCTCGTACTCGCCCTCAAGAGGCATGGTGTCGATTCCCCTTCTTGTCGCTTCGTCGTGTGTCGTGCGTCGTGTGTCGTCGTGCGGGCTCGCGCGACGATCCGCAGCGTGCCGTTCCAGTCAACACCCGTACCCCCGCGAATCATCCGCACCGCGCATTACCTCGCGGGTCATCGCGTCGGCCACCCGCCCGCGCCAGACTCGTCGCACCGCACCGCACCGCGCCGTACCGCGCCGTACCAGGGGCGCGGTGCGCCCGACGAGAGGGCCCACCATGACGCACGCCGCCGCTCCGACCACCCGGTCCGTCGTCGACGACCTGCTGCGCCGCATCGCCGAGGGCGACCCCGAGCGGATCGCCGCCCGCTACGCCGAGCGGACCGACTGGCGGCTGAGCTGGCCGGACGACGAGCACGGGCGCCCCGCCACCCCCTGGATACGGCACCGGGCCACCCGCGCCGACGTCGCCGACCACTACCGCGCGCTCGCCGCCCACCACCTGCCGACCGGCGCCGGCACCCGGATCGAACGCGTCCTCGTCGACGGCGCCGACGCCGTGGTCCTCGGCGAGATCCGGCAGACCGCCGCGCCCACCGGCCGCCCCTACCGGGCCCGGTTCGCCCTGCACCTCACCGTCGAGGACGGCCTCGTCGTACGGCACCACGTCTACGAGGACAGCCTGGCCGTCGCCCGCGCCTTCGCGGACTGACCGGCCGCCCTACGCCACCGTCCGCACCGCCAGCACGGTCATCACGCCGCTCGACACCAGCGCCGTCACCAGCCGCCCCCGGTGACCGGTCAGCGCCCGCCCGAGCAGGGACCCGCCCCCGGCGAGCAGCACCTGCCAGCTCGCGGACGCGACCAGCGCCGCCAGCACGAACACGCCCCGTTCCAGGGGCTCCACGGCGGACCCGGCGCCGCCGCCCAGAACCAGGGCGGCGAAATACACCACCGTGGCCGGGTTGAGGAGGGTGAGGCCGAACAGGCTCAGGAAGGCGTGGGCCGGGCCCGGCGGGTCAGGCGCCGAACGCGTGGCGAGCCGTCCGGCCCGGTACCGGCGGACGGCCCCCGCCGCGTTCCACACCGCCAGCGCCAGCAGTACCGACGCCGAGATCCAGCGCAGCGGCCCCAGCACGGGCCGCAGCGCCGCCGCCACCGCCGTACCGCCGACCGTGGCCACCAGGGCGTACAGCCCGTCGGCGGCGGCCACGCCCAGCGCGGCGCACACCCCCGTACGCCACGGCACGCGGGCGGACAGCGACACGAGATACGTCCCGATCGCGCCGACGGGGACGGCGATGCCGTACCCCGCGACCAGACCGGCGACGAACGCGCCGGTCACCGGAGCGCGGTGCCAGGCCTCCCGGAACGGCCGGCCCGCTGTCGCCGCCGCGGACAGCGGTCGGCGGCGGCGGGCGGATGCGGGAGGCTGCGCGAGGACATGCCCGCATCCTGCGGGCGCGAGCGACCACCGGGCAACGGAATATCCGCCGCCCGCCCAGGCCGCGTCGGCTACTTCAGCAGCGCGCAGACGAAGTCCTCCTGGATCGCCCGCAGCCGCGCCAGCCGCTCGGGCGCCAGCGTCTTGTTGATCTGCGTGGTCACCGAGAAGGT
The DNA here is from genome assembly GCF_044757425.1 of Streptomyces sp. NPDC091281. Lineage (NCBI taxonomy): Bacteria > Bacillati > Actinomycetota > Actinomycetes > Kitasatosporales > Streptomycetaceae > Streptomyces > Streptomyces sp. NPDC091281. Next base: position 99,706 of record NZ_JBIVUY010000018.1, on the reverse strand, counting down.
CAGCGAGCGGCTGCCGTCCGGGGTGGCCGCGATGAGCTGCGTGTAGCCGGGGAAGTTGCCCGTGTGGCCGAGCACGACCCCGCAGCGCGTCGCGTAGCGGAAGATCCCCAGACCGGCCGTGTTGCGGCCCGGCCCGGCCGGTTCCGAGGCGCCCTCGACCCACCGGCGCTGCTCCCGCACCACGTTCGCGCCGTAGAGGGCGCCGCCCGCGTAGCCGCGGACGAAGCGCGTCATGTCGGCGGGCGTGGACACGATCCCGCCCGACGCCCACACCCCGGACGCGCTGAGGACCTCGCTGATGTCCTCCGGCGGCGCGGCCGGGTCGGCCGGGTCGACGTCGTAGCCGTGCAGATAGGGCTCCGGCATCCGGTAGCCCTGCGGCAGGGTCGTGTTCCTCAACTTGAGCGGCCGGTACACGAGTTCACGCAGCAGCTGCTCGTACGGCGTGCCGGTGACGGCCTCCGCCATCAGGGCCACGGCGATGTTGTCCGAGTTGGAGTACTGGTACCGGCTGCCGGGCCGGAAGCGCAGCGGCTCGTCGGCGACGTAGTCCAGGAGCCGCCGGGAGTCGAAGCGGTGCCGGGGGTCGGCGGTGAGGATGTCGAGGAACTCCTGGGACTCCGTGTAGTCCGGCAGACCACTGGTGTGGTTCAGGAGTTGACGGAGCGTCACTTTGTCCCAGGCGGAGGGGAGTCGGGGCAGGATCTTGCGGAGGGTGTCGTCCAGCCGGAGGGCGCCGTGGTCGACGAGGGTCAGCGCCACCGCGCCGCTGAATGCCTTCGCGGTACTCGCGATCCGCATGTGGTCATCGGGCGTCGGCGGCCTGCCGGTGGCCACGTCGGCGACGCCCGCGCGCACCACCCGGCTCTCCCTCCCCTCGCGCAGCACCGCGATGATCCCGGGCGGACCGCCGGGGCTGCGGACGAACTCCGCGATCCGGCGCTCCAGCGCCCGGTCGCCGGGGTGGCCTGCACCGCCGCCGGAGGCGGTTCCCGCGTCGGCCGACGCGACCGCAGGAGCGAGCGCGCCGAGGCAGAGGGAGAGGACGGTCAGGGCGCGCGCGCGAGGCCGGTGCCCGGCACGGCGGGAGGGGACGGAACTGTGGGAGGGGACGGAACTGCGGGACATGGATGCTCCTGGAGACGCGAGGGGCGAACCGGTCGAAGCGGAGACAACCGGATGCGGTGGGGGAGGGGTGGGGACGGCGCGGACGGCAGAGGTGAACGGGTGCGGCGGGGGGACGCCGCCGCGGGCCCCAGCCTTCCGGGGCTCCCCGTCCCGCGCCCGTCGCGTTGCTGCACACGGCCCAGCACCGCCCCTCCGATCCAGGCGAACACCTGTTCAGTAGGGTGCCGACGTGACCGCACAGGACGAACAGCCGCCCTTCCTCTACGTCGTCGTCTGCGCCGCGGGCATCGCCGCGGACGTCGACCGTCTGATCACCGCCGCCCAGGACCGGGGGTGGCACGTCGGCGTCTTCGCCACCCCCTCCGCCCTGAACGGGTTCTTCGACGTCGACGCCGTCGAGGCACGCACCGGACGCCCCGTCCGCTCGGCCTGGCGCCGCCCCGGCGACCCGCGGCCCTTCCCGGCGCCCGACGCGGTCGTGGTCGCCCCGGCGACCTTCAACACCGTCAACAAGTGGGCGGCCGGCATAGCCGACACCCTCGCCGTGGCCACTCTGTGCGAGGCGCTCGGGCTCGGGGTGCCCATCGGGGTGCTGCCCCGCGTCTCCGACGCCCTGGCCGCCCACCCGGCCTACCAGCACAGCCTGATCCGTCTGCGCGAGGCGGGCGTCCGGTTCGGCCACCCCCACGAGGGCGGGGACTTCGGCTGGGAGCGGGCACTCGACCTGGTGGAGTGAGCGGCGGCCGGACCGGCCGATACGCTGCCGAAGCGGCCCGCCCCACCCGTCGTCCGGGCACTTCAGCCCCCCCCGGCAACCCACGTCAGGAGCAGCAGCCATGCAGTACGTGAAGCTCGGTTCCACCGGTCTGGACGTCTCCCGGATCTGTCTGGGCTGTATGACCTACGGCCTCCCCGACCGCGGCGCGCACGCCTGGACGCTCGGCGAGGACGCGTCGCGCCCGATCATCCGGGAGGCCGTGGAGGCCGGGGTCACCTTCTTCGACACGGCGAACGTCTACTCCGACGGCACCAGCGAGGAGATCGTCGGCAGGGCGCTGCGCGACTTCGCCCGCCGCGACGAGATCGTCCTCGCCACCAAGGTGCACGGCCGGATGCGCCCCGGCCCCAACGGCGCGGGCCTGTCCCGCAAGGCGATCCTCACCGAGATCGACCACAGCCTGAGCCGCCTCGGCACCGACCACGTCGACCTCTACCAGATCCACCGCTTCGACCCGCACACCCCGGTCGAGGAGACGATGGAGGCGCTGCACGACGTCGTGAAGGCGGGCAAGGCCCGCTACATCGGGGCGAGTTCGATGTACGCGTGGCAGTTCGCGAAGATGCAGCACACCGCCGAACGGCACGGCTGGACCCGCTTCGTCTCCATGCAGAACCACTACAACCTCCTCTACCGCGAGGAGGAGCGCGAGATGCTCCCGCTCTGCGCCGACCAGGGCGTCGGCGTGCTCCCCTGGAGCCCGCTGGCCCGCGGCCGCCTCACCCGCGACTGGGGCACCGACACCGGACGCAGCACGCAGGACGCCTTCGGCAGCCGTCTCTACCCGGACGGCGACCGGGCCGTCGTGGAGGCCGTCGGCCGCGTCGCCGACGCCCGCGGCGTCCCGCGCGCCCAGGTGGCACTCGCCTGGCTGCTCCGGCAGGACACCGTGACCGCCCCGATCGTCGGCGCCGCCACCTCCGGACACCTGCGGGACGCCCTGGCCGCGGTCGACCTGACGCTCACCGACGAGGAACGGACCGCGCTGCAACAGCCGTACGTCCCGCACGCGGTGGCCGGTCACTAAGGCCCGTACGACAAGTCCCGGACAACAAGTCCCGGACAACAAGTCCCGTACGACGCTCGGGCACCGCGGAAAAGAACCGGAATACACCCGCTGTTCAACCTCTTCGCGTGCTTTTGACTTCGCGTCAAAAAAGCGTGCCTGAAGGGGCAAGGAGGACAGGCGGAATCTCTTGTTCTGCCTGCTTCGCCTGTGCAAGGGTGTCACGTGTCGGCACACGGACAGTAAGATTTCCCGATCCGTGCGCACGAGACGTCTCCCGAACAACACACCCCCCGTTCCAGCAGTGCTGTTTCCGGTGGACGTCCACGGTGCCGAACCCTGTTCCACAAATCCCGTCTCCCTGACGACGGGTGTACGTGTCGAGCGTCAGACGCACCGAACCGCGGCGCCTGGTACGTACTTTCGTTGCCGTGATTCCCCGGGAGGAATGCAGCCGTGAAGGACGCAGGCCTGTCGAATTCCCCATCGGCGCGCCGCTTCGACGTGACGGACGTGCAACTCAGCGCCGAACTGAAGAACTGGACGGGAGCGTCGCCCGCGCTGCATCCCGTCGGTGAACTCCTCGACCGGCACTGGGAGGCCGCCTTCGCCTACGCGCGGCTGTGCGCGGACGGGGAGCGGGCGGCGGGCATGCTCACCACGGCCGCCTTCACCCGCCTCTTCGGGGAGACCCTGCGGCAGAACGGCCCCAGCGCCGCCTGGCGCCCCCACCTCCTGCTCACCGTGCGGCGGATCGCCGCCGAGTGGGACTCCGACGGCCGCCGCGACCTGCTCCACCCCGACCTGCGCGCCGCCGAGGGCGACAGCGAGCGCCTTGCCGCCCGCCTGCTGCCCCCCGCCAACCGGCGCCTGCTGTCCCGCGCCTTCCACCGGCTGCCGCAGTCCGCGCGCTGTCTGCTCTGGCACACCGAGATCGAGGCCGAGCCCCTCGCGGTGCCCGCCGGACTGCTCGGGCTGGAGGAGGACGGCGCCGCCGTCGAACTGCGCCGCGCCCGCGAGCGGCTGCGCGAGGAGTGCCTCCAGGTCCACCGCGAGCAGGCCGTCGACGAGGAATGCCAGCGCTACCACCGGCTCCTCGACGTCACCTGCCGCCGCGGCGGCACCGACCTCGACCCCGACCTCCGCGCCCACCTGGAGGGCTGCCGGCACTGCCTGCACACCGCGGAGCAACTGCGCCGGTTCGAGACCGGGATCGGCACCGCGCTCGCGGAGAGCGTCCTCGGCTGGGCCGCCGAGGCCTATCTGCGGGCCCGTACCGAGCCGACCCGCGACGAGCGGGTCCTCGCGCCGCCGCCCGCCGAGCGACTGGCCGCCGTGGGCGAGGCGTTCACCGTCGAGATGCCGGTGGGCGGCACACCCGGCACCGACCACGCGTCCGGCACCGACCACGCGTCCGGCGCGCCCGCGATACCCGGCGCGCCCGCCGCGTCCGGCCTGCCCGCCGTGGTCCCCGCACCCCCGGTTGCCTCCGACGCGCCGGGCGTCCCGCAGCCGGACGGTCCGCACCGCCGCTCAGGCCGGGCCCGCCGTCCGGGCACCGATCTCGTGCCGGTCGCGTCCGCCGGGTCCGGCGCGGGCCGCCGCCCGGCGTCCAGCCGTAGCGCGCAGAAGGCGAACCGCCGGGCCCGCCGTCGCAACCTCGCCCTCGCCGTGCTCACCGTGAGCGGCCTGGTCGTCCTGCCGCTCGTGCTCTGGTCCACCCTGTCCGGCAGCGACCGGGACGCGGCGAGCGCCGACGACTCCCCGGTCACCCCCGGCAAGGCCCCCTCCGACCCCGCCTGGGTGGGCATCGGCGACGAGCCCCAGGGCACCCTCCGGGGCAGCCTCCACAACGTCTCCTCCGGGCTCTGCATCGGCATCATCGGCAAGCAGGCCGCCAAGGGCGCCGAGACCGAGGTGACCAAGTGCTCCGGAACGCCCGCCCAGCAGTGGTCGTACGAGCCCGACGGGCTGCTCCGCAACGGCGCCGACCCCGGCCTCTGCCTCGACTCCGGCCTCGGCTACTCGGTGCGGCTCGCCACCTGCACGGGCGCCGGAGACCGCGGCGCCAAGAGCGTCCGCTACGACTTCACCCTCCAGGGCACCCTGGTGCCGCGCTCCGACCAGAACCTCGCCCTGGCCCCCGCCGCCACCGACGGATCGGGCGCCCTCGTCCTGAAGAACCGCACCGACAGCGGCGCCCAGCGCTGGGTGATCGACACCTCGCAGCCCGACCCCAAGATGCAGAGCGTCAACTGGGACCTCGACGGCGCCGCCCCCCGCGCCCCCGTCCCGGCGCCCTCCGCCTCCCGGACCCCGGCACCCGGCCGTACCACCCCGACCCCGTCCGCCGCGCCCCGTCCGCCCGCCCCGGCGCCCGTCACCCCACCGCCGCCCGCTGTGACGTACCCCCCGATCTGCCGTGAGGACGCCCGGGGCGAGTGCGTGTCCGGCGGCCAGGACGGCGGCTGGTACCCGGACGACGACTACGACGACGGCTACGGCTACGGCGGTGGCTACGACGACGGTTACGGGTCCGGTTCCGACGGCGGCTCCCGCGGCGGGGGCGGTGGCGGTGGCGGTGGCGGGGGCGGGGGAGGCGGCGGGGGACGCTGACCCGCGTGCGTCGGCCGGGTCCGCGCTGACGGCTTGCCCGCGCGGCCGGGCCGGTTCAGACGCCGATCACCCGCAGTGACGCCCACAGTGCCAGCACGGTCGGCACCAGTGCCGCCGGTACGGCGAGCAGGCCGACGCGGGTGAACTCGCCGACGGAGACCCGCTCCTGGTGCGCCTGCACCACCCGGCGCCACAGCAGCGTCGCGAGGGAACCGGCGTAGGTCAGGTTCGGCCCGATGTTCACCCCGATCAGCACGGCGAGCACCGCCCCCGCCCCGGCCGGGGCGGTGAGCGGCACCAGTACCAGCACCGCGGGCAGGTTGTTGATCAGGTTGGCGAGGACGGCGGCCAGTGCGGCGAGGCCCAGCAGGGCGAGCAGCCCCGTCCCGTCGGGCAGCACGTGGCGCAGGGCGTCGGCGAGCCCGTGGTCGACGACCGCCCGCACCACGATCCCGAGCGCCAGCACGAACGCCAGGAACCCGGGGGCCGCCTCCCGGACCACCGTCAGGGGCGTGACCCGGCGGCGTGCCAGTGCCCGGACCGCCATCACCAGCGCCCCGGCGAACGCCGCCCAGGCCGGTTCGACGCCGACCGCCGACGCCACCACGAACCCGGCGAGCGTGCAGCCCACCGTCACCAGCGCGAACAACGGCAGCCGGACCTCGGGCGCCTCCTCCGCCTCCGGCGCCGCAGCGGCCTGGAGGTCCCCGGCGGGCAGGTCGGCGGCGAAGAAGCGGCGCAGGACGACGTACTCGGCGGCGATCGCCACCAGCCACGGCAGCGCCATCAGCGCGGCGAACCGGGTGAACGTCAGTCCGCTCGCCGTGAACGCCAGCAGATTGGTCAGGTTGGAGACCGGCAGGAGCAGCGACGCCGTGTTCGACAGGTGGGCGCAGGCGTAGAGGTGCGGCCGGGCCCGTACGCCCATCCGGGTCGCGGTGGCGAGCACGACCGGGGTCAGCAGCACCACGGTGGCGTCCAGGCTCAGCACCGCCGTGACCACCGAGGCCAGCACGAACACCGAGGTCAGCAGCCGTCGGGGCCGTCCGGCCGCGTGATGCGCCATCCACGCCCCGCACCAGGTGAACAGGCCGTCCACGGCGCAGAGATGCGCCAGGACCAGCACGGCCGCGAGGAAGCCGACCACCGGGCCGAGCCGCTCCGCCTCGGAGAGCGCGTGCTGCGGCGACACCAGCCCGAGCGCGACCGCCAGCAGGGCGGCCGGGACGGCGACCAGCGCCTCCGACCGCCCGGCGGGGCGCAGCACGGCCCACCCGAGGGAGGCGGCGAGGAGGACGACGGACAGCACGGTGGCGAGCGGGGCGTTCAGGGCGGTGCTCCAGGGCGAGGGTGATGATGCCCGCCCATCGAACCAGGTGCGGGAGGGGATGCCGTGACGGGGACCGGCGTACCGGGTCGTCAGGGGACGGCCGGGGGCGGCGGCCGGGTGGATCAGGGGCCGGTGCCGGGCGCCAGCACGGTGAGCCGGACCGAGGAGGCGTTCCCGGACACCGGCACCTCGCCGCCCGTCCACGGCACCTTCAGCGCGTCCCGCTCGTTGGGCGGAGTCACCACCAGCGTGCGCGGAGTCGCCGTCTCGGCCCCGCTGACCTGCGGATTCGAGTACGTCAGCCCCGACCAGGCACTGCGCCCCGGGGCCAGCGACACGGCCTGCGCCGAACCGGGCGTCCGCACGGGGTCCGGCCCGAGCTGCTTCCCGGCGGCGTCGGTGAAGGCGGCGCCGGGATAGCCGCGCACCGTGCAGGTCCGGTCACCCGTGTTGGTCAGCACCAGCGGGAAGTTGACCTGCCCGGCCCCCGGTTCCGCGCGGCCCACCGAGGCCCGCAGTTCGGAGGTGTGGCAGCGGGCGTCGGCGGCGGGCGCGGTGGTGGCCGTCGGGGTGCCCGTCGCCTCGGAGGCGGGGGCCGGGGGCGTGAGCGTGGCCGTGGGCGCCGGGGAGGTGGGCGCCGACGCGCTCGTCGGGGGCGGCGCGGCCGACGAGGACGCGGAGCCACCGCCCCCACCGTCGCTGCCGCCGCAGGCGCCCAGCAGGCCGAACGCCGCGAGGACACCCGCCGTCACCACGGCCGGACGGGACGTACGTGTCATGTCTCCACCCTCCACACACCCGCGCGCCACGTCAGTTACGTGGCACATGCACCGAACGGGTGCCCCGGTGCTGCCGGGCCGACACCTGGACCCGCCCGCCCCGATCGGGTAGGGCGGCCGACCGGCCGGACCGGGTCCGCGCCGACGGGGGGCTCAGTCCTCGTCGAGGAGACCCAGTTCGGCCCAGATCGTCTTGCCGTCCGCCGTGTGCCGGCTGCCCCACCGCTGGGTGAGCTGGGCGACCAGCAGCAGCCCCCGCCCGCCCTCGTCGAAGGTCTTCGCCCGGCGCAGGTGCGGCGCGGTGTGGCTGGTGTCGGAGACCTCGCAGATCAGGGTGGTGGCGTCATGGATGAGCCGGAGCCGGATCGGCCGGGCGCCGTACCGGATCGCGTTGGTGACCAGCTCGCTGACGACCAGCTCCGCCGTGAACGAGGTCTCGCTCAGCCCCCAGCGGGCCAGTTGCTCCACGACCTGCTTGCGGATCGGCCCGACCAGCGCCGGATCGGCCGGGATGTCCCAGGTGGCGACCTGGGAAGCGGGCAGCCCGCAGGTCCGCGCCAGCAGCAGCGCCACGTCGTCGGCGGCGCCGCCCGGCGGGAGCAGCGCGCGCAGCACCCGGTCGCAGACCTCGTCCAGCGAGCCGTACGCCGCGCTCCCTGTCGCCGGTGCCGTCCCCGGTGACCTGGGCAGGGCCCGGTTCGGCGGGGTTGCGGCAAGGGCCTCGGCGAGCGCCCGGTGCCCGGTCTCGACGTCCCGGTCGCCGCACTCGATCAGTCCGTCGGTGTAGAACGCGAGCACCGAGCCCTCGGCCACCGCCAGTTCGGCCGACTCGAAGGGCAGCCCGCCCACCCCCAGGGCGGGACCGGCGGGCATCTCGACCCGGCGCGGTGTGCCGCCCGGCGGCACCAGGACGGGGGCCGGATGCCCGGCGCGGGCCAGGGTGCAGCGGCGCGACACCGGGTCGTACACCGCGTACAGACAGCTCGCGCCGACCTCGCCGGGGCTGCCCTCGCCGCCCGCCTCCTGGGAGAGCCGGACCACCAGGTCGTCGAGGTGGGTGAGGAGTTCGTCGGGGGCGAGGTCGATGTCGGCGAGGGTGCGCACGGCGGTACGCAGCCGCCCCATGGTCGCGGAGGCCTGGATGCCGTGCCCGACGACGTCGCCCACCACCATCGCGACCCGCATCCCGGACAGAGGGATCACGTCGAACCAGTCGCCGCCGACCCCGGCGCGGGCGGCCGGGAGATAGCGCGAGGCGGCCTCGACGGCGGCGGTCTGCGGCAGGGAGCGCGGCAGCAGGCTGCGCTGGAGCGCGAGGGCGGTCTCCCGCTCGCGGGAGTAGCGGCGGGCGTTGTCGATGCAGACGGCGGCCCGCGCCGTGACCTCCTCGGCGAGCAGCACGTCGTCGGCGGAGAACGACTCCGGCTGCCGGAAGCGGGTGAAGACGACCACGCCGAGCGTCGTGCCGCGGGCCTGGAGCGGCACCGACATCGTGGCGTGGACGCCGTGCTCCGCGATCCGCCGGAACCGGCGCTCGTCCCACGCGAGCCACTCGGCGACGCTGTCCGACTGCGCCCCGGCCACCACGGACCGCCCCGCGAGCAGCGACGCGGCCTGCGGGGAGGTCTTCGGGTACGTCTCCACCTCGCCGAGCCGGGCCACCGCCTCCGGCGCCCCCGGCGTGACCGAGTGGTGCGCGGCCCGCCGCAGGGCGACCGGCGCGGTGGGCGGACCCGCGGCCTCGGCGCCGTGGTCGGCTGCCTCCAGCAGGTCCACGGAGACGAAGTCGGCGAGGGCGGGCACGCACACCTCGGCCAGCTCCTGTGCCGTACGGGTGACGTCGAGGGTGCTGCCGATCCGGACGCTCGCCTCGTTGACCAGCTGGAGCCGCTCGCGGGCGCGGACGTGCTCGGTGAAGTCGTGGGCGGTGAAGCAGACCCCGCAGGGCCGTCCGGCGGCGTCGGTGAGCGGCGCCACGCGCAGCAGCCAGGCGTGCGCCCGGGTCTGGTCCGCCGCCCGCAGGAAGGTCTCTATCTCGCGCCGCTCGCCGGTCGCGAGGACGCGCCGCATGACGGCCTCCAGCTCCGAGCCCTGCGCGCGGCCGTCGAAGTCGGTGGGCCGCAGACCGATGATCCGGGCGGCCGGCAGGTCGACCAGGTCGGCCATGGCGTGGTTGACGCCGCGCAGCCGCAGCCGTTCGTCGAAGACCATCGAGGCGCACGGCGACTGCACCAGCGCGGCGTGGGCGAGCGCCTCGTCGCCGGGTGCGGGGGAGGTGTCCTCCAGCGGGGACGCCACGAGCCAGCTGCCCGGGGTGCCGTCCTGTGCGGGCCGGAGGTGGGCGAGGACCCAGGCGGTGACGGTACGGCCGTCGCGGTGGCGGAGCCCGACCGTGCCGTACCAGCGGCGCTCGCCGGGGTCCGGCGGACGCGGCGTCCCGGCGGTGTTGGCCGGGACGGGGGCCAGCAGTTCGGCGGCGGGGCGGCCGACCACCTCGGAGGGGGCGTGACCCAGGAGGCGGCGGGCACCCTCGCTCCACCGGGTCAGCGTGCCGTGCTCGTCGATGACCGCCCGCGCCGTCGAGGCGTCGTCGAACGGATTGTCCGAGGTCATCGTCCCCACTCCATCGCGGACACTCACAGTGATCGATTGCGTCACCTGAGTTCCACCTTAGTGCTTGTGGGGCTGGTGCGGAGGCCAACCCTGTTCACCCCGTACCGCAGGGGGCGCGTGGCCGGTCCGTGACCCGGGCGGTGGCCGGTCCGTCGGGCGGTCGGGTGCGTCCGGTGGCCGGTCGGTGGCCGGAAGCGGTGGGCGGCGGGGCCGGATCGGGCCGGTCCGGTACCGGTGGCCCTCCGGCTTGACCTGGGGATATTTACGAGTAAGTACCCGAGCGGTACCGTGAGAGGCATGCCAGCCCTCAACGTGGAATTCAGCGATCGCGAGCTGGAGGACCTGCGGCAGATCGCCAAGGAACGCGGTACGTCGATGAAGGCGCTCGTCCGGGAGGCGGCCGCCGCCGACATAGCGCGGCACCGGGCGCTCCAGGAGGGCGCCGCGGCCTTCCGTACCTTCTTCGCCTCCCACGCCGACGAGTTCGCGGCGGCCTTCCCCGACGACGAGTCGCCCGCACGGGGTGCGGGCGCGGGACGGGTCGCCTGACCGATGACCCCTGTCATCCACATCGACGTGCCCTGGCTGCTCCAGCGCCACGAAGAGGTGCTGCCGGACCAGCCCACCGTCAACGACTTCTCCGCGCTCGTCGCCGCGGTCGCCCGCCACCGGGTCGACCCGCCCCGGCTCGGCGTGGACTCCGACCCGGCCTGGCGGGCGGCGGCCCTGCTGCACACGCTCGCCCTGCTCAAACCGCTCCCCTCGGCCAACGCCCGCTTCGCCTGCGCGACCGCGGTGGCCTACATGTTCGTCAGCGGCGTCGGCATCGACCCGCCCTACGGCGCCCTCGTCGACCTGGCCCGCGACCTGATCGACGGCAAGACCGACGTGTACGGCGCGGCCGACCGGCTGCGGTCCTGGCAGATCTGAGCACACGGGCCCCGAACCCCGGACCCTGGCCCGCCTCCGCGTGTGCCGTCCCGGGGTCTCCCCGGGCCGCCGGCCGAGGGCGGGAGGAGCAGGGCCGGCGGCCGTTTCGCGCGGGAGAGCCGCCGTTCCGCGCGGGGCCCCCGAGGAAGGGCCGACGCCAGTCCACCACGGTCCTGCCGCGCGTCGGCACCGTGTGCGCCGTGCCCCCGCGGGCGCGTGGTTCACACGGGGCGCGGGGGACGGGCGCGGGCGCCCGGACGGTCTCTCGGCGCGGGTCGGGCGGCGGGGCGAAACCCCCTGTCCGGAGGGCGAATCGGGCGCCCGCTATCGACTTTCTTTCAACAGGGGCCGGGACGTCCCGCTCGCTTGTTGCGCGCGACTCGGTTGTGCGAAGGTGAGCCCCTCGTGCGGGGGGCCGGGGCCGGGTTCCCCGTGGTCGCCGGCGGAGGCGAACGCGTGCTCCCCGCCGCGCCGGACAGGTACGTACCCCCGAAGGAAGCCGCACAGTGCTCACCCCCCAGCCCCCTCGTCCCTCCTACCCGCCGCCCGGTTCCGGGCCGGGTGAGTCCGACGAGTCCCTCGCCGCCGGGACGCGCGGCGGGACGGACGACGAGGTGGCCCGGTCGACCGCGCTGCTCATCGCGCGGCACTGGCAGCCGGTGCAGGACTACGCGGTCATCTGTCTCGCCTCGGCGCCCGCCGCCGCCATGGTCTCCACCGCCGCCTTCCACCAGGTCCTGGACCGGCTGAAGCTCGGCGAGCCGGGTGCCGCGCTCCGCCCCCGCCTGCTGGTCGGCGTCCGCGACACGGTCCGGCTCTGGGCGTCCGACCCGGTGCTGTCCGCGTCCGTGCCCGACCTGGGCAAGCCCGCGGGCGCCCGCGGCATGCGGGCCGCCGCCTCCCCGATACCCGAGAACCGGGTGCTCACCGAACGCGCCTTCCAGGCACTGCCGCCCGTCGCCCGCGCCGTCCTCTGGCACGCCGAGGTCGAGGCCGACCCGATCACCGTCCCCGCCGGACTCCTCGGCATGGACCTCGACGCCGTGGCCGCCGTACGCGACGAGGCGCGCGAGAAGCTCCGCCAGGGCTGCGTCCGCGCCCACCGCGAACTCGCCCCCAGCCGGGACTGCGGCTTCTACAACCGCCTCCTGGACGTGCCCATCGGACGCGGCGGCGAACTGCTGCCCGACGTCCGCCGTCACCTCGACGCCTGCCGCTACTGCCGGGCGGCCGCGGAACAGCTCGGCCAGTTCGAACGCGACCTCGGCATGCTGCTCGCCGAGGCCGTCCTCGGCTGGGGCGCCCGCCGCTACGTCGACTCCCGGCCCGGCCGCGCCGCCCGCCCGGCCACCCGCCTCAAGGGCTCCCACCGGGGCGGCGGCCCCGGCGGCTCCCGCCGTCGCGGCGCGCGCGGCGCCGGGGCCCTCCTCGACCGCATCCCCTCCCCGCGCCGCCGCACCCCGGGCGCCCCCCGTTCCCCGCGCGCCCTGTTCACCGGGGTGGGCCTTGCGTCCGCCGGACTGATCACGGCGATGCTCGCCGCCGGGGTCTTCTCCGACGAGGGGAGCGCCGACCCGGCCACCTCCACGGCCGCCGCCGACGGCGCCGCCCCGGCGGGCTCCGGCGCGCCGGTCACCCCCACCGCGCCGTCCGACCCGGACACCGCCCAACTGCCTGTCGCCCCGCGCGAGACGCGGCTGCGCAACACCGCCGCCGACCTCTGCCTCGACGTGCGCGGCGAGGCCGTCGACGGCGCCCCCCTCGAACTGCGGGAGTGCTCGCCCGACCTCACCCAGCAGTGGTCGTACGAGCGGGACGGGCTGATGCGCAACCTGGCCGAGCCCGAACTGTGCGCGGACTCGCACGCCGACGCCGGGGTGGTCATCCTCGCCGAGTGCGCCGAGACCGGCCGGGCCCGCGCCGACGACGTCCGCTACGACCTCAGCGGGCAGGGCGAGTTCGTGCCCCGCTGGGACGACTCCCTCGCCCTCGCGGCCACCGCGCAGGAGCCCGGCGCCGACGTGGTCGTCCAGATCCGCGACCGCTCGGCCGCTCAACGCTGGGTCGCCGACCCGACCCCGGCCAGCGCGGGCTCCCTGTCGATCACGCGGACCGACGGACCGCCCCCGGCTCCCGGAGGGCCGTCCGGCCGTACCGCCTGAGCGGGCGGCAGGGGGACCTGGCCGGGGGCGCGGCCGGGGCCGGGAGCGTCAACCGGACGTCTCCACCAGGTCGTCCGGGCCGATCGACGACGGGGTGCGGTGCCCGGACAGGGCCAGCGTGAGATCGACCTCGGCGAGCAGGCAGCGGATGACGTGCTCCACGCCCGCCTGGCCGTCCAGGCCCAGCCCGTACACGTACGGCCGCCCCAGCAGGACCGCGCGGGCGCCCAGGGCGAGCGCCTTGACCACGTCGTCGCCGGTGCGCACCCCGCTGTCGAACAGCACCGTCAGCCGGTCCCCGACGGCCGCCGCGATCCCCGGCAGCGCGTCGGCGGCGGCGACCGAGCCCGCCACCTGACGGCCGCCGTGGTTGGAGACCACCACGCCGTCCATCCCCGCGTCCGCCGCGAGCCGGGCGTCGTCGGGATGCAGCACCCCCTTGAGCACGATCGGGCCCGACCAGTGCTCACGCAGGAACGCCAGGTCCGGCCAGGTCTTCGCGGGGTCGGAGAAGAGGCTCACGAACCGCATGACCGCCGCGTCCATGTCCTCGTGCACCGGCTTGGCCAGACCCGCCCGGAACGCCGGGTCGGTGAAGTAGTTGGCGGTGCCCACCCCGTGCAGGAACGGCAGGTACGCCTGGTCGAGGTCGCGGGGCCGCCACGCCAGCAGCGGGGTGTCCAGCGTGACCACCAGCACCGAGAACCCGCAGGCCGCCGCCCGCTCCAGGAAGCTGCGGGTGACTTCACGGTCCTTGGACCAGTAGAGCTGGAACCAGCGCTCCGCGTCGCCCATCGCCGCCGCCACGTCCTCCATGGGCGTGCTGGACGCCGACGACAGCACGAACGGCACACCCTGCGCGGCGGCGGCGCGGGCCGCCGCCGACTCGGCCTCCGGATGCATGATCGACAGCACGCCCACGGGCGCCAGCGCCAGCGGCGCGGGCAGCGTGCGGCCCAGCACCTCGACCGACAGGTCCCGCTCGTGCACGTCGCGCAGCATCCGGGGCACGATCCGGCGCCGGGCCAGGGCCGCCCGGTTGGCGCGGGCGGTGCCGCCGTCGCCCGCGCTGCCCGCGACGTACCCGACCGGGCCGGGGCCGAGGCGGTGCTCGGCCAGCTCCTCCAGCCGGGTCAGGTCGGTGGGCAGCCGGGGCACCGCCCCCGTCATCCCGTTCAGATAGATCTCGTACTGGAAGTCCGCCCAGTGCTTCGCCATCCGTGGTCCGTCCCGTCTCTCGCCGTCGAGGCACGCGCACGGCGACCCTACCGGCCGGTACGCCCGGTCAGCGGGCGGCGGCCGACTCCCGCAGCAGCCGGGCCAGTTCGGCGGGGCGCGAGAACATCGGCCAGTGCCCGGTGTCCATCGTCACCAGCTCCCAGCGGCCGTCCGCGACCAGCTCGGCCACCGGGGGCGGCGGCTCGTCGCCGTCCAGCAGGCACTTGACGTACGTCGCGGGCAACTCGCCCAGCGGGCGGGCGAGACGGGCGGGATCGGTGAGAGTGGCGCCGGGGTGCGGGGTGGCACCGGCCGTGATCCGCCCGATCTGCTCGTCCGTCAGCCCCTGCCCCGCGAACTCCTCGGCGGCGGGCGGTGGCCACACGCCGTCGTGCGCGGCGATCGCGGCGCGGACGGGGTCGCTGGGCCAGGCGTCAAGGAACCCCTCGCCCGCCACGGGCACGTTCGCGTCCACGAACACCACCCGGCGCAGCCGGTCGCCGATCCGCCCCGCCGCGATCCCGACCGGGACGCCGGAGTAGCTGTGCCCGACGAGGACCACGTCCCGCAGGTCCCGCCCCTCCACCGCCCCGACCACGTCCCGCACATGGGTCTCCAGACCGGCGGGTTCCGCCCGCCGCTCCGCCACACCCGACAGCGTCAGCGCGGACACCGTCTCCCCGGCGGCCTCCAGGTCGGCCGCCACCTCGTCCCACGCCCACGCGCCGAGCCAGGCGCCTGCCACCACCACGAAGTGAGTCATGCCCGCCAACGTAGCCCCCGGCACTGACACCGCCGCCGACGACGGGCGCGGAACTGGTCCCGACCAGTGGACTGTTCATCCTTTTCCGGTGCGGTGAGTGGATGAAAAGCACACCACCGGAACATGAACGGGAAGCCTCTCCCGGGTACGCCGCGGGTCCTTCGCGGACCGGAAGCGGAATGTTTCCGGACGATTAACGAACCGATGGAATCCGGTCACCAGGGCGCCTCGGCGGATCATGAAGCGCTTGCTTCCGGCGTTCCAACGTTCGAATTCTGTCACTTCACGCCACTGATTGAATACCCAAGGTTACCGAAACCTGTGGGGTCGATGTGAGTTTCGGCGGCGGACTCGGCAGACTCGCGCTCGCCGCTTCCGGCACCCGACCGGGCCGGACCGGCACCACCCGAATCGAGCGGAAGGATGCACACAATGCGGAACACCGCGCGCTGGGCAGCGACCCTCGGCCTCACGGCCGCGACCCTCTGCGGGACCCTGACCGGGTCCGCGCACGCCGCCCCGGCCGCCCCGGCCTCCCTCTACGCCCCCTCGGCCCTCGTGCTGACCACGGGCCACGGAGAGAGCGCCGCCGCCGTCAACCCGGCCCGTGCCGTCACCCTCACCTGCGCCCCGAGCGCCTCCGGCAGCCACCCGGCCGCCGCCCGCGCCTGCGCCGAACTGCGCGCCGCCGGCGGTGACTTCGAGGTCCTCGCCGGACCCGGCGGCGGGCTGTGCACCCGGGAGTACGACCCCGTGGTCGTCACCGTGGACGGCGTGTGGCAGGGCCGCCGCGTCTCCTTCGAGCGCACCTGGTCCAACGAGTGCGTGAAGAACTCCTCCGGGAGCGTCCTCTTCGCGTTCTGAGACCGGGATCGCGTGGTTCCGTGGGTGACAGGAACGGCTCGTGACGTGGGGAGTGCGAGCCGCCGACACGGACACCGCGGCGATCCCGCAACCCGGGGACCGGCAGGGCGATGTGGGGTCGCCCGCCGGTCCCCGGTATACGTGAGGGGCCCCGGCCCGCGGTCACCGCGGACCGGGGCCCCTCACGTCGCCCTTCGCGTCGTGCTCCGCTCAGGAACGGTCGCGGTGGCTGGTGTCGCACCAGGGGTAGCGGCGGCTGCGCCGACAGGTGCACAGCGCCACTTGGAAGCGGTCGGAGGTGACCGTGGAGCCGTCCTCCAGTTCCACCTCCACGGGGCCCTCGACGAGCAGCGGGCCCTTGCGGCGCATGGTGATCCGGCGGGGCCGGTCAGCGGACGAGTTCGGCACGGACCACCACCAGTTCCTCGTTCTCCTCGTCGGCGCGCAGCAGTCCGCGCGCCCGCAGCCACTCCTCGCGGGAGCGCAGCACCGGCCCGAGCGGCACCCGGCACCGCCGGGTCACCGCGGCCCTGAGCCCCACCGCCCGCAACCGGCCGACCGTGCGCCCGCCGTCGCTCAGCGAGGAGTGCACGAGCAGCAGCACCCCGCCGGGCCGCAGCAGTCCGGGGCCCTCGTGGCAGATCCGGTCCAGCACCAGCCGCCCGTCCCGCCCCGCGTCCCAGGCGCGCGCCGGACCGCGCGGAGCACGGCCGCCCGGGGCCGGGACGTACGGCGGGTTCGCCAGCACCAGGTCGAAGGACCGGCCGCGCACCGGTTCGAAGAGGTTCCCGTGCCGTACCCGCACCGCCACCCCGGCCCGCCGCGCGTTCCAGCGGGCGGCGTACACCGCGCGCCGGGACACGTCCACGGCGGTGACCCGGCAGCCCCGGCGGGCCGCCGTCAGCGCCAGCACCCCCGAGCCGGTGCACAGGTCCAGCACGTCGGCGCCGGGCGGCAGGGGTTCCTCGGACAGGGCCTCGGTCAGCAGGCCGGTGTCCTCCTGCGGGGCGTACATTCCGGGAAGCACGAGTGTGTTCACGCGCACCCGAGTACCCCGGTCGTCATGAAATACGGGTCATGTCGGAATTGAGGGGTGTGCTTCGAGGGGTGTGCGCAGGGCGGACCGTCCGGCCCGCCAGTCGGCGAGCAGCCGGGCACCGAGGCGGTCCTCCAGCAGCGTGGTGACGGCGACGCCGAACGCCACGTCCGGGGCGAGCCACGGCTCCTCCGCCAGCAGCCCGGCGACCACCTCGTGCCGCACCACCTGCTCGTGGACGGCGTCCGCCGCCACGTGCTCGTCGTAGAAGAACGCGGCGGCGGGTCCCGCGCCGACCCGGCGCATCGCCTCCGCCAGCCGCCGCGAGCCCGGCGAGGAGGTGATCTCCACGGCGGCGAAGTGCCCCACCAGCGCGCCGCGCAGAGCCCGGTGCAGACCGAGCAGCGACATCACGTTCACCGTGGCCAGCGTGTCCGCGCCCGCCGCGTCGAGGTAGCGGCCGTACGTCGTGTCGAGGCCGAGGTCGGTCATCAGGTCGGCGAACAGCCGGGCGTGGACCCGCTCGGCGCGTCCGCCGCCGTACTCGTCGAACTCCACCGCCGCCATCGCGGCCTTCGCGCGTCCCCGCAGCCGGGGCAGCACCCAGGCGTGCGGGTCGGCCTCCTTGAGGTGGTAGACGGAGCGCAGCACCGCGTACTCGCGGACCTGCCACAAGGCGCCCTCGTCCTGGAGGAAGTGGGAGACGCCGGTGCCGTCGACGGGCTCGACGAGCAGGTCCCCGAGCGCCTCCTCCACGGTGTCGCGGACCGGGGTGTCGGCGCGCAGCGCGGTGAGGAAGCGGTCCTCCAGCGCGGCCCTCATCCGCAGCAGCTCCGGGTCCCACTCCAGGTCGTCGGCTACCCCGGCGAAGCCGCGGTAGTGCAGCTCGTAGCAGAGGTGGAGCGCGAGCTGGAGGTCGTCGCCGTACGGCGCGGCGGTCGCGGCCGGGGCGGGGTCCGGCGGGGGACCGGTGCCCAGCAGATACCCCCGGACGTCCGCGGAGAGCGGGCCCCGGGCCGACGGGAGCCGTGGTTCCTGGTGTTCCATGCGCGCCGGGTACCCCTCGGGCCGGGGGCCACCCACGCGGGGCGGATCACCGGTCCCCCGTGGAGCTATCCGTCGGCGGCGTCGTCCCGTGCCGCCGGGGCGGGGGAGTGGGCGTCGCCGGTCTCGCCGCGGTGGCGCGGTCCCCGGCCGTGCTCGGCGTCGTCGGTCAGGCGCTCGGCCTCCTCTATCTCGCGCAGCACGTCCTCCAGTGCGGTCGCGGGGTGGTTGTCGTGTTCCTCGGGTTCGTCGAGGCGGGAATGGCGGTCGTGGGCTGACATGGGGGCTCCTCTCTCCGACGGTCCGGAGGCCGTGGGCTCAGGTGGGTGGGCGGCGGGGGACAGGGGTGGGCGTACGGGGGCTCAGCGGCCGTGGGCGGCCAGGAGGAGGGGGACCGGTTCAGGGGGCGCGTCCTCCTCGGCGCGGCGGGCGACCTCCGCCCACCAGGAGGGGCCGTCCTCGATCTGGCGGAGCATGATGCCCTCGCGGATCGCCCACGGGCAGAGCGTCACCCGCTTCAGCCCGATCAGTTTCATCGCGGTGTGCCCGACCACGGCCCCGGCCAGGCTCTGCGCCGCGCGCGGGGCGGAGACACCGGGCAGCGCGGAGCGCTCGGCGGCGGGCAGCGCCGCCAGCCGCTCCACCGCCCCGCCGAGGTCGCGGCGGTCGAGCGTGCGCTCGACGAACGGACCCTGCCGACCCGGAGCGGCCCCGCACAACCGGCCGAGCTGCTGGAAGGTGCGGGACGTGGCGACCGCGGTGCGCGGCCCTTCCCAGCGGACCCGCGCGGCGGCGTCCCGCAACTGGTGGCGGACCTTGCGGCGCAACTCCCGCACCCGGTCCGGCGCCGGGGCCTCCGCGCCGGGGAAGTACTCGTGGGTGAGCCTGCCCGCCCCGAGCGGCAGCGAGGCCACGAAGTCGGGCAGCCGCCCCCGGCCGAAGGCGACCTCGAACGAGCCGCCGCCGATGTCCAGCAGCGCGAGCGGCCCGCACCGCCAGCCCATCCAGCGGCGCGCGCCGAGGAACGTCAGCTCGGCCTCCACCTCACCCGGCAGTGTGCACAGCGCCACCCCGGTGCGGGAGCGGACCGTGCGCAGCACGTCCACGCGGTTGGGCGCGTTGCGGACCATGGCCGTCGCGAAGGCGGAGGGGGCGGTGGCACCCCACCGGGTCGCGGTCCGGCCGGCCGCGGCGACCGCGTCGGCCAGCCGGGCGACCGCGTCGTCCGGTATCGGCCCGCCGGGCTCGACCCGCTGGGACAGCCGTATCCGCCACTTCGCGGTGTGCACCGGCAGCGGTACGCCGTCCCGCGCGTCCGCCACCACGAGCCGGACGGCGTTGGAGCCCACGTCGAGCACGCTGAGTCTCATGGCCGGGCGGGTACCCGCGACGGCCGCCGACACGCGCCCGCGCGCCACCGCCGACCGGGAAGCGACCCGGAAACGGCGAGGAACGACGGGGCGCACCGCAGCCCCTCGGGGGAGGGGCGGCAGAGATGAGGGGCCGCCGTCCCCGCTCAGGACGGCGGCCCCTCGGCCAGGTGGCAGGTGGGTCACATGGGCGTACGCGTCACATGTGGACGACCGGCGCCGCGTCGGGGTCCTGCTCCGGGACCCCGCGGCGGTGGAGCACCAGGGCGATGACCGCGCCCGCCGCGAAGAACCCGGCCGACCACCAGAACGCGGTGGTGTAGCTCTCGATCGTGGCCTGCGCCTGCACCAGCTTGTCCCGGGGGTCACGGCCGACGAGGTAGTCGGTGGCCGCGCTCGCCGCGAGGGTGTTCAGCAGCGCCGTACCGATCGAACCGCCCACCTGCTGCATCGCGTTGACGGTGGCGGAGGCGACGCCCGCGTCCTCGGCGGCGACCCCGCCGGTGGCCAGCTGCATCGCGGGCGGCATGACCAGGCCGAGACCGAAGCCGATCACGATCAGCTGGGGCAGGACCGAGGTGGCGAAGTCCGAGCCGACACCGATGTCGGTGAGCCAGGCCATACCGGCCGCCGCGATGGCGAAACCGGACGGGATGACGACCTTCGGGCCGATCCGGGGCAGCAGGCCCGTGGTGCCGACCTGCGCCGCCACCATGAGCGCGCCGACCATCGGCAGGAACGCCACACCCGTCTTGGTCGGGCTGAAGCCCAGGTTCAGCTGGAGGTAGTAGGTGAGGAAGAGGAACACGCCGAACATGCCCGCGCCGGAGATGAGCACCGCGATGAACGAGGCGCCGCGGTCGCGGTCGAGCAGGATGCGCAGCGGCAGCAGCGGGTGCGCGGTGCGCGTCTGCCACCAGGTGAAGGCCACCAGCAGCAGGCCACCGGCGGTCAGGAAGCCCCAGGTCAGCGGGGAGCCCCAGTCGTGGGACTCGGCGTTGGAGAAGCCGTAGACCACACCGAACAGACCGGCGGCGACCAGGACGGTGCCGGGCACGTCCAGCTTGGCGTTCGCCGCGTCCCGGTGGTTGGTCAGCAGGAACCAGCCGCCCGCGAAGGCGACGACCGCGATCGGCACGTTCACGAAGAGCGTCCAGCGCCAGTCGAGGGCGTCCGTCAGGAAGCCGCCGAGCAGCAGACCCACCGCGCCGCCGGCCCCGGCGATGGCGCCGTACACGCTGAACGCGCGGGCCCGCTCGCGGGCGTCGGTGAAGGTGGTGTTGAGCAGGGAGAGCGCGGCCGGGGCGAGCAGCGCGCCGAACACGCCCTGGAGCGAGCGGGCCGTGACCAGCATGCCGAAGCTGCTCGCCGCGCCGCCGAGCGCGGAGGCCAGGGCGAAGCCGACGATCCCGACGAGGAAGGCGGGCTTGCGGCCGAAGAGGTCGGCGATCCGGCCGCCGAGCAGCAGCAGCGAGGCGAACGACAGCGCGTACGCCGTGACGATCCACTGCCGGTTGCCGTCGGAGAAGCCGAGGTCGGCCTGGGCCGAGGGCAGGGCGATGTTCACGATGGTGGCGTCCAGGACCACCATCAGCTGGGCCAGCGCGACGACGGCGAGAATCCACCACCGCTTGGCGGAGGCGGCCGCCGGCGCCTTGTCGGCACCCGCGCGGGTGCCGTCCGTCAGGGTCTTCTGTGACATGGGGAAGCGCTCCAGGTTGAGTCGTGCGGACGCGGAGGCAAAGAGCGTGTAAACGAAACCGTTTCGTACACGTCGAGGCTAGAACACTTTCTGCGAAACGGCAAAGTTTCGATCCGGGGCTCCGGTGGCGTGTCCGCCGAGGCCGGGACCGGCCCCGGACCGTCGAGATCGAGCCACGGTCGGTTCGTCCGCGCACGCTCACCCTCGGCCACGCTCCGCCCTCCCCTCCGACCGGTTCGTTCCGTCCTGCCGGGTGACCCCGGCCGCCTCGCCTCTGGGGGCGGCCGGAAGGCGCCGTTCGTCCCGGTCTCCCTGCCGCGCACGGTCATGGCCGATTCACGGCTTCGCAAAGGAAGTTGGCGAAGCCCGTTGAACGCACCCCGTCCCCGCCCCGTACTCCTGCGCAACCAGGCGCCGCTCCACGGGGTCGCCGAACGCCGGCAGCCGGACCCCGTTCCCCAGGAGGTCGAGTTTTTTGAGTCACAAGCGAATTCCGAAGCGCAAGGCCGCGATCGCGGTCGGCGGTGTCGCGGCGCTCGGAGCGGCGGCGCTCCTGCTCCCCAACGCCAACGCCTCCCAGGACGGCGCCGACGCCGCCGGCGCGGCCACGCCGAAGACGCTCAAGGCGTCGGACGCCTCGGACCTCGCCTCGCAGCTCCAGGGCCTGCTCGGTGAGTCCTTCGCCGGTTCCTACTACGACACGGGCCGCAAGCAGCTCGTCGTGAACGTCGTGAACGGCGACAACAACAACGTGATCGTGCAGGTGAAGCGGGCCGGTGCCCTCGTCCGCGAGGTCGAGAACAGTCCCGCCGAACTCAAGGCCGCCGCGCGGACGTTGAAGACGCGGGCCACCATCCCGGGCACCGCCTGGGCGGTCGACCCGCGGACCAACAAGATCCTCGTCACCGCCGACGCCACCGTCACCGGCGACAGGTGGGACCAGCTGGAGTCCACCGTGCAGCGGCTCGGCTCGGGCACCGCCACCATCCGGAAGTCGACCGGGACCTTCAAGACCTTCGCCTCCGGCGGCGACGCCATCTTCGGCGGCGGGGCGCGCTGCTCCCTCGGCTTCAACGTCACCGCGGGCGACGGCTCCCCGGCCTTCCTGACGGCCGGTCACTGCGGCGTCGCCGCCGAGGCGTGGTCGGACGCCCAGAACGGCGAGCCGATCGCCACCGTCGACCAGGCGGTCTTCCCCGGCGAGGGCGACTTCGCGCTCGTGAAGTACGACGACCCGGCCACGGTCGCCCCGAGCGAGGTCAACCTCGGCGAGCAGACCGTCCAGATCAGCCAGGCCGCCGAGGCCACCGTCGGCACCCAGGTCTTCCGGATGGGCAGCACCACCGGCCTCTCCGACGGCCAGGTCCTCGGCCTCGACGCGACCGTGAACTATCCCGAGGGCACCGTCACCGGCCTCATCCAGACCGACGTCTGCGCCGAGCCCGGCGACAGCGGCGGCTCCCTGTTCACCCAGGACGGCCTGGCCATCGGCCTCACCTCCGGCGGCAGCGGCGACTGCACGGTCGGCGGCGAGACCTTCTTCCAGCCGGTGACCACCGCCCTGGCGGCCGTCGGCGCGACCCTCGGCGACGCGGGCGCGGGTGCCGGTGCCGGTGCGGGCGACGAGGCCGGGGCCGGTGACGACGCCGGCGCGGGCGCGGGCGACGACGCGGGCGCCGGGGACGACGCGGCCGCGGGCGGCGCGGGTGCCGGTGACGCCGCCGACCAGGACGCGGGCGCCGGACAGAACAACGGCCACCAGAACAACAACCAGAACAACCAGAACGGCAACGACCAGAACGGCAACAGCGGCGCCGCCCACGGCGACGACTCGGGCCTGACCGACACGCACTGATCCCGGTGCCGGACGCGGGGTGACACCTGTCACCTCCGCGGTGACCCGGCGGTCCGGCCTTCGGGAAGGAGGGCGGGGCCGCCGGGTCACGCGTGTGCCCGGATCAGCAGCAGCGCCACGTCGTCGATGCGTTCCTCCGCCGCCGCGACATGCCCCACCAGGTCGTCGGCCAGCCGCTCCGGCGGCAGGTCCCCGGCCGCCGCGAGCCGCCGCCCCAGCTCGGTCACCGACTCCTCGATGTCCACTCCGGGCGTCTCGATCAGCCCGTCGGTGTAGAGGGCGAGGACGCAGCCGGGGGTCAGCTCCACCTCCGTCGTCGTGTAGGCGGCCCGTCCGTCGATGCCGAGCAGCGGCCCGCCCGCCAGGTCGAGCACCCGGACCTGCCCGTCCGGCCGCCGCAGCAGGGGCGGCGGATGCCCGGCCCGCGCCATCACCGCGCGCCCGCGCGCCGGGTCCAGCCGCAGGTAGAGGCAGCTGGCGAACAGCTCCGAACCGAGGTCGATCAGCAGCCGGTTGGTGCTGCGCATCACCTCGGCCGGTTCCTGCCCGACGGTCGTGTACGCCCGTACGGCCGTACGGATCTGGCCCATCAGCCCGGCCGCGGTCACGTTGTGCCCCTGGACGTCCCCGATGACCGCCGCGGGCAGCGGGCGGGCGGCGATCAGGTCGTAGAAGTCGCCGCCGATCTCCATGCCGCGGGTGGCGGGCAGATAGCGGGCGGTCGCCTCGATGCCCGGCAGCGAGGGCAGTGAGTGGGGGAGCAGCGCCGCCTGGAGTCCGTGCGCGAGCCGGTGCTTGGCGTCGTAGAGCAGCGCCCGGTCCAGGGCCTGCGCGATCAGCCCGGCCAGGCTGGTCAGCACCGCGCGCTCGTGGGTGGCGAAGGTGCGCGGCTCGGCGTACGCCAGCACACAGGCGCCGACCGGGCGGCCGGAGGCGATCAGCGGCAGGAACGCCCAGGCCGCGTGGCCGTCGGGGGTGGAGTGCCGGGCGGGGTAGAGGTGTTCGAGCTGCTGCCGGGAGTCGAAGAAGGCGGGGACGCCGTGGGTGAGGGTGTGCGCGCCGGGGATCGGCGCGGTGAGCGGCATGCCGTCGAAGCGTTCCACGACGTGCGGGTCGGCGTACCCGTGGTGGCCCAGCACCCGCAGCCGTCCCGCGTGCGCGCCGAGCAGGGCCAGCGCCCTGCTGCCGACGGCGGGGGCGATCTCCTCGGCCACCAGCCGCACCACGTCCCGCACGCTGACCGTCTCGGTGAGCGCCCCGGCCAGGCTGAGCGCCTGCGACATCGACACCAGCCGGTTCGGGGCCTCCCCGGTCTCGTCGGCGGCGGACCGGGTGGTGGACACCGAGCGGGCGCGGGTGACGCGCACGCTGATCCCGGACGTGCTCGGGTACAGCCGGAACGACAGCCAGTCGGCGGGCGGGCGCAGCGCCACGAACGAGGTGACGGCCTGGCTGATCAGCGCCGCGCGGTACCGCTCCTCGTACAGCGGGTCGTTGAGCCAGGGCACCGAGGCCCACAGCTGACCGCCGAGCAGGTCGCCCACCGGCACCCCGAGCAGCTCGGCCGCCGCCGCGTTCGCGAAGCCGACGCGCCCCTCGGGGTCCAGCGAGCACAGTCCGTACGGCAGCCGCGCCACCATCCGGGCCGCCTCCACCGTGCCCAGCGTGTCGGCGCCCGCCCGGTAGGAGCGGGTGTCCAGCGGGTCCGCCTCCGCGCGCACCGGGCGGTTCTCGGCGGCGGCCCGCTCCAGGCTCAGCGCCAGCCGTTCGCAGTCCGCCTCCAGATGCCGCCGCTCCCACGCGGACAGGTCCGGCGGGTGCGAGCCGGGCCAGGTCACGAAGACCGCGCCGTACACCCGCGTCCCGGTCGCCACCGGCAGCGCGGCCAGCGCGAACGGGTACGGCAGGACGACGGCGATCCGCGGGTAGTGGCGGGCCATCTCCTCCTCGCCGCCCACCCAGACCAGCCGCCGTTCCCGGGCGGCCCGCGCGACCGGGATCGGCGCGGTGAGGCCCACCCGTTCCCAGGGCGCGGCGAACGAGCGGGGCAGGCCCGCCATCACGGCCATCTCCAGCACCGGTTCGTCGTCCCGCCGCAGGTAGACCGCGCCGGAGTGGGCGCCCACGGCGTCCATCATCCCGGTGAGGGCCATGGACAGCAGGGGCCGCCCGACCGGCTCTCCCGCGACCGCCGACGGCTGACCGGACCTCCGCCCGTCGGACACGGCGACCACCTCCTCGCCCGGCCGCGCGGCCCATTGACCTTCAAATCTCCCCCCTGGGCGGCCGGGCCGCACGGCGAGGGGCGCGGAGGGGCGGCGCGCGTCGGCGCGGGGCGGCGCAGGCGGGCGTGCCGGGCGGGGCGGCGGGCGCGGACGGGCGGCGGGTCGCGGAGGAGAGCAGGGGAGGAGGGTTGCGGCCGGGGGCCGCCCCGGTCAGCGGCGGACCGTTCGCCGGGCCTCGCGGGTCGCGGCGCGCGGGTCGCCCGGGAGGGGCGTGCCGTGGCCGGGCAGCAGCAGGGTGACGCCGGTCAGCTCGTCCAGCCGGTCGAGGGAGGCCAGGGCCGCGCCGCTGTCCTGGGTGAAGCCCCGGCAGACCAGTCCGGGCCCGGTGTGCCCGGTCAGGCCGTCGTACGTGACCAGGGCGTCGCCGGTGAAGAGCAGCCCGCGCTCGGGGAACAGGTAGCCGGTGCTGCCCCCGGTGTGGCCGGGCAGGGCGACGGCCCGCGGCGTGCCCGGGACCTCCGCCAGCGGCTCCTCCCCGGTGAGGACGCGCACGTCGGGGACGGCGGGCGCGGTGAAGCCGCCCGCGCGGGCCAGGTGCAGCGGGGTGGCGAGCGCGGCGGGCCGCCGCAGCAGGTACGGCAGCATCGAGCGCTCGGCGCGCGCGTGCCGCAGGGCGCTGCGGGGACCGTCGCGCAGGATCGGGGCGTCCGCCTCGTGCACCCAGATGTCGGCACCGGCCCGCCGCAGGGCGTGGGCGAGCCCCGTGTGGTCGGGATGGCCGTGCGTCACGAGGACGGCCCGGATGTCGGCGGGCGTCCGGCCGGACCCGGCGAGGTGGGCGCGGAGCTGCCCGAGGTGGGCGGGGAGCCCGGCGTCGACGAGGACGAGCCCGTCCCCCTCCTCGACCAGGTAGAAGTTGACGACGTCGTCGCCCAGGCGGTGGACGCCCGGGGCGACCTGCCGACCGGCGCCGGGGTGAGGGGAGCGCGACATGGGATTCCTCCTGCGTCACGGCGCCTGCCGCCCCCTGCCCGGACGGCGGCGGGGGTGCCTCCCCGCGTCGTCGGACGGCGGGGACCGGCGCCGGGCGACTATTCGATACAGTCGACTGTAATGGATGTGCCGGGCCCGCCGCACGCGGGACGGGGAAGGGAGACGCGATGTCCGGGGACGCCCCACGGCGGCCGTACGACTCCGGACGCAGGAGGGAGGCGGCGGACCGCAACCGTGCCGCCGTGCTGGCGGCCTGCCGCGAGCTGTTCCTGCGCGACGGCTACCGGCCCACCACCGTGCGCACGGTGGCCGAACGCGCCGGTGTCTCACCCGAGACGGTCTACAAGACGTTCGGCGGCAAACCGGGCCTGCTGAAAGCCCTCTGGGACGTCACCCTGGCCGGGGACGACGAACCGCTGACCATGGCCGAGCGCCCCCAGCTCCGGCAGGTGCTGCAGACACCGGACCCGCGGGAAAAGCTGCGCCTTTACGCCGCGTTCGTCCGGGGCGTCCACGAACGGCTCGCCGCGCTGTCCGCCCTGCTCGCCGGGGCCGGTCCCGACGCCGCCGAGGTCCTGGCCCGCAGCGAGGAGGAACGGCTGACCGGCGTGACCGCCTTCGTCACCCACCTCTCCGCCACAGGCGCCCTGCCCCCCGGCGCCGACCTCGCCCGTCTGGCCGACTCCTGCTGGACCCTGACCGACCCCCACCCCTACACCCGGCTCACCGCCGATCGCGGCTGGTCCGCCGAGGCGTACGAGGACTGGCTGGCGGGACTCCTCAGTGCCGTCCTGCTGGAGCCGCCCGCGGGCCCAGCCCGGACCGCCGTCGACGGTGGGTGAAGCCCTGACCAGAGATCGGGTGGAGCCCTGCCCAAGGATGGGGGCACGGGTCCGTGCCGTGATCCCGCGCGGGGCGTCACAAGGGCTGCGGGAACGGCTCATAAGCGCTGTAATACGGTCGTGGTCAGTCAGGGTGCCGCCGAGCGCAGAGCGAGAGCGACGCGAGCCGTGGTTGCCCTGAAGACGCTCGCCGGGGACCCGGCCTCCCCCGAACGGCTGCGCCGGGTCCTGGAGCAGGCGCTCGTCTTCACCGGGGCGACCGTGGCCGCCGTCTACGCGCCCGGACACCCCGGCGAACCCGCCGCCCTCACCACCCCCGCCGACCCCGCCGACCCGACCCGCCCCGCCGACCCGGCCGATCCCGCCGCCGGAGCCGTCCCGCTCCGCCTCGTCGAGTCCGCCGGGGTGCCGAGGACCCTGTACGGGCTGCGCGAGAGCTATCCCGCCGACGGCCGCTCCCCGATCGCCGAGGCCTGCCGCGGCGGGCGGCCCCTGTGGCTCACCCCGGACCAGCTCGCCGACGGCCCCGAGGGCGCCCGGATGCCCGTCCGGGACGTCCATCTTGCGGTGCTGCCCGTCGGCGACGGCACGCCGGGCGGCGCGGGCGGCGGACTCCTCGCGGTGAGCGAGCACCCCGACGGCTTCGACGCCGAGGACCGTGCCTGCCTCCACCTGGTCGCCGAGGCCGTGGCCCTGCCCGCCCCGGCCCCGCCCGGCGCGCCGGAGGACCTGCGCCCCGACGCCTTCAGCCTCGCCATGGACACCGGCCGCGTCGACGTCGGCGACGAACTCCTCGACCTGTTCGGGCTGCGCCGCGAGGACTTCGACGGCCGCGTCGAGACCCTGCTCGGCCTCACCGTCCCCGACGACCTGCCCGCCCTCATGTCGGTCGTCGAGGCCGACCACATGCCGATCGGCGAGCGCGAACTGGAGTTCCGGGTGGTGCGCCCGGACGGCCCGCCCCGTTGGCTCCAGCTGCGGGGGCGGCTGCTGCCCGGCGGCACGGGCCGCTCGGCCCGCCTCGCCGGGACCGTCGCGGACGCCTCCACCCTGCGCTCCGACGTCACCGACGTCGCCCGCGTCCAGCGGCTCGCCGCCGCCCTCGCCACCGCCGGGACCGTGCGCGACGTCAGCAAGGCCGTCGTCGCCGCCCTGCGCGCCCCGCTGCGCGCCGACCGCATCGCCCTCGCCGAACTGGAGAACGACCGCCTCGTCGTCACCGTCCTCGACCCGCCCGAACCCGAGTCCTGGCCCGAACTGTGGCGCCTGGAGTGGCGCGCCGAGTGGCCCGACGCCCCGGTCCGCGCCATGCCCACCCTCGCCGGAGCCCTCCGCGAGGGGCGCGCCCAGATCTGGCCGGCCGGGACCGCCCTCGAACCGGCCCTCGCCGAGGTCGGCCCCGGCGGCCTCGCCGTGCTGCCCCTGTCGGCCGCGGGCCGGATGGCCGGTGCCTGCCTCATCGGCTGGGACGCCCCGCACGACTTCGGCCCCGACGAACGCGCCCTGCTCACCGCCTCCGCCGGACTCGTCGGCCAGGCCCTGCTGCGCGCCCACGCCTTCGACGCCGAGCACGAACTCGTCGCGATGCTCCAGCGCCAGCTGCTGCCCCGCCGCCTGCCGGAACTCCCCGGCGGCACCGCCGTCGCCCGCTACCTCCCCGCCACCGCCGGCCTGGAGGTCGGCGGCGACTGGTACGACGTGATCCCGCTGCCCGACAACCACGTCGCCCTCGTCATCGGCGACGTCCAGGGCCACAGCACCGGCGCCGCCACCCTCATGGGCCAGATGCGCACCGCGCTGCGCGCCTACGCCGCCGAGGGCCACCCGCCCGACGTCGTCGTCTCGCACGCCAACCGGCTCCTGCTGGAGCTGGAGACCGACCTCTTCGTGACCTGCTGCTACGTCGACGTCGACATGGAGGCCGGGACCGCCTGGAGCGTCCGCGCCGGACACCCCCCGCCCGTCCTGCGCCACCCGGACGGAGCAACGGAGACCGTGGAGTCCGAGGGCGGTCCGCCGCTCGGCGTCGTCAGCCAGGCCGACTTCCCGATGACCCCGCTGCGGCTGCGGCCCGGCACGGTCGTCGCCCTCACCACGGACGGCCTGGTCGAGTCGGCCGAGCTGGACATCGACACCGGCATGGCCCGCCTCGCCGACGGCCTCGCCGCCGCCGACCCCGCCCAGCTCGACCTGGTGGCCGACGCCCTGCTCGGCGAGGCCCACCGCGGCGACGACGTGGCCCTGCTCCTCATGCGCTACGACGGCATGGCCGTCCGCCCGCTGCGCGAGGGCTGGACCGTGTGGCGGGTCCCCGAGGCCGCCCGGCACGCCCGCCGCTTCACCCGGCGCACCCTGCGCACCTGGGGCGTGCCCGCCGACTGCCTGGACACCGCGCTGCTCGTCGTGTCCGAGCTGGTCACCAACGCCCTCGTGCACACCGACGGCCGGGTCCGCCTCGACCTCCACCTGGTCGGCGGACGCCTGCGCGTCGCGGTCACCGACGCCTCGCCCCGCACCCCCGTCCAGCCCACCGACCCGGGCTGGGAGGCCACCGGCGGACGCGGCATCCTCCTCGTGGAGGCCGTGTCCGAGGCGTGGGGGACCCTGCCGGTCAGTGGCGGCAAACAGGTGTGGAGCGAGATCCTGCTGGGCGCCTGAGCGACCGTACGGCGCCCGCGGGGCGTCACGGGGTGTCCGGGACCGAACGCCGGGTACCCGCCGTCCATGAACCTCATCGCCACCGCCACACTCGCGGCAGCCGGGAAGTCCGCGCTGGCCACCGTCGCGTTCGTCGTCGTGGGTGTCGTACTCGTCGGCGGCCTGATCTGGGCCTTCCGGCTCGGCGCCCGCATCCGCAGCCGCGAACCCGCGCCGCCGCGCCCCGAGGAGCAGCCGCGGCTGCCCGCGGACGGACCGGTCCGCGAGAGCCACGAGCGGCGCGAGCCCGACGAGCTGCCGCGCTCCGCCGACGGCACCCGGCTGCGCCCGCACGAGCTGCACCCGAACGGCGGCCGTGACGCCCGGACCCCCGGCGACGGCGAGAGCGGCGGGAACGCGCCGCGCCCCCGCTGGGACACCCACTGAGCCACCGGCCCCGTACCGGCGCCCGGCTCGCCCCCGCGACGAACGAGCCCCGACCACCACCCACCGAAAGGCGTTGACCCGCAGTGACCGCGACCCCGCACCCGTACCCGAGCGCCGAGGAGATACCCGCAGCGAGCACCACCCCCGACGCGGCGACCGCGCCCGCCGAGCCCACCCCGCCGGAGACCGGCTGGTCGCGGGCCCGCCGTCTGCGCCGCGCCCCGTCCGCGCCGCGTACCTCCGTGCCCGCCCGCGAGGCCTCCGGGACCGCCGTCGGCGGCGCCCGGCCCGCCCGGTCCGGGCCCGAGGGCCACATCGTCCGGGGTGAGGACTGAGGCGGGGCGACCGCCTCCGCCCCCCCGGCCGCGTACCGGACATCTCGGGCGGGCCGATCCGGGCGACCGCGGCTAGGGTGAGCCAGATGAAGGCTCTCGTGCTGGCCGGTGGCGCCGGGACACGACTGAGGCCGATCACCCACACCTCGGCCAAGCAGCTCGTGCCGGTCGCCAACAAGGCCGTCCTCTTCTACGGCCTGGAGTCCCTCGCCGACGCGGGTGTCACCGAGGCCGGAGTGATCGTCGGGGAGACCGCCGACGAGATCCGCGCGGCCGTCGGCGACGGCACCCGCTTCGGCCTCCACGTCACCTACATCCCGCAGGAACGCCCGCTGGGCCTCGCCCACGCGGTGATCGTCGCCCGCGACTGGCTCGGCGACGACGACTTCGTGATGTACCTGGGCGACAACTTCATCGTCGGCGGCATCACCGCCCTCGTCGACGAGTTCCGCCGCACCCGCCCGGCCGCCCAGATCCTCCTCACCAGGGTGGCCGACCCCCGCGCCTTTGGCGTCGCCGAACTCGACCAGGCCGGGAACGTGGTCGGGCTGGAGGAGAAGCCCCGCAACCCGCGCAGCGACCTCGCCCTCGTCGGCGTCTACCTCTTCACCCCGGCCGTCCACGCCGCCGTCCGGGCCGTGCGTCCGTCGCGGCGCGGGGAGCTGGAGATCACCGACGCGGTGCAGCACCTGCTGGACTCCGGCGCCGAGGTGCGCTCCACGATCATCAAGGGCTACTGGAAGGACACCGGCAACGTCGTCGACATGCTGGAGGTCAACCGGACCGTCCTGGAGGGCGTCGAGCGCCGCATCGACGGCGAGGTCGACGAGGCCTCCGAGACCGTCGGCCGGGTGGTCGTCGAGGCCGGGGCCCGCGTGGTGCGGTCCCGGATCGTGGGGCCCGTCGTCATCGGCGCCGGGACCGAGATCCGCGACTCCTACGTCGGCCCCTTCACCTCGGTGGGGGAGCACTGCCGCATCACCGACAGCGAGGTCGAGTTCTCCATCGTGCTGCGCGACTCCTCCATCGAGGGCGTCGGCCGCATCGAGAACTCCCTCATCGGCCGGCACGTCGAGGTCACCCCCGCGCCCGGGGTGCCCACCGCCCACCGGCTCGTCCTCGGCGACCACAGCAAGGTGCAGATCCACTCATGAACATCCTCGTCACCGGCGCCGCCGGTTTCATCGGCTCCGCCTACGTCCGGGGCCTCCTCGCCGACGGCCCCGACGGTGCTGGCGGCCCCGACGGTGCTGAAGGCACCGATGCCACCGACGCCCCCGCCGGTCTCGGCGCCCCGCCCGACCTGACCGTCACCGTCCTGGACGCCCTCACCTACGCGGGCAGCCGCGCCAACCTGCCGCTCGGCCACCCCCGCCTGGAGTTCGTCCACGGCGACGTCTGCGACCCGCAGATCGTCGACACCCTCATGGCCCGCGCCGACCAGGTGGTCCACTTCGCCGCAGAGTCGCACGTCGACCGCTCCATCGAGGGCGGCGCCGCGTTCGTCCGCACCAACGTCCTCGGCACCCAGACCCTCCTCGACGCGGCCCTCCGGCACGGCGTCGGCCCCTTCGTGCAGGTCTCCACCGACGAGGTGTACGGCTCCCTGGAGACCGGCGCCTGGACCGAGGACCAGCCGCTGAGCCCGACCTCGCCGTACGCCGCCTCCAAGGCCGCCGCCGACCTCGTCGCCCTCGCCCACCACCGCACCCACGGCCTCGACGTCCGCGTCACCCGCTGCTCCAACAACTACGGGCCCCGCCAGTTCCCCGAGAAGGTGATCCCCCTGTTCGTCACCCGCCTCCTGGACGGCGAGCGGGTCCCGCTCTACGGCGACGGCCGCAACGTCCGCGACTGGCTGCACGTCGACGACCACTGCCGCGGCATCGACCTGGTCCGCACGAAGGGCCGCGCCGGGGAGGTCTACCACCTCGGCGGCGGCACCGAACTCACCAACCGGGAGCTGACCGGGCTGCTCCTCGCGGCCTGCGGCGCCGACTGGGACCGCGTCACCCACGTCGAGGACCGCAAGGCCCACGACCTGCGCTACCGGGTCGACTGGACCAAGGCCCGCACCGAACTCGGCTACCGGCCCCGCCGCGACTTCACCGAGGGCCTCGCCGCCACCGTCGCCTGGTACCGCGACCACCGCGCCTGGTGGGAACCCCTCCCGGCGTCCGCGCGGACCGCCCGCACCGGGGCGGGGCGGCCATGAGGTGGCTGGTGACGGGCGCGAACGGACTCCTCGGCCGGGACACGGTCGCGGAGCTGACCCGACGCGGCGAGCAGGTCACCGGCCTCGACCGCGCCGCCCTGGACGTCACCCGCCCCGACGCCGTGCACCGGGCCGTCCGCGACCACCGCCCCGACCTCGTCGTCAACTGCGCGGGCTGGACCGCCGTCGACGCCGCCGAGACCCACGAGCCCGACGCCCTCCGCGTCAACGGCGACGGCCCCCGCCACCTCGCCGAGGCCTGCGCCGCCCACGACGCCCGCCTCCTGCACGTCTCCACCGACTACGTCTTCGGCGACCGCGCCCGCCGCACCCCCTACCCCGAGGACCATCCGCCCGCCCCGCGCTCCGCCTACGGCCGCACCAAACTGGCCGGGGAACGCGCCGTCCTCGACACCCTCCCCGGCACCAGCGCCGTCGTCCGCACCGCCTGGCTCTACGGCGTCCACGGCCGCAGCTTCGTCCGCACCATGCTGGAGCGAGCCGAGGGCGACGGCGTGGTGGAGGTGGTCGACGACCAGCGCGGCCAGCCCACCTGGAGCGCCGACGTCGCCGACCGGCTCGCCGACCTCGGCCCCCTCATCGGACCGCACGCCCACGGCGTCTTCCACGCCACGGCGGCGGGCGAGGCCACCTGGTACGAACTGGCCCGCGAGGTGTTCCGCCACGTCGGCGCCGACCTGGAACGGGTCCGGCCCGTCACCTCCGCCGCCTTCCCGCGCCCGGCGCCCCGGCCCGCCTACTGCGTCCTCGGCCACGGCCGCTGGCGCGAGGCGGGCCTGGAACGCCCGCGGGACTGGCGCACCGCGCTGCACGCCGCCCTGCCCCTGATCCGCGAGGAGACCCGAGGAGTCCCCGAGTGAAACGTCACGACTTCCTGCGCGGCCTGCACCAGGTCACCGCCAACCGCACCTATCTGGAGATCGGCGTCAACGACGGCCGCAGCCTGCGCCTGTCACGGGTGCCCAGCGTGGCCGTCGACCCCGCCTTCAAGGTGACCTGCGAACTCCGCTGCGACGTCCACCTCGTGAAGGCCACCAGCGACGACTTCTTCGCCCGCCGCGACCCGCTCGCCCACCTCCGCGGCGGCCGCCACCCGCTGCGCAACCTCGCCCGCGGCCGCCACCCCCTCGGCCACTGGCGGCGCCCCGTCCTCGACCTGGCGTTCATCGACGGCATGCACCTCTTCGAGTACGCCCTGCGCGACTTCACCCACGTCGAACGGCACGCCGACTGGTCCAGCGTGATCGTCTTCGACGACATGCTGCCGCGGAACGTCGACGAGGCCGCCCGCGACCGGCACACCACCGCCTGGACCGGCGACGTCTACAAGCTCGCCGCGATCCTCGCCCGCCACCGCCCCGACCTGGTCACCGTCCTCGTCGACACCCGGCCCACCGGCCAGCTCCTCGTCTTCGGCGCCGACCCCCGCAACCCGGTCCTGCGCCGCGCGTACGGGGAGATCGTCACCGCACACGACACCCCCGACCCGCAGCCGGTCCCCGACGCCGTCCTGAAGCGGGTCGGCGCCGTCCGCCCCGAGGACCTGCTCCGGGCGGGCTTCTGGCGCCCCCTGGTCCGCGCCCGCGACCACGGCCTCAGCCGCGCCCGCGGCTGGGAACCCCTGCGGCGCGCGCTGCAACCGTTCGCCGCCCACGCCTGACGCCTGACGCCCGGCGGCGCGGGCTACCGGGTGAGGCTGTCGAGCCGTTCGTAGTGCGCCACGCACGCCGCGTACGACGGCAGCAGACCGGACTCCTTCGCCTGGGCCAGGGACGGTGCCCGCGCGTCCTTCGGGGAGAGCAGCGGGCGCGGTCCGGCGGGCCAGGCTATGCCGAGGCCGGGATCGAGGGGGTGCACGCCGTGCTCGCGCCGGGGCGCGTAGCCGGTCGAGCAGAGGTAGACCACGACCGCGCCCTCGGTCAGCGCCAGGAAGGCGTGCCCCAGTCCCTCCGCGAGGAAGAGGGCGCGCCGGGTCACGTCGTCCAGCCGGACCGCCTCCCACCGGCCGAAGCCGGGCGAGCCGACCCGCAGGTCGACGACGACGTCCAGGACGGCCCCGCGCAGACACGTCACGTACTTGGCCTGGCCCGGCGGGACGTCGGAGAAGTGCACGCCGCGCAGGACGCCGCGCCGGGAGACCGAGCAGTTGGCCTGGGCCGGGTCGAGGCCGTGCCGGGCTGCCTCGCGCAGGTCGTCGGAGCGGTACCACTCGTGGAAGCTGCCGCGTTCGTCGGGGTGGACCTCGGGCTCGCGCACCCAGGCCCCGTCGATCTCCAGTGGCCGCACGGCGTCCCTCCTCTCCTGCGCGGCACCCGGACCGGCCTTCCCGTACGGTCCGGGTCCCGCTAGCGGTCGCCTCTCCTCAGCATCCGGTGCAGGAGCCGCCGTGTCCTGCGGACCGCCCGCCGGGCCCCGCCCGGCCGCACCGCGTGGACCGCCCGGACGCCGTCGCGCCCGGCCCGCAGCGCCACGGGCAGCGGATGGAAACGCGGCTCGGGCGGGGCACCGGAACCGTCCCGGTCAGGGGGTTCGGGCGTCAGGCACAGGGCCGCCCGCCAGGTCCGCCCGGCCAGCGCGCCGACCGGCAGCACCGCCTCCAGACGCCCGCCGGGGGAGAGCCCGGCCAGCACCTCGTGGGTGGCGCCCGGCCCGGTCAGCCGCAGCAGCATCCCGGTCTCCTCGGGCACGTACAGCGGCAGGTCGGCCCGCAGCCGGTCCCCGGTCACGCCCACGTCGCCGGGCCGCAGCCGCCCGAGCCCCAGCCGGGGCCCGGCCCGCCCGACGTCCAGCGCGAGCGCGGCGTGCCGCTCCGTCCAGTACGGCAGCACCACCCGGCCCGCGACGACCCCCGCGTACGGTGCCGGGCGGCCCTGCCGGGGTGCCGGGCCCAGCCGGACGTCCTTCGTCCAGCCGCCGACGACGACCCGGACGTACACGTCCCACAGGCCCTCGCCCGCCGGGCCGCCCGCGACCGCCCCGGCCGGGTCCAGGTCCGCGGTCGCGCGCAGCACCAGCCGGACCCGCTCGCCGTCCCCGCCGTCGGGCACCGTCTCCCGGACGACCTCCGTCGGCTGGAAGAACTGCGCGCCGCTGACCCGTTCGCGCAGCAGCACGTCGGCGCGGGCCCGCCCGAACCGGCCCTCCGTGTCGGAGCCCAGCCAGCGCACCGCCGCGGCCAGGTCGGCGGGCGGCCACGGCGGGGAGCCCGGCGCGGACGGGAACGTCATGGGGGTGCCCTCGTGGGTGAGCTGCGCGGCGAAGGAGATCCGCAGCACGCCGTCACGCCACCGCACCCCCTCCGGCCCGTCCGGCTCGACCGCGAACGCGATCCCCGCCTCCCAGCGGGCGAACGCCACCACGTCGTCGTAGCGGCCCTCCGCCGTCAGCGCGGCCACCACCCGCTGGGTGGGCGGCAGCGGCGCCGCGACGCCCGGTCCGAACCGTTCGCCGACGACCGCGTGGATCTCGTCGAAGAGCTGCCGCCGGTAGTCGTCCGGCAGCTCCAGGAACCGGCGCCCGCGCAGCCGCTCGACCATCTCCACCCGCAGCCAGCGCCGGAACAGCCGGTCGCGCAGCGGACCGGGCCCGGTGTACCGCTCGACGACGTCGAGGGCCTCGCGCAGGTTCTTGAAGTACCCCACCGGGTCGAAGCGGCGGAAGCCCGCGTTGCCCGCGTCGTCGCGGCGCACGTGGTAGTAGCAGACGTAGTCGCTGAGGACCGCCACGCTGTCGGCGCGCAGATAGGCCTCGGTGACGAAGACGTGGTCCTCCAGCCGGCGGCGGCCCTCGGGGAAGCGCAGCCCGGTGCGGTCGAGGAAGGCGCGGCGGACCATCTTGTGCGGGGTGAGGCTGTCGATCAGCGGCGCGTTCTCCACGGTGGCGCGGGGCCGGTCCACACGGAACAGCTCCACCGGCACCGACCGGCCGCGCCCGGCCATCTTGCCGACGACGACGTCGGCGCCGTGCGCCACCCCGTAGTCGTACATGCGTTCCAGCGCTTCGTCGCCGAGGTAGTCGTCCTGGTCGACGAACATGAGATACTCGCCGGTCGAGGCCGCGATACCGACGTTGCGCGGCTTCCCGGACCAGCCGGAGTTCTCCTGGTGGATCACCCGGACCAGGCCGGGATGCTCGGCCGCGAGGGCGTCCAGCCGGGCGGGCGTGCCGTCGGTGGAGCCGTCGTCGACGAAGACCACCTCGAACGCGTCCGGCGGCAGCGACTGCCGCAGCAGCGACGCCACGCAGTCCTCCAGGTAGGGACCGGGGTCGTAGACGGGGACGATGACGCTGACCTTGACCGGCATCGGGCTCCGGACCCCCTCGGATCGTGTTCCGTACGGCGGCGGGTGCGTGGCCCGATGCTAACCCCGCGGCGGTCGCCGCACCCGTCCTGCGCGTCCGGCCCGCCCACTCGCCCGGCACCCGTCGTACGCTGGCCCCGTGCGCCTGCTGATCATGTCCGACACCCATCTCCCCAAGCGCGCCAAGGCCCTCCCCGGGCCACTCCTGGACGCGCTGCCGGAGGCCGACGTCGTCGTGCACGCGGGCGATTGGGTCGACACCGCCACCCTGGACCTGCTGGAGAGCCGCAGCCGCCGGCTCCTCGCCGTGCACGGCAACAACGACGGACCCGCGCTGCGCGCCCGGCTGCCCGAGGTGGCCCACGCCGAGCTGGGCGGGCTGCGGTTCGCGGTGGTCCACGAGACCGGCCCCGCGCAGGGCCGCGAGGCCCGCTGCGCCGCCCGGTACCCCGACACCGACGTCCTCGTCTTCGGCCACAGCCACATCCCCTGGGACACCACCGCCCCCGGCGGGCTCCGCCTGCTCAATCCGGGCTCCCCGACCGACCGCCGCCGCCAGCCCCACTGCACCTACCTCACGGCCACCGTGGACGCGGGCCGCCTCACCGACGTCGTCCTGCACCGGCTCCCGCCCCGCTGAGGGCCCGGCGCCGTCGGGGCGTCCTTCTGCGATTCTCCGGGAATCCTCTGGGAATTCTCTGGGAGTCGCGCGGTCCGACCGCCCGCGCGGGCGGCGCCTCCGGCGCTCCGCCACGACGTCCCTGAGAGAACGCACAGAAGCGCCCCCGCACTCTCCGGAACGTGCCACACCCGCCTGCCAGGCTCGACGGCGTCCTCGCCCACGCCCTCGCCCCAGTGAAGCGGAGCCGTCGCCTTGGCCGTCACCGCACGCCCCACCGCCCCCGCCGTCCCGGCCCGCCCCGTCCGGCGGCGCACCCCGCCCCGCCCGCCCTCGGCACCCCTCACCGGCCCGCTGCGCCACGCCCTCGACGGCTCGGCCGCGGCGCTGTGCGCGGTCGCCGCGATGTACGCCGCCGCGGCCCTCGCGCTCGTCCTGCTGGACGCCGACGAGGTGGCCCCCCTGACCGCGCTCACCCCGGCCGTGACCGCGATGGCCGTCGGCGGCACCCTCGACGCGGGCTCGGCCGCCGCCACCGGGGCGGACGCACCCGCCTCCGGACTGGCGGGCCTGTTCGGCGGCGGCGGGACGGGCCCCGCCCTGAGCGGCACCGCCGAGGGCGTCCCGCTGGGCGTCACCCTGGTCGGCTCCCTCGTCCTGTGGGCGGTGTTCTCCCGCGGACTGCGCCGCAACCGGTCCGACACCGCGGGTCTCGCCCTGCGGGCCACCGCCGCCGCCGTCACCGCCGCGCTGCTCCTCGCCGTCGTCGCCGGGCTCGGGAACGGGACCCTCACCCTGCCGGACACGGTGGCCGACCGGATGGGCGGCGGCGGCACGGGCGGTGCCGGTGGGGGTGCGGGTGCCGGTGCGGGGCAACTCGGCGGACTGGCCGAGCTGTTCGGCGGGGGCGGGGGAGGCGCTGCCGGTGCGGGCGGCGGGCTGCCGACCGAACTCGCCTTCCAGGTGCACGCGGGTCCGGCCGCCCTGGGGGCCGTCGTCTGGACGTGCCTGGTCCTGCTCCTCGGGTGCCTCCTCGCCCGCCGGGTCCGGCTCCCGCTCGGCGGCGCCCTCGACACCCTGCGGACCGCGTGGGCGCCGGTCCTCACCCCGTTGCTGCGCGCCCTCGCCGTCCTCACGGCACTCCCCCTCCTGGCCCTGGGCGTCCTGGCGGTGCTCGCCGGGGACCGGGCCGCGACGGCGGCGGGCGCCGCGCTGCTGGTCCTGCCCAACGCCGTCGCCGTCTTCACGACGCTGGGCCTCACCACGTCCTGGCGGGCCGCCACCGACCCCGTCCAGAGCGCGGGGAGCAGCCCCCTCGCCGAGATGTTCGGCGGCATGGGCGGCATGGGCGGCATGGGGGGCGGGGAGGGTGCGGGCGGCGGGACGTCGTCGTCGTTCATGACCGCGCGTGCCGTCCGCCTGGACGACCTGGCCGCGGGCGGCCTGCCGCTGTGGGTGGCCGCCCTGACGGTGGTCTCGGCGGCCCTGGTGGTGTGCGGCCGGTCCGTCGCGGGGACGGCGGGGCCCCACCGCACCGGCCTGCTGTACCGGGGGACCGGCCCGCTGGCACCCCATCTCGCGGTGGCCGAACGCCTCGGCTGCGCCGTCGCCGCCGTCACCGGCCTGCTCGCCTGGGTCGCGGGCGCCTCCGCCGCGTTCTCCGTCGAGGTCTTCGGCAGCCCGATGGGCGGCACCCGGGCCCACCTCACCGGCGGCGTGCTCTACACCGTGCTCCTCGGGCTGCTCCTGGGCGCCGTGACCGGCTTCGTCGGCAGCGTGCTGCGCGCGTGGCACCGGCCCGCGGTGTGAGAGGCCTGTCCGGCGGATCAGGGCGGATCAGGGCGGCGCAGGGTGGACCCGGGCGGAGCAGGGTGGAGCGGGCCGGGGCGGACCGAGGCCGAGCGTCCGCCGTACGACCGGTGGCGGCCGGTCAGCGCGGGATGCCGATCTCGAACCAGGTCGTCTTGCCGCGCCCGGACGGGGAGCTGCCCCAGTCGGCGGCGAGCGCGTCCACGATGACCAGGCCCCGGCCGGACTCCGCCTCCTCCTCGGCCCGGCCCGTGCCCAGGACGGCCGAGGGCACCGGGGGACGCGGATCACTGTCCCGGACCTCCACCCGGACCCGGTCGGCACACTCCCGCAGCCGCAGGTCCACCGCGCTGTCGGCGTGCACGAGCGCGTTGGTCACGACCTCCGAGGCCAGCAGCTCCAGATCGTCGAAGAGCGCCGTCAGCTCCCAGTCCCGCAGGTGCTCGCGCAGGAACCGGCGGACGTGGCCGACGCCCTGGAGGTCGTGCCGGTGCACGGAGACGTCCGCGACGCGCTGCCGCTGCCCCGGCCGCGCTCCCTCGTACCGGACCAGCAGCAGCGCGGTGTCGTCGTCGGGCGGGCGGTGCGTGAGGCGGGCGCCGACGAGACGGTCGGCGAGCACCTCCAGGTTCTCCCCGGCGCCCTCGCGCAGCAGATCGGCGAGGCGGGCCAGGGCCGCGTCGGTGCCGAGCCGCCGCGCCTGGAGCAGCCCGCCGGTGAACAGGGCGAGCACCGAACCCGGGCGCAGCACCGACGCGGTCTGCCGGTAGGCGGCCCCGGTGTCGATACCCAGCGGCGGCCCGACGACCTGCTCCGTACGGCGGGACTCGGACCGCCGGGACTCCGATCGGCCGGAGCTGGAACGGTCGGACGCGGGTCGGTCGAACTCTGGTCGGGTGCGAGCGGGTTGCCCGGACGCGGGTCCACCAGGGTCCGCCCGGTGATGCTCCGTCCGGGGGTGCTCCGCTCGGTGATGCTCCGTCCGGTGGTGCTCCGTCCGGCCCGGTTCGCCGACGAGGGGCAGCCAGTGGCCCGCGCTCGAGGTGCGGGCGGCGCCGGTCGCCAGGTCCAGCCAGACACAGCAGCAGGTGGCGTACAACTCGCTCTCCAGCCCGGCGAGGAGACGGTTGGTGCGCTCCAGCACGGCGGCCGGTTCATGACCCTCGGCGGCGTACGCCCGTACGGCGCTGCGGAGTTGGCCCATGACGCCCACCGCGTCCATGGTGTGGCCCTCCACGTCCCCGACGACCAGGCCGATCCGGCCGTCGGGCAGCCGCAGCACGTCGTACCAGTCGCCGCCGACCTCGGCGCCCTCGTTCGCCGGGAAGTAGCGGGCGGTGGTGAGGAGTTCGGGCAGATGCGGCAGCGTGCGGGGGAGCAGGCTGCGCTGCATCGTCTGGGCGAGGACCTGCTTCACCTCGTACGAACGGGCCCGCGCCAGGGACTGGCCGACCTGCTCCAGCATCATCATCAGCATCGCCCGCTCCTCGAAGCCGAGACCGCGGCCCGGCGCGGGGAACTCCAGGACGCAGGCGCCCACCACCCGGCCGCCGGAGATCAGCGGGACATGCACGCGGGTGCCGACCTCGGGATCGCGGCGGGCGCCGGTCCCGGCGCGCCGGATCTCTCCCGGTGTGCTGTGGAAGGAGATCCGCACGTCGGTCACCGTGTCGGTCTCGGGCGTCGCGCGGCTCAGCGGGGTGCCGTCGACGCGGCGCACCTCCTCGCGGGAGAACCCGGTCGCGCCGACCACGCGCAGCAGCCCCTCCTCGGCCAGGCACAGCATCAGCGCCCGCCCGCCGAAGGGCCGCAGCAACTGCTCGCCGGTGATGGCCACCACGTCGCGCGTGAGCACCGCGGCGGCCAGCGCGGAGGTCAGCTTCTGGAGGGCGTACAGATAGGCCGTACTGCCCAACTCGTCCACCGCGCCGTCCTCTTGACCGCCGGAGGCCGTGGGGTCGTGGGGCGGCCGGGGTCCGGCGGGCGGTACGGAGAGGAAGCGGGGCACGGGCGGCACGGTGACCGGGACACCCGCGTCGGCGAGGACGTCGAACTCGCGGGCCACCTCGTCGCCGACGGACCGCAGCAGGGCGAGTTCGTCCGGACCCACCTCGCGCGGCGGCATCCACCGCAGCGACAGCGCGCCGTACCGGCGCCGC
This sequence comes from Streptomyces sp. NPDC091281, assembly GCF_044757425.1. NCBI lineage: Bacteria > Bacillati > Actinomycetota > Actinomycetes > Kitasatosporales > Streptomycetaceae > Streptomyces > Streptomyces sp. NPDC091281. The sequence goes on along the minus strand of NZ_JBIVUY010000018.1, from coordinate 57,909 downwards.
GCGGTGCACAGCGGGGCGGACGCCAGCAGAAAGGGGAACGGGCCGTACAGCACGAGCGTCGGGTTGAGGCGTTCGGCCCGCTCCCGCTCCACCGGACCGAACACCGCCAGCTCGCCCGTCCGGAACGCCTTCGCGGTGGCCAGCTCCACCGCGTCGGCCGGGATGACGGGCGGGACCGTGAACCCCAGCGAGGTGTCCACGCTCATCGCGGCCCGCAGCTCCCGTCCGTCCTCCGACACCAGATAGGCCGCGCAGGTCCCCGGCCCCAGCCGCCGGTGCAGCCTCCTGAGCGCCGCGGCCAGCACCGCGTCACGCCGCAGGGTCCCCGGTCGCCCCGGACCGGTGACAGGTGGGGGGAACGTGTCGCTCATGGGTCCACCGCGCTCCTCGCAGAGGCCGGGCGGCGCGGAGCACACCCGCCGGGCCGATTCAAGAACATTCTAGGGCGAGTTAGGGCGAACCGGACGGCGGGGTGGTCGCGTCCGGCGTTCCCGCCGGGACTCTCGTCCTCAGGGCCGACCTTCGCCGCGCCGCCTACACCAGCGGCAGTACGGGCGACGGCCTGTGCCTGGAGGACGACGATGACGCGCCCGGCCGGACAGGATGAAGCCGTCACTCCGGCCCCCGTGCTCTCCGCGCACGGGCTCAGGTCCGCCGGAGCGCGCGGTGGCCACCGCCTTCTCTGTCACACCCCCCAGATCAGGAGAGCCTCCCCATGGCTACGCTGCTGTACCGACTGGGCCGTCTCGCGTTCCGGCACCGACGCCGCTTCGCCCTGCTGTGGCTGGCGGTCCTCGCCCTCGGCGCGCTCGCGGCCCTCAACGCCCCGGCGGCGCCGGAGGACGACTTCGCGATGCCGGGCACGGAGTCCCAGAAGGCGTTCCAGCTCCTCGACGAGCGCTTCCCGGGCGGCAAGGCCGACGGTGCCGACGCCCGTATCGTCCTCGTCGCCCCGGAGGGCCACCGCCTCACCTCGGGCGCCGACAAGGAGACCGTCAGCCGGGTCGTCGCCCGCGCCACCGACAGCCCCCAGGTCAAGAGCGTCCTCGACCCCTATGCGACGCACGCCGTCAGCGAGGACGGCCGTACCGCCTACGCCACCGTCACCTACGCCGTGAAGAGCGGCGACCTCACCGGGGCGACCAAGGGCGCGCTCACCGACGCGGTCCGCGCGGGCGAGGCCGCCGGTCTCACCGTGGAGATCGGCGGCAGCGCCCTGGAGGCCAAACCCGAACTCGGCGGCGTCACCGAGATCATCGGTCTGCTCGCCGCCGCGGTCGTCCTCGTGATCACCTTCCGGGCCCTGGTCGCGGCCGGTCTGCCGCTGCTCACCGCCCTGGTCGGCCTCGGCGTCGGCATCTGCGCGATCGTCGCCGTCGGCTTCTCCTCCACCACGACCACCCTGGCGCTGATGCTGGGGCTCGCCGTCGGCATCGACTACGCCCTGTTCATCCTCTCCCGCTACCGGTCCGAACGCGCCGCGGGCCACTCCTTCGAGGAGGCCGCGGGCCGGGCCGTCGGCACCGCCGGATCGGCCGTCGTCTTCGCCGGTCTCACCGTCGTCATCGCGCTCGCCGGGCTCTCCGTGGTCGGCGTGCCGACGCTGACCGGATGGGCCTCGCCGCGGCCGGTACGGTCGTGGTCGCCGTGCTGGTGGCGCTGACCCTGCTGCCCGCGCTGATCGGCTTCTTCCCGCGCGCCGTCCTGCCCCGCGCCCACCGCGCGCGGCAGCCCGCCCGGCCGCACCCCGCGACCGCCGACGCGGACACCGGGACCGCCACCGCAGCCGATGCCGCGGTCGACGTCGCGGCCGACATCGCCGCAGGACGCCGGACCGGCGACCGGGCCGCGCCGCCGGTCCGGGCGCCCAAGGAGTCCGCCGGAACCCGCTGGGCCCGCCTCGTGCTGCGCCGCCCGGTCGCCGCCCTGCTGCTCGGCGTCCTCGGCCTCGGCGTGCTCGCCCTGCCCGTCCTCGACCTGCGGCTCGGCCTGCCCGGCGACGAGGCGCAGCCCACCTCGACCACCCAGCGCCGGGCCTACGACGCCCTCGCCGAGGGCTTCGGCCCCGGATTCAACGGGCCGCTCACCGTCGTCGTCGACGCCCGCGGCGCCCGGGACCCGCAGGCGGCGGTCGACCGGGCCGCGAAGGACCTCGCCGCCACCGACGGCGTCGTCTCGGTCTCGCCCCCGGTGTTCGACGACGCCCGCGACACCGCTCTGCTCACCGCCGTCCCCGCCACCGGCCCCGGCACCGCCGCGACCGAGGACCTGGTCGGGACGATCCGCTTCGAGCGGGGCGCCCTGGAGCGGACGACCGGCGCCACCCTCCTCGTGACGGGCACGACCGCCGTCAACATCGACGTCTCGCAGAAGCTCACCGCCGCCCTGGTGCCCTACCTGGCCGTCGTGGTCGGCCTCGCCGTCCTGCTGCTGACGGTCGTCTTCCGGTCGCTGCTGATCCCGCTCAAGGCCGCCCTCGGCTTCCTGCTCTCGGTGGCCGCCGCGTTCGGCGTGATCGTCGCCGTCTTCCAGTACGGCTGGCTCGGCGGCCTCATCGGCGTCGAACAGACCGGGCCCGTCATGAGCATGATGCCGATCTTCCTGATCGGCGTGGTCTTCGGCCTGGCCATGGACTACGAGGTCTTCCTCGTGACCCGGATGCGGGAGGCCTACGTCCACGGCGAGTCCCCGCGCGACGCCGTCGTCACCGGGTTCCGGCACAGCGCCCGCGTGGTGGTGGCCGCCGCCGTCATCATGATCTCGGTCTTCGCCGGGTTCATCGGCTTCAGCGAGTCCCTGATCAAGATGATGGGCGTCGGGCTCTCCTCGGCCGTCCTGTTCGACGCCTTCGTGGTCCGCATGACCCTCGTCCCCGCCGCCCTCGCCCTCTTCGGCGACCGGGCCTGGTGGCTCCCGCGACGGCTGGACCGGGTCCTGCCCGACCTCGACGTGGAGGGCGAGCGGCTGACCCGCCGTCTGGAGCACCCGGACGGCCCCCGCGACACCGACGGCGCACCGGCCGCGGGCCGCGATCCCGTACGGGCGCGGGTCTGACCGGCCGCGGAGCCGGGGCAGGCGGGCGGGCCGGGGTCCGACCCGTCGGCCTGCCCCGGCCCGCCCGGGACAGGCACCCGGGACAGGGACGCACGAAGAGGAGAGGAGGAGAGCACGTGATCTTCGAAGGACGGCAGTGGACGCGGCGCCATCCCCGGGTGACGGACGCGGCCCTCGCGCTGTCGCTGTGCGGCCTCACCGCCCTCGCCGGCGCCATGTCCCGGCCCCCGGAGGTGACCGGACCGCCCCCGGTGGCGGTGTGCGCCGTCGTCGCCGTGTCCGCCGCCGCCCTGCTCGCGCACCGCCGCAGACCCCGCACCGCCGTCGCCGTCACCACCGCCTGCGTCATCGCCGTCGGCGCCCTGCACGGCTCCCCGGACGCCGACTTCTCCCCGCTCGCCGCCTGCACCACGCTCGCCGCCCTCTACTCCCTCGCCCTGCGCACCGACCGCCGTACGGCCGTCGTCCACACGGCCGCCGCCGCGGCCGCCCTGCTGGTCGCCTCCGTCGTGTGGGGCGGCGGGGGAGCCGGGGGCGACGCGGGCGGCTTCCTCCTGCGCCCCGAGCAGGTCGGCCTGCTCGGCTTCGTCCTGCTCTCCGCGGCCGTCGCCGACTCCGCCCGCAACCGGCGCGACTACGTGGCCGCCGTCGAGGCCCGCGCGGAACTCGCCGAACGCACCCGCGAGGACGAGGCCCGCCTGCGGGTCAGCGAGGAGCGGATGCGCATCGCCCGCGACCTGCACGACGTGGTCGCCCACCACATCGCCCTCGCCCGTATCCAGGCGGGCACCGCCCGCTACCTCCTGCGCGAGCGGCCCGACCGCGCCGCCCAGGTCATCGGCCACCTCGACGACACCACCGCCGCCGCGATGCGGGAGATCCGGGCCACCGTACGGCTGCTGCGCCGGGCGGACGACCCGGACGAACCGCTCCGCCCGGCCCCCTGCCTCGCCGCGCTGCCCGCCCTCCTGACCGCCTTCGGCCACGCCGGACTCACCGTCTCCCTGGACCGGCGCGGCACCGCGCGCCCCCTGCCGCCCGGCGTCGAGCTGACCGCGTACCGCGTCGTCCAGGAGGCGCTGACCAACGTGTCCAAGCACGCCGGGACGGCGTCCGCCGCCGTCCGCGTCCACTACGGCGGACGGCTGCTCACCCTCACCGTCACCGACGACGGCGGGGGCCCGCCGCGATCGCCCGGCGCGGGCTACGGCCTGATCGGCATGCGGGAGCGCGCCCGGTCCGCGGGCGGCCGCCCGCGGGCGGGACCCCGCCCCGGCGGCGGCTTCGAGGTCCACCTCGAACTGCCGTGCCCGGCCGGACACGGCCCGGACACCGCCACCGCAGGCGAGGCCGCGCCCGGCAACGACGACGCGCGGGCGGAGCGGCCGTGAGCCGGACCGACGGGACGGCGATCCGGGTGCTGCTCGCCGACGACCAGGCCCTCCTGCTGAGGACGTTCCAACTGCTCATCGACTCCTGCCCGGACATGGAGGTGGTGGGCCTCGCCGCCGACGGCGCACAGGCCCTGGACCGGGCCCGCGCCACCCGCCCGGACGTCGTGGTCATGGACGTACGGATGCCCGGCACCGACGGCCTGGCCGCCACCCGCGAGATCCGCCGCGACCCGGCCCTCGCCGGGACGCGCGTGCTCATCCTCACCACGTTCGAGACCGACGAGTACGTGTCCGGCGCGCTGCGTGCCGGAGCGCACGGCTTCCTCGGCAAGGACGTCGCGCCCGAGCGGCTGATAGACGCCATCCGCGCCGTCGTGGCGGGCGAGACGCCGCTGTCGCCCGCCGCGACCCGCACGGTCGTCGACGCCTACCTCTCCCGCCCGCACGGCGGCGACGCGGTGCCCGCGGCCCTGGACCGGCTGACCGAGCGCGAACGGGAGGTCATGGCGCAGGCGGCGCGCGGTCTGTCCAACGAGGAGATCGCCCTGCGTCTGCACCTCAGCCCGCTCACCGTGCGCACCCATGTGCAGCGGACCATGACGAAGCTGGGCGCCCGGCACCGCGCGCACCTCGTCGCGCTCGCCTACCGGACGGGACTGGTCAGGGTCGGGCACCCCTGGGACTGACCGCCGGGACGGCGTCGGGGCGCCCGCCGGTGGCGTGTCCGTCGGCGCGGTCCAGCACGGCCGGGACCAGGGCGCGCGAGTACCGGCCCGTACCGAGGGCGTGGGCGGCCCGCAGGTCGTCCAGGGTGTCCACGTCCAGCCGGACGCCGGGCACCGCCGGGGCCGTCAGTTCCCACACCCCGCGACGGCGGTGCCGCAGCCGGGAGTTGCCCTCGAAGCACGGCAGGAGGTCGTCCGGGCGCCCCGCCGCGAGCAGCGTGGTGCCGCGCCGCGTGTGGTCCGCGAGGAAGGCCCGCGGGTGGTGCGCGGCGGCGGCCAGCACCTCGGTCAGCTCGGCGCTGCGCAGTGCGGGCAGATCGGCCGTCAGCACCGCCACGGGACCGCTCCCGCCCGCCGCCGCCAGCCCGGCCGCGGCGGCCCGTACGGCGGAGTTGAGGCCGGCGGCGGGACCGTCCGGCACGCTGCCCGCCCCCGCCGACCGGGCGTCGGCCGCCGCCGTCCCGTCGTCCGTCACGACCAGGACCGCACCGATCCCGGTCGTGGCCAGGACCGCGTCGAGGGTGTCCCGGAAGAAGGCGCGGGCGAGCGCCGCGCGGTCCGCCTCATCCGGGCACCACAGCCGGGACTTGGCCCGGTGGAACGGCTTCACCGGCAGCAGGACGGTCCAGTCGGCCGCCACCGCGTCACTCCGCGGACGCCGCGGGCGGACCGGCCGACGCGGGACACGACGACGGCGCCGACGAGGGAGCGGTGAGCAGGGGAAGCAACCGCCCCGCGGCCACCCCGCCGGAACGCGGCGGTGCCGTCTCGCAGCCTGCCGCACCGCCGGAACCCGGCCGCGGCGGCAGACGGGGCAGGACGCCGTCGGACGCCACGGCGGCCGCTCTCCGCTCGTCCGGCACCGCACCGTACAGCGTGCCGCGCTGCCGGGCGGGCCGCCCGGCAGCCCGCGCCACCGCCTCCAGCTCGCTCACCGACCGGTACGAACCGTGCCGCGAGCCCGCCATCCGGGAGATCGTCTCCTCCATCAGCGTGCCGCCGAGGTCGTCGGCGCCGCACCGCAGCATCTCCGCCGCGCCCTCCGCGCCGAGCTTCACCCAGCTGGTCTGGACGTGCGGCACCAGACCGTGGAGCAGCAGCCGTGCCATCGCGGTCACCACCCGGTTCTCCCTTGGCGTGGGACCGGGCCGGGCGATCCCGGCGAGGTACACGGGCGCGTTGTCCGGCACGAACGGCAGCGTCACGAACTCGGTGAAGCCGCCCGTGCGCCGCTGTATCCCGGCCAGCACCCGCAGATGGCGCAGCCAGTGGCCGGGATGGTCCACATGCCCGTACATCATCGTCGACGAGGAGCGCAGGCCCAGCTCGTGCGCCGTCTCCACCACCTCGACCCAGGTCGCGGCGGGCAGCTTCGCGCGGGTCAGGATCCAGCGCACCTCGTCGTCGAGGATCTCGGCCGCCGTACCGGGGACGCTGTCGAGCCCGGCGTCGCGCGCGGCCGTCAGCCACTCCCGGACCGAAAGCCCCGCGCGCGCCGCCCCGTTGACGACCTCCATCGGCGAGAACGCGTGCAGATGCAGCCCCGGCACCCGCTCCTTCACCGCGCGGGCGATGTCGAAGTACACCGTGCCCGGCAGGTCGGGATGGATGCCGCCCTGCACGCACACCTCGGTGGCCCCCGCCCGCCACGCCTCCTCGGCCCGGTCGGCGACCTCCGCCAGCGACAGCGTGTACGCGTCGACGTCGCTCCGCCGCTGCGCGAACGCGCAGAACCGGCAGCCCGTGTAGCAGACGTTGGTGAAGTTGATGTTCCGCGTCACGACGTACGTGACGGTGTCGCCGACCGTGTCCCGGCGCACGTCGTCGGCGATCCGGCACAGCGCGTCCAGCGCCGCACCGTCCGCGGTGAACAGGGCGCCCGCCTCGCCGTCGGTGAGCCGCGCCGGATCGTCGGCCGCCCGCCGCAGCGCCGCCCGCACGTCCCCCGGCAGCCGCTCCACCGCACCGACCGACGCGGCGTTCTCCCGTACGGCGTCCCAGTTGCCGTAGACGCTCGCGAAGTCGCTCCGCCGGTCGGCCGACCGGCCCTCGGTGTCGATGCCCCGGTGCAGATCCGTCCGGCCGGACAGGGTCAGCGACGCGTCCGCGCTCTGCCACGGCAGCCCGCGCGGCACCGCGCCCTCACGGGCCAGCCCCGTCTCCGGGTCCGCCAGCGCCGTCACGTGCGGCAGCACCCGCGGGTCGATCCACGGATCGCCCCGGCGGATGAACTCCGGGTACACGGTGAGCCGTTCGCGCAGGCTGAAGCCCGCCTCGGCGGTCCACCGGGCCAACTCCCCGATCCGCGGCCAGGGATGCTCGGGGTTGACGTGGTCCGGGGTCAGCGGGGAGACACCGCCCCAGTCGTCGATCCCGGCGGCCAGCATCGACGCGTGCTCGCCGCCCACCAGGTTCGGCGGTGCCTGGATACGCGCCGACGGACCCAGCACCAGCCGCGCCACGGCGATCGCGGCGGCCAGCCCGTCCAGCGGGGCGTGCGGCACGGACCGCATCGCGGTGCCCGGTTTGGCGCGGAAGTTCTGCACGATCACCTCCTGCACGCCGTCGTGCTCCCGCGCCACCGCGCGCAGCGCGAACAGCGACGCGGCGCACTCCTCGGGCGTCTCCCCGATACCGATCAGGATGCCCGTGGTGAAGGGCACACTGCTGCGCCCGGCGTCCTGGAGCACCCGCAGCCGTACGGCGGGAGCCTTGTCCGGGGAACCGTGGTGCGGCCCGCCCGGCTCGGTGTGCAACCGGGCCGCCGTCGTCTCCAGCATCATGCCCATGGACGGCGCGACCGGCTTCAGCCGCTGGAGGTCGGTCCAGGTCAGCACCCCCGGATTGAGGTGGGGCAGCAGACCCGTCTCCTCCAGCACCCGGACCGCCATCGCGCGGACGTAGCCGAGCGTGCTGTCGTAGCCGTGCGCGTCGAGCCAGGCGCGCGCCTCGGGCCAGCGGTCCTCCGGCCGGTCCCCGAGGGTGAACAGGGCTTCCTTGCAGCCCAGTTCCGCCCCGCGCCGGGCCAGGTCCAGCACCTGGTCCGGCCCGAGGAACAGCTCCTCGCCCGCGCGCCGCAACCGGTCGGGTGTCGTGGCGAACGTGCAGTAGTGGCAGCGGTCCCGGCACAGCCTGGTGAGCGGCACGAACACCTTCCGGGAGTACGTGATCACGCCGGGGCGGCCGACCGCCCGCAGCCCGGCGTCCCGGACGCGGGCCGCCGCCGCGGCGAGCCGGGTCAGGTCGGGGCCGCGCGCCTGGAGCAGGACGGCGGCCTCCCCGACGTCGAGCGTCACCCCGTCGTCCGCCCGTCTGAGCGCCCGGCGCAGGGCGGAAGCGGTCGGCCTGCCGCGAGCGGCGGCGCCGTCGGAACCGGTCATGGCTCTCCTCGGGACGTGCGGGGATACGGGAGGGGTGTGAGGGCGTGCGGGGGTGGGTGTGGGTGTGCGGGGGTGGGTGTGGGTGTGGCCCGTGGTGGGTGGGCGGTGGTGCCGCGGACCGGTCCCCTCGGCGGACCGTCCGCGGCACCCCGGGCCCCGCCCGGTGGCGGTGGCGCCCGAACGGGGCGTCCCTCCACGGGGCGGGGCGTCGGTGGGGCGGGTCAGGGACGCCCGCCGGGGCCGCCGGGCCGACCGGGCCCGCCGGCCAGTTCGGGGCGGGCCGCGGCGTAGGCGCCGACCGTGGACTGCATCCGGCCCGACTTCGTGACGACGCTGACCTCCGGCCACGGCGGGGCCGGCAGTGCGCCGTCCGGGGTGGTGACGGCCAGGTCCAGATGGTCCAGGTGGACGTGGAACGACGCCATCATCGGCAGGACGGCGTCGTCCTTGCCGAACGGACCGTAGGAGACCTTGAGAACGCCGTCGTCGAGGACGTAGGAGAGCATCAGGTCCGGCGAGAGGGCCGGGTGGGTCGTCGTCCACCGGAAGGTCAGCGCGTGCGGCGGATCGACGCGGGTCACCTTGCCCAGCGCGAACGCCTTGGTCTGGGGGTTGAGATGGGCGTACACCGTGGCGCCCTCCCGCAACTCCGGGAAGAAGTCCACCGGGTGCTGCCAGAGCGTCAGCCGGGCGGGGTCGGTGAGCGCCGCCCAGACCGCCTCGGGCGCGTGGGCCACCGGCCGTGCGAACTCGATCCAGCGGCCCGCCTCGTCCTCCCGGACCACGCCGTCCGGCGCGGTCTCGGGGACCGCGTCGCCCTCCGGCGCGCTCCCGGCGGGCCGGCCGCCGGGCCGCTGCCGGTTCGCCGGGCCGAGCTGCCGCGGGTCGAAGCTGTGGAAGGCGACCTTGGACGGCGTCACCCGGATCTGGAGGACGGTGACCTCCGCCTGCTCCCGCTCGGTCGGCGCGGCGGTGCCCCCCTCCTCGGCGTGGCCCTCGAGCAGCCGGGCCTTCTGCTCCCGCTGGAGTTCGTGGACGGTCGCCGTGCCGCGCACCTCGACGTACCGCATGGGCGAAGCGGGGTCGATGACCAGGACGTTGACCCGGGGGTCGGCCTGGATGTTCTTGAGCCGCTTCGCGGTCGGGGCGGTGTTGGACACCAGCTGGTCGCCGTCCAGCACGACTCCGGCGACGACGGAGTGCGGACTGCCGTCCGGCAGGAGGGTGGTGAAGGTGGCCGGGGTCTTGCTGCTGAGGAGAGCTGCGGCTTCCGGAGGGAACATGGTGGCTCCTAGGGCGGGTGCCCGGCGCGTCGGCTCGGCGGAGCGCGCTCGGCGACCCGTGTCGAGGGGTGAGGGAGCCGGTCGGAGCCGCGCCGTCCGGGAAGGGAGGGGAGGGAAGACGCGGGGGCCGACCGGCGTGAGCGGTGGCGACGGGGAGGTGAGCAAGGGGGGAATGTGTGGGGAGCGCGGGTCCGCGAGTCCGTAGACCGCGCGTCGGTACGTCCGCGCGTCGGTAGGTCCGTGGATCTGCCGGTCTGTGGGTCAGTCGGCCTGTGGACCCGTGGCGTCACGGGGATTCGGGGCTCTGAGGACCGCGTGTTCCGGTCGGGACGCGGGGGAACCGGGAGCGGGGCCGGGGCCTCAGCCGGTCCGGTGGGCCGCCTCGGCGAGGTCCCGCAGATGCGGCAGGGCGGCGGCGATGCGGTCGACCGCATCGGGACTGAGCGTGCCCAGGGCCGCCTCGACGTTGCGGTAGATGCCCGCGTTGACCTCGCGGCCCTCCGCCAGCATGCGGGGGGTGGGCCGCAGTTGGGCCTGGCGCCGGTCGGCCGGGTCGGGGGCCCGTTCCAGGAGTCCGTCCTTCACCAGCAGGGTGACCAGCGTGCTGACGTTGTTGGGCTGCATGCGCAGCAGCCGCGCGGCCTCCCGCACACTGACGCCGGGCTGGTCGGTCACGAGCTGGAGCAGCTCCACCTGCGCCGGGGGCCGGACGTGTTCACCGGCCGGGGCCCGCGTGGCCTGGAGCAGCGTGCGATGCAGGGTCCACACCAGTCGGGCGAGGTCGGCGGGAAGATCCTGCTGGGGCATGACGCGACTGTACCTCCTGCCCCGGCGCGGGCCGGGTGACGTCCGGTCAGGCGACGCAGATCCCGGGCATGGCCATCTTCTCGTAGAGGACGGGGTAGGCGACCGAGCCGTCGGGCGGGAGGATGAGGGAGTCCGCGAAGTCCTTGCGGGCGAAGACGGCCTTGAGCGCGTCCCCCGACTCCCAGACCGCGACATTGGTCAGTACCCGGCTGTCGCCGACCCCCCGGTAGAGCTGGGCCGAGATGAAGCCGGGCTGGACCGTCATCACCTCGCACTCCCGCCGCCACGCCTCCAGACAGGCGTCGATCTGCCCCTCGGGCGCGATGAAGGTGTTGATGACGGTGACCGGGCTGTCGCCCGACTGCTCGACCTGCGTGAAGAACGGGCAGCTGCTGTCGATGTCCCTGATGTCCATCATGGTGTGTGTCTCCGTTTCGCCGCCGCGCGAGAGCGCGGCCGGATGTGCGGGTGGGAGCCCCGCCGGGGCGCGGTCGGTGCCGTCCGGCCGGTGGCGGGGTACGGCCGGTGAGGACCGGCGGGAGAGGTCCGGGGTGCGGCGTCCGCCGTACGGCGCCCGTCCCGGGGCGGTGGGAACGGCGCGTTCCGCGCTCGCGACCACCGGGAATTTGACTCTACTACTAGAGGTTATGAAGCGCACCCCCGTGGCGGGTCAAGACTTCCCCCGGCCTGTGGCCCTCCCCGGCGCGGGCCGCCGGCCCGGCACCCGGTCCGGCCCGGCACCCGGTCCGGTCAGTCTTCCGGGTCGGCGGCGGGCGGCTTCTCCTGGACGCACTCGTTGAGCGTCTCGCCCAGGCCCTCGATCACGGTCCGCAGGACCTGGCCCTCCCGCAGATAGACCTGCGGGCTGCGCCCGTCGCCCACCCCGCCCGGCGTTCCCGTGCAGATCACGTCGCCCGGCAGCAGGGTGACGATCTCGCTGACGTACGCCACGATGTCCGCGATCCCGAAGAGCAGGTCCGAGGTGCGGGAGCGCTGCATGACGACCCCGTCGACCTCGCAGCGGATCTCCAGGTCCGGTTCGCGGTCCCCGAACTCGTCGGACGTGACCAGCTCCGGGCCGAGCGGGGTGGTCGCCTCGAAGGTCTTGCCGGACAGGAACTCGCGGGTCCGGCGCTGGTAGTCGCGGACCGTCACGTCGTTCACGACCGTGTACCCGGCCACGTGGTCCAGGGCCCGGTGGCGCGGCACGTGACGGGCGGGACGGCCTATCACGAAGCCCAGCTCCGCCTCCCAGTCGACGCGGTCGCTCACGTGCGGCAGCGTGATGGGGTCGCGGGCGCCGATCAGAGCGCCGTCGAACTTCGCGAAGAGCGTGGGGTGACGGGGTGTGTCCCGGCCCATCTCCGCGATGTGGGACGCGTAGTTGAGCCCCAGGCAGACGATCTTGTTCGGGTGGGGCACCACCGGTGCGTGGATCGCCTCCCGTACCGCCACCCGCCCCCAGTGGTCGTCCGCCGTGACCCGGCGCCAGTCCGCTCCTGACGCGAGCAGGGCGCCCACGTCGGGGTGGGGCAGCAGGGCGTAGGAGTCCCCGTCGAGCCGTGCCGCGTAGGTCTGTTCCCGTACCCGCAGTGTGGCGAGTCGCATGAGGTGCCTCGTCTTCCGTCGTCAGTGCCTGCCGGCGTTCGTCGGTGTTCGTCGGTGTCGTCCGTCGTTGACCTGCCGTGGCACCAGATCGTACGCTAGTCGCGAAATACAGGAAAGGTGTCCTGCTAAACGAGACAGGACATCGAGGAGATCGACGACATGAGACGGGAGAACGAGGTGGCGATCACCGGACTCGGCCACACGGGCCTGTGGGTGTACGACCTGGAGAAGATGCGCGACTTCTACGAGCGGGTGCTGGGCCTGACGGTCACCGACTCCGACGACAGGCTGGAGATCGTCTTCTTCAGCGCCCGGCCGGAGGAGGAGCACCACGAGTTCGTCCTCCAGCGCGGCCGGACCGCCGCGATCGGGGACAGGCAGCAGCACCAGATCTCCTGGCGGGTGGACACGCTGGAGGACCTGCGCGCGTTCCACGAGCGGTTCGCCGCCGAGGGCGTCCCTGTCCAGCAGGAAGTGACCCACGGCAACGCCTTCGGCATCTACTTCTTCGACCCCGAGGGCAACCGCAACGAGGTCTATCTCCGCGTCGAGCGGGACGTCCGCCAGCCGTTCCGCAAGAGCATCGACTTCGGCCTGCCCGCGGCGGAGATCTACGCCGAGGCCGACCGGCTGCTCGCCGACGGTGGCGACCCCTACCAGCCGGTGCGCTGAAGGCCGACGGCGCGCGGACCCCGGCCCGGGGCCGCGGGCCGTCGCCGGCGCATCCGGCACCGGCGGGAACCCTGATACGTTTCCTGCATGTCAGGAATCACGCGACGTGAGACAGGAAGCGGCCAGGGGTACCGGGGACGCAACTCCACGGCGGACCGGGCGCTGGACATCCTGCTGATGTTCACCGACGACCGGCTCGACCTCTCCGCCACCGAGGTCGCCGCCCGGCTCGACGTGGCCCGCTCCACGGCCTACCGCTACCTCCAGAGCCTCACCGCCAACGGCTTCCTGGAGGAGAGCGCCGGTTCCGGCTTCCGCCTCGGCCCCCGGGTCATCGACCTCGCCCGGCTGGCCCGCAAGGGCGTCGGCCTCTCCGACCTGGCCCGTCCCGTCATGCGGGAGCTGGTGGAGCGCACCGGCACACCCGCCCTGCTCACCCGGCGCTCCGGCGGGGCCGTGGTCTGCCTGGAACGGGAGGAGGCGGGCACCGCGCTGCGCCTTTCCTACGAGCGCGGTCAGGTCCTCGCGGTCAACGCCGGGGCCGCGGCGCTCGCCCTGACCGCCTGGGCCCCGGCGGCGGAACTCGACGAACTGCTCGCCGGACCGCTGCCCCGCTACACCGACGCCACCCACACCGACCCCGACGAACTGCGCGCCCGCCTCGCCGAGATCCGCGAGCAGGGGCACGCCATCGGCCGCGGCGAGCTGGACCCCGACGTCCTCGGCGTCGGCGCCCCGGTCACCGACGACCACGGCGCGGTCGTCGCGGCGCTCAGCATCGCCGCGCTCTCCCACCGCGTCCCCGACCGCGAAGTCCCGCGCTACGTCAAGGCGGTGCGGGAGGCGGCGGCCGAACTCTCCGACCAGATCAGGCGCATGGGCGCCGGCTGACGGGGGAGCGCGCGCCGACGGCCGCGACCCCTCCCGAGGGAGACGCCGCGGCCGTCAGCCGTACGCGGTCAGTCATCAGCCATCAGCCATCAGCCATCGGCCGTCAGCGTCAGCCGCCAGTCGTGCGCTCTGCGCAGCTGGCGGCACGACGCGGCCTACACGCTGTGCGCGCCCGTCATCAGACCGGCCAGATCGTCCGGCTTGATGAACGAAGGGGGCGGCGGCGGCCCCCAGTTGAACAGTCCCTTGGCGTCGTCGAAGACCTCGGGCTTCCAGAGCTGGTCGTCCACCACGCAGTCCATGTCGGAGTAGTACTCGGAGAAGTTCCCGGCCGGGTCCTTGAGGTACCAGAAGAAGTTCGAACCGGCGTGGTGGCGGCCGAGCCCCCACACATGCCGCTCGGGGTGGTCCTCCAGCATCGCCATCGCACCCCGGCCGACGTCGTCCACGTCGTCGACCTGCCAGGACGTGTGGTGCAGGAAGGGCACCGGCGCCGACAGCACCAGCACGTTGTGGTGGTCGGTGGAGCAGCGCAGGAACGCGCCCACGTCGCCCATCAGGTCCGACACCTTCAGGCCGAGCCCGTCCCGGAAGAACCCGGTGGTCGCCGCGAAGTCGGTGGTGCCGACGACCGCGTGCCCGAGCTTGCGGGGCCGTACCGGCCGCTCCCGCACCAGGCCGGGCGCGCGCCGGTCGACGCGTTCGGTGCGGCCGGGGCCGTTGTACGGCGTGGCGGCGGTCTCCGGCTGGACCACGCGGGGCTCGACCCGCAGCACGGCGTTCAGCGCGGTGGTCCGCTCGATCGCGGTGAGCGTGGGGCCGTCCCGGTGACTGTGGACGCCCAGCCGGGTGAGGCGGGCCGCGACCCGGTCGAGGTCGTCGGGGCTGTCCACGCCGATCGACAGCTCCACCAGCCGACGGGTGGGCGCGGGGACGACGCGCAGCTGGCGGCCTCCGTCGCGGGTGCTCAGCCAGCCCCCGTCCTCGGGGGTGAGGCCGAACTCGGTGTAGTAGGCGATCGTCCGGGCGGGGTCGGGGACGCCCATCACGATCGAGGACAGTCGGTGCAGGGCCATGGCGGACTCCTCGGTCAGCGGTGCGGTCGGGCGCGGAAGGTCTGGCGCAGCTCCCCGATGCCCTCGACCTCGCTCACCAGCACGTCGCCGGGGGAGATCCAGCGCTGCGGGGTGCGGCCCAGGCCGACCCCCGCGGGGGTGCCGGTGAAGAGGACGTCCCCGGGAAGCAGCGGCAGGACCGCCGACAGCCGGGCGACCAGCGCCGGGACGGAGAAGACGAGGTCGCCGGTGCGGCCCTTCTGCATCTCCTCGCCGTTCAGGGTGCAGCCGAGGGCGAGGTCGTCGGGGTCGGCGAAGGTGTCGGGGGTGACCAGGACGGGGCCGGTGGGGGAGAACCCCGGGAAGGACTTGCCGAGCCCGAACTGCGGTGCTGGTCCGGCGAGTTGGGTTTCGCGTTCGGAGAGGTCCTGTCCGGCGGTGAGCCCGGCGACATACAGCCAGGCGTCGTCCTCGGCGACGTGGTGGGCCCGTCGGCCGATGACGGCGACGAGTTCCACCTCCCAGTCGGTCCGGCCGTCCGGCGGGAGGTCCACCTCGGTGACCGGGCCGGTGATGCTGGAGACGTACTTGGGGAACACCGGCGGCAGGGTGCTCGGGACCTCGTAGCCGGACTCGTCGGCGTGGGCGCGGTAGTTGAGCCCGACGGCGAAGACCTGGCGGGGGCGGGGCGCGGGGGCGCCCAGTTCCTCGGGGGAGAAGGGGCGTCCCGGCGGCAGGACGGCGGTGGCCTGCCAGCCGCGGAAGGCCGACCAGACCTCGTAGACGTCCTGCGGATCGGGGCCGAACCGGCCGTCGCTGGCCTGCTCGACGTCCACGGCCAGCCCCTCGTCGGTGACGAGGACGAGCCGGCCGGAGAGATGTGCGGTGCGCACGAACTGCTCCTGTTCACGGTGCGGGTGGGGGAGGGGGCCGCTGGGCCCCGGATCGGGGGGAGGGCGTTCAGACGAGGGGGGTGATGGTCTCGTCGACGCCGAGCAGGGCCTTGCCGTAGACCTCCAGGGCCACGGTCGGCGCGGCCACGGCGTGCCGACCGGCGGTGTTGGCGTCCCGCCAGATCCGCTGGAGCGGGTTGAACTCGGCGAAGGACGCGGCGCCGTGCACGTTCAGCAGGATGCCGATCGCGTCCAGCACGTTCTGGATCGCCCAGCCGGTGTAGGCGCGCACGCGGGCCCGCTCGGTGAAGTCCGGATACCTGCCCGCTGCCGCCGCCTCGTCGATCTCGGCGGCGGCCCGCTCCGCGAGCAGGGTGGCGGTGTCGATGCGCAGCGCGGCCTCGGCGACCTGGAGCTGCACGGCCACCGACTCGGCCTGCGTCTCGTAGAAGGTGTACGAGATCGGCTTCTGCCCGGCCTTGTCGGTGACGTATTTCAACGCGGCCCGCCCGAGGCCGAGTTGGGGTCCGGCCAGGACGAGCGACAGGATCGGCACGAACGCGGAGCGGGACAGGACCTCGTCCTCGTACTCGGTGGCGTAGCGGCCCTCGATGGCGTCAGGCACCGAGATCACCCGGTGCTCGGGGACGAAGACGTCCTCCCCGATCAGGCAGTTGGAGGCGGTGCCCTTCATGCCCGCGACGAACCAGGTGTCCTCCAGGTCCAGGTCCTCCCGCGGTATCAGGGCCAGTCCCTGGTCCACCACCGTGCCGTCGGCGTCGGTCACCGGGATGCCGAGCACCGCCCATCCGGAGTGCGGGGAACCGGAGTTGTAGTACCAGCGGCCCGACACCCGCCAGCCGCCGTCCACCTTCACGGTGGTGGAGGTCGGGGTGAGCACGCCGGTGACCTTCGCCTCCGGGTCGGAGCCGAACACGTCGTCCTGCGCCTTGGCGGGGAAGAGACTCGTCAGCCAGTTGCACACGTTGACGAGGGTGACCACCCAGGAGGTGGAGCCGTCGCCCTCGGCGAGCGCGGCGGACACCTCCAGCATGGTCCGCATGGAGGACTGGTGGCCGCCGTAGCGCCGCGGTGTGGCCAGCTTGAACAGGCCGGACTCCGCGAGGGCGTCGATCACCTCGTCCGGCACGCGTCGGCCGCTCTCGGTGGTGGCGGCGTGCTCGCGCAGCAGGGGTTGCAGGGCCACGGCCCTGGCGAGGAGTTCGTCGTGGGTCGTCATCGTGCGTCTCTCTGTCGGGGTCGCCCGACGAACGGGACGTCCGCGGCGACGAGGAGGGGGGTGAAGGTCAAGGGTCAAGAGAGGTGAAGAGGTGGAGGAAGGTGGAGGAAGGTGGGGTTCGTGGGGTGGCGAGGCGGGTGATGCGGGGCGGGCCGGGGTGGTGCGCGTCCGGGCTCAGCGGGCGAACGCGGCGACCTGGTCCCCGATGGGGCGGCGCGGGCGCTGCGCGTACCCGGAGTGGGTGCCGAAGGTGCGGTAGCCGTAGACCAGGGGAGCCGCCGGGACGGTGCGCGCGTGCACGACCGCGCCGAGCAGCAGCAGGTGGTCGCCGCCCTCGACGGTCCGGGCGAGGTCGCAGACGAGCCAGCTCGGTGCCGCCGTGAGCCGGGGCACCCCGTGGTCGAGGTGCCAGTCGACCCCGCCGAACCGGTCGGCGTCGCGCCGGGCGAACCCGAGGGCGAGGTCTCCCTGGGCGTGGCCGAGGACGTTGACGCCGAAGCGGCCGGTCGCGGCGATGTGCCCGAGGACCCGGGAACCGCGGTCCAGGGCCACGGTCACCATGGGCGGACGGAGCGACAGCGACGCGAACGCGCTCACCGTGGCGCCGTGCGGAGTGCCCCCGGTCGCGGTCGTGACGACCGTGACCGGCGCGCAGACGGCGGCCATCAGATCGCGGAACTCCTGTTCACCGAGGGTGGCGGTCATCGTGCCTCCAGGGGGCTCTTCATTCATCATGATGATTAGGGTGATGCTGCATCCCGGTTTTGCTGAGCGTCAAGAGGTGCGACGCTGTCCACCACAATGAATCGGCGGTTGAACCGGCGGTCGACGCGACGGCTGACAGGGCGGTCGGCTCGACGGTCTGGACGATCTCGGCGATCTGGACGGCGGACGGGAGCGGTTGTGGTGGGGCGAGGCGGAGCGGTGGGCCGTGACGGGCGCGGGCAGGGGGCGGCGGGGCGGCACCCGGACCCGCCCGCGCTGCGGCGGACGGAGTGGGGCCAGGCGCCCGTGACCTCACGGGCGGAGATGGCCGCCGACTTCGTGACCCGCCTCGCCGCGGACGCCGAGCCGGATGCCCGGCTGGGGACCAAGGAGGAACTGCGGCTGCGGTGCGGGGTGTCGGTGGGCACGTTCAACGAGGCGCTCCGGTTGCTGCTGGCCCGCGGTGTGGTGACGGTCCGGCCGGGCTCCGGGGGTGGTCTGTTCGCCGCCCGGCAGACGCCCATGGTCCGGCTCGGCCACTCCGTGCTGGCGCTGGACGCCTCCGAGGCGGACGTGGCCGAGGCCCTGCGCATCCGCAGGGCGCTGGAGCCCCTGCTGTGGCAGGACGCGCTGTGGCACGCCTCGCCCGCGGACGTCCGTGATCTGCGGGTGATCCTGGAAGGGATGCGGGAGGCCGCCGAGGCGGGCGACGCGGACGCGTTCGTCCAGGCCAACTGGGGCCTGCACCAACGGGTCGCGGAGGTCGCGCCCTCCCCGCTCCTGCGGTCGCTGTACGGGAACCTCCTCGATCTCGTGGCCGCTCACGCGGCGGAGGTCCGGCCCGGCGCGGGCCGGTCGCTCGCCGAGTACGTCCTGGAGCGCCACCGCTTGCACGCGGCGATGGTGGACGCGCTCGACGCGCGGGACGGCGCCGTCCTGATGCGGCTGGTCGCCGACCACGACGCGGTGGCCGACGAGGACTCAGGGCGGAGGACGGCTGACGGGTCCCGGCCCTCGGGTGGGGTCGGGACGTGAGGCCTTGCCGCGGGTGGGGGCCTTGGTCGGCCGTGTCCGCTGGGGGCCTTGTGTCGTCGGCCCTGGGTGGGTCGGCCCCGTGCGGCCGGCGGCCCTGCGGGGTGCGGGTCGCGTTTCGGTGGGGGCCGGGTCCGTTGAGTCTAGCATCATAGGTCTAGCCATATAGGTCTAGCATTAGAGATAAATGTGGCTCTAGTCTTCCGGCACTCACCTCGCCTGCGTATCGTCAAGCAGGACAGGTGTCCGTATATTCAGGACAGGAGTGGTGATGGATCCGACACACCCGACACCCCCGACCACGCCCGCCGCGCCTACCGCGCCCGCCGGGCCCCGCCCCCCGGAACCCCGCATCGACCGCTCCCTCACCCTGCATCTGCGGGGTGACTGGGGCAGCGCCAACCTGCACCGCGTCTGCGGCTGGATCGCCCAGGAACTCGCCGACCGGTGCGGCCCGCACACCCGTATCGCTACCTGGAACAGCCGCGGCTTCAGCGACGCCGTCCACGCCGTCGGCCGCGGCGAGGTCCAGGTCGCGCTGACCACCCCCGCCGCCTTCGCCACCGCCGCCCTCGACGGCCGGGGCGTCTTCACGGACGCCTCCTACCCCGACCTGCGCGCCCTCGGCGTCGTCCCGCAGCGCGACCGGCTGGTGGTCGCCGTCCATCGGGACCTCGGCATCTCCACCTTCGCGGAGTTGCGCGCCCACAAGCCCGCCCTGCGCCTCGCCACCTCCGTCCACGACGGCGTCAACCACGTCGGGCTCGCCGCGCACGAGGTGCTCACCCGCTCCGGCGTCGACGTCACCGGGTGGGGCGGACGGCTGCTGGAGGACGAGCGGCCCTTCGAGTCCCTCGACCACGCCCGCGAGGGCCGCGCGAACGCCCTCGTGCACGAGGCGGTGATGCTGCCCGCCTGGCAGGACGTCGCCCGCGACTTCCGCTTCCTGCCGGTCGAGGACGACGTCCTGGACAGCCTGCGCGCCGACTTCGGCTGGCCCGACGCCCTCGTCGACGACGGCTGGTTCACGGGCCACGACGGCTTCCGCACCCTCGACTTCTCCGACTTCCTCGTCCTCACCCGGGCCGACCTCCCCGACGACGTCGCCCACGCCATCGCCTGGGTGCTCGGCGAGACCCGGCACGTCATCGAGGCGCAGTACCGACACCTGCCGCCCGAGCGCAGCCCCGTCACCTACCCCCTCGACCCCGTCACCATGGGCCGCTCACCCGTCCCCCTGCACCCCGGCGCCGCCCGCTACTACGACGCCCTGCCCCGGCCATGACACCGGGTCAGGCCCAGCGGTCCGCCGTCGAGGCCTCGCACGCGCTGGCCGCCGCCGGACAGGGCGACCTGGTCTGGGGACACGCCGCCGTCCGCGATCCGCAGGGGCGCGGCATCTGGATCAAGGCGCCCGGCTGGGGGCTCGACGAGGTGCGCGAGGACCGCCTCCAGCTCGTCTCCTGGGACGCGACGGTCCTGCGCGGCGACGGCACCCCGCACAAGGAGTGCCACATCCACCTGCGGCTGCTCGCCGCCGTACCGGACCTGACGTGCACCGTGCACACCCACGCCACCGCGGCCGTCGCGTTCGCCGCCCTCGGCGTCCCGCTGCTCCCGCTCTCCCACGAGGGCACCCTCTTCGGCGGCGCCGACGTCCCCCGGTTCCGGGCCACCGGCGGCCTGGTGAGCACCCCGGCGCTCGGCGTGGCCCTCGCCGCCGACCTGGGCGCCGCGCCCGCCGCCCTGCTGCCCAGGCACGGTCTGGTCGCCGCGGGCCGCACCGTGCCGTCGGCCGTCCTGCACGCCGTCCTGCTGGAGCGGGCCTGCGCCGTCCAGCTGCGCGCCGCGGCGGCGGGCGAGATCCTGGTCCACTCCGACCGGGCCGAGGCCCGCGCGAAACGGGCCGAGTGCTGGCCCGAGAGCCAGCTGGAGGCCGGCTGGCACTACCTCCTGCGCCGCGCCCACGGCACCTTGCCGCCCGCCTGACCGCCCGCACCGGGACGGTCCGCGCCCGGACATCGCGAGGCACGCGCCCCGGCGTACGCCCGCCACCGCCCCTCGCCCCTCCACACCCCCGACGAGCGGCACCCCGCATCCCGCACCCCGCACTCCCACCCGTACCGCCGTATCCCGTAAGGACCCAGCACCATGACCGACCAGACCGACCAGACCGACCAGACCGAGCAGGCCGAGCAGGCCGACCAGGCCGTCACCGCCCGCCCCGGCGGTGAGTGGCTCACCGTCGGCACCGCCGACGGACCCATGCGCGTGTACGCCGCCCGCCCCGCGACCGGCACCGGCCGTGCCGTCGTCGTCCTCCAGGAGGCGTTCGGCGTCAACGACCACATCCAGGACATCGCCCACCGCTACGCCCGCCGCGGCTGGCTGGCCCTGGCGCCCGACCTCTTCCACCGCACCGGCACCGGCACCCTCGCCTACACGCAGCACGCCGAGGCGATGCCGCTGATCGGGGCGATCGGACCGGACGCCGTCCTCACCGACGTCCGCGCCGTCCTGGCCCACCTGGCGGAAGCGGAGGGCGTCGCCGCGGACCGTACCGCCGTCCACGGCTTCTGCTTCGGCGGCCGGGCGGCCTTCACCGCCGCCACCGGCATCCCCGGGCTCGGCGCCGTCGTCGTCTTCTACGGCCCCGGCATCGCCGCCGGACCGCACGCCGTCGTGGACCGCGCCGGGAGCATCGACGCGCCCGTCCTGCTGCACGTCGGCTCCGCCGACCCCACCATCCCCGCCGAGCAGGTCACCGCCATCGACCGGGCCCTCGCGGCGGCCGGGGCCGACTTCGAGAGCCATGTGTACGACGGCGCTGGCCACGCCTTCGCCTGCGACGCCCGCCCGCAGCTGTACGTGGAGGACCGCGCGCTCCTCGCCTGGCTGCGCACCCACGCCTTCCTCGACCGTCACCTCCCCGCCACCCCCTGACCCCACCCCGCCCCGAGCCGGCACCGCCCATCCCCATCCCCCGACCCGCCCTGCCCCGACCCGCAAGGACCTCCCATGCGTACCGTCACCGAAGTGCTCGCGACCGTGTTCTCCGACCGGCCGGATCCCCGGGTCGAACGCGACGAGCTGCTGCTGCTCTCCCCGCCCCACCCCAACCCGTTCCCGGTGAAACTCTGGAGCGACCACGAGCCGCTGAGCGTGGTCCACTTCCCGCAGGAGTACGAGGCGGTGCCCTTCGCCCCGCCGCGCGGCGTCTACGAGAGCGCCCGGGTCCGCGTCGAGTGGCAGACCATGGACAACCGGCAGCCCTTCTACCACCGCAACTGCGACGTCGACGAGATCTCGTACCAGATCGCGGGCGAGCGCACCCTGATGACCGAACTCGGCGTCGTCGAGCACCGGCCCGGCGAGTTCTCCCGCATCCCCCGCGGCGTCGCGCACGACAACCTCGGCCGCCGGGAGAGCCATCTGCTGTTCTACTCGCCCGCCCCGGTCACCGAGGAGGCCGCCCCGGACCGCAGGTCCGCACCCGTCCTGCCGCCCTTCCCCGGCTGGGAACCGGGCGACGTCAACGAGGCGGTCACCCAGTGCATGGGCACCCCCGGGCACGACATCACCGTCGCCCCCGTCGACGAACTGCGCCTGCTCGACCACGTACTCCTCGACGAGCGGCGGCTGAACGTCCTGGACCTGCCCGACGCGCCCGGCGCGACCCGCCTGTACGCCTCCGACGCCTTCGTCCTGGCGGCCGTGCGGCAGACCGCCGCCGCGCCGCGGACCTACACGCGCACGCTGGACGCCGACGAGATCCAGTACCAGATCTCGGGCCGCCGCACCCTCGTCAGCCAGCGCGGTGTCGTCGACCTCGGCCCCGGCGACTTCGTCCGCATCCCCCTCGGCGTCGCCCACACCGCCCTCTGCTCCGGCGAGAGCCGCCACCTCGCCCTCTGGTCCGACCGCGACCTCCCGCAGATCGCCCCGGCCACCAAGACCGCCGTGTATCCCGCGCCCGGCGACCTGACCGACCTGCTCGCCTGACGTTCCCCGCGACGCCGGGGCGACGACACACCCCGCCCCGGCGTCCCCTACCAGGAGCCGCACATGAACGACATGCTCGCCGCACGGGCCCGGCAGAACTCCGACGCCCTGCACCTGCAACGCATCCCCGTCCCCCGGCCGGGCCCCTCCGACGTCCTCGTCCGGGTCGCCTCCGCGGGACTCGCCCCCGGCATGATGACCCTGCTCGCCAGGGGCGCCTTCAAGCACCTGCCCACCACCCTCGGCCACGAGGCGGCGGGCACCGTCGCCGCCGTCGGCGACGAGGTCACCGGCATCGCCACCGGGACCCGCGTCCGGGTCCACCCCAACCTCAACTGCCGTGCCTGCGGCCCCTGCCGCTCCGACCGGGACATGATGTGCCCCCAGCAGGCCATGATCGGCCACGCCGCCTTCGGCGACGTCCCCATGCCGCTCTACGACCGGTACCACGACGGCGGCCTCGCGGAGTACCTGCGCGTCCCGCACTGGCTCGTCGACCCGCTGCCCGACCACGTCTCCTTCGACGTCGGCGCCAAGGTCCACGACCTCGCCAACGCCGTCCGCGCCCTGAAGTGCGCGGACCTCCCGCTGGGCGCCACCCTCGTGATCACCGCAGCCACCGGCACCATGGGCACCGCCACGATCCGGCTCGCCCGCCACTTCGGCGTCTCCCGCCTGGTCCTCGTGGGCCGCAGCGCCGACCGCCTGGCGGCCGTCCGCCCCCTCGCCGACGGTGTCGAGACCCACACCGTCGCCCTGGAGGACCTGCCCGCCGACTGGCCCGCCGCGCACGGCCTCACCCGGGCGATCCGCGCCCTCGTCCCGCAGGGCGCCGACGCGGTCCTCGACTACCTCCCCGACGGCCCCGGAAGCGTCCAGGCGATGGCCGCCCTCACCACCGGCGGCACCCTCGTCCACATGGGCGCCAACGGCGCGCCCCTCCAGCTCCCGCTGGCCGCCGTCATGGTCAACTGCTGGCGCGTCGTCGGCACCCGCGCCTGCACCCGCACCGACGCCCGGGAGGTCCTCGACCTGCTCGCGCGGGGGGCGCTGCGCGCCGACGACCTCATCACCCACCGCTACCCGCTGGCCGAGGCCCACGCGGCGGTCGCCGCGCTGCAGGGCCGTACCGATCCCATCTGGATGGCGGTGGTCAACCCGTGACGGCGCACGGCCGCGCCCCGGTCCTCGTCGTCGGCGGCGGCCCCGTCGGGCTCACCGCGGCGAACCTCCTCGTGGCCCGCGGCGTGCCGGTGCTCCTGGTCGAGCGCAACGCCACCACCAGCGACGAGGCCAAGGCGATCAGCCTCGACGACGAGTCCCTGCGCACGCTCCAGCAGGCCGGACTCGACGGCCCGGTCCTCGACATCGTCGTCCCCGGCACCGGCACCCGCTACTACGACCGGCGCGGACGCCCCCTGCTGCACGCCCGCGGGCCGCGCCCGTACCGCCTCGGCCACCCCTTCAAGAGCCAGTTCGCCCAGCCCGAGCTGGAGCGCGTCCTCCTCGACGCCCTCACCGCCCACCCGCTCGCCGACGTCCGGTTCGGCACCGAACTGCGCACCGTCCGGGAACGGGCGGACGGCGGCGGCGTCACCGCGGGACTCGGCCCGCCCGGCGGCACCGGCACCCCCGAACTCCTCGACGCCGCCCGCCTCCTGGCCTGCGACGGCGGCCGGTCGACCGTGCGCGAACTGCTCGGCATCGACATGACCGGCACCAGCCACCGGCAGGTCTGGCTGGTCGCGGACCTGACGGGCGACCACCACGACGAGCGCTACGGCATGCACCGGGGCACCCCGCACCGGCCCACCGTGATCGTGCCCGGCCGGGGCGGACGGTGCCGCTACGAGTTCCTGCTGCGCCCCGGCGAGGGCGAGAAGGGCGCCACGCCCGGCTTCGCCCTGCTGAGGGACCTCGTCGCCCCCTACCGAGAGGTCACGGAGGACCAGGTCGAGCGGTGCGTCGCGTACACCTTCAACGCCGTCGTCGCCGACCGCTGGCGCGACGGCCACGTCCTCCTGCTCGGCGACGCCGCGCACATGATGCCGCCGTTCGCCGGACAGGGCCTCAACTCCGGGATACGGGACGCCGCGAACCTCGCCTGGAAGGTGGCCGACGTCTGGCACGGCACCGCCGGGGACAGCCTCCTCGACACCTACGAGGCGGAGCGCCGCCCGCACGCCACCGAGGTGGTCCGCTACTCCGAGCGCCTCGGCGGCATCGTGATGACCACCTCGCCCGTCCGCGCCCTCGCCCGCGACCTCGCCGTCCGCACGCTGCTGCGGGTCCCGGCCGGGCGGCGCCACCTCACGGAGATGCGGTTCCGGCCCGTCTCCCGGCACCGGGCGGGCCTCGTCGTGGGGGACCACCCCCTCACCGGCACCCAACTGCCACAGCCCCGCGTCCTGGTTCCCCCGAGCCTGCGCCCGCGCCCGCTCGACGACGTCCTCGGCACCGCGTACGCCCTGCTCGGCGTCGACGTGCCCGGCACGGCCTGGGCCTGCTTCGACACCCCCGACTGGCCGGACGGCGCCCTCGGCATCCGGCGGATCGACGTCCTCCTCGGCGACCGGCTGCCGCCCGCCGGGGGCACGCGGCCCGCCGTCGCCGACGCCGACCGAGCCCTGGAGGAGGCCCTGGGCGCCGCCCGCAACCGCTTCGTCCTCGTCAAGCCCGACCGCTACGTGGCCGCTGTCCTCGGGCCGCGGGACGTCCCAGCCGTCGCCGCGGCCCTGCGCCGCCATCTGCCGGTCACCGGGCTCCGCCCGGTGCGTACGGGCGGACCGGGCTGAACGACTCCGTCGGCGGACGGTCCTTTCCGCGAACGATCCATTGCAGTGTAGTGAATGTCGAGAGTACTCTCTCGAATAACAGGACTAGTGGCAGAACTGCCGGCCGCTGTGCGGCAGGACTGCACGAAGTGGGGCGGGCCGCGCCGGCCGACGACCGGCCGCCCGACCTCCGTTCTCCGTCCCCCTGCCCCCGCGCACCCGCGCGTCGTGGGCGCCTCGGCACCCGTCGTCCCGA
This sequence comes from Streptomyces sp. NPDC091281, assembly GCF_044757425.1. Taxonomy (NCBI): domain Bacteria; kingdom Bacillati; phylum Actinomycetota; class Actinomycetes; order Kitasatosporales; family Streptomycetaceae; genus Streptomyces; species Streptomyces sp. NPDC091281. The sequence continues at coordinate 32,138 of NZ_JBIVUY010000018.1, read as the reverse complement.
GCGAGGAGATCCGCCATGTTCCCGGAAGAAGTCGTCACCCTGCTCAGCAAGCGCGTCACCGGAGTGATCACCACCCTGCTGCCCGACGGCAGCCCGCACTCCGTCATCGCCGGTGTGGTCATCGAGGGCGACGAACTCGTCTCCCACACCGGTCCCGGCGCCCGCCGCCTGGACAACCTCCGGGCCGACCCCCGCATCAACATCCTCGCGATCGACCCCGAGACCCCCATGCGGTACGTGGAGGTGCGCGGCACCGCCGTCATCGAGGAGACCAAGGGCGCCGACCTGGTCCAGACGTTCAGGGACCACGCCGAGAAGTACGACCTGCCCGAGGAGGCCGGCCGGGTCGCCCCCGAGGCGACGGTGGTCAAGATCCGTGTGACGCCCCGGAAGGTCGGCTACCACGAGCTGGACCCCAGCCGGATGGGCCCCGAGCGCCTTCAGAACCGGCGTGCCTAGCCGGACCGGCGGGCGGCCGTCCGGGGCGGGGGACACGCCGTCTGCGGCGAGGGCCGCTCCGCACGGGCAGGGAGGTGCGCCGTGCGGTTCACGCTGACCGGTGCGGCACCGGCCGTGCACGTCGCGGCGTGGGAGACGACCGGCGACCCCGCCGCCGTCATCGCCGCCGCGCGCGGCGGCGCGCTCCGGTGGGACGGGCTGCCCGGGTTCGCCGGAGCCGCCTGGTTCACCCGCCGCCGGGATCTGCATCCGGTGCGCCGGGACGGCGACGCCGTCCCGGCGCCGGAGGGCGCCGCCGCGGCGCGGATCGTAGAACTGGTCTGGTGGGAGCGCCCGGCCGGGCACACCGCCACCGGCGCCGTCGACCGTGCCGTCGCGTCCGGGGCGCTGCCCGACGGGCGGGCCGTCCGCGTCCAGGGCGGGCTCCAGCATCTCCAGGGGATCGTGACCCCGTCCGGCGCCGGGGAGTTCACCCTCGGCGAGGACGGGGGAGTGACCCTGGTCCTGCTCGGGGAGTCCGAGGACGCGGCCGCCGCCCTGGCGTATCTGATGACCGCCGCGGAGGAGACCGTCAGGTTCGTCCCCGGCTTCGTCGGGGGCGCCTTCCTGCTCGCGGAGGACGGGACGCGGCTCACCGAGGTGATCCGCTGGGCCTCGCCGGAGGCGTTCCGCGCGGCGACCGCCGACGAGGGTTTCCGCTCCGCCCTCGGCCGGGCGAGCGCCTACGTGAAGGTCGACGGCGGCGTCTACACGACACGGGCCGTCCACCCGGCGCCCGCCCGCCCTTCCGCGGGCTGACCCCGGACCCGGGCGGGCGCGGGCCTCCGCGTCCGCCGCCGGTTCCCGCTCCACCGTCCCCGCTCCACAAAGACCCCGGCCCCGGCCGGGGTCTTCGCGCGTGCCCGGCGCCGCCCCGCCGGTGTCGGGGTGAGCGGCCGGTCCGGGGCCGGTGTCGCGGCTCCCGGCCTCCGACGAGGGCGGCCACACGCCGCGCCGCCCGCTCCCGGTCCGGGGGCGGGCGGCTCGCTCGGGCCGGCTCAGACGTCGGTGACGCGGAGTCCGGCGTGGGCCTTGTAGCGGCGGTTGACGGAGATCAGGTTGGCGACGAGGGATTCGACCTGGTGGGCGTTGCGCAGGCGTCCGGCGAAGACGCCGCGCATGCCGGGGATGCGTCCGGCGAGGGCCTGGACGGTCTCGACGTCGGCGCGGTCCTCGCCGAGGACCATGACGTCGGTGTCGATGGCGTCGACGGCCGGGTCCTGGAGGAGGACGGCGGAGAGGTGGTGGAAGGCGGCGGTGACGCGGGAGTCCGGCAGCAGGGCGGCGGCCTGCTGGGCGGCGCTGCCCTCCTCGGGCGTGAGGGCGTAGGCGCCCTGCTTGTCGAAGCCGAGGGGGTTGACGCAGTCCACGACCAGCTTGCCCGCCAGGTCGTCGCGCAGGGCTTCGAGGGTGGCGCCGTGGCCGTCCCAGGGGACGGCGACGATGACGATGTCGCTGCGGCGGGCGGTGTCGGCGTTGTCGGCGCCCTCGATGCCCAGGCCGAGTTCGTCGGCGGCGGCGCGGGCGCGGTCGGCGGCGCGCGAGCCGATGATCACCTTCTGGCCCGCCTTCGCGAGGCGGTAGGCCAGGCCCTTGCCCTGCGGGCCCGTCCCGCCCAGCACGCCCACCACCAGACCGGAGACGTCGGGCAGCTCCCACGGGTCCTTCGCGGGCGCGTTGTGCGCGGGTACGTCCGCCGCGGGCGCGTTGCTAGCAGGTCCGTTCTCCGTCGTTCCCGCGGTCATGGACGGCTTCCTTCCGGTTCCCCGGCGAGCGCGTCGGCGGGCCGGGCGACGCGGGGCATGAGGGCGGATACGAGGACCCCCAGGGCGGCCATCGCGGCGAGCAGGTAGTAGCCGTGGGTGAAGGCGGTGTCCTGGTAGAAGGCGACCCCGTTCACGACCCGGGACTCGTTCGACATGACGATGAAGAGGAGTTGGAGTCCGAGGATGGCGATGACGGCGCCGAGCATCCCGCTGAGCCCGTTGGCGGGCGCCTGGTCCTCGGACCCGACCACGGACACGATCATCGCGTTGGACGTGCCCTGGATGACGCCCGTGCCGACGGCGACCACGATGCCCGTGAGGACGATCTCGGTGGCGGTGCGGTGGTACAGCGCGCACAGCACGAGCCCGGCGGTGAGCGTCACGCTGCCCGCGATCCACACCGGCCGCGGCGGCACCGTACGCAGCACGCGGCCGGTGAGCAGCCCGGCGGCCACCCAGGCCAGGGCGGCCGGAATGCCGACCAGCGCCAGGTGCGTGAGGCTCCAGCCGAGGCTGGCCGAGACCTGCGGGATCGCCGGGAACAGCGCCAGGAACGTCAGGACGGTCGGCGCGATGTTGGAGGTGCCGACGATGAGCGCCGGTCCCGTCAGCACGGTCGACACCGACCGGCGGCCGAGGATGCGGACGTCGAAGATGGGCCGGGCGGTGCGCAGTTCGACCACGACGAACAGCGCGAACAGGACGCCACCGCCGATCAGGCAGCCCAGGACGCTCACGCTGGACCACCCCCACTCCCCGCCCATCCCGAAGCCGATCGCCAGCGCCGCCATACCGGCGCCCAGCAGGACGCCGCCCGCCCAGTCGAGTCCGGCGAGCAGGCCGTGCGTCGGGGTCTCCGGGATCAGCGCGACGCAGACGAACGAGACCACCGTGACCCCGGCCATCGTCCACAGCACGCTGCGCCACCCGTGATGGTCCATCAGCAGGCCCGCCACGAGCGGGGACAGCAGGGTGGCGACACCCATCGCCGCCCCGATGACCGTGTAGGCCCCGGATATCCGTTCCTTCGGGAACAGGTCGCGTACGGAGGCGAAGACCAGCGCGGCGACCGGCCCGTAGAACCCGGCCAGCGACCGGCCTAGCAGCATGATCCCGTAGCTGGGGGAGAGGGCCGCGATCACGTCGCCGACGAGGCCGACGGCGATGAGCACCAGCATGACCTTGCGCTTGCCGTAGATCTGGCCCAGACGCATGGCGAACGGGGTGATCGCCAGCGTCACGATGAACAGCGTGACCGTGAACCACGCGATGTGGGTGGTCCGGAAGTGCTGTGCGACGGCGGCCTGCGCGTTGCCGCTCATGGTGCCGACGACGGCCATCACCTGGGCGGGCCAGGTCACGGCGGCGACGAGGTAGAGGTAGCGGGCGCGCGACATCGGGCGGGGCGCCTCGGCGACGGCTTCGGGAGGTCTGACGGTGGTCATGGTGCGGCTCCTGGTTCTCTGAGGGAGGTCTCACGCGGGCAGGCGCCCCGCGGTGCCGCACACGGGCGGGGCGGGGCCGCCACCGGCGCGAGGACGGGGGAGTGGGGGGAGCGGCGGAGAGGAGACGGGGGAACGCGGGCCACGAGGCGCGGGGGTGCGGCGGCGCGAGCGTGCCGGGGTGGCGCGGGAGTGTCGCGGTGGGGTGGGGTGACGGCCGTACGGGCGGCACCGGGGTGCGTTGACAGCCGTACGGGCGGCCGGGTCAGACGATCGTCTGCTGGAGGGTGAAGGCGGAGAAGCTGCGGTCGGGGTCGACCAGGTCGGCGTAGCGGGCGCGCAGGGTGCGGTGGAGGGGTTCGAGGTCGGCGAAGCCGGTGACCCAGCTCTCGACGACGAGGTCGTGCCCGGTGCCGTCGTGCGCGTACAGCGAGGGCCGGTCGCCCGTCACCCGGTCGTGCACCTGACGGCGGACGACGGCCCGGTGGGCGGGGTCGGCGGCGGTCCGTTCCCCCTCCGCCCGCATCGCGGTGAGGAACGCCTCCACCGGCACGGTCTCCCGGCGGGCCAGGAAGTCGAACACGCGCAGCGCGCCCGCGTCGCCGCTGTCGAACACCGTCCGTTCGCGCACGTCGTAGGCGACGGGCGGTCCGGTGAGGATCTCCCGGCCGATGTACTCCTCGTCGGCCTTGACCCGGCTCAGGTACTCGGGGTCGCGGGACGCCGTGGCGAACGCCTCGTGCGAGACGCAGACGTGCTCCACGACGACGAGGGCGTCGGGGTCGCGGGCGTAGAGGCCGGGCGCGTCGACGCCCTCGGCCGCGGTCACCACCCGGTTCATGGTGAAGCGCCGGAAGACGCCCTCGAAGGCGGGCGTCGCCATCACGAGCGCGCTGTGTCCGTCCGCGATGCGGTCCTGGCCGGTCCTGCGGTGCGAGACGCGCGAACTGCGCGTCACCAGAAGGTCCTTGAACATGGGTCTCCTCGGGAAGGCGGCGGTCCGGTCAGGCGACGCAGATTCCCGGCACGGCCACCGTCCGGGTCAGCACCGGATAGGACACGGACCCGTCCGGATACAGCGGCAGGGTCGCCTGGAAGGACGGGTGCAGGAACGCCTCGCGCAGCGCGTCGGCCGACTCCCAGACCGCCACGTTGACGAGCACGTGGCTCGTGCCGACGCCCTGGTGCAACTGGGCCGAGACGAAACCCGGACGGCCCTTCATGATCTCGGAGTCCCGCCGCCATGCCTCGACCACCGCCGGGATCTCCCCCGGCGGGGCGACGAAGGTGTTGACGAGCGTGACCGGGCCGTCACCGGTGAGCGCCAGCTGCTCCAGGAAGGGGGAGTCCGGCTGGATGTCCTTGAGGTCGATCATGGGATTCCTCGGGGGGAGGGAAGGGGCTGTCCGGTCCTCGCCGGGACCGCGCATGTCATTCATCATGATGATTACAGCGAGGTTGCACGCTGCTGAAGCAGCCAGTCAAGAGGCGTGCCATCAATGAATATGATGATTTGCCGACGACTGGCCGCCTCCGGGTGCCGACGGCTGTCCGCCTCCGTTTGCCGAGGGCTGTACGCCCCCGTGCTCCGCCCTGTGTCCCGAGAGGAGGGGGGTGTCGCGGGCTGGTCCCGCCGCCGTACGCCTCCGCCGCCGCCCCCTGGTCGGCACCGTCTCCGAGTCAGGCGGCACCGGCAGCAGGCGGCTGCTCCTCATAGACCCGCACGCCGGTGCCGCGCACTACGCCCTGGTCACCAACGGGGCGTCCGAACCAGCCGCTTCCCTTTCCCTGCCGGAGGCCGCCCGCGCCGAACTCGCGGCACGGGCGCCACCAGTACGTCCTGAACCGGCCGGGGTCAGACCCCCGTCGCCCCCGACTGCCGTACGGCCGCCTCCACGGTCTGCTCCAGGAGGGTCGCGATGGTCATCGGGCCCACCCCGCCCGGCACCGGCGTGATCAGTGAGGCCCGCTCGGCGGCCGAGTCGAAGTCCACATCCCCGACGTTGCCCGCGTTGTAGCCCGCGTCGACCACTACGGCTCCCGGCCGGACGTCCTGGCCCTTGATCAGTCGGGGGCGCCCGACGGCGGCGACCACGAGGTCCGCCTCCCCGACGACGTCCGCCAGGTCCTGGGTGCGCGAGTGGCAGTACGTCACCGTCGCGTCCCGTGCCAGCAGCAGCATCCCCACCGGCTTCCCCAGGATGGCGCTGCGCCCGACCACCACCGCCCGCTTCCCGGCCGGGTCGACGCCGTGCGCGTCGAGCAGCCGCAGGATGCCGCCGGGCGTGCACGACACGAAGCCCGGCAGGCCGAAACTCATGGCGGCGAACGAGGCGAACGTGACGCCGTCGACGTCCTTCTCGGGCGCGATCGCCTCGAACGCGGCCCGCTCGTCGATGTGTTCGCCCACCGGATGCTGGAGCAGGATGCCGTGCACGGCGGGATCGGCGGACAACTCCCGGATCGCGCGGACGAGTTCGGTGGTGGTCGTCGTGGCGGGCAGGGCCACCGACCGCGAGTCGATCCCCGCCGCCCGGCAGCGGTTGCGCTTCATCCGGACGTACGTCGCGGAGGCGGGGTCCTCACCCACCAGGACGGTCGCCAGACAGGGCGTGACGCCGGTCCGGGCGGTGAGGGCGGCCGCGCGGGCGGCGGTCTGCTCGGTGCTGCGGCGGGCGAGGGCGGTGCCGTCCATGAGCCGGGCCTGCGACATGATCCACTCCTGGGTGATCGCATACGGTCGCCCAGGCGCACGGCGGGAACGGTGCGGGCCGCTCCCCGGTGGTGCTCCACCTCAGCGCCAGTCACGGCCCGCAGCGAGCTTAGCGGGGCCGCCGGGCCGCTGTCAGTGGCGTCGGTCCCGTCGGGGCCGGGCCGCCCGGAGTGCCGCGCGGGCCAGCGCGGCCGGGACGGCGGTGCGCAGTCGGCGGTGCCCGCCCGCGGGCCGCGCGGTGTGCCGAGGGGCCCGTAGCGGCCCGCCCCGGATCGAGAAGCTCCAGCTCAGCCGGGAAGTGATCCGCACCCCGCCGGCCCGCGCGCCTACGCGTCCCACGCCTGGATCATCGTCTGCTCGACGATCTTGCCGTCCCGCAGCGAGACCATCGACTCCGACAGCACGCGCATCCCGTCCGCGTACCGGCAGGACTCGCTGAACGCGGCGCGGTCGCCCTCGACCACGCACTCCTCCAGGTGATGGGTCATGTCGCGGCTGTACACGTCGTCGAGCATCTCGGCGATACGGTCCCGGCCGCGGATCACGGTGGGGTGGCTCGGCGTGCGGTCGCGGTCCACGAGGTGGATCTCGGCGTCGTCGGCGTAGAGCGACAGCAGCCCCGCCGACGTGTCCGCCTCGATGCCCCTGCGCAGGGTGTCGGCGTCGAACGCGGAGCCTGGCACGGTGTCCATGGCGACCTCCTCGAAGGGCCCCGGACCGCCGGACACGGGCCGTCGGCCCCACCTCCGAGCGTCCTCCCCCGCGGGGGACGCGGCAAGCGCGGGGCCCGGCGGGCGACGGGGCGGGTGCGGGTCCCCGTGCCGCCCCGCGTCGCGCGGCTCCGCCCGACGCCGCGCCCCGGCGGGGCCGATCCGCCTCACGGGTGAGCCGCCCCGTCCGCCCGTGTCCGAACGGCCCCCCGGCGCGTTGGCCAGGTCATGATCTCCACTCGACGCATCGTCGCCGCCGCCGCTCTCGCCGTCGGGGTCACGGGCCTCGCGGCGCCGCTGGCGTCCGCCGCCGAAGCCCCGGACGCCGGCCGGCTGAACCCGATGACCACGCTGGACACGCTCACCGAGAGCCAGATCCCGGCCGAGCACCGCGACGAACTCCCCCCGCTCTCCGGCCAGCTCGGTGAGCTGAACAAGGTCGGTCAGCTCCGGCAGCTCAACGAGCTGCACCAGATCACCGACCTCGTCGCGCCCGTCACCGGCCTGCTCCCCGCGGTCGGCTGAACCGCGGACCCGCACCACGCGTGGGGGCCGCCGCCCGGACACCGGGCGGCGGCCCCCACCCGCGTTCCCGGCGCCCCCGGCGCTCCCGGTCTCAGGGCGCCGTCGCGAGGAACTGCGTCGCCGCCAGCTCCGCGTACAGCGGATCGCCCGCCACCAGCTCACGGTGGGTGCCCACCGCGCGGACCCGCCCCGCGTCCATGACGACGATCCGGTCCGCCGAAGTGACCGTCGACAGCCGGTGCGCCACCACCAGGACGGTCGTCGTCCGTGCCACCTCCGCCACCGTGTCCCGCAGCGCCGCCTCGTTCACCGCGTCGAGCTGCGAGGTCGCCTCGTCCAGGAGCAGCAGCCGGGGCCGCCGCAGCAGCGCGCGGGCGATGGCCACCCGCTGACGCTCCCCGCCGGACAGCTTGGTGCCGCGGTGGCCCACCAGCGTCTCCAGCCCCTGGGGCAGTCTGCCCACCAGACCGTCGAGGCGCGTCGTCTCCAGGACGTGCCGCACGGTCTCCTCGTCGGCGTCCGGACGGCCCAGCAGCAGGTTGTCGCGCAGGGTGCCGGAGAGGACCGGGGCGTCCTGCTCGACGTAGCCGATCGTGGCGCGCAGCCGGTCCAGCTCCCAGTCCGGTACCGGGAGCCCGTCGACCGAGACCGTCCCGGAGTCGGGCTCGTAGAACCGCTCCACCAGCGAGAACACCGTGGTCTTGCCCGCGCCGGACGGGCCGACGAACGCGGTCATGCCCCGCGGCGGCACCTCGAAGGTCACCCCGTGGTGCACGTACGGCAGATCGTCGGCGTACCGGAAGCGCACGTCGGTGAAGGACAGCGAGGCCGGGCCGTCCGGGGCGACCGGGTCCAGTTGCTCCACCGAGTCCACCGAGTCCACCGCGTCCGCTGCGGCCTTCTGCGCCGGTACGGGGTCGGCACCGACCGGGGTGCCGGTGCCGGTGGGGGGCGGTTCGGCGGGCAGCAGCAGCGTCTCCTGGATGCGGCTGAGGGCCGCCGCGCCCGACTGGTACTGCACGACCGCGCCGACCACCTGCTGGATCGGCGACATCAGATAGAAGACGTACAGCAGGAACGCCACCAGCGTCGCCACACTGATCGCGCCCGTCGCGACCCGCGCCCCGCCCACCGCGAGCACGGTGATGAACGCGGACTGCATCGCCAGACCGGCCGTGTTGCCCGCCGCCGCCGACCACTTGGCGGCCCGCACGCTCTGCCGCCACGACTCCTCGGCCGCCGCGTGCAGCGCCCGCTCCTCCCGCTCCTCGGCGCCCGCCGCCTTCACCGTGCGCAGCGAGCCGAGCACCCGCTCCAGCGAGGCGCCCATCACCCCGACCGCGTCCTGCGCCTGCCTGCTCGCCCGGTTGATGCGCGGCACGATCACACCGAGCACGGTGCCCGCCACCACGATCACCGCCAGCGTCACCCCGAGCAGCACCGGATCGACCACGCCCATCAGCACGACCGTGGCCAGCAGGGTCAGCCCGCCGGTGCCGAACCCGACCAGCGAGTCGGTGGTGACCTCCCGCAGCAGCGTGGTGTCCGAGGTGACTCGCGCCATCAGGTCACCGGGCTCGCTGCGGTCCACCGCCGAGATCCGCAGCCGCAGCAGGTACGAGGAGAGCGCCCGCCGCGCCCCCAGCACCACCGACTCGGCGGTGCGCCGCAGCACGTACGAACCGAGCGCGCCCAGCGCCGCGTTGGCCAGCACCAGCACCGACAGCAGCAGCAACGCCCCCGTGATCGGCCGGTCGTCGGACAGGTCCTCGATCAGCCCCCGCGCCACCAGCGGCAGCAGCAGCCCGGTGGCCCCGGTGACCAGGGAGAGCAGCGCCCCCGCCAGCAGCGTCCAGCGGTGCGGTCGTACGTAGCCCAGCAGCATCCGCCACGGGGGCTGCGCGGCGGACGTCTCAGCGATGGTCACGGGACTGACTCCTCGGTGCCGTTCGGATGGCGCCGTTCAGGCTACGTCGGCCCCGCGCGCCCTCCGCCACCAGGCGGGGTTCCCGCCGGTGACCTGGCCTGTTGCGCCTCCCCGCGCGACCCCCGCCGCGTAGGGTCGGTGGGGGACGGACCGCCGCAGACGAAAGGAGCCGACCCATGGCGCAGGAAGTGCGCGGAGTGATCGCACCGGGGAAGAACGAACCGGTACGGGTGGAGACGATCGTGATCCCCGACCCCGGCCCCGGCGAGGCCGTGGTCGCGATCCAGGCCTGCGGGGTCTGTCACACCGACCTGCACTACAAACAGGGCGGTATCAACGACGAGTTCCCCTTCCTCCTCGGCCACGAGGCCGCGGGCGTCGTGGAGTCCGTCGGCGACGGCGTCACCGACGTCGCGCCCGGCGACTTCGTGATCCTCAACTGGCGTGCCGTGTGCGGCCGGTGCCGCGCCTGCCTGCGCGGCCGCCCCTGGTACTGCTTCGACACCCACAACGCCCGGCAGAGGATGACCCTCGCCGCCACCGGCCAGGAACTCTCCCCGGCGCTCGGCATCGGCGCCTTCGCCGAGAAGACCCTCGTCGCCGCCGGACAGTGCACCAAGGTCGACCCGTCGGTCTCCGCCGCGGTCGCCGGACTCCTCGGCTGCGGCGTCATGGCGGGCATCGGCGCCGCCATCAACACCGGGAACGTGGGACGCGGCGACACCGTCGCCGTCATCGGCTGCGGCGGCGTCGGTGACGCGGCGATCGCCGGAGCCCACCTCGCGGGCGCTGCCCGGATCATTGCCGTCGACATCGACGACCGCAAGCTGGAGACCGCCCGCACCATGGGCGCCACCCACACCGTCAACTCCAAGGCCACCGACCCCGTCGACGCGATCCGCGAACTGACCGGCGGCTTCGGCGCCGACGTCGTCATCGAGGCCGTCGGCCGCCCCGAGACCTATCGGCAGGCCTTCTACGCCCGCGACCTGGCGGGCACGGTCGTCCTCGTCGGCGTCCCCACCCCCGACATGAAGCTCGACCTGCCGCTCCTGGACGTCTTCGGCCGCGGCGGCTCCCTCAAGTCGTCCTGGTACGGCGACTGCCTCCCCTCCCGCGACTTCCCCATGCTGATCGACCTGCATCTGCAAGGCCGCCTGGACCTGGGCAAGTTCGTCACCGAGACCATCGAACTCGACCAGGTGGAGCAGGCGTTCGACCGCATGCACCAGGGCGACGTGCTGCGTTCGGTGGTGGTGCTGTGATGGCCGCCCGCATCGAACGCCTCGTCACCTCGGGCCAGTTCACCCTCGACGGCGGCACCTGGGACGTCGACAACAACGTGTGGATCGTCGGCGACGACCACGAGGTGGTCGTCATCGACGCCGCCCACGACGCCGAGGCCATCGCCCGCGCCGTCGGCGACCGCCGGCTGACCGCGATCGTCTGCACCCACGCCCACAACGACCACGTCGGCGCCGCCCCCGCCCTCGCCGACCTCACCGGCGCCACGATCTGGCTGCACCCCGACGACCTGCCGCTGTGGAAGCTCACCCACCCCGACCGCGAACCCGACGCGCACCTCGCCGACGGGCAGGTCATCGAGACCGCGGGCACCGACCTCACGGTGCTGCACACCCCCGGCCACGCGCCCGGCGCGGTCTGCCTCCACGACCCCGGGCTCGGCGTCCTGTTCACCGGAGACACCCTCTTCCAGGGCGGCCCCGGCGCCACCGGCCGCTCCTGGTCCCACTTCCCGACCATCATCGACTCCATCCGCGACCGGCTGCTGACCCTGCCCCCGGAGACCAAGGTCCTCACCGGCCACGGCGACCCCACCACCATCGGCGCCGAGGCACCCCACCTGGAGGAGTGGATCGCCCGCGGCCACTGACTCCGCCGGCCGTCCCGCGGCCACTGACCCCGCCCGGCCGTCCCGTGCTCGCCCGGCGGGCGCCCGGCGGGCGGGAAAACCGCTCGGCGGGCCGGGGCCCGGGACCCTAGGCTCCCGGGCATGACCACCGAGAACACGCTGCGGACCGTGCACGGCACCCGCGTCCTGACCTGCCCCTCCGACGGCCCCGCGCTCGACGGGGAGAGCGCGGCGCTCGACCTGATCGGCGACGCCTTCGGCCGGGACGCCCAGCTCGTCACGGTCCCGGCCGAGCGCGTCGGCTCGGAGTTCTTCCGGCTGCGGTCCGGGGTCGCGGGCGCGGTGGTGCAGAAGTTCGCCAACTACCGGCTGCGGCTCGCCGTACTCGGTGACATCTCTGCCCACCTGGAGGCGAGTTCGGCGCTGCGGGACTTCGTCCGCGAGTCCAACCGGGGCCACCAGCTGTGGTTCCTCACCGACGAGCGCGACCTCGACGACCGGCTCGCCCCCACCAGGGACTGAGCCCCCCGCCCCCGACCGGGCTCCGGCCGGGTGAATCCCCGGACCGCCCGGGAAAAGGCGACAGAACCTGTCGGGATTCCACGCGATCCTCGGTCGACGGCTCCGGGACACCACCGTCCCGGAGCGGGCAACGAGGCACACGCACAGGAGGCCGGACATGACAGGTCCACTGGACGGCAGGGTCGCACTGGTCGCGGGGGCGACCCGGGGCGCGGGACGCGGCATCGCCGTCGAACTGGGGGCGGCGGGCGCCACCGTCTACGTCACCGGCCGCAGCACCCGCGCCCGCCGCTCCGAGTACGACCGCCCCGAGACGATCGAGGACACCGCCGACCTGGTCACCGCGGCGGGCGGACGCGGCATCGCCGTCCCCACCGACCACCTCGAACCGGACCAGGTGCGGGCCCTCGTCGCACGCGTCGACCGCGAACAGGGCCGCCTCGACGTCCTCGTGAACGACATCTGGGGCGCCGAGCACCTCTTCGACTGGGACGCGCCCGTCTGGGAGCACGACCTCGACAAGGGCCTGCGCCTGCTGCGGCTCGCCGTCGAGACCCACGCCATCACCAGCCACCACGCGCTGCCGCTGCTGCTGCGCCACCCCGGCGGACTGGTCGTCGAGGTCACCGACGGCACCGCCGACTACAACCGCGACACCTACCGCGTGAGCTTCTTCTACGACCTCGCCAAGTCCTCCGTGCTGCGCATGGCGTTCGCGCTCGCCCACGAGGTCGGCCCGCGCGGCGCCACCGCCGTCGCCCTCACCCCCGGCTGGATGCGCTCGGAGATCATGCTCGGCCACTTCGGCGTCGAGGAGGACACCTGGCGCGACGCCCTGGAGCGGGAACCCCACTTCGCCATCTCCGAGTCGCCCCGCTACGTCGGCCGGGCCGTCGCCGCGCTCGCCGCCGACCCGGACGTGGCCCGCCGCAACGGGCAGTCCCTTTCCAGCGGCGGCCTCGCCCGCGACTACGGTTTCACCGACCTCGACGGCAGCCGCCCCGACGCCTGGCGCTACCTCGTCGAGGTGCAGGACGCGGGGAAGCCCGCCGACACCACCGGCTACCGCTGACCCCCAGCCCGCAGCCGCCAGATCCCAGATCCCGGACCCTGGACCCTGGACCCCGGCATTTGGCCCGTCGCCCCCGTCCGACGGCTTGAGCACGCGGCCCGTCACCCCCCCGTCCGACGGCTCAGGCGTCGTCCGGCCCGTCGTCCCCGACCGGGGCGGCGGGCCAGCGCGCCCCGTGCCCCGGCGGCAGCTCCAGATCGGCGCGGACGGCACCGTAGTACACCTGCCGGGCGGCCCGCTGCCGCTCCAACAGGGCCAGCCACGAACGTGGTTCATGCGTCGCGGTGCGCACGAAGCGCTCCATCTCCATCACCACCGTCACCCAGGTCCGGGCCGCCTCCACCACCTCGGGGCTGCCCAGCATGATCAGCGCCTCCCCGGTCGGGTCGCGGCCGTCGGTGGCCTCCGCCATCAGCGGCTCAGCCTCCGCGAACGGCATCGGGTGCGGATGCGGGTCGTTGCCGAGATGGGCGGAGACCCGGTACGTCAGCACCACCGACTTCTTCAACGTCCGCGCGTAGTCGGCGTACACGGCGAGCCGCCGTTCCTCCCAGCGGGCCGCCCGCTCCCGCCGGAACCGCTCGCGGTCGCTGCGGGCCAGCGCCAGATAGGACCCCAGGGCGCCGATCACGACACCGATGAGCGCGGGGAGTTGCTGGAGGAAGGACGCCATGTGCGCACCGTATCCGGGCCGTTGACCAGGTCGGCACACGGGACCGGGCCGCCGCGCGATCGCCGTACCGGGTGCCGGAGCGGGTGCCGTGTCCGGGGCCAGGGCAGGGCGGTCAGCCGGTCGGTGCCGCCGCCAGCGCCGCGAGCACCCGGTCCACGTCGGCGTCCGTGGTACGCCAGTTGCTGAACGCGGCCCGCAGCCCCGGCACCCCGCCGAACACGGTCGGCGTGAGGAAGGCCTCCCCGGAGGCGGCCACGGACCGGGCGAGCGCGGCCACGCGCTCCGGCGTCGGGTCCTCGGACAGCGTGAAGCAGACCACGTTCAGCCGGACCGGAGCCAGCAGCCGCAGCCCGTTCGTCGCGGCGATCCCGGCACCGCACCGGGCGGCGAGCGCCACGTTGCGCTCCACGATCTCCCGGTGCCCGTCCCGCCCGTACGCCGTCAGGGAGAACCAGGCGGGCAGCGCGCGCAGCCGGCGGGAGTTCTCCGGGGTGAGGTGGAGGAAGTCCGGTTCCCCGGTGGGCAGTCCGAGGTAGGGGGAGGCGTTGTGGAAGACCCGCGTCTGGAGGTCGCGGCGGCGGCTGAACTGGACGGCCGCGTCGTAGGGCACGTTCAGCCACTTGTGGAGGTCCACACAGACCGAGTCGGCCGCGTCGAGCCCGTCGACCAGGTGCGCGTGGGCGGGGGAGAGGGCGGCGAAGCCGCCGAACGCGGCGTCCACGTGCAGCCAGAAGTCGTGCCGCTCCCGCAGCGCGGCGATCGCCCGCAGGTCGTCGAAGTCGACGGTGTTCACCGTGCCCGCGTTCGCCACCACGATCGCCGGGCGGCCGTCCAGCGCGGAGAGCGCGGCGTCCAGGGCGGCCACGTCGACCGCCTCCCGCCCGCCGGGCAGCACCGGCACCTCCCGCAGCCGGTCCCGGCCGATGCCCAGCACCGACAGGGCCTTTGCGACACTGGAGTGCGGGGTCCCGGACAGGACGTGCACCGGTCCGAGCGCGGCGGCGCCCGCGTGGGAGACGTCCACGCCCCGGCGCTCGCCCAGCCACTCCCGGCCGATGGCGAGGCCGACGGTGTTGGAGACCGTGGCGCCGGTCACGAACGCCCCGGTGTGCTCCTCGCCCAGGCCGAACAGCTCCCGCAGCCACCGCACCGTCTCGTGCTCCAGCGCCGCCGCCCAGGAACCGGCCGCGCCGGAGCCGTTCTGGTCGTAGGCGCTCGTCAGCCAGTCCCCGGTGACCGAGGCGGGTGTGGCGCCCCCGGTGACGAAGCCGAGGTAGCGGGGTCCGGCCGACGCCGAGAACCCGGGCGCCCACCGGTCCGCGAACCGGGCGAGGGCGCCCTCGGCGCCGGTGCCGTCGGCGGGCAGCGGGGCCGGTCCGGGCGCCCCGTCGAGGCGGGCGACGGGGCGGGCCGCGAGACCGGCCAGCTCGCGCGCGGCGAAGTCCTGGGCGGACCGGAGCAGATCGGGGAGCCGGGAGAGGTCGTCGGCGAGGTGGCGGTGCATGCCGGGAGCGTAGGGCGGCGGCCGGGCCGCGCACCCGGTCCACCGCGCGGAAAGTGGACCGGTTACCGTCGTCCGCGCGGGACGGGAACCGGCTACGGTCGTCCGCGCGGGACGGACCTCGACGCCGTCGACCGGAACGGGGGCGGACCCCCGACGCCGTCGACCGGAACGGGACCCCTTACCGTCGGCCAAGGCGTCGCCGTCGTCCGACCCGCCGGAAGTTCACCGTTTCGCTACAGCCCGCGCAGGGCCACAACCGAACCGGCGCCGGGCGGGTCTAGTGGGTGGAGTCGCCGGAATTCGGGCCAGGGAGAGGGCAGTCATGGGGGACATACGCAGACGAGGAGCCGTCGTGCTCGGCGTCACGGGGCTGATCGCGCCGCTCACGCTCGCGCTGGGCGCCGCGCCCGCGCAGGCGGCGAGTTGCAGCACGCAGGCGGGACCGCACCAGAAGCAGGTCGAGAAGTTCCTCGGCCGCCCGGTCGACGGCAAGCAGTCGTCGGCCGACTGCAAGGCCATCCGCGCCTTCCAGACCAAGCACGGCATCACGCCGAACATCGGCTACGCGGGACCCGTCACCTGGGGTGTGATGGATCTCATGAACAAGCAGAAGGCGGTGGGCAACAAGCCCAACAAGGCGGGCAAGTGCCCGACCAACAAGGGCCGCATCGCCTGCGTCAACCTCACCCTCCAGATCAGCTGGATCCAGGACGGCAGCAAGCTCGTCCACGGCCCCGTCCCGGTCCGCACCGGCCGCAACGGCTACGAGACCCGCACCGGCCTGAAGAAGATCTACTGGCGGAACATCGACCACGTGTCGACCATCTACAACGTCCCCATGCCGTACGCCCAGTTCTTCGACGGCGGCCAGGCCTTCCACTCGGTCGGCGTCAGCATGTGGAACCCGCCGGGCTCGCACGGCTGCGTCAACATGACGAAGACCACGGCGAAGAAGTACTGGTCGCTGCTGAAGAACGGCGACGACGTCTACGTGTACGGCCGCAAGCCGGGCACCTGACAGACCCCCGCGCCGAGGTGCGGGGCAGGTCCGTGAGGGGTGCGCGGACAGGTGTGTGACGGGCAGACGGACGTGATCAGTGACACGTCCGTTTTGTCTGTTTGTCACAGGTATTGCTCACGGCCCCTTCACCTCGGACGCCGTAAGATTCACACCATGTCCACCACTGTTGAACCCCTCTCCGAGCGATCGGCCGAAGAGGTCAACGAGGAGATCCGGGCCCTGTGGCTCCGGTCGGGCGGGACACTGACGGGCGAGCAGCGCAAGGAGTACCAGCGGCTCGTCCTGGAGTGGGCCTCCGTGGCCCCCCAGCCCGACGAGGCGGCCTGACCGGCCGTCCAGGCCGAAACCACGTCCCGTCGTCCTCTTCCCGTTGACCCCGTGTCGACCCGTCGCCCGCGTGCCGTCCGCCCCGTGCCGACCCACCCGTCGTCCGTGGCCCGCGTCACGCCGACCGTCGTGACCCGGCCCCCGTCTCCCGGGGGCCATCAACCCGCCCGCGCACTCCCGCCCGCTCAGCTCCAGGTCGCCGAGTAGCGCCGCTGGTACGCCTTGCGGTCCTGCTCCGCGCGGAGATAACGGGCCCCCACCAGCGCCACCAGACTGCCCGCGATCACCAGCAGCCCCGGACCGATGACCCGCGGGTCCGTGAGCCGCGCCGCCAGCGTCGCGCCGATCCCGTCCCCGGTCACCGGAGCCGTCGCACCCGGCGTGACCGCACCCCCGCCCGACCCGCCGTCCCCCGCCGCACCACCGGTCGTCGACGGCGCCTGCGCCGCCCCCTGCGAGGCGGTCGGCGCGGCGGCCCCGCCCGCGTCCGTGCCCCCGGACGGCGCCGCCACGATCAGCTGCACCCCCAGCTGCTCCAGCGCCTTCGTCACCGGCTGGAAGAACGTCGTCCCGCCCGTCGTGCAGTCCCCGCTGCCGCCCGAGGTCACCCCGAGCGCCACCCCCTCCGAGAACATCGGGCCGCCGCTGTCGCCGGACTCCGCGCACACCGTCGTCTCGATCAGCCCCGACACCGTGCCCTCCGGGTAGTTCACCGTCGCGTCCAGGCCGGTCACCTCACCGTCGCGCAGCCCGGTCGTGCTGCCGCTGCGGAACACCCGCTGCCCCACGGCCGCCTCGCCCACGCCGGTGATCCGCACCCCGTTGCCGTCGCCGATCGCCACGACGTCCGCCCCCGCCCCGGCGTCCCCGCTCGCGTACCGCACCAGCGAGAAGTCCGACCCCGGGAACGTGGAGTTCACCGTCTGCCCGACCCGCCGCTCCGCCTGGTTGTCGGCGAACCAGGTCGAACCGGTCGGCCCGCAGTGCCCGGCCGTCAGGATGAAGTCGTCCGACCCGTTCGTCACGTTGAACCCCGCCGAACAGCGGCCGTTGGTCGACAGGATGGGCTGCGCGCCGTTCAGCCGCGTCGTGAACGTGCCCTCGGTGCGCTCCATCCGTACGAAGCTGCCCGCGCCCGCCGCCACCCGCGTCAGCCGGGACCAGTCGGCCGCCGACACCGTCCGGTCGCCCCGCACCACCACCTGGTTCGCCTTGTAGTCCATCACCCAGGCCGTCCCCGCCACCCGCGGCGCCGAACGCAGCGCGCCCGCCGCCGACTTCAGCTCGTTCATGCTGTGCCCGACGACCTTCGCCTCGGCCCCGGCCGCACGCACCGCCGCCGCCGACCGCTCGTCGGTGACCGCCACCACCGGCCGCCCCTGCGCGTCCACCCAGGTGCCCGCCGTACGCGCCGCGCCCAGCCGCTTCACCAGGTTCTCGCCGGTCGCCGCGACCGATCGCGCCGCCTTGTCCGCCGCCCTGGTCGCGCCCGCGGGCTCCGTGGCCATCGCCGCCTGGGTGACCATGAAGCCGCCCAGGAGCAGTCCGCCGACGGCCGCCAGCCGTGTCGCCCGCCGGACGGTCCGTCGTCGTACGTGCCTCATGCCTTGGCTCCCGAAACCCCGAACGCGCGGTCCACACCGCGGGGGCCCTCCGGTCGTCGAGCGCCCCTGGCTCCCATACGTGCGCGGACGCCCCCGCGTTCAGCGAGCCGCTGATCGTCCACGCGCACCGTGACCGCCCGTCAGCCCCCGGCCGTACCGGTCAACGGGCTTCCCCCGCAGCCGAGTTGTGTGCCGCGTCGGCCGTGCCGCGCTCCGCCTCCGGGCCGAGCCGGGCCCAGCTCTCCTCGTCGCCCCACACGGCGTCCGCTCCGGTGAACGTCCGCAGCAGCCCGCCGAGCACCGGGTCGCCGTGCCCGGCCAGCTCGTCCGACGCGATGCGCTGCGCGGTCCCCGCCAGGAAGTCCGCCAACTGCACCCGCGCGTCGTCCCGCGCCCGCACCAGCCGGAACTCCACCAGGGCGATGCCCCGCCGCCGGGCCCGCTCCTCGATCCACCGGATCCGCTCCGGCGTCAGCATGTTCTGCCGGTCGTGCGTCAGCCGCACCGGCCGCCCGCCCGCGCTCCAGTGCGCCGCGGTCGCCACCACCGACGGCAGCAGCGGATCGAGCAGCGGCGCCACCACGTACGGCCGGTCCCGCACCTCCTCTCGGTAGGCCAGCGCCCGCTCCCGCGCCCCGCCCAGCCGCTCCAGGACCTCACTCGCGCCACCACCGGGACGCTCGCGCGCCAGCCGGTCCACGGCGCGCAGGAACCCGTCGACAGGCGCCGGCGCGCCCGGCGCCCCGTCGGACCGGACGCGCAGCAGCCGGTTGGCCGCCGTCAGGAACTCCGGCCACGCCGCGTCCCCCACGGCGGGCCGCCCCGTACGGAACAGCGTCACCGCCGCCGCCGGATCGTCGAGCAGGAGCCCGGCCACCCGGTCCACCACTAGGAACGCCTTCTCCACCAGATGCACACGGGCGTGCCCGTCCAGCGGCCCGGCCCGCGACAGCAGCCACTCCAGCACCGGCCGGTGCTTCTCCCGCAGCAGGTGGTTCGCCTTGTACTCCTCCGCCGGCGAACGAATTCGGTCGCGGATCTCCCGTACGTACCCCTCGGCCACGTCGACCGGCATCCGCACCCCCGCGTGCGCGAACACCGGCGTGTTCCCCGCGACGAGGTTCTCCCCGTCCGACCCCGACTCGTCGCAGGCGACGTCCACCACGCCCGCCGCCCGCGCGCCCGACGGCCCGAGCGCGGATGTTGTCCGGTTCCGGTGATCCCAGGTCATGTACCTGCCCCCTTAACGTGTCGCCATGACCAGGATCTCGCACGACGCGCCCGGTGAACCGAACCCCCTCCGCGCCCTCGGTCTCGACCGCCTCCGCCGCCGTACGAGCATGAAGTGGCGCACCCACCCCGACGACGTCCTGCCGCTGTGGGTGGCCGAGATGGACGTCCCGCTCGCCGAACCCGTCGTCCGCGCGGTCACCGACGCCCTAGCCCTCGGCGACACCGGCTATCCGGCGGGCACCGCCTACGCCGAGGCGCTGGCCGCCTTCGCCGCGAAACGCTGGGACTGGCACGGCCTCGCCGTCGAACGGACCGCGATCGTGCCCGACGTGATGATGGGCGCCGTCGAGATGCTCCACCTGGTCACCGGACCCGGTGATCCGGTGGTCCTGAACCCGCCGGTGTATCCGCCGTTCTTCCAGTTCGTCGCGCACATGGACCGCCGGGTCACCGAGGCGCCGCTCGGCGCCGACGGGCGCCTCGACCTGGACGCCGTGGCCCGCGCCTACCGGACGGCCACCGCGGGCGGCGGGCGCGCCGCGCACCTGCTGTGCAGCCCGCACAACCCGACCGGCACCGTCCACACGGCGGACGAACTCGCCGCCCTGGCCGCCCTCGCCGACCGGTACGGCGTCCGCGTGGTCGTCGACGAGATCCACGCCCCCCTCACCGCGGACGGCACCCCCTTCGTGCCGTACCTGAGCGTGCCGGGCGCGGAGAACGGGCTGTCGCTGATGTCGGCGTCCAAGGGGTGGAACCTCGCCGGGCTCAAGGCGGCCCTCGCGGTGGCGGGTCCGGCCGCCGCCACCGACCTGGCCCGGCTGCCGGAGGAGGTCAGCCACGGACCGAGTCACGTCGGCGTCCTCGCCCACACCGCGGCCCTCACCGACGGAACGGCCTGGCTGGACGCCCTGTTGTCCGGGCTGGACGCCAACAGGCACCTGCTGCGGGAGCTGTTGGCCGAGCACCTTCCCCAAGTCCGCCACCGGCCGGGTGAGTCGACCTATCTCGCCTGGCTGGACTGCCGTGCCCTCGGCCTCGGCGACGATCCGGCGGCCGTCTTCCTGGAGCGCGGCCGGGTCGCGCTCAGCGCCGGTCCCGACTTCGGCACGGGCGGCGCCGGGCACGTACGGCTGAACCTGGCCACCACACCGGAGATCCTCACCGAGGGCGTACGCCGGATGGCGTCGGCGCTCGCCTGACCGGGCGGGTCGGCCTGCCTACACTTCCGGGATGGACGCAACCTCGCTCGACACGCTGGCCGCGGGCAAGTACCTGCTGATCACCAGCTACCGCAAGAACGGGACCCCGGTCGCCACGCCGGTGTGGGTGGTGCGCGACGGGGACGCGCTGGGCGCCTGGACGGCCGCCGACTCCTGGAAGGTGAAGCGCATCCGGGCGCGCGGCGACGTCCTCGTCGGCCCCTGCGACCTGCGCGGGCGGCCGACCGGCCCCCAGGTCCCCGGCACGGCCGAGATCTGCGACGAGGCCACCAGTGCCCGCTACCGCAAGCTCATCGCCCGCAAGTACGGCGTCACCGGCCGCCTGACGCTGCTCGGCAGCCGACTGCGCCGGGGGACCAAGGGGACGGTGGGGGTGCGGATCACCCTCTGACCGGCCCCCGGAGGGGTGCCGAGCGGGAGGGCGCTCAGCGGGGGAGTGCCGAGTGGAGGGGGGCCTGAGCGGGCGGGGGCGTGTGCCGGTCGGTGGGCGCCCCCGCCCGGTCGGGACTACGCCGGGTCCGTCACCGTCCCCGTCCGGACCGGCTCGCCCGGGAGCGGGCGGCCGCTGTCGTCGGTCAGCGCGATGCGGAGCGTCTCGGCGGGCTCCGCCACCGTGTCCCGCACGGTGGGCACGGTGACGTCGAGCGAGACGGTCCCCGCCGGGATGCCCATCCACACCCACAGGTCGGCGTCGGACAGCGGGCGCTCCGGGTCGGCGGGGGCGCCGGACGTGTCCGACAGCCACTGCGGGTCCACGTCCTTGGTGGAGAGCGCGGCGCCCTCGGTGACCGGGAAGAGGCGCACGGGCGCCCAGAGATCGACGGCGGCGGGCTCGGAGAGCGAGATCCGCCAGGCGAGCGTGCCGCCCTCGGTGACCCGGTCCGTGACCGGCGTCAGGGTGGTCACGGGCGCCGGATCGTCCTCGACGGCCGTGACGCCGCCCCGGTGGCTGCCCACGACCGCGCCGCGCACCGCCTTGGCGACCATGTCCTGCTGCCGCCCGTAGCCGTAGACGGTGTCCCCCTTCACCGTCACCGGCACGTCGACGGGGGTGACGCCCGGCCGGACGGTCACCAGCCGGTCCACGGCCCGCCCGGTGTCGGGGTCGAGCACGGAGAAGCGGACCGTGCCGCTGCCCTGCCCGGAGACCCGCACCGGGATGCGGTAGGTGCGGCTCCCGGAGTCGCCCTCCTCGACCGAGAGACGGCCGATGTCGACGCGCGGCAGCTTGGCGGCGGTGACCGCCGGGGTGCCGGGCGCCCAGCCCCAGGCGTCCATCAGCCAGGCCCGCCCGGAGGCCGAACGCGGCGTCAGCTGAAGGGACTTCACATGACGCAGGTCAAGTCCCGCGCGGGTGGCGGCGGTCAGCGGGACGCGCAGCTCACGGGCCCAGTTGGAGGCGGTGCGTGCGCTGCCGGGCAGACCGTCCACGGTGACCCGGCCGAGCACGGCCCGGCGACCTGCGGTATCGGTGACGGCCACGTCGAGCTTGGTGCCGGTGGTGTTCGGCGGGACGAACACCCGCAGCGCGAGCCGCTTCGCGCCGGACAGGGAGACCGGCTTCGGCGGGGTGACCTTCGCCGCCTTGCCGGGCGTCGACCACTTCAGCGCGACCGCGCCCCGGCCCGCCTCCTTGTCGGTCTCCCACGACGCGAAGTGCGGTGAGGCGCTGTCCCGTTCACCCAGGCAGGCCCTGGCCGGGTCGGGGTCGACCGCCGCGCACAGCCTGCCCCCGGTCACCTTCACGGGAGCGTCGGGCAGGAAGCCGCCGGTGCGGCGGGCGCCGACCGCGTGGGTCAGGACGCGGGCCGGACCGGCGGACGGGGCGCTCTTCCCGGAGCCGTCCAGCAGCGGGCGCACCCGGTCGTCCCCGGCGACGAACAGCCGGGCCGCGGCGGCGACATAGGCCGCTCCCGCCCGGTGCTGCCGGTCGGCGGTCAGCCGGGTGCGGGTGCCGGGGGAGCACACGGGGTCCCGGTGTTCCGGGTCGTCGTAGAAGTCGTCGTCCGAGGGAGCCTGCGAAGTGCCGGGCGTCCACTCGGAGTTGAAGAAGTTGTGGTTGGCGCCGACCACGTACACCGCGCTGTGCAGGGCGGTGCCCCGGCTCACCCCGCGGGTGCCGTCGACGTACACCTCGCCCTGGAGGTCGGAGACGTCGCCGTCGCAGCCCGGGAGGATCGTCATGGAGGGGACGTCGGCCACCGGGTTCTGGCCGAAGATCGTCGGTCCGACGAGGACGGTCCCGCGGATCTTCCAGCGGACCGGGCCGCGGTAGCCGTCCTGCGCCTTCGGCGGCGGGTAGAGGCTGTCCATGGCGGCCCGGTTGACGCCCTCGCCGCCGCGCGAGTGCCCGTACAGCAGCACCTTCGACAGATCGGCCTTCGGTACGCCACGCACGCCGGCCGGGGCGGTAGCGGGGCGCGCGGCCCAGTCGGCCCAGCGCGCGAGGTGCTGCCGGACGAGGGAGGAGCGGGCCTGCGCGCCGCCGTCGTCGGCCTGCCAGTCCTGGCCGTTGATCCCGTTCGCGGAGATCGACACGGTGACGTAGCCCTGCGAGGCGAGCAGCTTCTGGTCGCGGACGTAGCCCTTGTGGCTCGGTATCGCGCGGGTCCCGGCCGGGCAGGGCCAGTCGCCGGTCACCTCGTCGGTGCCCGGCTTGTAGCAGGTGCTGTGCCGCCCGTGCAGGAACAGCGCGAGCGGACGCTTGCCGGTGGCGCCCTTCGGCGAGACGACCACCGCCCGCATCTCCACCGGCTTCGGGAAGCCGGGCAGCTTCACGGGGGCGAGGTCGTAGGAGCCGGTCACCGTGCGGTACGCGCCCGGCTTGCCGGGGTCCACCGGGTTCGCCGGGAGCGCGGCCGGGGGAGGCGCGGCGGCGCTCGCCGTACCGCGCTTCCCGGGACCGGAGTCGCCCGGCGGCACGTCCAGGCGGCGCCCGCTCGCCAGCACGCTCAGGTCCTTCAGGGCCTCGGCACCGGGCAGGTCGGCGCCGCGCGGGTCGGCGGGGTCCAGGGAGAGCCGGAAGGTCCGCCCGTCCCCGTCCGCCCGGGGGACGCCGAGGAGCCGTCCGCCCGCGTGGAACTCCACCCGGGCGTCGCCCATGGGCACGGGCCGCTCCGACCGCCAGACGAGGGCGCGCCCCGCGCCCTCGCCGGCCAGCCGCCAGCCGGGCGGCAGCGCGTCCGCCGCCTCCGACGGGGTCGTCGCGGCCGCGGGTATCGGTCCGTCGGGGGGACCGGCCTGCGCCGGTCCGGGTGCTGCCGCCAGGGCCGCGAGCGCGGCCACGGCGGTGACGCCGATGCGTCCGGCACGGATCAAGGGTTCACTCCTCGCAGTCGGAGCGCTGGGCCCCGACCGTCCGGGAACCCCTCGCGTCACGGAGGAGACGAAACCCGCCCGCCAGGTTGCCTGTTGTGATCGATTCCGTCCGCCCGGAGGCGGAATCCAGTCAGTGCCAGCCGCGGAACGGCTCGTCCAGCAACTGGAAGACCGGCTCGCCGCGGACCGGGTCCTTCGCCGTCGACAGCCGTACGCGGTCACCGCTGTGAATACCGATCAGCGGGCCCATCACCCGGCCCCGCACCACGAAGCCCTCGGCCATCTCGACCAGGGAGACGTTGCGCGCGGACGGGGTGTTGCGGTGCACCACGGTGGTGTGGCGGACCGTGCCGGTGCCCTCGCTGCGCTCGGTGCGCAGATCGCTGCCCTGGCACACCGGACACAGCAGCCGCTGGTACATGGCGGTCGCGCACCAGGTGCAGCGCTGGAAGAGGATCGCGTCGGTGTCCGTGCCGGTCCGCCGGTCGAGGAGCCCCGCGACGGAGCCCGGCGCCTGCGGTACGGCGCTTCCTGAGTGGTGGTACACGCTGGCCAACTCCCTGCACTCGACCGGGTTTCCCTGGGTGCGCGGCGCCCCCGCGCACAGGCGTGCCCGGTTCGCCGTGCCACCGTGCACGGAGCTCAGCGTATGGCACTCAGTGCCAGGCGTAAAGGTACTGCGTACCCCGAATCTGGGGCCGATCCGGGGCGGTTCGCGGTGGCCCCACGGCGATTCCGCGGCGTTCCCACCGCAGTTCCGCGGCGGTTCCGTGGTGGTATCACGGCGTTCCCGCGGCGGTTCCGTGGCCGTGCGGGTGCGTCGCGGCCGCTTCAGCGCCCGCCGCCGGGCGTCCGGCCGAAGGCCGTCTCGACCTCTTGGACCACGCGCCACAGCGGCGCCCCGCGCCGCGAGACGACCACCACCACGTCACGGGGATCGCCCGGATCACCGGGTTCGTATTGGGCGCCAGGGTCGCCGGGGTCCATGAACTCGTGCGGGCCGCGCGGGAGTTCGGCGGAGGCTCCGGCCGGGTCCGCGAACGCGGCCTGCACGTAGGCGAGTGCGTGGTCCACCGTCGTGCTCGGGTCGTCGCGGCCCGCCGAACGGAGCCAGGAGCGCAGGGCGTTGTTGTGCGCGGCGACCACGGCCGCCGCGACGACGTCGGCGCGCAGCGCGCCGCCCGGCAGGTCCGCGAACCGGGCCCGGAGGTATCCGGCGAGGGCCCGTTCGTAGCGCCACACCACCGACAACTCGTAGGCGCGCAGGCCCGGCACCTGCCGGGTGAGGCCGTAGCGCTGCACGGAGAAGGAGGGGTTCTCCGCGTACATGCGCAGCACCAGGCGGGCCGCGTCGCACACCCGCCGCACCGGCTCGGCGGTGGGGTCGCTGACGGCCAGGAAGGCCGTCATGTCGGCCAGGCAGCGCTCGTGGTCGGGGAAGACCACGTCCTCCTTCGAGGGGAAGTACCGGAAGAAGGAGCGCCGTCCGACGCCCGCGAGGGCGACGATGTCGTCGACCGTCGTCTGCTCGTAGCCGCGTTCCAGGAACAGCGTGAAGGCCGCCGCGACCAGGGCGTCCCGCATGGACGGCTTCGCGGCGGCGGGCCCGGCGGACGTCCCGCGGTCACTGGCGCTCATGGCAGGGAACGTAACACCTGACCCACGGCGACGGCACTCGGTTCCCTCCGCGGGGAACCGAGTGCCGTCGCCGTGGTGTGCGCCCGGTGGGGCGTCAGAGCCGTTCGGCCGCCTCCACCACGTTGGTCAGCAGCATCGCGCGGGTCATGGGGCCGACCCCGCCGATGGGCGGCGCGAACGACCCGGCGACGTCGCTGACGTCCGGGTGGACGTCCCCGAGGATGCCCTCCACGGTCCGGGTCAGGCCGACGGACAGCACGGTCGCGCCCGGCTTGATCCAGTCCGGGGTGACCATGTGCGCGACCCCGGCCGCCGCCACGACCACGTCCGCGACGCGCGCGTGCGCCGCCACGTCCTGCGTGGCCTCGTGGCAGAGCGTCACCGTGGCGTGCTCGGAGCTGCGGGTCAGCATCAGGCCGAGCGGGCGGCCGACGGTGACCCCGCAGCCGATCACGCAGAACTGCTGGCCGGTGATCGGCACGTGATTGCGGCGCAGCAGGTCGATGATGCCGCGCGGGGTGCAGGGCAGCGCGCCCGGGATGCCCAGCACCAGCCGCCCGAGGTTCGCCGGGTGAAGGCCGTCGGCGTCCTTGACCGGGTCGATCAGCTCCAGCACGGCGTGGGTGTCGATGTGGGCGGGCAGCGGCAGCTGCACGATGAAGCCGGTGCAGGCCGGGTCCGCGTTGAGGCGCAGCACGGCGGCCTCGACGTCGGCCTGGGAGGCGTCGGCGGGCAGCTCGACCCGGATCGAGGCGATGCCGACCTGGGCGCAGTCACGGTGCTTGCCGCCGACGTAGGACCGGCTGCCCGGGTCGTCGCCGACCAGGATGGTGCCGAGGCCCGGGGCGATGCCGCGCTCCTTCAACGCCTCGACACGCAGCGCGAGTTCCTTCTTGATGTCGGACGCGGCGGCCTTGCCGTCGAGCAGTGTTGCGGTGGTCACGGAAGTCCAGGGCCCTTCGGGAGACGGCGGAGGCGGCGGAGCCGGCCGGGGACGACGCTCCGGAACCGGTCGTACGATCCGATACCCGGCACCCTCCATCGTACGTCCCACCGGCCCCTCGCCCGTCCGGCCCGACCGCGGCCCCCCTGCGATCTCTCCCCAGAGCGCGACGTACAGTCACCGCACCGCCGTAGCGGTGAAGCGCCCGCACGTCCGCACCACCAGGGAGCCCGCATGTCCGCCGCCCGCCGCCCCCGCCTCCTCTACGTCACCGACCTCGCCTACGAGGCCCGCGGGCGCCGCTACGGCGACGAGGACGTCCTCCTCACCTCCCGGCTGCGCGCCCACTTCGATCTCGCCCTCTGCCACCCGCTGGACGCCGCCGCGCTGATGGACGCCTTCGACGGCGTCGTCGTCCGCAACAGCGGCCCCGTCCTCGGCCACCGCAAGGAGTACGAGGCCTTCCGCGCGCGGGCCCTGGCCGCGGGCACCCGCGTCTACAACCCGCTCACCGGGCGCGCGGACATGGCGGGCAAGCAGTACCTGCCCGACCTGAGCGCCCAGGGCTTCCCGGTCGTCCCCACCGTCGACCGCGCCGAGGACCTGCACCGGCTGCCCGCCGCCGACCGCTACGTCGTCAAGCCCAAGCTCGGCGCCGACTCCATCGGCCTGCGCGTGGTCGCCGCCGACGCCCTGCCCGATCTCGGCGACGGCGCCACCCTGGTCCAGCCGCTGGTCGACTTCGAGCACGAGGTGTCGTTCTACTTCGTCGACCACGACTACCAGTACGCCCTCTACGCCCCCGACCCCGAGCGCCGCTGGCGGCTGGAGCCGTACGACGCCACCGTCGCCGACCTGGAGTTCGCGCGCCGCTTCGTCGAGTGGAACGGCCTCGCGCACGGCATCCAGCGCGTCGACGCCTGCCGCACGCGCGACGGCGGACTCCTCCTGGTCGAGCTGGAGGACCTCAACCCGTACCTGTCGCTGGACGCCTTGGACGACACGCGCCGCGACGCCTTCGTCACCGCCTTCGTCCGGTCCCTGCACCGTTTCCTCGCCGACTGAACGGCGCGCCGGGCCGACCGGGCCGCGTGGCCCCGCCCGGCCCGTTGAACCCGGGGCGCCCGCCCTCCGTATCCCTCCCCGAGGAATTCCGGTACGGACGGAGGGAGAGCGGCGTGCCGGCACCAGCGAGGCCCGGACCGGAGGACGGGACCGGCGGGGGCGGCCCCGTCCTGGAGCCCGTCCGGGTGCTCAGACCCCGCAACACCGACGCCCTCGCGGAGCTGTTCCGCGAGCTGACCGAGGACGGCGGCCCCTACGAGGCCGTGGAGCCCCTGGCGGAGACGCCGACCGAGGAGATCCCCCCGGTCCCCGCCGCCGTCCCGCCCCCGGGCCGCCGTGCGGAACGGCGCGCGGGACGGCGGCGGGCCGGGCCGCGCGGCGCGCTCGTCGCCGCGGGCGTCGTCCTCACCGCGGCCCTCGCCGGATTCGGCGCCGCCCTGCTGCTGGACGGCGGCGACGGCGACCCGGCGACCGCCCGCATACCCCCGGCCACCGCCCCGGTCCCCGACCCGCCGCCCGCGGCGGCCGACGACCCCGACGGCCCCGGAACCCTCCGCGAGGGAGCCACTGGCCCCGAGGTCACCGACCTCCAGCAGCGCCTGCGGCGCGTCCCCGACGTCTACGCCGACGGCGCCACCGACGGCCGCTACGACACCCTCCTCACCGAGGCGGTGGCCCGCTTCCAGCTCTGGTACGGCGTCCGCGGCGACGAGAGCGGCGTCTACGGCGACGACACGCGCCGCGACCTGGAGGCGCGCACCTGACCCGCCCGCCGGGAGGGCCGCCGCTCAGGCAGGAGCGTCCGGCGGCAGCCGGATGTCCAGGACGCAGACGTCGTCGCGCCGCTCGGGGTCCAGCAGCGCGCCGAGGAGCCGTTCCAGCGGCTCGGCGCGGTGCTCGTCGGGCGGCGGCGTGCCCGGGACCGGTACGGAGGTCGTCGTCGCGGCGCGCGCGAGGCGCTCCAGACCGCGGTCGATGCTCTCCCCGGGCCGCTCGATCAGACCGTCGGTGTACAGCACGATCCGGTCGCCCGGCGTGAGCAGGCACTCGGCCTCGTCGTAGCGCGGGGTGTCGCCCGCGCCGAGCAGCATGCCGACCGGGCGGGCGAGGTAGCGGGCCGTGCCGTCGCGCAGCAGCAGCGGCGGCGGATGCCCGGCCTGGGCCCAGGTCAGCCGCCGCTCGCGCGGGCTGTAGCGGGCCAGGACCATGGTCGCGGTGCCCAGCGGGTCACGGGAGTGCAGCAGCAGCGCGTTGAGGCGGGTGAGCGCCCCGGTGAGCGAGGAACCGGTGATCACCATGCCCTTCGCGGTGAACCGCAGCAGCGCCATCGTGGCGACCGCGTCGATCCCGTGCCCCGCGACGTCGCCGACGACGAACAGGGCGTCCCCGTCGGGCAGGGCGACGGCGCTGAACCAGTCGCCGCCGACGTTGAGCCCGGCCTGCGCGGGCAGGTAGGCGATGTCGACCCGCAGCCCGGACAGCAGGACGGGCCTGCTCGGCAGCGGCAGCAGCGCCTCCTGGAGGCGACCGGCCACCGTCCGCTCGGACTGGAGCACCCCGTGCTGCACCAGGTTGGCCCGCTCGCTGGCGACTAGGGCGAGTTCGGCGCTGCGCTGCGCGGTGAGGTCCTGCACGAAGCCGTGCACCTCGACGGGCACGCCCCGCTCGTCGCACACCGCCTCGGCGACCACCCGCAGGTGCCGGATGCCGCCGTCGCGCGCGACCGTCCGGAACGGCAGGTCGCAGGGGAGCCCCTCCCGCACCAGCAGCCCGATGGCGCGGGCCAGCGCGGACACCTCCTCGGGCAGGGCCAGCGCGGGCAGCCCGGCGAGCGCCACGGCACCCCCGGCCGGGTCCCGGTCGAAGACCCGGAAGACCTGAGCGGACCAGGTCACCTCGCCGGTGACCAGGTTCCAGTCGGCCCAGCCGAGGTTTCCCAGCCGCTGGACGTCCGCGAGGCGCTGCCGCTGGCGGGCCGAGGGGTCGAGCCGGATCCAGCTGACGACCAGCGCGTCCCCGACCCGCGACACCGACGCGACGTGCGGCGTCTCGGCGTCGGCCGCGGAGTCGCCGGACTCCGCGGCGTCCTTCGCGTCCTTCGCGTCCGGCGTGTCCCTCGCGTCCCTGGTGTCTCTGGTGTCCTCGACCGGTCCCGTCCCGGTGTCCCGCGCGCGGGGGGCGGACATCGCCGCGGTCACCGGTCCGGTCGCGGTGCGGCGCCGGGCGGACAGCTCGCCCTCGAAGGTGCGCCCGGAGGCCAGCGTGCCCAGGCAGCCGTGCCACAACGGCGACGCGGCCACGGCCGGCCAGCACTCCAGGAACCGCAGTCCGACCAGGTCACGGCCGACGCGGCCCAGGCTGTCGGCGGTGCCCGCGGTCGCCGCCGCGATCCGGAAGTCCTCGGTCGCCCCGTCCGCCGTCCGCACCGGGGTGAGCAGCACCGCGGCGACTGGCAGCCGCTCGAACACCGCGCGTACGGCGTCGACGGTACCGCCCGCCGTGAGGTCCTGCTCCGGGAGCCGTGGTGCGAGGGTGCGCAAGGGGCCCGCGCAGAGCCGTGCGGCGGCCGTCAGCCGCTGCCGGGCCGCAGGGCCGAAGGGCCCTTCCCGACGGCGCAGGACGCCGAGCACGCCCAGCACCGGGCGGGTCTCGGAGCCCTGGGCACCTCGGGCGACCTGGGTGGTCCGGTGGGTGGGGGCGGCCTCGCGGTCGGTGCCGGGCGGGCCGTCGGCCGTCACCGGCAGCCAGGCCACCGAGCCCCAGGGCGCGGGCGGTTCCCCGGCCGGGGAGCGGTGCGCCGGATCGGCCGGGCCCTCCAGCCAACGGGCCTCACCGAGGTCGAGGGCGAGGTCGAGTCCGGGGTCGGGGCCGTCCGGTCCGGCGCCGGTGGACAGCGGCGGCACGATGCTCCACCTGCGCGCGTCGGCGTCGTCGATCCCGGCGTGCCCGATCAGTTCCGGTTCCCTTCCGCCGGGCTGCCGGGCGAGGAGGACCACCGCGTCGGCCCCGGTGTCCGGGCCGAGGTGCTTCAGCAGGACGCGGGCGAGACCGTGCGGGCCGTCGGCGCGCAGGAAGGCGCGGGCGAGCCGGGCGCGCGCCTCGGCCTCGGCCCGGTCCGGGGCCGGCCCGCCCGCGAACGCGGGCGCCGGGCCGGTGCTGTCGGGGGTGCCGGGAGTGCTGGCAGGGGTCCTGTCCTGGGCGATGCCCGCGTCCCGGCCCGGACCGTCGCCCGCGTCCGGACCGTCGCCCGGGTCGGGACCCGGACCGGGACCCTCGGGGCCCGGACCGCCGCCCAGCGCGCCCAGCGTGGCCCAGCACTCCTCCAGCAGGCTCCGGCCGTTCTCCTTCGCCCGGCGCGACAGCGCCTCGCGGGCCGCGTCCGGGGAGCGGCCCGTGCGGGCCATGAGGGCGCCCGTGGCGCGCTCGACCAAGGCCGTGTTGGCGGCCGACTCGCGTAGCCGGTCCAGTTCGGCGCGCTGGCGGGCCACGACCTCGGCCAGGGCCGCGACCTGGGTCGGGGGTGTCGGTCCGGGAGCGGCGCCGGAGGGGGCGGCCCGGGCGGATTCGCTCGTCACGACTTGAGCATGGCACAGCCGCCGCGTTCCGATCACGGTCCGGCGAAACCCTCTCGTAGGCGAGGACGCGGGCCGACGCGCGCGGGCCGGGGAGCCGCGCGGACGTCCCCCGCCACCACGCCCCGGACGGCGGCCGGGCGGGCCGCGAAGACCGGCCGGACGGGCGCCCGGGGACGGCCGGAGTGAGCCGGGGGAGGGGGGCTCAGCTGCGGCTCAGCGTCCGACGCTGCTCTCCACGAGCGCGTCGCTGACCGCGCGGACACTGCGCGCGATGTGCTGGAGCTGAAGGACTTCGGCGGCGTACAGCTTGATCGTGTGTTCGATGACGGACTCGGGCATGCCCAGCCGGGGCAGGTCGGCCCGCGCGGTCTGGAGCGCGGTACGGGCCACCCGGATCTCGTGCTGGACCTGGATCTGCGCGTGGCGGGCCAGCAGCACCGGATGACGCAGGAGCGCGGGATAGCTCGCGTAGCGCGCGGGCACCAGCTCGCGCAGCCACTTGGCGGCCGAGCGCTCCCAGTCGTAGCTGCCCGGCGTCTTGACCTGGCACGGCCAGTCCGGGCTGATGCGCGTAGTCGTCAGGGGCATGATCTTCGCTTCCGGTGTGTGGCGTCGGGACGGTGGTCCGACGGTTCGGGGCGGCCCCGGCCCAGGGGTCGGCCGGGGCCGCCACGGGCACTCGCACGGGCGAGGCCCCGAACACCCCGGTCGCCGTCCCGGGCGGGAGACGGCGACACCGGGTGCCCGTGTGTGCGCCCTTGGTGGGCGGGTGCGGCCGTGAGCAGTATTTATATATGCCGTCGTCTTTTCAAGGAGTATGAAAACATTCATGCTCGATTGGTCCGCAATGAGCCCTCTGGGTTGTACCAGTGGGGGGTGCCTCTATGTCTTTCGTCAAGCGAGGCGTGGGGTTCGGGGTTCGTAGAAGGTGCCGTCGCGGAGCATCGCGAACAGCACGTTGATCCG